>NZ_CP014337.1:633360-1266720 GCF_002024805.1 Elizabethkingia bruuniana
TCAAAAGCTATTATTTCCGGTAATACCGTGACATTTAATTACAGTTATAATGTAAGTCCTCAAAAAGCTCCATACTTAATTGGATTCACAGTGCAGCGGGGTAAAGCAGGAGATCAGGAATTTAATGGTAATAATGCTATCACAGGTAGCTATTATCCAGAGAACGACACTTTCGATAGCAAGACGGTAGGAACAAAGCCTGGAGACGAAGCATTAAAAGAAAGCATCCTTGCTGAATGCAAAGCTATCGTTGCGGAGCTTACCACTCCTGCTCAGTAAAAATCAAATCACAAAAAACTAAAGAACCAAATGCAAACAAAAATTACCGCAATTGAAAAACTAATTGGCAACTTTCAGAGAAGACCTATTCCAACAATGGCAACTTTGATGGTTGTTGTGGTTATCGTTTGCTATTATGTGATCAAAGGGACTTATGAGGATAGAATAGAGGAAATTACCACTGAAAAAAAAGACTGTATTGACGAGAATAAATATCTCGTCTACAGTCTCCTTGAAAAGAATAATATCATTGAGAAGAAAAATCAGGCTCTGAGAAAACAAAAAGACTCAGCTAAAATAAATGATAGCCTTGATAACGATTACATAAAAAAAGCACAACCGCTTATCAACAACATCTTAAAACATTAAGTAACCATGAGAACTAGAAACACAATTATCGGAATATTAGCACTTGCATGTATTGTATTAATTGCTAATACCTTTTATGGGTGGTTCAATCCCACAAGTAAGGAAAAAGAGTATGCAGAACTATTAAAGTACAAAGATAAGCCGTTATCAGAAACTATACCTAAAAAGAAGTATACCGACCAAGATGGAATAAATCATATTCAGATGACAGAAAAATCATCATTGAATTACGAAAATACTGTAACCCAATCCACTAAGCAGCAAATTCAGGAAAAAACTTTGAAAGCATTAAATGCAAAATCTGAGGATTTGCAAGAATTTACCAAAGTCAAAGCTGTTATATCCGGGACTCTTCCTTCTGCAGATGTGAAAATTGACAATAAGATTGTAACTATTACATATCAGAATAAATATTTAAAGATAGTATCAAGGCAGAACCAAGACGGAAAGTCTGAGGCGGATTATCAGTATAATGCGGAGTTTAATTATGCTAAGGTAGAGAAGAAGAATAAAATATTCCTTTGGCAAAAACCTGAAACAGTTTTAGATTTTAGCAGCCCAGATCCGAATTTTAGACCAACAGATATTGAGCATTTCAAAAAGTTCGTAGAACCGCAACGGGATCGACTTCAATTGGTGCTGGAAAACCAGATTCAGTTTGGTATTAAAAATCCTGATCAAAATAGTTTTTCTTCCGGTGTACTGCTTAGACTTAACCCTGATGGATTCGTCAGCCCGAATGTAGGCACTGGCCTTATATGGCAGTTTAACAATGGTCAAATGATGAAATACTTCAAGGTAGGAGCTGATATAAACTTAATGAGAATAAAGAAATAATAACTAACCATGACGAATGAATTAATCTTAAGAAAATTAAAAGCTGTAGGAGCTAATATAGCTATGGTTCCTGAAAATGTAGGTGAAGTTCTTGCCAAATATGGAAGAATTACAACTGATGAAAACATATACATTTTTTTTGCTAATGTCTTAAATGAAACAGGAGGATTTAAGCTATTTGTAGAAAATATGAATTATACAACAACTGCACAATTAATAAAGGTGTTTCCCCGTGCTTTTGTTAGAAAGAACTATAATCCGGCAGAATACCTGAGGAGTCCTGCTAAACTGGGTAATCTAGTATATGACAGCCGTATTTTTCCAAATCTTGGACTGGGTAATGATAGAGATGGTGATGGTTATAAGTTCCGGGGCCGTGGATTTATTCAGATTACAGGTAAATTTGCATATTCTGCTATTTCTAAAAGAATAGGAGTTGATTTTGTCAGTAATCCGGATCTATTAGCTACAAAAGAATATGCTCTGTTGACAGCTCTTGATTATTGGAATAAAACTAAAATGGGTGATGCCGGTAGTTTAATTACAGCTCGTAGAATAATGGCCGGTATAAAATCTGGCGTTCCTGAGGGATATTCTACCGTTCTAAACTATTACAACAAGCTGAAAGCAGCATAGTATTAACTTAAAAAATTGAGATGTTTTTATCCCAGCACGAATTGTTGGGATTTTTATTAAAAATATTCTAGATTTGAGGAAAAAATATGCAACAAATCTACACAATTCTATGTACTAATATTGTTCAGAACGAACAAGTATCAAGTAATTATCCTCTTTTTATTAGTATAGCAGCTCTCGTTTGTACCTTGGTATATAATATTATTACTACAAGAATATCTAATAATTCATTAAAAGAATTAAAAAATTCTAATAAGCGAAATGTAAGGCCTTTCTTGACTATAGAGAATTCGTCGGTCACTAACGAAAAAAACAAGGTTGTTCCAGAACTAAATGCTTTTATAATAAGAACTAAGAATGCCCCCGCAAAAATTATTAATTTTAATTTTGAATTCAACTTCACTGATAAAACAAATGGATCAAAGGAAGTTGCCGCAGTTATACCATTACCTTCTCAATTAATTTATTTTCCTGATGATAAAGTTATTAATAAGATAGAATATAATAATGATCATTTTATAAGTATTACAGATAAATCTAAAACCGACAAAACCGATTTAGTATATGATGTAGTAATAGAATATAGTCCAATTGATTCAGATGATATATATACAACTATTATTAATCAAAAATTAGAGTCCCATGGAGATGATATTTTTTGGAAAATGATTTCAATATCTGCAACTTAACTTATTATTTTCAAGTGATAGCATTTGCCTCCCAATGGAGGCTTTTTCTTTGCCTTAAATCAAAATAATTAAACTTTTTACACTTCATTATGGTTCCCCGTAATAGAAAATAAAATATGTTAAATAAATATGTGAAAAATTATTTTTAAGTTTAACGAACCGAAAAAACAAAATTTAACAAATATGAAAAAACATTTATTTTATCCTGCATTATGGGGACTTCTAATTTTATCTCTATTATCTTCCTGTCGTTCAGAAGATGGAGCAATAACTCAAAAACAAATAGAAGACAAACGTTTTGCTGTTTTTGTTCCGAAGGATTGGAAGCCTGTCAATTATGCTGATGGATTTGCTTTGGTAATGAAGAAATATGATGAGAAAAAGAACACTAATTTATCTGGGATCAATAACAATCTTGTAATAAATAATCTTACTGCCAGTGCTGGTAAAAGACAAATTGTTCTTACATCAGGCAAAAAGGATATTTATGTAGAGTTTAATATTCGTTCTGAAACAATAGAAGAAAAGAATGGTGATAAATGGGTTGTCTATCCAAGAGTCCAAGGGACAAAAGTTAAAGAGCTTGTGGTAATGCTTCTTACAGACAAAGAAACCTTAGTAAAATTCTTTACATATAACAATCAAACCTCTATTTACAAAGAGTATGGGACATCTTTTCAAGAAGCTTTAGATAAATACCTGAGTCAATCGAACAAACTGAATCTTAATGCTAGTATAAAACCAATAGCTGGAGGTGAAACACTCATTAAGGAAGTTGTAATAACAGTAAGTAGAGGCAATAACATTAGACCTGGCATGCCAGGAGAAGGAGAGCCAGGTATGGGAGGTGATGGAGCAGTTGATTGTACTGGAATTGAACAATGTATTCGTTTAAATCCTGGAGGAGGCGGTGAAAGCACGCCACCCATAGACGAGGCTGATAAAATAGACATTACAGATTTACAGAAATATCCTTGTGCTTTTGCGATAGCTCAAGACTTACCATATTTGGACAATAATATTGCTAAATTATTAGTGGAAACCTTTGGTGTTAGTAATAAAATTAATGTTACTTTTAAAACAGGTGATTTAGGACAACATGATGGCAGAACAAATATGATAGGAGATAAAAATTATTTTAATGCAACGATTACTCTTGATAGCGGAATGTTATCTACAGCAACAAAAGAATTTATCTTAGCAACAATGTATCATGAAGTACTTCATGCTTATTTATTATATGAATGGACAAATCTAGGATCTAGTAGCTTCTATTCAAAATATCCAGCTATGGAAAGCTATGATATTACATTCAAAGACGGAAGTGTTTCAAAGAAATTTAAATTTATTGGAACTGATCAAAATCATAACCGTATGGGACCATTTATCAGTGGATTAAAGAATGCCATTCTTCAATACAATCCAAAATATCCATCTGACAGAGCTGAGGCTTTAGCTATGGGAGGTATATTAGATGATAGCTCTATGCCAAAAGGATATGATAAAATTAACCAACATGAAAAAGATGGTTCCACAGCTGCATTGGGACAAAGATGCAATAACAATTAAAATATTATTTAAGATGAGAATAAATATGAAACTTTTATTAACTGTCTTTTTGATAATTCTGTCAAATAGTTTTTTTGCACAGAAGGATAATAAAAAGACATATTATACAAATTATATTGTATTAGATAGTCTTAAAAATGTATATGGGGATAATGTAATTAATAAATTTACCTTAAATACAAAAGAACTTTATGGATTTGATAAAAGTGTGGAGATTTATAATGTTTTATATAATAATGCAGTATTATTAATATCAGCCTTACCAGATATTAAAGGCAATGAAAACTGGATAAAAATCGATATAAATGCTATAAAAAAAGACATTTTAACCAGACCACAACTTAAAGAATTTATTATGGAAAGGTATCTGAATAATATTTCTGAAAAGAAAACCTTAAAATATGGATTAGTTAAGAAGATAGATGGAGAATACTATGTACCAAAAATGACTTTAATAGAATACTTTTATGTAAAAAGCTATAAATTTCCCTTTATACCTGCCTATGGAACAATAGACATTAATGGACCTATAGTTACAATAAAGGAAATGGAGAAAAGTTATCGTGAGCAAATACCTGATAGGGGGTTTCCATTGAGTCCCTATGAAACAGATTATTCATTTTCATTTCCTATTTACGCAAGGAATTATTTATCAAAAATTTATACTTTAAATGGAAATAATGCATATCAATTTTGGACATTAGACAACTATAGGACGGCTGATTATTATAGTACGTATCGAGGTATTGACCGTTTTATATATATACCAGAAAAAGGAATAATAGGAGGATCTTATGACTTTTATTTTTCCTTTAACTCATCTTCTGAATTAGCAAAAAAAATAAAAGAAAATATCATTAACGAAAAAGTAATGATTGCTGAAGAGTTAAAATAGCTTTTCTAATCTGATCAGAATATTACACCCCGACTAACCTCGGGGTTTTTCTTTTTCTTACGGTATTGTGTTCCGAAGAATCGGAACAATTTTATTTTTTAAACAACATTATATTTAATATTATAATATATAATGTGTTAAATATTAGTTTGATTTTAATTGTATTAAAATATTGTTTTCAAAATGATAAAATAAGAGCATAATTTTGCGTTATGTATGCTCTGGTAGATTGTAATAATTTTTATGCTTCTTGTGAAAGGTCATTTGATCCATTGTTAAATGGAAAGCCTGTTGTTGTGCTATCTAATAATGATGGATGCGCTATTGCTCGTTCTAATGAAGCAAAAGCATTAGGTATTCCAATGGGAGCTGCAGCATTTGAATATGAAAAATTATTCAAGGATAATGATGTGAAAGTTTTTTCTACAAATTTTGCCCTTTATGGAGACATGAGTAAAAGAGTAATGAAGATACTTTCTGAGTATACTCCAGATGTTGAAGTATATTCAATAGATGAGATATTTTTAAAATTCAATGGTTTTGAAAAATATGATCTTCATAAGTATGGATTGAAAATGAAGTCCGATGTTCTTGTAAATACCAGAATTCCTGTTTCGATAGGTTATGCCCCAACAAAAGCACTTGCTAAAGTTGCAAATAGAATTGCGAAGAAATTTCCAGATTTTACACAAGGTGTTTATATTATTGATTCTGAAGAAAAGCGTATCAAAGCTTTAAAGTGGTTGAAAATAGAGGATGTTTGGGGAATAGGCAGGCAATTTTCTAAAAAACTATCTCTTCAAGGAGTTGCAAATGCGTATCAATTTACTCAGCTTCCAGACTACTATGTAAAAAAGGAAATGAGTGTAGTTGGATTGCGCTTGAAAAAAGAACTTCTGGGGGAGGAGTATATAGAACTTGAAGAAAAGAAACGTAAAAAGGCTATTGCTACTACTCGAAGTTTTGATAAAAATTACAGAGAGCAGGATGTAATAAAAGAACGGGTTTCTACATTCGCATCACGTTGTGCCGAAAAATTGCGCAAAGAAGGTTCTTATTGTTCCGAGGTTACTGTATTTATACATACTAATTTCTTCAGGAAGGACCAGAAGCAATATTCTAACTCAATCCGGGTAAGAATTCCCCAGCCGACTAATTCGAGTATTACAATTTCAAAATATGCTATTAATGCACTTAATCAAATATTTATTGATGGATTTGCGTATAAAAAAGCCGGAGTTATAGTAGGTAAGATAAGTCCGGTTCCGTTCAGGCAATTTAATCTTTTTGATAATGAAGATTCGAGACATGGTGAACTCATGAAAGCTTTGGATAAGATTAATAAAGCACTTCCGAATCCAATTGTAAAACTTGCCTCTCAAGACTTTGGAAGACGTGAAAAAATGAAACAAGAGAAACTTTCACCCAGATACACTACTAAATGGGAGGAACTGATAGAAGTAGAATAATGAAAATAGTACCACTACATAATAAAATAGAATTTGAAGATATTGAACTTATCAATATCAAGGATGATGCAATTAAAAAATATGCACCATTATTTCCGAGTGTACAAAATGGATTTCCATCACCTGCAGAAGACTTTGAAGGTGAAAAATTAAGTTTGGACGAAAGATATCTTAGTAAGCCGGAAAGTACTTACTTCGCAAAGGCTAAAGGAAGATCAAATCATCCAACTATAATGGAAGGGGATATACTTATTATAAGAGCAGATAAAGAGGCTAAACATGGTGATTTTGCAGTGGTGTCATTTAACAATTCAAAGTTTACTACTAAAAGACTTGATTTGAATAATAATCAGTTGGTGCCAGATAACAAAGATTTTCCTGAAATAAAAGTTTCAGATGATGATGTTGTAATTATAATGGGTAGAGTAGAGTCTATTATCAGGGATGATATTTCTAATAAAACGATATAATTATGTGCTTCTACATTTCAATGAAATTAAATAAAAAGGAACTGGAAGATAATTTTGATACAAAAATTGTAGAAGGAGATTATATTGAAGAAGGTTTTGTTTCAGGATTTGCACATCCAAATGTTCCAATTATAACTGATAATAACCAGTCTGAAATTGTTTTAGGTAACTGGGGTTTAATTCCATTTTGGGCAAAAAACAGAGATATTCAGAAGAATACTTTAAATGCCAGGATTGAAACTATTTCAGAAAAACCTTCTTTTAAGAACTCAATACATAAAAGATGTCTGGTTTTAGTAAATGGCTTTTATGAATGGAAATGGTTGGATCCAAAAGGTAAACAGAAAGAAAAATATTTCATACACTTAGACAATGGAAATAAACCGTTTGCCTTAGGTGGTATTTATTCATTGTGGACCGATAAGGAATCAGGTGAACAACTGAAAACATTTTCAATAGTTACAACGGAGGCGAATGAGTTGATGGCTGAAATCCACAACACAAAATATAGAATGCCGGTAGTCCTTAATAAAGGAGCTGAAAAAGAATGGTTAAATGATAGGGATATCCAGTCATTCTCTTTTCAAAATTATAATCCAAATCTTAATGCTGTTTTAGTATAATGGACATATATAGTTTACTTGTAGAATATTTTATTGATGATCCGGAAGATATTGACGGGTATATGAATGATGCTTTTTCTTTAGTTGCAGGAGAAGCAATACAGAAAGGACTTGAATTTAATGGATACTTCAAAACAAAATATGAAGATGCATTACAGAATATTCCAAGCTTTGATGAGGACTACTTTGCAAATGAAAGTAGGGTGAAATTATATGTTTTATTATCCGCATTACAGGACAAGGAAATAATGCAACATCTATCTTATATATATACCGTAAGCCAACAATTACCTCCATCTGAAGAAGAAATAATTAAAATGTCTGAAGAGCTTTTAGATAATGGAGTAGAGTTTTAATATTAAATCCCCCAATTAAGGAGGATTTATTTTAACCAATTTTTATATCAATGTTTTTATTTCGTTCTACTTGATGCTCTTTGTAATCAATAGCGTATATTTTAGTTGTTCTATCTGTTGTGTGCCCAGCTAATTCCTGGGCTTTTTGTAATCCAAGCATTTTTGATACTTGATTTAAGAATGCATATTTTAGAGAATATAATGTAACATGAAGATCTACCTTTGCGGCATATTTCTTCCAAAGTTTATAAGCGCTTTGACGATGCAGTCTATTACTTCCAGTTTTCATATTATGACTAAATAAATACTGGCCAGATCCGGTTTCATACATTACTTGCTGCCATAAATCATAAGCGTTCATATTGATAGCTCTCATTGTTCTGATATGTTTTCCACCTTTTTTTAGCATTATATAGAATATACCTTTCTCTAGGTCAACATCATCTTTTGTAACACCTAACATTTCCTCAATGCGGCTTCCTGAATAAAAGAATATTATAGCGAATCTATGTAATCTAGGGTGAATAGTTTGAAGCTTGTGAAATTTCTCCCAATCATTATCGGTTCGAATAATCTTTTTAACTTTTGGAGTATGCTCTAGTCTTTTTATACCTTCAATAAAATTAACCTCGAATATATCTAACTCAGTGAAAAAGGCAAAAAATTTAGATAAATGTGTTCTGGTTTTATTTATTCTGTAGTTAGAGTGTCCGTCCATAGACATGGTTATAAGTAATTGTTTTATATCTCCTTTTGTTACATCTTGAATGTCTTTTAAATGTAGCTTTAACTTTACACTGTACTTAAATATGTGTATCAGAGAATTTTTCATATCACCTGCTGAACCTTCGGTAATATCAAATGTTTTTAGCGCCATATCAAGAGATTGTAAAAATGGAATTTTACCATGAATAAGTTCTATGGTGTCGGTTATCTCTTCAAATTCTTCTGTAATAGGATTCCATCCCCGGCTTAATAAGAAGGTTTCATCCTCCATTATTTTTTTTGTCTCTATAACACGCTCAGAATGATCTTTAATATGATTCATTCCTTTAATTCTTCGAGGGTATTCAATGCCTTTATTATTTATAAAGGTGTATTGGATTTCCCAAATTTTTTTGCCTGTGGATTTTAAGGTTTCCCAGTTTTTAGGATAAACCTTCATTTCTGTAAATGATTTCATTTTTACACGATGTTTTACACGATTGAAATCAGATGAGAAAAAAATGTAACTTTTAAAAACCCCGCAAACCTAATGTGGAAGGTGGTTTGCGGGAATTGTACCCAGTGCCGGAATCGAACCGGCACGCCTTGCGGCACTAGAGTTTGAGTCTAGCGCGTCTACCAATTCCGCCAACTGGGCCACTCGAAATTGTGAGTGCAAATATAGGTATATTTTTGCTTCTGAAAAGAGTTTTTTAAAAAAATTAAAAAACAATTTCCTGCCCGTCAAAAGCCAGCTGGATGTGAGATGGCAGCTCTTGATTCATTTCATCGTGAAAACCAATATGATGGCTCAGGTGGGTAAGGTAAGTTTGCTTCGGTTGAAGCTCCTCGACAAGTTCCAAAATCTGAGGCAAAATAAAATGTGCAGGATGTGGATTATCCTTTCTCAAGCAGTTAATGATAAAATAATCGAGATTTCTTAGCTTGTCTTTCTCCATATCCGATATAGCACTGGCATCGGTAATGTATGCTGTATTTTTAAATTTATAACCGAAAATATCAATTTTATAGTGGGTAACCTCTATAGGAACGATTTCAGTATCTAAAAGTGTAAAAGGCCTATTATCCAGAAAATGCATTTCAAAAGAAGGAGCTCCCGGATATTTTTCATCGGAGAAAGCATACGGAAATCGTTTTTTTACTTCATCTCCTGTGCGTTGCCTGCAGTAAATGGGCATATCCTTTTTGCTCCGAAAGATGATAGGGCGCATATCATCCAGACCAATTACGTGATCATTATGCTCATGGGTAAGAAGTACAGCGTCCACATTATGCTCCTGCTGGGTAAGCATCTGCTGCCTGAAATCCGGACCGCAGTCTATTAATATTTTTCTGTCATCATCTGTTGTTACTAAGACTGAAGATCGTAATCTTTTGTCTTTAGGATTCTCCGACAGACAAACAGGATCGGTACATCCAATAGTCGGAACTCCCTGAGAAGTTCCTGTTCCTAAAAATTTAAGACGCATTTTTTGAAGATGGTATTTATTTTGATAAATTTACAAAAAAATAAAAATGTCCCTAATAAAGCAAATTCTTACCCCAAAGCAAAAGGCTTTAAACATAAACTTAGATCCGTCGGTGTACGGAACTTTCGCGGAAATTGGTGCTGGGCAGGAAACTGTTCGGCACTTTTTTAGGGCAGGTGGTGCGTCTAATACGATTGCAAAGGCCATGTCTGCTTACGATAAAGATTTCAGTGACGCGATTTACGGAAAAGAAACAAAAAACAGGTATGTTACCCAGAACCGTCTTAGAAAAATGCTTCGTTATGAAGTTTCGTTGATTGAAGAACGTCTGGACAGAGAAAAAAATCCGGGAAGAAAATTCTTCTCCTATGCCAATACGGTAACAACCATCAATTATGATAAAACCCAAAAAGGACATGGTTGGGTAGGTCTGCGTTTTCAGCTGCATGAAAATGAAGCTTATAACGAAATCGTTATCCATGTAAAATTTAGAGAGAACGATGCAACATTACAGCAGGAAACATTAGGTAATCTTGGTGTAAACCTTATTTATGGGGCCTTTAGATATTCAGATAACCCGAGAAGATTAATAGAATCTTTATACGACGATATCTCAATAGACAAATTGGAATTAGACATGATAGACTTCAGCGGACCTGCGTTTGAGTACGTGGATAACCGTTTGATGTCTCTTCAGTTAGTGAAAATGGGAATGACAGATGCTGTAATTTTCAATTCCGAAGGTAATAATATGCTTCCTGCAGATATTCTGTACAAACAGAATATATTTGCGGTAAGAGGAAGTTTCCGCCCGGTAACACTAGTGAATGTAGATATGTTTGAGAATGGACTGAAAATGTTCCTTGAAGATAATAATACAACTATTGAAGATACAGAGGTTTTATTCGAGATTACAATTGCCAACTTACGTGCAGCCGGAGATATTGACGAACGTGACTTCCTGGACAGAGTAGACGTGCTTGCAAAACTGGGATATAATGTAATGATCTCCAACTTCTCGGAATACTACAGAATGGTAGACTACTTCAGTAACTATTCCAATGGTAAAATTGGCGTGGCAATGGGAGTAAACAACCTGTTGGATGTCTTCGATGAAGACTTCTACGAACTGCTTCCGGGAGGAATCCTTGAGGCCTTTGGGAAATTCTTCAAAAAAGGAATGCGTGTATACCTTTACCCATACAAGGATACAACAACAGGAGAGTTACTAAACTCTGAAAATCTTAAAGTACATCCGAATCTTAAAGAATTATATAAATATTTCAAACTGAACAAACGTATTGTAGATATCAATAGCTTCAAGCCAGAGTATCTGGAAATTTATTCAAGAGAGATCCTGAAGAAAATTGCACATTGTGAACATGGCTGGGAAGAGCAACTACCAGATGGTGTTGTAGAAATCATCAAAGAACGCGGAATGTTTGGTTACAAAGAATTAGCTTTCGAAGAATAATGAAAAACTTGAAACAAAGACTTTCTTATTTGCTTGCAGCAGATGAAAGTGTAGAAAACAGACTGAAAAAAGTATGTGTATTACTGGATCAGGAAATAGCTTACTATAACTGGACCGGATTTTATTTCCGAAACGGAGACAAAGAGGAACTTGTATTAGGTCCTTATGTCGGAGCTGAAACAGATCATACCGTAATTCCTTTTGGTAAGGGTATATGCGGGCAGGTAGCTGTTTCCGGAGAAACTTTTGTGGTTCCGGATGTATACAGTCAGGATAACTATCTGTCTTGCTCTATTGATACCAAATCCGAAATTGTAGTGCCAATTTTTAAGGATGGTAAAAACATAGGACAAATCGATATCGATAGTCATACTGTTGATCCATTTACAGATGAAGATACCGAGCTTTTGGAATGGCTTTGTGGAGAAGTAGCTAAAGTTTTGTAGAATAAGAATGTTAGAACTCCGTACAATTTGTGAAAATTGTGGCAAAAAACTTCCGCCAGATTCTGAGGAAGCCATGATTTGTACTTTCGAATGTACCTTTTGTAAAGATTGCGTTGAACAGGTTCTGGAAAATGTATGCCCTAATTGTGGCGGCGGATTCGAGAAAAGACCTGTACGTCCACGGAGCTTTTTAGAAAAAAATCCGGTCAGTGAAAAGGTTATTTTTAAGCCTGTTGATGCGGAGAAATTTAAAATTATTTTAGAAAAATACAGAGATATAAAGCCTTCAGAAAGATAAAAGGAATATTAATGTTTGTTCCATTTTTTACAGGCTATAATACTCCTATTAAATACAATCCCCATAGCTTCTAATAGCTGTGGGGATATTTTTTATTCCGAACTTATAGGGTTATGCCTTTAGTGAGCATATTCTATATCGTGGTAACAAGTTCTTTATAGTATGTTTCGCATTTCGCAATATGAGTTCCGTACCAGGAAAAAGCTTCCCCATCCACAATTATAATCTTTTTATCCGGGTATACAGCCCTGAATTCCTCCAGGTGCTTTTCCTGAAAAGGGTAGGGTTCCGAAGATAGCATAATGATTTCAGCTTCATCCAGATCCTGCATTTCGATAACAGGATAACGCTTTTGTTCGGAGAAAATATTATCAAACCCCAATTGCTGGAGCAAGTGATGAATGAAAGTATCACTTCCAATCGTCATATAAGGCTTTTTCCAGATCAAATAAGCAGCTTTTATTCTTTTATTGAGTTTGTACTGATTGAAAATATCGTAGATCTTCAGATTGAATGCCTGAGCCTTTTCTTTCTGATTGAACATGTTTCCAAGATTTTTCAGAAAATAATAGTTGTCCTCTATATTCTCAATATTGGTAACCCATACTTTAAAATCCGGCATAAGAGTTTCGACCTGCTCTTTCATATTCTCTTCCTTGTTGGCGAGAATAAGATCTGGTTTTAAAGCCCTGATTTTTTCAATATGAATATTCTTGGTTCCACCGATAACTTCGATATCTTTTACCTGATCTTTAGGATGGATACAGAATTTTGTCCGTCCTACAATATCCGGAATACCAAAATCTAAAAGACTTTCGGTAAGAGAAGGTACCAGAGAAATAATGCGCATGATTGGGTTTTATCCCAAATTTACAAAAGTTTTCCGGTTAGTAAGAGCCCGGCAACAGTGAAGTAAATAATCAGCCCGGTAACGTCTACCAATGTTGCTACAAACGGAGCAGAAGACGTTGCAGGGTCCAGCTTCAACCTCTTTAGTACAAACGGAATCATCGATCCTGAAAGAGTTCCCCATAATACAATAAGAACTAAGGATAAAGAAACACTAAGTGCTACATATAGCCAGTGTATTCCGTAATCGAATAATCCTAAATGTTGCCACGTATAAATTCTGATAAAACCAATAATACCCAAAATTGTGCCCAGGCACAATCCGGAAATAATTTCTTTACTCATCACATACCACCAGTCTTTCAGTGTGATTTCCTGAAGTGCCATAGCTCTGATGATAAGTGTTGCAGCCTGAGAACCGGAATTACCACCACTGGAGATAATAAGCGGTACAAATAAAGCTAATACAACGGCTTTCTGAATTTCATGGTCAAAATAACCCATTGCAGAAGCGGTAAGCATTTCTGAAATGAAAAGAATAATAAGCCAGGTAGCTCTTTTCTTAATCATTTCTGTCCAGCTGGTTTGAGTATAGGGAAGGTCTAAGGCTTCCAATCCCCCGAATTTCTGAATGTCTTCGGTGGTCTGTTGTTCTATCTCATCAATGATATCATCGATGGTTACAATGCCGACAAGGACACCTGCTTCGGTAATAATGGGTAAAGCAGCGCGGTCATACTTTTCAAAATAATGAATCGCATCTTCCTTGGTGGTTGTAGTTGTAATCGCTACAAAATGATTATCGATAAGTTCAGAAACTTTCTGATCCTCATCAGCGAGAAGCAGTGTGCCAATAATCATGTCATCGATCAGTCTGTTGTGGTCGTCCACAACATATACGAAGTTCATGGTTTCGGCTTTCTGACCAACTTTCTTTATATGTTGAAAGCAATGCTTAACTGTCCATTCCTTTTTTACCTGAATGTAATAAGGTGTCATCAGACGGGCAATAGAATTCGATTTATAGCCCAGAAGTTTTAGTGCTACCGAACGCTCAGAAGGGTTAAGAAGATTAATAGAGTATTTAATGAGTTCGTCGGGAAAGTCTTCTAATAGCTGAGTTCTGTCATCCGGCGTCATTGCATTAAGAATGTCGGCAACATCATTGCTGCCGATACTGCGTATGGTTTCTTCCTGAAAACTGGGGTCCAGATGCGCAAAAACGTCAGCTTTATATTCTTTCGGAACTTTTAAGAACTCCAACAGTCTTTCATCTGCATGAAGTTCGCTTAGTTTTTCAGCTACATCAGCTGGATTTAGAATTGTTTCCATCACAGCAAAATTTTTCGCTGCAAAAGTAACGTGAATTTGTCAAAAAAGTACTATAATGGAATATTATTTTTCTGTAACCTTAGGAAATGTACACTCCAAGCATCTTTCTCTTGCGAAATTCTTTGAACATTTTCTGGATAGCTCCGGTAGTTCCAATTTTCACTGAGTTTTCAGCAGAACCAACAAGGCGCCCGTTTCCGCTATAGGTGTCGTAGGCAACTTCCATTACAAAGTCTCCCATTTTATTATAAGCTTTCATACTTACAACAACCTGATTGGAAAGTACATACTTTCCTAAACCTACTTTGAAGTATTTTACTTTTGGCACCACAATGAGATCGGCCATGTTATTATTGCAGAGTGTTTTTAGAGTGGGCACATCTATAGTGTCATAAGGCATAGGTGTATCGATCCTGTTTACCTTTATATTGCCCATGCTGTACATTTTATCGGTTACAGCACTGAAAAATGCCTGGTAAGTAGGCTCTTCTATACCTTCAAATTCCGGATAAATCTCAGGATTCAGGTAGACTACTTTACCAATCTTACCCAACTTGATATCATTGTTTACATAACGCAGGCTATCACCAAAGTTAGCACAGCTAACCAGTAGTCCTGTCGTAATAATCGCTAATGTCCCAAAAAGTAGTACTTTTTTCATCTCTTTTACAGAGTACAAAAATACAGCCAATTACTGAGTTTTTGATAAAAAAGTATAAAGTTTTTTGAATTATTTGAATTTGAATTTTAAAACAGAATCAGTATTGTGAATGAAGAAATTAGTCGTATATTTGCAGCCGAATTACATAATAATCATTTAAATAATATTGGAATGTATTTAACTAAAGAAAAGAAGGCTGAGATCTTCGCAAAACACGGACAATCCGCAACTGACACTGGTAGCTCTGAAGGACAAATCGCTTTGTTCACTTTCAGAATCAACCACCTTTCTCAACACCTTAAAAAGAACCATAAAGATTTCGCTACTGAGAAATCATTGGTAAAATTAGTAGGTAAAAGAAAAAGATTGTTAGATTATCTTAAAAATACTGAAATTGAGCGTTACAGAGCAATCATCGCTGAATTAGGTATCAGAAAATAAGATACAAGAAATTCTGTTAAAGCAACTCGAAAGGGTTGCTTTTTTAATTTTGTAACAAAAACATATTTATGAATCTTACCAAAAACAATATAGAAAAACTTAGTGCTTTAGAGAAAATAGCCAACGGTGCAATGTGGTGGATAGGTTCTATACCTTCTCTTATTGCGCATACTATCTTCTTTATAGTAAGCTTTGCGCTACCAATTCTGGGGATTGTAGATTTTGACAAAATGCTTTTGGTGCTTACTACTGTCGTTTCTCTGGAAGCTATCTATCTCGCCATCTTCATTCAAATGTCTGTTAACAGAAGTTCAGAAAATATTGAAGATTTGAAGGAAGATGTTGAAATTATTCAGGAAGACATCGATGAAATTCAGGAAGATATTGAAGAAATTCAGGAAGATATCGATGAAATCCAGGAAGACGTTGAAGAAATCCAGGAGGATGTAGAAGAGATTAGTGAAGATGACGACGATGAAGACCATAATGGAAGAGCAAGGGCAGTAATGCTGAAAAGCAAGGTCTCCAGTAATAAGTCCGATATCAGAATTTTGAAAGATAAAATAGCCGAATTAGAAAGCCTTATTGAAAACCTGAAAAAAGAACAGGGAGAATAGTGTATATTTGGTCCTTTCAGGATCCGGTAATATTTGTTTAGCGAATTGGCTGAGACAGCTAGAAAAGTAGTGTGAGAGGGATAAAAGCACTCAATAGTACTTATGTTAAGTTGTTGTTATATTGCACCAGCTTTTTCAGCTAAAACAAAACAAATTCATTACCTTTGCGAACGAAAATTTAAAGAGTTTAAATAATAACATACTCAATACGGAGTATAAAGATGTTTTTTTATGAGTATACCTCAAGCAATTACAGAAAAAATTGTACTAAGAGATGGTCGCGAGATTACCATCGAAACCGGAAAACTTGCTAAGCAGGCAGACGGTTCGGTTGTCGTTAGAATGGGCGACACTATGCTAATGGCTACAGTTGTAGCAAACAAAGAAGCTAATCCGGGAGTGGATTTTCTTCCCCTTACAGTAGATTACAGAGAGAAATTTTACGCTGGTGGAAAGATTCCGGGGAACTTCTTCAGAAGAGAAGCAAGACCTTCGGATCAGGAAATCTTAACAATGCGTTTAGTAGACAGAGTTTTACGTCCGCTTTTCCCTGAAGATTTCCATGCTGAAGTTCAGGTAATGATTTCCCTTATTTCTTATGATGGACAATCTATTCCGGATGATTTAGCAGGCCTTGCAGCATCTGCAGCTATCGCTATTACAGATATTCCTTTCAACGGACCAATGTCTGAAGTTAGAGTCGTAAGAATCGACGGAAAACTTTCAGTTAACCCAAGCTACGAACAGCTTTTGACAGCTGATATCGACATTATGGTAGGAGCTACAAAAGACTCTATCGTAATGGTAGAAGGAGAGATGAAAGAGATTTCTGAGCAGGAAATGTTAGAGGCAATTAAATTTGCACACGAAGAAATTAAAATTCAAATCGAAGCTCAGGAAAGATTAGCTGCTAAAGTAGGAAAAGCTTTCCCTAAAAGAGAATACAGCCATGAAGATCACGATGAAGAAATTCGTGAGAAAGTATGGAAGGAGTGCTATGACAAAGTATATGAAGTAGCTAAATCTCCATCTAACAAAGAAGAAAGAGGCGAAAAATTCAAAGCTGTTTTAGAAGAATTTTTAGCTCAATATACAGACGAAGAAGAATTAGCACGTGTAACACCTTTTGTTAAAGTATACTACCACGATGTAGAAAAAGAGGCAATGCGTCAGATGATTCTTAACGAAAACATCCGTTTGGATGGTCGTGATCCTAAAACTATCCGTCCGATCTGGTCTGAGGTAGATTACCTTCCGGGAGCTCACGGTTCAGCAGTATTTACAAGAGGGGAGACTCAGTCTCTAACGGCAGTAACTTTAGGTTCTTCTAAAGATGCTAACATGGTAGACAGCGTAATTACACAGCACGACGAGAAATTCTTTTTACATTATAACTTCCCGCCATTCTCTACAGGTGAAGCAAGACCTTTAAGAGGTACTTCCAGAAGAGAAGTTGGACACGGTAACCTTGCTCAGAGAGCTTTGGCTAACGTTATCCCGGCAGAAGTTCCTTATACTATCCGTATCGTTTCCGATATTTTAGAATCTAACGGTTCTTCTTCTATGGCAACTGTTTGTGCTGGTACACTGGCATTAATGGATGCAGGTATCCAGATTTCACAGCCTGTATCAGGTATTGCAATGGGATTGATTACAGATCCTAAGTCTGGTAAATGGACTGTTCTTTCCGATATCTTAGGAGATGAAGATCACTTAGGTGATATGGACTTTAAAGTAACAGGTTCAGAAAACGGAATCACAGCTTGTCAGATGGATATTAAAATCCAGGGATTATCTATGGATATCATGGAAAACGCCTTAATGCAAGCTAAAGAAGGACGTCTTCATATTCTTGGTAAAATCCTTGAAACAATTGATACACCTAGAGCGGATGTTAAACCACACGCTCCGAAAATGGAAATGCTGGAAGTTTCTAAAGACTTCATCGGTGCTATTATCGGGCCTGGAGGTAAAAATATCCAACAATTACAAAAAGATACAGATACTGTTATCTCTATTGAAGAAATCGGAGAGATCGGAAGAGTTGAAATCGCAGGTACAAACCGTGAGAAGATCAACGAAGCGATTGCAAGAATTAATGATATTACCTTCGTTCCTGTTGTAGGAGAAGTTTACAAAGGTAAAGTTGTTAAGGTAATGGATTTCGGAGCTTTCGTTCAGCTTAAAAAAGGTACTGAAGGTCTTCTTCATATCTCTGAGATCGAATGGAAGAGATTGGATACAGTTCCGTACAAAGAAGGTGATGAAGTAGAAGTGAAATTCATGGGTTACGACGATCGTAAGAAAATGAAGCTTTCAAGAAAAGTACTTCTTCCAAGACCTCCAAAGCCGGAAGGAAAACCAAAAGCTGAAGCAACAGAAGCTAAAACTGAAGGTGACAAACCTGCAGAACAAGCATAAAAATAGAAATTACATTATAAATGTAGAAAAGGCTGAAATTTATTTCGGCCTTTTTTTGTGATCAATTAAACCACATAGAAGCATCGTGTTTTAGTATTAAATTAAATATAAAGCCACCTTCAATACTAATACAGGATGTGCATAATGAATGTGTGAAAATTTACTTTCCTATGTAAAACTTTTTATATTAACTATTCTATGTAGCTATGTGCTTTTATAAAACCTTACCATGCTTTTATTTTTTATTTGGCGTGAAAGTTGTACCTTATTGCTGAAAAACAAAATATTATGAAAAGAATAGTAAGAGCGGCTTTAGCCTTTTTGATCCCAATTGCAATTGAATTTGTTATAAAAAAGATTACTGAAAAACGTAAAGATAAAAGAGATCAGTCTCCGGCAACTTTACCCAATTCATAATTGATAAAATAAAAAATAACTCCTGAATTTTTCAGGAGTTATTTTGTTTTAGAATTGTATCAAGGACTTAATATCTCTACTAATACTAACTAAATGAAGTCATAAAATGTATTCTGTCTCGACAGGATTTTCTGATCATCAGCATTTAGCCATTTCTTTAGAATAGTAGCATATACATTCCGGAAATCTTCGGTGTAGATAAGATCCCCGTCATTTAGTCTTTCCAGATTAGACAATGGATTTAACAAGCCTTTTTTCTTTAGCCCGCCGCCAATAAGAAACATCTGATTGGCTGTTCCGTGATCTGTTCCTCCGCTGGCATTCTGAGCTACACGTCTGCCAAATTCAGAGAAAGTAACCAATAATACATCCTGAAATCTGCCATTGGCTTTTAGATCACTTATAAATGCTTTTACAGCATCGTTGATCTGAGTAAACAGATTTTTTTGTGTCTGAAGCTGATTAACATGAGTATCAAAACTTCCTACAGACAGATAGTATACTTGAGTATTGATATCTGAATTGATAAGAGAAGCAATGGTTTTAAAATCTTTACCCAATCCTGTGGTAGGATAGGTAGACGAAGCAGGCTTTGCCTTTGTGTTCTCAAGAATATAAGATGCATTGCTAATGGTATTACCTAAAGTCTGATAGAGATAATCCACCACCTGCTCATCATGAGAATGAGAATCGTTTAGCTTTTTATAGAAAGCCTCATTACTCGAATTAAACAGTCTTTTAGGGTCTGTAACTGCTATTGCCTTATTCTGTGAACCTTTCAAAGCAAGACTCAGCATATCGTCTATTTCCAGAGCTTGTGTTGGATGCGCGCAGGTATGGCAGGCCTCATCCAGGTAGCGGCCCAGCCATCCGGTTTCCCAAAAATCTTTTGAGCTGCTGGCAGACTGCCAAATGTCCATACTTCTGAAGTGTGATTTGTCAGGATCGGGATAACCTACATTGTTCAATGCTGCAAGTTCTCCGTTATCATATAATTCCTTAAAGAATGTCAGAGACGGATGTATAGAAGCTTCGTCAGTTAAAGAGAGTGCATCCTCTTTGCGGATAGATATGCCATTTCGGTTTTTATAGTACAGGTCATTTCTTACCGGTATAATTGTATTCAGTCCGTCATTACCTCCGCTAAGCTGGAGAACAACAAGTATCTTGTTTTGTGTCGGGAGTGCCTGCGGCAATTCCATTGCTTTCAGAAATTTAGGCATCATAAGAGATGCGCTGGCTAATGAGCTTATTTTAAGAAAATTTCTACGATTGATCAGCATAATATCAGGAATTTAGCATAGTTGGTATTCAGGAACAGACATAAGATTGATAACATCTGCCTCAAATGATTTTCCAGAGTATTCTTTAATAACATCTGAAGAAGAAGCTACTTTTTTCTGGAGAAGCAAATCCGCAAGATTCTGATCTTTCAATACAGTTTCCGCCTGCATCCAGTTGATATTTGCTTTTGCATTCTTTGGATTAAAATGTTGCTTTTGTCCCATATAGGTATCATCGTCCTCTTTAGGTTTATATACCATAGGAATAATACCACTCCATATTTGTGGTATCTGCATTCTTAGCAGTAGGGTACTGCTGTCTATCCAGTTGGTTCCACTCGGCCACCCGGCCACATTGGGCGGACGGAAGATAACCTGCCCGAGCAGATTACCATAATTAATGATAACTTCCGGTTTTTCAAAGCTTAATGGCAAAGTACGTTGTATACCTACAAATAATTCTATAGGCGATTTTATCCTGGTACCTATATTAGCCTCATTATAGAACCATTTCGAAGTGAAAATATGATCAAATAATTTAGCAATATTATAATTGCTTTTGTAGAAAACTGTGGCCATTTCGTCTACTATCTGATCGTTGACTGTTTCATTTATAAAAAAACGATAGATTTTGGCTGCTATAAATTTGGAGGTCGCTTTTTGTTGCAGAATAATATTCAGGATATCATTTCCGTTAAAATTCCCGGTTTGCCCCAGAAAAGTTTTCTCACCATCATCATGAAGCTTTGGCCTTTCCTGAAAAATTCCCGTTTTATCATAACCCCATCCCGTAAAAGCTCTTGCAGCTTCTTTTATATCTTTTTCGGTATAATGACCTCTGCCCATTGTAAACAGTTCCATTACCTCGCGCGCAAAGTTCTCATTAGGATGGCCTTTTCTGTTTTGCTGGTTATTCAGAAAGCTCAGCATAGATGCAGACTGGCTGACTGCTTTTAGCAGATCACTAAAGTTCCCCAAAGCTTGCTGTCGTACAATGTTCAGTAGATCCTGATTAAAATTACTGTTTTGTATACGGGATGCAAAATGTCCCATCCAGAAAAAAGAAACCTTTTCCCGAAGTTGTTGTGGTGAATATGCCATTTTGTCTATCCAGTCCAGAGCGATCTGATTGGTCTGCATATTCAGCTGCTGGTTTCTGAGCTTTCTGGCCTCCGGATCGTTTTTAATATTACCATCCACAAGCAGATTGCTATCGTCCACAACTTTTATTGCAGGGACATCAGCTTCTGTAGAATCTGCCAGAATTTGTTTCCATAGTTTCAGTGTGTCAAAACTGAGCAGATTAAGACTGTCGCTTTTGGGACCAAAGCCTGCCCGCCACAACAGATGCTTATTTTTTACAAAATTTGTGAGCATATCGCTTTATTGTTTTTGGTATGATTAATATTAAACGTTAAGGTTAAAGATTAAATTGCTTTAAGTTTTTATAAAAATATATAAAAAATAAGTCTTTTTTTATAATACTTAAACATCGTTTAAAGCCTGATGTATAAAGGTTTTGTTAATGTTTTGTTAATTTTGGCACGCTTTTTACAGGAGTATGGTAGTAAAATTTAAAAAAATAGATGTTATGAAAATGATTAAGCAAGCGGCTTTAGTAGCTGGTATTTTCGCAGCAGGGTTAGTAAGTGCTCAGAGTGCTGATATGAATAATATGCTTAAAGTAGGTGTTAACGGTGGTGTTTCTACCGGAGGTAACACTTCTGCAAACGTAGGGTTTGATTTATCTTACCAAAATATTGTAACTCCTGGTTTTGGATTAGGTATCGCAACGGGATACAATCAGTTTTTCGGAAAAACTAAAACTTTTTCGCCAGGTGGAGATGTTAAATACAATGACTTCGGAGTAATTCCGGTTGCTGCATTACTAAGATATTACCCTGCACGTACAGGTTTCTATGGTGGTGCTGACTTAGGTTATGGATTTATCGTAGGTAAAAACAATGTAGCAAAAGATGGTTCTCCTTACAATGCTGAAATGCCAAATGGAGGTTTCTACTTGAAGCCTGAAATTGGTTACCACAACCAAAACTGGAACTTCTTTGTACACTATACTAAAGTATTTACAGGTGACAAAGGACAGATTGGTGATGTTAAATTCAACGCAGGAACAATTGGCGCTGGTGTAGCATACAACATTCCATTAGGTAAATAGTTTTTTAATATTTAATAGTAAAAGCTCTCCCCAAAAAAGGGAGAGCTTTTTTGCTGTATAAAAATAGATATGGCCTAAAATTGATTTTGGAGTATACTGTAATCCGTTTGCAGTCAATGATTTGTTTGCTTTTTTAAGGTATAATGTTTTTTTATATTATATGAACAAAATGTTAAGTGCTTTTTTTATATTTTTGGGAAAATAATTATTTAATATGGAGTTAATGAGGTTTCCATTGCACCTTCCTGGTTGGAAAAATGCTGATAATGACGGACTTTCGGTAATTGCAACAGATATTGGAGGTACCAAAACAAACTTAGGATGGTTTGTTTCTGAGAATCATAAAATGGTATTAAAAGAAGAAGCTACCTATCCATCAAGAGATTATAGCTCCTTTAGCGATATTATCAAAGACTTTATCAAAAATTATAAACTGGAACTTCCGGACGTTTTGTCAATCGGTGTAGCAGGACCGGTTGTAGATGGTAAATGTATTACCACAAATCTTCCATGGTCTCTGGATGTATCGTTATTGAAAAACGAACTTCGTATTAACCGTGTGGAAATGATCAATGACCTGGAGGCTACAGCGTACGGATTAGCAGAGGTAAACGATGGTTATCTGGCAACAATTCACAAAGGAAATCCTAATATCGACGGAAATGTGGCTATTCTTGCTCCCGGAACAGGCCTTGGTGAGGCTGGGTTATTCTGGGATGGTAAAGCTTTAAGACCATTTGCGACAGAAGGCGGACATTCTGAATTTTCTCCAAGAAATAAAACAGAAGTTGAATTTTACGAATACCTGAACTCTATTTATGGTATCGTAAGCTGGGAAACTGTAATTTCAGGTCCTGGAATCTTTAATATTTACAGATTCCTGCGTGATGTAAAAAAACATCCTGAACCAGCATGGCTTACTCAGAAATTTGAGGAAGAAGGTGACCCGTCAGCAATTATTAGCCATACAGCTATGCGTGAGCTGGATCCTACATGTTCTCTTGCAATGGAGATGTTTGTGGACTTTATGGCACGTGAGGCGACAAACCTTGTATTAAAACTAAAAGCAACAGGCGGATTATTATTAGGCGGTGGTATTCCTCCGAAGATTTTTAATTTGCTGAACAAAGATAAATTCCACCAGAATTTTATCGTGAGTGATAAAATGGAACATATACTAAAAGATATTCCAATCTACTTAATCCTGAATAGTAAAACTGCTCTGATGGGAGCTGCTTACTATGGAGCTTATGGAAGAGCGTAAAAGGTAAAAATGCAGTTTTTATAGTGATTGTTGAAAACTTATCATAGGATAAGGCAATCGTCTATAAAAAAGGTATACTTTTGCATCAACATAAATTCAACACATGAAAAAGGTAGGTTTTCTATTATTAATGACAGCTGGTTTGGCATTTGGACAAACCAAAAAGGTAGTTGGTTCTGATATCCAGTGGTGGGGCTATAAAGTGATGAAGTCTGATGCTTCTTCGCATTATGGTAAAGTAAATCTGAAAAGCGGTAATATCGTTTTGAAAAATAATCAGGTTGCAGGAGGTACTTTCGTATTAGATATGACGAGTGTCAATGCTACTGATGTTGCTGGTGAAGATCAGCAAAAACTAAACGGACACCTTAAAAATGGTGACTTCTTTGAGGTTGAAAAATTCCCGACTGCTAGCTTTACAATTACTTCTGTAAAAGCTAACAATGATAAAGTTTACAACTATGTAGTAAACGGAAACCTTACTGTAAAAGGTAAAACTGAAGCTATCTCTTTCCCTGCAAAAATTAATAATAGCAAAGGGCAAGTAAGCATCGTGTCTAACAAGTTCTCTTTCGACAGACAGAAGTTTGGAGTAAACTATAAAGCTGGTATGAAAGATGTTGTTATCAAAGACGATATCGATATGCTTGTAAAAGTGACTGCGAGATAAATAAAATATAGTTAGTATTTTTAATGAAACGGGAAGTAGCCTCTACTTCCCGTTTTTTTATTATATTTTTGTAAACATGATACTTACCAGACCACGACTTTTGAAGCCAGGAGATACTGTTGCTACCCTTTCTCTTTCATGGGGTGGAGCAGGAACTTTTCCGCACAGATATGAAGCCGGAAAAAAACAACTGGAAGAAGTTTTTGGGCTCTGTGTTATAGAAACAAAAAATGCCCTGAAATCTGCTGATTACATTTATAAAAATCCTCAGGCAAGAGCAGAAGATTTAATGGAAGCTTTCTCGGATTCATCCGTAAAAGCTATTATTTCCAATATTGGTGGAGATGATAGTATCAGAACGTTGCCTTTTACGGATCTTTCAGTAATCCGCAATAATCCTAAAATATTCCTGGGATTTTCGGATACTACAGTTACCCATATGGCTTGCTACAAGGCAGGCTTAACTTCTTTTTACGGAACATCTGTATTGGTTGGCTTTGCCGAAAATGGGGGTATGCATCAATACCAGATAGAAGATATTAAAAAAACTCTTTTCTCAACAGAGCCTATAGGTCAGGTTTTACCTAATCATGACGGATGGACAACAGAACGTTTAGAATGGGGAGAACCAGAATTGCAGAATACTAAGCGTAGCCTTGTACAAGAAAGTCAATGGAATTTTCTGCAAGGCACAGGAAAGGTTAAAGGTGAGCTGATTGGTGGTTGTGTAGATGTTTTGGAATTTCTGAAAGGAACGGATTTTTGGTTTTCAGAGTCTGATTGGGATGGAAAGATTTTATTCCTGGAAACCTCAGAAGAGATGATGTCCCCGCTTCAGTTTTGTTGGGCATTAAGAAATTATGCCGCACAGGGTATTTTTAACAGAATTAGCGGATTGATTTTAGGAAGACCTTATGATAATAAATATGTTCAGGAGTATAACGAAATACTATTGCAGATTATAAGAGATGAGCAAGGTCGGGATGATCTGACTATTGTAACTGAAATGAATTTTGGACATACTTGCCCCGTTTTTACAATTCCTTACGGTGTAATGGCGGAAATTGATAATGAAAGAAAAACATTTAGTATTTTGGAAAGTGGAGTAGCCTTATAAAGGAGAAACTTTCGGTTTATATTATATTTGTACTTAAATGCAACCTCAGGATTCTAAAATAAAACTCTATATCATCAGCGGGCTGGGAGCCAATGCACGTGTATTTGACAAAATAACTTTTAACGAAGATATTGAGCCTGTTTTTATCGACTGGCTTATGCCGGAGAGGGATGAAGAATTTGATCACTATATTTCCAGAATGGCAGAAAAGATAGATGATAGCAAAGCGTTTTATTTATTAGGCTATTCTTTTGGTGGTGTTTTGGTACAGGAAATTCATAAACTGAAACCCGCTAAAAAAATTGTTATTCTGGGGAGTATTAAATCCTGTCATGAGAAATCTAGGTTTTTTAATTGGAATCAGCTATTGCGGCTATACAAAGTAGTTCCGATGAGCTTTTTCTCCAATAAGAAAGCTATTTCCTATGCTTTTTTCCGTAAAGCCAATGACAAAAGGATAGATAAGCTGTATGAATACTTTACAGTCAGACAGCCTTATTATCTGAAATGGTGTATTCATCAGATTTTGAATTGGAAAGGTGAGGAGCAAAAAGAAGTTGTTCAGATTCTTGCTGATAAAGATGTAGTATTCCCTGTGAAAAATTCTGCTCCGGATTATATTATTAAAGGAGCGTCTCATTTATTCCCCGTAACCAGGGCGAAGGAAGTATCGGATATTTTACGGAAAGTTTTGAGTTAATATAATTTCAAACAGTCGGATAGAACCTTTAGGAAATAACTTCTCGATACAAAATTCTTTCAGAATTTCACTCGAAGTGACGTCATATAAATATTTTATAGACCAATTAATCTCTAATGGTTATTTGAATTTTTTCTTTGCAAGATTAGGCAAGTCTTCATATTGCCCATTTATTAAAGCCTCTTTTTTTGCTTTAGACCATTTCTTTATTTTCTTTTCAAATAATATCGCTTCTTTTATATCAGTGAATATAACATAGTATACTAATACTACAGGACGTCGATTATAGGTATATGAACCAAAATATTTTCCATCCTGGTGTTCATTAAATCTGCGGAATACATCTTCAGTAACCCCTGTATAATAAGTATTATCTGAACATAATAATATATAGACATATGATGTTTTCATAATCTGGATATTTAAGGATAAGTTATAATTTTTTATAATAAAATCTCGTCAGTTCGAGTGCGAAATGAAATATAGCGTATCGAGAACATCTTTATAATTTAGCTTATTATCAAATTTTCAAATTTCCCCATTATATCCCATATTTATCATTGACTACCTGTAGATAAAATGCTAAATTTGTATAAATTCAGATTATGCAATCGATTAGTGTTTTTGAAATTATAAAAGTGGGTATAGGTCCTTCCAGTTCTCATACTATGGGGCCATGGAATGCAGCAGAAATGTTTCTGGATCATATCCGTCGCGAATATAAAATAGCAGATGTAAAAGAAGTTTTTGTAGAATTCTTTGGTTCACTGGCCAAAACGGGAATTGGACACGGTACCGATATTGCCGGAATGATGGGGCTGAGTGGTGAAGATTTTAAGTTAATAGATACTTCTAAAATAGATGATAAAGTAGCTGAGATAAAAGAATCCCAGAAGTTAAATCTTGGTGGAGAACATGTGATTCCTTTTGTATACGGGCATCACTTAATTCTGAATATGGAAAGAGCTCTGGACTTTCACCCTAACGGAATGATTTTCCGTGCTGTTTTCAATAATGGTGAGGAAATATCCAAAGATTATTATTCCGTAGGTGGTGGATTTGTAGCGACGCAAGAAGAAAATTCAATAGAAAATAATTGTGTTCGTACACTTTATCCGTGTCATCATGCCGAAGATATTAAAAAGTATATCGATAAACTAAACCTTAACAGAATTTCGGATCTTATTCTTTTAAATGAAGAATCATGGAGATCAGAAGAAGAAACCCGCAAGCAGGCTTTATATATCTGGCAACAGATTAAAGAATGTATTTACAAAGGGGTAAACCGTGAAGGTATTCTTCCGGGCGGATTGAATGTGACGCGCCGTGCAGCAGGTATTAACAGAAAGCTTTTAGGTGATAAAGTTTATAAAAATATAAATGAATGGTTTCAGTTGGTAGTAGATGCCGAAGAAACCTTCAGTACAATCAATAAATGGGTAAGCTGCTTTGCACTGGCAGTAAATGAAGAAAATGCTTCTTTCGGAAGAATTATCACCGCGCCTACAAATGGTGCAAGTGGAGTAATTCCTGCAGTCTTGATGTATTCGCAGTGCTTTACTGAGCATATTTCAGACGATGATATTGTAAGATTCTTAATTGTAGCCGGAGAAATAGGAACACTATTTAAAAAGAATGCAACAATTTCGGCAGCAATGGGAGGTTGTCAGGCAGAGATCGGAGTCTCTTCAGCAATGGCAGCGGCTGGATTAACCGAAATTATGGGAGGTTCACCAAAACAGGTATTACAGGCAGCAGAAATCGCAATGGAACACCATTTAGGATTAACATGTGACCCTATAGGCGGGCTTGTTCAGATTCCATGTATCGAAAGAAACTCAATGGGAGCTATAAAGGCTATAACGGCCTCTAATATCGCGCTGGAATCTAATCCGGATAATGCGAGAGTTTCATTGGATCAGGTTATTAAATCGATGTGGGAAACTGCTTTGGATATGAATACCAAATACAAAGAAACATCGGAAGGAGGACTTGCTGTGGCAGTGAATGTAGCAGAGTGTTAATAATACAAAGAAGAAGATAATGATGAAAAGATTAAAAGGACTATTGGTTCTGGCCTTAGGTTTTACAGGGCTACAGGTTTTTGGGCAGCAAAATCCTGATATTAAAATTGAAAAATTAAAAGATAATTTATACGTCTATACAACCTATAATACCTTCAAAGGGACTAAATATGCAGCTAATGCGGTATATATGGTAACTGATAAAGGAGTAATGGTTATAGACTCTCCATGGGGAGAAGATAAATTTAAAAGTTTTACAGACGAGATTTATAAAAAGCACGGAAAGAAAGTCATCATGAACATTGCTACTCACTCTCATGATGATAGAGCCGGAGGTCTTGAGTATTTTGGTAAATTAGGTGCGAAAACTTATTCTACTAAAATGACAGATTCTATTTTAGCAAAAGAGAATAAGCCAAGAGCAAAGTACACTTTTGATAATAATAAATCCTTTAAAGTAGGAAAGACTGAGTTTCAGGTCTATTATCCGGGAAAAGGGCATACGGCAGATAATGTGGTGGTATGGTTCCCTAAAGACAAAGTATTAGTAGGAGGCTGCATTGTAAAAAGTGGTGATTCGAAAGACCTTGGATATATTGGAGAAGCTTATGTAAACGACTGGACACAGTCTATACACAATATTCAGCAGAAATTTCCCGATGTTCAGTATGTCGTTGCAGGCCACGATGACTGGAAAGATCAAACATCAATACAACATACACTGGATTTAATCAGTGATTACCAACAAAAACAAAAGGCTTCAAATTAATGAAGCCTTTTTCCTTAATTTAAACTGAACGCTTAACCAGACAACTATAGCAGCCTGGTTTGGCATTGTGAATATGGATATAGTCAATATCCGTGTTTTCGAGCCACTGATGCAAAACATTTTTAAGTTCTGTTCCGTTTATAACATCAGCTTGTATCATTGCTTCATTTTTATCATAAGCACGGAGGGATAAGAGCCTTCTTATAAGTATGTCCGGGATTTCATTTTCCGCTATTTCTTTTGTCCGGGCATTCTCACGAATAAAAATTGCCCCTGTTGAATTATAAGGAGAATCGGTTTTTAAATGTTCAAATGATAATAACAAAACACTTTCCCCAATTTCAGCATCTTCCAAACTAACACGACAGGGAAAAGCATAAGCTTTATCAACTGGTTTCCGGACAATATTACGTTTTGCTAATTCTTCGTCTGACAAAGCAAATAATGGAGAGAATATCTCGTGGTCTAGTCCCTGGATTTTAAAATTTGTATTCATTCTTTTTTCTGACAAATTTTGTCTAAAACAGAATGTTTAACAACCCGATTCTTGCTTATTCAGCTTTTTCGAATACCTATTTCAGGATTCCCCTTATTTTATTAGCTTTCAGAATTAATTCCTCCAGATATTCATAATTTTCCTTCTCCAGTGCAGATTTAAATTTTCTCAACTGGGAGATATGCTCGTTGAGAACATCCAAAACATTCTCTTTATTTTGCCTGAAAATAGGCACCCACATTTCCGGATGCGATTTTGCCAGACGTACTGTGCTCGAAAAACCGGAACTGGCCAGCTGAAAAATAGTGTCTTCTTCTTTTTCTTTTTCAAGAACCGTATTGGCAAGCGCATACGAAGTAATGTGTGATATATGGCTAATATAAGCAGTGTGTATATCATGATCTTCAGAATTCATATACAATAAATTCATTTCCAAAGCATCATACACTCTTTGTACAAGTTCTACGGCATCCTCTGCAGATTCTTCCTGATTACAGATTACTGCAGCTCTTCCGGTAAAAGCATCGGCCATTGCAGCAGCCGGGCCACTATTTTCGGTTCCCCACATAGGGTGAGTTGCTACATACCTGAAACGGTTCGGGTGATTTTTAATAGCCTTTACAATTCCGTCTTTAGTAGAACCTACATCCATTATTGTCTGCTTATCATTTAGCAGATCCAGTATATTAGGAAGGATTATTCGGGCTGCATCTACAGGAATAGCAACAATAATCAGATCAGCATTTTTCACACCTTCTTCAAAAGGTAGATAATCATCTATAATTCCTAAAGACTTAGCTTCCTTTAGATGTTCTTCATTCTTGTCAATTCCAATAATTTTTGAGGCAAGCCCTTTTTGTTTTAATTTCAGGGCCATCGATCCGCCGATAAGCCCGGTTCCAATAATACTGATATTCATGATTCTGTTTTCTTTACTATACTAAAAAAGAAACCCTGTCTTATAAGGACAGGGTTCACTAATATTTTGACATATCATTCTTGTCCTAATGGTCATTAAGATTAGAATAATAATATGCGTTGTTCATTTTCACGAGGCTAAATTAGAAATTAAGGATGAGGTGACAAAATTTTTTATTCAAAAAATATTAGTTCCTTTTAAAATTTGTGTGGAGTCAATTCTATTTGGTAAGGTCACAATAAGCAGCACTTATAAAATTTGAGATATCAGAAGCAACCAGAGAATGCGGATGTATTTTTTCTGTTGCGAGATCTCCGGCTAATCCATGTAAATAGGTACCTAGAAGGCAAGCTTCGTGGGATGAATAACCTTGCCCTAAAAGTGAAACAAGTATTCCCGAAAGTGTATCTCCGGAACCTGCAGTTGCCATTCCCCAATTACCTGTAGAGTTGAAATAGCAATTGCCATCGGATAATATACTGGCAGTGTAAGCTCCTTTTATTAAGATATTGATTTCATATTTTACGGTGATAGCTCTTACCTTTTCAATTTTTTCAAAGTCATCCTTCCAATCACCAATCAGTCGCTGTAGCTCTTTTGGATGTGGTGTTAGGATGGAGTCTTTTGGAATATGTATGAATGGATTCTCGTATTTGGATAAAAGATTAAGAGCATCCGCATCAATAACAAATGCCGTGTTAGGATTGTTTATAAGGCATTTCAGGACTGTTGTGCCTGTTTCATTATGTTGTCCTATTCCCATTCCGATAGCTACGGCCTGATAGCCAGAAATCTCTGGAATAGTAGCCAGATACTCCTCTTCGGAATCTGTAAGACACATGGCTTCGGTTATGCTGTTTTGTACAATAGTATAGCCACATTTCGGAACGTATACAGTGACCAATCCGCTTCCTGTTTTTAAAGCAGCTTTTGCACTTAATATAGGAGCCCCAATTTTACCAAGACTTCCGCCAATCACCAGGATATGACCGAAGCTTCCCTTATGTGAAAATTTGGAAACAGGTTTTAATAATGCCTGAATCTTATTTTTTTCTGTAAAGTAATAAGATGATGTGAAGCTATTTCTGGTTGTTTCATCAAGATCTATTTTTACAATAGAAAAATCTTTTAAAAACTGATATGATGAGGGAAATAGAAAACCTAATTTAGGGATCTCGAAAGTAAAAACATGTTCGACTCTAAGGCATGGATAGTTTTCTTCCATAGGATGATCTGCGATAAAGCCTGATGGAAGATCAATAGAAAATATATGTTGAGGCAAAGAACTTTCAATTTGTCGAAAAATAAGATTCCATTCTGAATTCAGTGGAGAATGCAGCCCATTGCCGAAAATAGCATCAATAACGATGCTTCCTTGTGGAATTTCAAGAAGACTGTTTTCGTTGAATAATATAACATTTAAACCTGTGTTTTTCAGACGCTTCTGATTCTCAATATTGCTATCCGAGTAAGTGTTTGATTGAAGAAGAAACACTGTAATATTGAAATTTTTCCGACGTAAAATTCTGGCTATTGCAAGCCCGTCCCCACCATTATTTCCTTTTCCGCAGAATATACTAAACGAGAGCCGCAGACCTTTTGCTTTATGTAAAATGGCATCTGTAACTGCTTCAGAGGCACGTTCCATTAGCTGCCATGAAGAAATATTCTGAATTGCAATAGTTTCCTGATCCAGAAGCTTAATTTGGTCGGAGTTTAGGATTTTCATAATCTAAAGGTAAGGATTACCTAAAGTAAATCAAATTTTTAATCCAATAAAGCCCAGATGATCTTTATGTAATTGATAGCAGAATTAAGTCTGAATACTTTGATTTTGCTCTGTGTTTCTACTATGCAGGTTCCTAAATTGAAGAACCTTGTGAAGTTTAATATTTAGTCTTCACAAGGCTGAATATTATAAATAAAAATGACCGGAAGAAATTCCGGTCATTTGTTTATTGTTAATTTATCTTTTTGATGTTGATAAACTGAGCATTTTCTTTGCACTTTTCATACTGTACCTCATATACAGGTTTTTTGGAAGGGTAGAAAAGCAAATACTTTGGACAAGGTTGCTTTTGAGCTTCACTTCTGTCAAAGTCGATTTTTCCTTTGCTTACAATACTGTCCTTTAGGAATTTTTCATTCAGGTTCAATGCCTTTAGTTCTTGCTGGAAATCCGGAGAAAGAACAAAATCTTTTGTAAGGGTTTCGGCGACTACGCGGTCATTTGGAAAATAAGAACAACTGGTTCCTTTTTGGTTTAGAATAAAGAATACAATGATGATGCCCGGAATAAGGCCTATTAAATAAAATCTGAATCTCCGCATTTAGAAAATTAAAAGGTTGATATCGTGGTACTGCATTCCGAATTTGTTTGCAATAGCCTGCTTCGTAAGTCTGCCTTTGTACATGTAAAGGCTCTGCTTCATTTCACTATTTTTTACCAGAACATTTTCGAAGCCGCCTTCCTGATCGAAATCCAGTAAGTAGCTTAAGAAGAAATTGCTTATAGCTTTTGTCGTTGTTCTGGACATACGGGAGGTAAGGTTAGGCAATCCGCAATGGATAACACCGTGCTTTATAAAGGTAGGCTTGGAAAGAGTGGTAAGTTCTGATGTTTCGACACTTTTGCCATTGTCTACAGTAACATCTATGATTACGCTGCCCTTTTTCATATGCATTACCATATCCTCGGTAACGATAGGGAACATGTTAAGCCTTGGTAACGCACCGATTACAACATCTGCACGTCTCAGGCTCTTTTTTAATTCTTTTGGATCGATAATAGAAGTAGGTACCCTGCTGTCTACCATCACATTTAGCCTTCTTAGTTTGGATAAAGAATTATCGAATACTTTTACGCTGGCACCTAATCCAATAGCTGCTTTTGTGGCATATTCACCTACAATTCCAGCACCCACAATTACAACTTCTGTAGGTCTTACTCCTGTAATTCCACCAAGCATTTGCCCGTTGGTCTGTGCAAGAAGCTCGGAAGAGTAAAGAATAGAAACAGTACCTGCAATTTCTCCGATAAGACGCACAAGAGAATACTGCTTGTACTCATCCATAATATATTCGAATGCAATCGCATTGATTTTCTTTTCAGATAATTTTTTGAAGTATTCTTTGGAGCTCAGGTTGATCTGTAATGCAGAAATAATGTAAGAACAAGGCTTAAGGAATTCTATCTCTTCCAGTGTTGGCGGATTGATTTTCAGAATAATATTCTGATTAAACACTTCCTGAGTGTCTGTTGTCATTTCTGCACCAGCCTCAGAGTATTGCAAATCGGTAAAAAAAGAACCTTCTCCTGCACCATTTTCCATAATAATGCGGTGGCCGGCCTGTACTAATACCTGCACTGCATCTGGAGTAAGACAAAGTCTTTTTTCGTCAAGACATGTTTCTTTCGGAATTCCGATGCTGAACTTTTTTTCCTTTCGTACAATTTCTAATTTCTCTTCCTTGGGAATGAGTTCTTTTTCTGTGAAAGGTGTAAAAATTGTTGTACCCATTTTCTAACTTTTATATCAATCCTTATAACAAAGATAGGACTATTTAAATTTTATTGTTCTTGTGTTATCAGAATTTGTGATTTCCATTTCGTGGTGTGGCAGATCAGAAATTTCATCCTGAAATATCTCAGGCCATTCAATAATACTAAGGAAGGCATTGTCCAAATAATCTTCGATGCCAATGTCGTATACCTCTTCCAGGTTGCGAAGCCTGTACAGGTCAAAATGAAAGATTTTGCCTTTTGGACTCTCATATTCATTTACAATAGAGTAAGTGGGTGAGGTAACTTCGTCGTTACTTCCCAGAGATTTTACAAGCTGTTGTGTAAAGGTCGTCTTTCCTGCTCCAAGATTACCCTTCAGGAACAAGATATTATGCTTCAGATGCTGCTTGATTTTCTCAGCAACTTCCTGCCATTGTTCTATGGAAGAAATTTCAATTTCCAGCATTTTTTATTCTTTAATCCTGCAAATTTGTATTTTTTAATGTTACAAAACAAAAAAGCCGGGTAAATTATTTACCCGGCTTTTATCATTTTGGCTGTAAAGGTGTTTGTTTACAGTATGTTTCGGTATTTTAAATTTTGTCTTGTTTATTTCGGTTCCAAAATAGCAATCGGAATAATTACTTCTTCCAGAGAAATTCCACCATGCTGATAGGTGTCTCTGTAATAGTTAACAAAATGGTTGTAATTCTTAGGATAAGCTAAGAAAGTATTGTTCTTGGCAAAAATATATTTGGAACTAAGATTTCCTTTTGGTAAGAATAGTTTCTCCGGGAAATCTATTGCCCATACATCTTTGTCTTCGTATGTTAAGCTTTTTCCGGTCTTGTAACGGATGTTGGTGGAAGTCTCACGATCCCCAATTACTTTGCTTGGTTTCTTTACATAAATAGTACCATGGTCCGTTGTAATTACCAGTTTGAACTTGTTCTCCGCAGCAAGTCGGATAATCTTCATCAGAGAAGAGTTCTCGAACCAGTGCTCGGTTAGTGAACGGAAAGTTTTATCATCACGAATAAGCTGGTCAACAATAACATTGTCTGTTTTAGCATGAGAAAGAATATCGATGAAGTTGTAAACAATTACTAAAAGGTCATTGTTTTTATGCTGATTAAAATCCTCGTAGATTTTTCTCTCAAAGTCAGCATTTAATATTTTCAGATACTTCAGGTGCTTACCGGATAATCCTAAACGCTTCATCTGATCTTCCAGGAAGTCTCTCTCATGTTCATTTTTATTTCCTTCTTCATTATCATTAAACCAGTATTCAGGGAACCTCTTTTCTATTTCTGAAGGAAGCAGCCCCGCAAAAAATGAATTTCTTGCATATTGCGTTGCTGTCGGCAGAATACTGAAGTAATAATCTTCCGATGTTTTGTTGTAAAAACGGGTAAACAAAGGCTCTATAACTTTCCACTGATCATAGCGTAGGTTATCTATCATTAGAAGAAGTACTTTGTCCTTTTCTATCTCAGGTTTTACTTTCTCTTTAAACAGAGTATGCGACATTAGTGGCTTTTCGTTAGAGTTTAACCAGTCTGCATAGTTGTTCTCAATAAATTTAGCGAACTGAATATTGGCTTCCTCTTTTTGACTAAGTAAAAGGTCTGAAAACTCATTGTTCAGGACTTTATCGAATTTTATCTCCCAGTTCAGAATTTTCTTGTAATATTCTGCCCAATCCTGAAAACTGTTCAGGTAAGAAAGTTCCATACTAAGGTTTCTGAATTCCTGCTGATATTCCAATATGGTCTTTTGTTCCACAAGATCTTCGCTCTGAAGATTCTTTTTTAATGACAGTAAAATCTGATTGGGATTTACCGGTTTTAGGATATAGTCCGAAATCTGGGAACCAATAGCCTGCTCCATTAGGTGCTCTTCTTCGCTTTTGGTAACCATTACAATTTTGATAGTGGAGTCTATATTTTTAATCATCGGGATTGCTTCTAATCCTGAAATCCCCGGCATATTCTCATCGATAAGTACCAGCTGATATTTTTCTTTTTCCAGAATTTCCAGCGCCTCATTTACGTTATTTACCGGAGTCAGCGCATAGCCTTTAGCCTCCAGAAATACCATATGAGGTTTTAGTAAATCGATTTCATCATCTACCCATAATATCTTTCCTGACATAATTTCTTTTTATTTCTTTTTTTATTCTAATAATCTTCTGTGATAGTTAATCTGTCCAAGGTGGTAGCTGAGGTGTGCTGTAAGATGAGTAAAGAAAAACTCAGTACTCATTTTGCTTTCGAAAACAACAAGCGGATATTCTTTTTTCAGATCATCCTCATTAAGATTGTTCAGCGTATTCTCTATTACCAGGATGGTATTGTCTATCATCTCTGTTAGTTGAGTTCTTGGGACATCCTTCAAGGAAAATTCAGCATCTCTGTTTCTTATATAACCTGTTTTACCTGTAATGGCACCGATAAAATGGTTGAGGTTTCCTATAAGGTGCAGACACAAATTACCCGCAGAGTTGCTGATATGCTGTGATATTTTCCAGATATTTTCTTCTGACTGATAAGATTCGATCTCAGTTTTCAGCTTCAGAAGATCTCTTTTGAAAAGTATTTGTAATGTCTCAATCATCATAACTTTTTTATGCTCTTCAAAAATACGACCAAAAGTTCTTAATTAATAGCTAAAAAGACAATTGATTGCGTTAAAAACCGTTAACTCTGTATGGAATTGACTACATTTGTATAGCTTTTTGATGCTAAAATTTTCTGAATGGTTAATAAACTGAAAATCGTTAATGATCCGGTACACGGATTTATAAAAATCCCTTATGAAATACTTTTTGATGTTATAGAACATCCATATTTTCAGAGGTTGCGCAGAATTTCACAAACAGGATTGCTTTCTTTGGTTTATCCTGGTGCTACGCATACCAGATTTCACCATGCACTGGGAGCTACACATGTCATGTTTACAGCTCTGGAAACTTTGAAGATGAAAGGGACAGAGATCTCTCAGGAAGAAGAAAAAGCAGCTTTACTCGCTATACTTTTGCATGATGTAGGACACGGTCCTTATTCTCATGCATTGGAATCCGTACTGATGAATGACTGTCATCACGAGCGTTTATCCATTCTTTTAATGGAGAAGCTTAATGAACATTTTAATGGTCAGCTGGATTTGGCAATACAGATGTTTCAGGGGAAATACCATCGCAAATTTTTCAATCAACTAGTTTCTTCCCAACTGGATGTGGATCGTTTGGATTATCTGAAGCGGGATAGTTTTTATACAGGTGTTACAGAAGGTAATGTAAATACCCAGAGAATTATCTCTATGATGAATGTTCATAAAGACGAACTGGTTATTGATGCAAAAGGGATTTATTCCATCGAAAATTTCTTAACGGCCAGAATGTTTATGTACTGGCAGGTTTATTTCCATAAGACATCTGCAGTTGCAGAGCACTTACTTATAAAAGTACTGAAAAGAGCAAAAGAATTGGCTGCGCAGGGTGAAGATCTTATTGCTACAGAAAACCTGAGTTATTTTCTGAAGAAAAATAAATTTGATAAAATGACTGAAGAAGATCTCAGACGTTTTACCGAGATGGACGATTCAGACATTATGTTCGGACTTAAAAACTGGCAGAACCATTCGGATTTTGTATTGAGCCATTTATGTAAATCAATCACTCAAAGACATTTTCCTAAAAATATTATTTCGGAAAAAGCTTTTGACAAAGAGACTGTGGACAAAATTATCCAAAAGACCAATGAGTTCTACGGGATAGATAATGCGGAATGGCTGGTAGATCAAATCGAAAGAACTTTGCTGCCATATGATACAAACAAGCAACCAATTTTTCTGAAAAGTAAATCTGAAGATGTTTTTGCATTAGATAAGTCCGAAAATCAGATATTAACCCAGCATTTAAAGACGTCCAGTACTAAATATATCTTATCTTTTCCGAGAGAAGTTTTACCTGTTGTAATTCAGGATCTGAAAAGATAAAATTATTCACTTTTTTAGTATCTTTGCAAACTATGGAATTTACTGCAGAGCAAATTGCAAACCTAGTTAAAGGTAAAGTTATAGGGGATCCTGAGACAAAAGTGTCCGGATTTTCTCAGATCGAGGAGGGTAGGAAAGGCAATCTTTCTTTCCTTGCGAATGCTAAGTATTTATCCCTGATGGATAATACTGAAGCGTCGGTCGTTATTATTTCGGAAAATCTAATAGATAAAGATAAAAAATATCCGTCTGCCCTTATTGCTGTGGAAGATGGATATTTAGCTTTTCAGGTATTGATGAATCTGTATCAGGATTTACAGTCAAAAAAGACAGGAATAGAACAACCTGCCTTTATCAGTGAATCTGCTAAAATAATGGATGATGTCTATATCGGAGCATTTACCTATATTTCTCATAAATCTGTTATTGGTGAAGGTTCACAAATCTATCCACAAGTTTATATTGGTAAAAATGTGAAAATTGGTAAAAACTGTCAGATTGATAGTGGTGCCAGAATTTACGATGACTGTGTAATCGGGGACAATTGTGTGATCCACTCCAATACTGTAATCGGCGGAGACGGGTTTGGTTTCCAGCCTACAGCAGATGGTTTCAAGAAGATTCCACAATTAGGAAATGTAATTATTGAAGACAATGTAGAAATAGGCGCTGGCTGTACTATAGACAGAGCTACGATTGGTTCAACAATTATAGGTAAAGGAACGAAGCTTGATAACCTTATTCAGATTGCCCATAACGTGAAATTAGGTGAGAATAATGTAATTGCGGCTCAGGCAGGAATTGCAGGCTCAACAACTATCGGACACTGGAATATGATTGGTGGCCAGACAGGGATTGTGGGGCATATTAATATCGGGAACCAAGTGAAAATCCAAGCACAAAGTGGAGTTAACAGCAGTGTTAGCGATCATGAAGTACTTTACGGATCACCTGCAATTTCAGCAACCGACTTCAGAAGAAGTTACGTGCACTTCCGTAATTTCCCGAATATCGTACAAAGAATTAATAATTTAGAAAACATAAACTCAAAAGATAGCACTAATGAGTGATAAGCAAAAGACTTTAAAAGAAGAAGTAACCCTTTCGGGAATTGGACTTCATACCGGTAAGAATGTAATCATGACACTGAAACCTGCAAAAGAAAATACAGGTTTTGTGTTTGTACGTACTGATCTGGAAGGACATCCTACAGTAGAAGCAGATGTTAATTATGTTACCAGTACAGAAAGAGGTACTTCCCTTGAAAAGAAAGGAGTAAGCATTCATACTTCTGAGCACGTTTTAGCAGCTTTGGTAGGTATGGATCTTGATAATGTTATTATCGAACTGGATAGTTCAGAACCTCCTATTTTAGACGGATCATCCAAATACTTTATCGAAGCCATTGAATCTGTTGGCGTAGAAGAACAGGAACTACAAAGAGATTACCTTGTTATTAAAGAGGTATTAAATTATGTAGACCCGGCTTCAGGCTCAGAGATTACAATAATACCTGCAGATAACTACGAAATTACCTGTATGGTAGACTTCGGAACTAAAGTTTTGGGAACTCAGAATGCAAGTCTGAAACATATTTCTGAATTTAAAGATGAAATTTCCAGCGCAAGAACATTCAGCTTCTTACACGAATTGGAAATGCTTTTAGATCACGGATTAATTAAAGGTGGAGATATCAGCAATGCTATCGTATATGTTGATAAAGAATTGACGCCTGAAACTATAGAGAAATTAAAATTTGCTTTTGGTAAGGAAGATGTTTCTATCAGACCAAATGGTATATTAGATAATGTTACCCTTAAATATCCGAACGAAGCAGCACGTCACAAATTACTAGACGTTATTGGTGACCTTGCTTTAGTAGGTGTTAAAATAAAAGGTAAAGTTATTGCGAACAAACCAGGGCACTTTGTAAATACACAATTTGCCAAAAAATTAAACAGACAATATAAATTGCAGAAAAAGAAAAATGTGCCGGATTTTGATTTGAAGGCAGATCCTGTTTATGATATAAACGGGATTATGAGACTTCTTCCTCACCGTCCGCCATTCTTATTAGTAGATAAAATCTTAGAATTATCTGACAGCCACGTGGTAGGGTTGAAAAATGTTACCATGAACGAACCTTTCTTTGTAGGACATTTTCCTAAAGAACCAGTAATGCCGGGTGTATTACAGGTAGAGGCTTTAGCACAGGTAGGAGGTATTTTAGTATTGGCTAACGTACCGGATCCGGAAAATTACTCTACATATTTCATTAAAATGGATAATGTAAAGTTCAAAAGAAAAATTGTTCCGGGAGATACCGTTATTTTCAAGATTGAATTAATGGAACCTATCAGAAGAGGAATTGTTCATATGCAGGGATATGGCTATGTAGGAGATACTGTAGCTATTGAAGCAGAACTAATGGCACAGGTAGCAAAAAATAAAACCGAATAAGTAAGTGATGATACATCAATTAGCCGCTGTAGATAAAAGAGCAAAAATAGGAAGTCAGGTTATTGTAGAACCTTTCACAACCATCGCAGGAGATGTGGAAATCGGATCAGGAACGTGGATCGGACCAAATGTAACCATTATGGACGGGGCACGTATCGGGAAGAATTGTAAAATTTACCCCGGAACTGTAATAGCTGCGGCTCCTCAGGATCTTAAATATGAAGGTGAAGATACACAGGTAATTATCGGAGATAATACCACTATCAGAGAAAATGTTACGGTTAACAAAGGAACAAAAGCACTAGGATATACCAAGCTTGGTAGTAACTGCCTTATTATGGCTAATGTACATATCGCACATGACTGTGTCATTGGAGATCATGTTGTATTAGTATACGGAAGCGGAATTGCTGGTCACGTAGAAATCGATGATTATGCTTTTATCGGTGGACTTAGTGCGGTACATCAGTTCTCCAGAATCGGAAAGCATGTGATGGTTTCCGGAGGTACTCTGGTAAGAAAAGATATTCCGCCTTATATCAAAGTAGCCAGAGAACCTATTTCTTATGCTGGCATTAACTCTATCGGTTTAAGAAGAAGAGGTTTCACTAACGAGAAAATCTACGAAATCCAGTCTATCTACCGCGCTATCTTCCAGATGAAGAAAAACGCTACCCAGGCAATAGAATATATTGAAAAAGAGCTTCTTCCTACTGCGGAGAGAGACGAGATTATTACTTTTATCCAGAACTCACCAAGAGGTATTGTAAAAGGATACGGTAATTCCTCAAAAGATTAGAAAATTAAGAAACAAAAAAATATAAAAATACTCAATGGCAACAACTGCAGACATTAAAAAAGGTCTTTGTATTGAATTTAGCAATGATATCTATAAGGTAATTGAATTCCTTCACGTAAAACCAGGAAAAGGTCCTGCTTTCGTAAGAACAAAGCTGAAAAGTGTAACCAACGGGAAAGTGTTAGATAATACATTTTCTGCAGGACACAAGATCGAAGAGGTTAAAGTAATTACCAGAAAATTTCAGTACCTTTATGACGATGAAAATGGCTTCCATTTCATGAATAATGATGACTTCACTCAGATCTATATCAACAAAGAAATGATTGAAAATGCTCAGTTTATGAAAGCAGGTGAAGAGGTTACAATCGTTTTAAAAGAAGCAGATGAGGCTCCGTTATCAGCGGAAATTCCACCAACTGTAACTTTAGAAGTTATTGAAGCAGATCCAGGTGTAAAAGGAAATACAGCGACTAACGCATTGAAAAATGCAATCGTTGAAACTGGTGCAAGAGTACTGGTTCCTTTATTTATAGAACCGGGAGAAAAAATCAGAATCAATACTGAGGACGGTAGCTACATCGAAAGAATTAAATAAGATGACACTTTGATAAAGTGTAGCTGTTGATTACAATCGAACAACTGCATCTTATCAGATCTTAAAAAAAAATATACGAATGAAACGAAACTTATAATGAGTTTTTCCAAACAGGTAATATCATTGTAAGTTCCGTTCCGTCCGGCAACAAAAAATAAAAGATAAACGGATGAAATTTAAAAAAGCTCAGAATCTGAAAACAATTGCCGATCTTATCGGAGCACGCTATGTTGGTGATGCTGAATTTCAGGTTTTAGGCACTAATGAAATACATCGTGTTACAGCCGGAGATATTGTCTTTGTCAATCATCCAAAATATTACGACAAAGCTTTAAATTCAGCTGCTACTATTGTTCTTATAGATCAGGAAGTAGAATGCCCGGAAGGAAAAGCACTTCTTATTTCTGAGGATCCGTTCCGCGATTTCAACTTAATCAATACTCACTTTACCAGAACTCAGGACTTCAAAGAAGAAAGACATAATCTTGAAGTTGGAGATACTACTATTATTCACTCTTCTGTAGTAATTGGAAACGATGTGAAAATAGGAGATAACTGTATGATCCATCCTAATGTAGTTATTGGTGACAGAACAGTTATTGGTAATAATGTGATTATCCAGTCCGGAACTGTGTTGGGAGGTGATGCTTTTTATTACCGTAAAACAGCCAATGGTTTTGAAAAACTTCAATCCGTTGGACATGTTGTTTTGGAGGACGATGTAGAGGTTGGTGTTAACTGTACACTAGACAGAGGTGTTACCGATGTTACACTAATCAGAAAATCTACTAAAATAGATAATCAGGTACAGATAGGACATGATACCATTATTGGTGAACGTTGTCTTATTGCATCACAAGTAGGTATTGCCGGATGTTGTAATATAGGGAACGATGTTACATTATGGGGACAGGTAGGTGTTGCATCTTCTGTAACAATTGAAGATAAAACAGTTGTTCTGGCAACTTCAGGTGTTTCTAAAGACCTGAAAACCGGTACATATTTCGGTGCCCCTGCTGAACCAGCAAAAGAGTTCTATAAAAAAGCGGTGAAGCTGAGCAGGCTTTAATTAAATTTCAAAAATCTAATAAAAAATATTAATTTTACAAAAAATCAACAATGTCAGTATTAGTAAACAAAGATTCGAAAGTAATCGTACAAGGATTTACCGGTAATGAAGGTACTTTCCATGCAGGTCAAATGATAGAATACGGAACAAATGTAGTAGGTGGTGTAACTCCAGGAAAAGGTGGTTCTGAGCACTTAGGGAAGCCTGTATTCAACACTGTTGCAGAAGCTGTAGAAAAAGCAGGAGCTAATGTAAGTATTATCTTCGTACCACCAGCATTTGCTGCTGATGCAGTAATGGAAGCTGCCGATGCAGGTATCAAAGTAATCGTTTGTATTACTGAAGGTATTCCTGTAGCTGACATGGTAAAAGTTAAGGACTATATCCAGGATAAAGATTGTCGTTTAATCGGTCCAAACTGCCCTGGTATCATTACTTCTGACGAGGCTAAAATTGGTATTATGCCAGGTTTCGTTTTCAAGAAAGGTAAAGTAGGTATCGTATCTAAGTCAGGTACTTTAACATATGAAGCAGCTGATCAGGTTGTAAGAGCTGGATTCGGAGTTTCTACAGCTATCGGTATTGGTGGTGACCCAATCATTGGTACTACTACTAAAGAAGCTTTAGAATTATTCATCAATGACCCTGAAACTGAAGCTGTAGTTATGATCGGTGAGATCGGTGGTCAGCTAGAAGGTGATGCTGCTAAATGGTACAAAGCTTCTGGTTCTACTAAACCAGTTGTAGGTTTCATCGCAGGTCAGACAGCTCCTAAAGGAAGAACAATGGGGCACGCAGGTGCTATCGTAGGTGGTGATGATGATACTGCTCAAGCTAAAATGAAGATTATGGCAGAATGCGGAATCAATGTTGTAGCTTCTCCTGCTGATATCGGTGCTACTGTAGCAAAAGTTTTAAACAAATAATTGTTTGCTAAAAACATAAATAAAATCCCGAAAATTCGGGATTTTTTTATGCCCTATAGGCAGTGTAGTATATATGTGACAGTCAAAAAGCTTATGTAGTGAAAGTTTTCATTATATTTGCCTCATAAAATTAAAAAAACAGAAATTTTATGAAGAAATTACTTTTTACTTCTGCATTAGCACTATCTACGCTTTCATTTGCCCAGATAGACTTTAACAACACCAGATTTGGGGTTACTGCAGGGCTTAACCGTTCAGGAGTGAGCAATGCACACAGACCATCAGGAGCAAGATATACTTTTCAGGCAGGTGGATTAGCCTTAATCCCGATAGGAACTGCTAATCAGTTTTTCTTACAGCCAGAGGTATTATTCTACGGTGCTGGTGAAACAGGAAAGGATAGCGATTTTAAGAACGGAGATCGTAATGCTAATGGTTATAATGCAGTATATGCAAATAACTACATCAGCGTTCCGGTATACTTCAAAGCTTATTTCTCTGAAGCACCATCTGAGTTTTTTGCAATGGCAGGCCCAAGATTTAACTTCCTGGTAAACCAGAATGTTAAAAATGTTCCTCAAGATAGACCTTACTATGATCCTGATTATAGTGGAACTAGCAATTTTAATGGTAAAGCGGCAAGCTTTAACTTTGGAATCGGATTAGGAATAGGGTATAGCCTTAAAAGAGAGTGGGAATTCACAATTAAGTATGACTTAGGACTTACCAATACTTACAAAGGTTTAGTAAATGAATTAAGCTCTAAGAGCAAATCTGAACAGGTAGCGAGCGTTGGTGTTAGCTATATCTTCAAATAAGACAAATAACATTAAGACATAAAAAAATCCCGGGTTAACGGGATTTTTTATTTTACAGATCTGTCTGTTGAATTTTAATATTTCTAATTTCGTACTTCTAACTTCATAATTAGCTAGCTTCTGATCCATTTCCAAAGCTCTTTTACCGAAGCTTTGTTGCCATACATCAGAATACCCACACGGTAGATTTTTCCTGCTACAAAGATCATAAACAGAGCTGATGCGGCAAGTAATGCCATGGAAAGTAATAATTGCCACATAGGTACACCAAATGGTATTCTGGCAATCATAGCAACCGGTGATGTCAACGGAATTATAGACAGCCAGAAAGCTAAAGGACCTTCAGGGTTATTCATAATACTAAAGCTGCCATATAAGCTCAGCATTAGTGGTAAAATCGCAAATAATGTGAATTGCTGAGTTTCTGTTTCATTGTCTACGGCAGAGCCTACAGCAGCATAAATAGAGCTGTAGAAGATGTACCCTAAAAGGAAGTAGAATATAAATACACCGATAATAGTTACATAATCCATACCCAGAAGACTGTGAGATACCATAGTAAAGATCTCCTGAATATTTCCTAGTTTATCCATTGGGCCGGCTGCTGCAACCGAGTATTTCTGATTAAAAAATACGGCAGCACTTACCGTCATAGCAATCCATATAATAAACTGTGTAAGGGCTACCAAGGTTACGCCCAGAATTTTTCCCATCATTAGCTCAAAAGGCTTTACAGACGAAATAATAATCTCTACAACACGGTTGTTTTTTTCTTCCAGTACACTACGCATTACCCGTACACCATACATAATGATAAACATAAATGTAGCATACATAAGGATACCCGCTAATGCAGATTTTACGCCAAAAAGAAAGGCATCATCATCTTGCTTTTTCTCCTTTAGGTTCTCCGTATTCAGTGTGAAATTCTGATTCAGATTCAGAATCTGTGATTCCTTTATACCAAGTTCCTTTATTTTAAGCTTTCTGATTTCATCAGAAATAGCGGAAGAAATTTCTTTACGGGAATCAAAGCCTATCTGTTTATTCGTGTACAGTTTTGTTTGTGTTTCCAGTTTACTGTAGTCGTTATCTTCCAGTCTTGGAATAACCAAAAGTCCATCTATAGCTTCTGTTTCTGTTAATGTTCCCTTTATTGTTCCTGCACTTTTTTCAGAGACATATTGGTAGGTAATATCACCTGAATTTTTCATTTTGGAAAAACTCTGACTGTTATCTACTACTGCGATGTTATAATGGGTTTTGTTCGCTTTGAACATGTAAGTAATGACAGCGCCAAACAACAAAAGTAGGATAGGTGCCATAAGGGTAAGTACAACAAAAGATTTTTTCTTTACCTGGGTAAGGTATTCTCTTTTGGTAATAAGTATAATATTTTTCATAAGTTCAGTCGTTGGGTTCGAGATTTACTTTACAGCATTAATGAATACTTCATTCATACTTGGGATTTTCTCTTCAAAAACCCTCACCTTTCCAGTTTTTAACAGCTCTTCCAGCAGGATATTAGAATTGCTTTCATTTCGAATTTGGAAACTAATTAGTCCGTTTTCCTGAATAATATTATCCGGTGTATATCTGGTCTTAAAGTTTTCAAAGTTGTCAGATTGCAGGTCTGTCAATACTACATTAAACAGGTTTTGTTTAAACTGCTCACGGACATCGAATACCTTTCCGTCCAGTATTTTATTCGACTGGTTAATCAGGGCAACATAATCACACATTTCTTCTACTGATTCCATTCGGTGCGTAGACAGGATAATTGTCGTTCCCTGTTCTTTCAATTGCAAAATTTTATCTTTAATCAGATTGGCATTTACAGGATCAAATCCTGAAAAAGGTTCATCCAGAATTAACAATTTAGGCTGATGCAGAACAGTTACCACAAATTGTATTTTCTGAGCCATACCTTTAGAAAGTTCAGATAGCTTTTTCTTCCACCACTGGTCTATATTCAACTGTTCAAACCAATATTTAGCTTGTGTAATAGCATCGTGTTTAGACATACCTTTTAGCTCTCCAAAATAGGTGAGCTGATCTCCGATGGTCATGTTTTTATACAAACCACGCTCTTCAGGCATGTATCCAATCTTTTGAATATGCTCAGGGCTTAACTTTTGGCCGTCAATAAAAATTTCTCCGCTGTCAGGCTGCGTGATCTGATTAATAATACGAATAAATGATGTTTTTCCGGCACCGTTAGGTCCCAGAAGACCGTAAATACTTCCTTTTGGAACTTCGATACTGAAGTTGTTGAGTGCTACCTTTTTACCTGCATTATAGGTTTTAGTAACATTTATAGCTTTTAGCATTATTATTTTTTCTTGTTAGTCTCTCTTTTCAGAATTTGTTACAGAGGTCGGATCGCATTTTTAAGCACATAGATACATAGGTTTAACTTTGAAAAGTATTGGATAGTCGCCTGGGTAGGACATAGCTGTTAAAAGTTATAATACTTACCTCTGTGTGAAAATTTATTTTTCCTGTGTGACCTCATAGTTTAATGATTTTTATCTTTCTATGTGGTTTTCTACTTGTAGATATATACCTCTATTTCGCCTTTATCGGTTACTGTTCCGCGGTACATTCCTTCGGTATTGAAAGGCATTGCTACATTTCCATCTTTATCCAGTGCGATAAGGCCTCCGTTTCCACCTAGTTTTCCAATTTCATCAATACTTTCCTGTGTTGCTTCAGTAACAGGTTTATGAAGATATTTCATACGGTCTGCAGCTGTTTTAGAAGCTACTGTACGGATAAAAAATTCTCCCCATCCTGTCCCGGAAATTCCTACCTGTTCATTAGCATAGGTTCCGGCACCAATAATAGGCGAATCACCGATTCGGCCGTACTTTTTGTTGGTCATACCTCCTGTAGAAGTTCCGGCAGCAATATTTCCGTTTTTGTCGAGCGCTACAGCACCGACAGTACCAAATTTATGATCAACAATAAAATAGTCAGGATACTGTTCTTTATTGTTTAGGCTTGTTTTCTTAGTAGTTTCCATAGCCTTTACTTTTTGAAGGCTATTCCATGCTTTTTCCGTCCAGAAATATTTAGGATCTACAATTTCCAGTTTCTGCTCTTTTGCAAATTTCTCTGCTCCGGGGCCAGCCATCATGACATGTTCCGATTTATCCATAACAGCTCTTGCAGCCAAAATTGGATTTTTTATAGTGGTAACACCAGCAACAGCACCAGCTTTTTGATCCTTTCCGTTCATAATGGAAGCATCCAGTTCATTTCTTCCCTCATTAGTAAAGACAGCACCTTTTCCGGCGTTAAACAAAGGTGAATCCTCCATAACCATAATAGCTGCAGATACTGCATCTAAAGAAGATTTACCGTTTTTGATCTCGGCATATCCCTTTTGTAAGGCTTCTGTAAGTTTTTCGCGGTATTCTTTTTCTTTTTCAGGAGAAAGGTTGGCTTTGGTTATTGTTCCGGCACCTCCGTGGATCACCATCACATACTTTTTCTGGGCAAATGTTAGTGTCCCGAAAACTAATAAAGGAAATATAAACTTCTTCATTATGTAATAAATAACTCCAAATTTACATGAAATTTTCTATTTCTAAAATAATAGCAGGGAGTAATTAATGACTATCTGAATAAAGAATTTCAGAGATCATAAACAACCTGTCGGTTTTTTTCTATCTTTGTAATCGACTTTAGGGGTGTCTGCAAATATGCAGGCTGAGATTTTACCCTTAGAACCTGATCCGGGTCATACTGGCGTAGGGAAAAGTAAAATGTCTTCATTGGTGCTTTCTGCACTTTTGTGGCCATTCCTGAAGTTATATATCTAAAAATTATCAGGAATGGAACTTACAATTAATCACGAGAAAAGAAATTACGAGCATTTACCTTCCACATTGGAAGCACTAATACATCTGGAAGCCGGCGGCAAGTCCAAAGGTATTGCTGTAGCTGTAAACAATCAGGTTATCCCCAAGACCGACTGGGGCAATACTGTTCTTCAGGATAAAGATTCTGTTCTTATCATCACCGCAACACAAGGAGGTTAATACTAAGTAAACAATAAAAAGACAGAAAATATGAAGACAATCACCCAAACATCATTACCTAATTCTAAGAAAGTATACATCGATGGTCAGCTTTTCCCGATTAAAGTGGCAATGCGTGAGATCTCACTAAGCCAGACCAAACTTAGTTCGGGAGGTATAGAAGTCAATCCGCCGGTTACGGTATATGATACTTCAGGACCTTATACCGATGATCAGGCAGTTATAGATGTTCGTAAAGGATTACCCAGAATTCGCGAACAATGGATTCTGAACAGAGAAGATGTAAATATACTGGAAGGTATAACGTCTGAATATGGAAAAAAAAGATTGGCAGATACAAAGCTGGATGATTTGAGATTTGAGTATAGCCATAAACCAATGGTTGCCAAAGAAGGAATGAATGTAAGCCAACTTTACTATGCAAAGAAAGGCATCATTACCCCTGAAATGGAATATGTGGCCATACGCGAAAATCAGAAAATTGAGCAGCTGGAAACTTCTACCAAAGGAATGGCTGTACAACACCGTGGTGACAGCTTTGGTGCCAATACACCTAAAGGAAAGATTACACCGGAATTTGTGCGGAGCGAGATCGCTGCCGGTAGAGCAATTATACCGAATAATATCAACCATCCTGAAAGTGAACCCATGATTATCGGTCGTAATTTTCTGGTGAAGATTAATGCCAATATTGGTAACAGTGCTGTGACTTCCAATATCGAAGAGGAAGTAGAAAAAGCAGTATGGGCTTGCCGTTGGGGTGCAGATACGATTATGGATTTATCTACCGGAAAGAATATCCACGAAACACGGGAATGGATTATCAGGAATTCCCCAGTTCCCATAGGAACAGTGCCTATTTATCAGGCATTGGAGAAAGTAAAAGGTGTTGCAGAAAATCTTACCTGGGAAATTTTCAGAGATACCCTGATAGAGCAGGCAGAGCAAGGTGTTTCTTATTTTACCATTCATGCCGGAGTACTGTTACGCTATATCCACCTTACTGCAAGTCGTGTTACGGGGATTGTTTCGCGTGGCGGATCTATTATGGCTAAATGGTGTCTGTTCCACCATCAGGAGAATTTCCTGTACACGCATTTTGAAGAGATCTGCGAAATTATGAAGCGTTATGATGTTGCTTTTTCTTTGGGCGACGGATTGCGACCGGGTTCTATTGCCGATGCCAATGATGCAGCACAATTTGCGGAGTTGGAAACTTTGGGTGAGCTTACCAAGATTGCTTGGAAACACGATGTACAGGTAATGATAGAGGGACCTGGGCATGTGCCAATGCATATGATTAAAGAAAACATGGAAAAGCAGCTTGAAGAATGTGATGAAGCGCCTTTCTATACACTAGGACCATTAACAACGGATATAGCACCGGGTTATGATCATATTACTTCTGCTATTGGTGCTGCTATGATTGGTTGGTATGGCTGTGCAATGCTTTGCTATGTTACCCCAAAGGAACATTTAGGTTTACCAAATAAAAAAGATGTAAAAGACGGTGTAATTACCTACAAACTTGCAGCTCATGCAGCTGATCTTGCTAAAGGACATCCGGGAGCACAATATCGGGATAATGCATTGAGTAAAGCCCGATTTGAATTCCGTTGGGAAGACCAGTTTAACCTTTCTTTAGATCCGGACACTGCAAGAGAATTCCATGATGAAACACTACCGGCGGATGGTGCGAAAGTAGCTCATTTCTGCTCGATGTGCGGTCCTAAATTCTGTTCGATGAAGATTACACAGGAAATCAGAGATGCTGCTGAACAAGGAATGAATGAGAAGTCGAAAGAGTTTATCGAAGCAGGTAAAGAAATCTACTTATGATCATTGTTTTCTCTCCGGAACAAGAGGCAGAAAAGGAAGCCTACTGGATCAATGAACTGTTAGCTAACGGACTCGATTATTTTCATGTCAGGAAATATTGGCTGTCTGATGTTGCCATGCGCGATTATATTAGCCAAGTTGATGAAGATTACAGACATCAGCTGGTTTTGCATTCTCATTACAATCTGGCAGAAAAATTTGGAATTGTAAGATTACATTTCAGAGAAGAAAGCAGATTAAATAATGAGCATGTAAACTTTCAGGGAAAGCATATTCTGTCGACTTCCACCCATTCTATCGAAGAATTTAATGAATTGGGTACCGAATGGACTTATGCTTTCTTATCTCCAGTATTCCCGAGTATATCCAAGCAAGGTTATGGAGCAGAGCACAATATTCTGAATGAACTTAAACGAAGAACCAATAAAAATGTTCAGCTAATAGGACTGGGGGGAATAGATGAAAATAATATAGATATAGTATTAAAATCAGGAGCAGATGGTGTGGCTATGCTAGGGAATATCTGGCAAAGTCCAAACCCGCTTCAGGTATTTTTGAATTGTAAAAACAAATTTTTAAATCAATTACAGAATCAAAATCATGTTGAGTAAACTGCAATACATATCACAGGGCGTAAATGCTGAAGAGCAGGAAAGGAATATCCTGAAAGCTTTGCTTAATGGAGCTGACTGGATTCAAGTACGTTGGAAGAATTCAGATGCAGAAGCATTGCAGGAACTTTGTATAAAAGTACAAAAACATTGTAGAGAATTTGGTGCTCAATGTATCATCAATGATCACGTGAGTATAGCCAAAGCAATTGATGCAGATGGTGTACATCTGGGATTAACAGATACCACGATAACGAAAGCCCGAAATATTCTGGGAGATCATAAAATTATTGGAGGGACGGCTAATACTATTGAGGATATCAAACAACGTATTGATGAAAACTGTGATTATATAGGTTTAGGCCCTTTTCGATTTACCTCTACAAAAGAAAAATTAAGTCCAATTCTCGGGCTGGAAGGCTATAAAAACATTTTTAAACATTTTCAGGAGCAACAAATTAGCTTACCACCAGTTTTCGCTATCGGCGGCATTCAGGTAGAAGATATCAACGCTCTAAAAGATGTTGGTTTATATGGAGTCGCTGTATCCGGACTAATTGCTAAAAACCCTGAATTGGTTTCAACCATTAAAACAATATTCAATGAGTAACTTACAAATAGCAGACAGAATTTATACATCCAGATTATTTCTGGGAACAGGAAAGTTTGGGAGTATGTCCCAAATGACAGAAGCTGTAAAAGCTTCCGGATCCGAATTGGTAACAATGGCACTAAAACGTATAGACCATCAGTCGGATTCCGATGATCTATTAACCGCTTTACAGTTGCCGGAGGTTCATCTTCTGCCTAATACATCCGGAGCTAGAAATGCACAGGAAGCTGTATTGGCAGCACAACTGGCAAGAGAAGCCCTGGAAACAAACTGGCTGAAATTGGAAATACATCCTGATCCCCGTTACCTGTTACCCGATCCTATAGAAACACTGAAAGCTACTGAAGAATTGGCTAAATTAGGTTTTATCGTTATGCCCTATATACATGCTGATCCGGTATTATGCAAAAGATTGGAAAATGCAGGAACTGCTGTAGTTATGCCTTTAGGTGCACCTATAGGAAGTAATAAAGGTTTGAGAACATTGGACTTTCTGGAAATTATTATTGAGCAAAGTAATGTGCCTGTAGTGGTAGATGCCGGAATAGGAGCTCCGTCGGACGCCGCAAAAGCGATGGAAATGGGAGCAGACGCAGTTCTGGTAAACACAGCAATAGCAGTGGCAGGTGATCCTGTACAAATGGCGATAGCATTTAGAGAAGCTGTTATAGCCGGAAGAAGAGGTTATGAAGCTCAACTGGGAGACATACACTCCGGAGCAGTAGCATCCAGTCCGTTAACCTCATTTTTATAAGAGCTAATGGCTGTTAGCATAACACGAAGGCATTAAAGGCAATGAATAAGATACTGTTTTTAGACACAAGGATTTTATCCTAGGATAAAATAGTAAACATCTTAGTATGGACAGAAAAATCTTTGATTTTTCCTTTGTGTCTTAAAAGCAATGTTGAAGGTTTATATTAAATCGTGCCATTGTGTTTTGAAAAAATCAACTACATAGATACATATAGCTCATTTAGATTTTATCAAAAAATATAAGGCTTCGACAGGCTCATAGTTTTTCCGGTTTTATGTGAAGATATTATTAAGCACATATAGTTGATGTGTGAAAGTTTACTTTCCTATATCAAACTTCATTTTATATGCTTCACTCTATGTGTCTATGTGGTTTTATAAAATTTGTGCTGTTGTAGTTATTAACTGAATTATAAAAAACGAATACATGAAAACATTTAAAAATACTTTTCTGCAATATGACTGGGATCGGATAAAAGACAAAATTTATACAACCACGGAACAGCAGGTGAAAAGTGTATTGAATAAGAGAAGAAGAACTGTTGAAGATTTTATGGTATTGCTTTCTCCTGCGGCAGCCCCCTACTTGGAGACTATGGCTCAAATGGCACAAAATCTTACTCAGAAAAGATTTGGTAAAGTTATACAGATGTATGCACCATTATACCTGAGTAACGAATGCCAGAATATCTGTACCTATTGTGGTTTTAGTCTGGATAATAAGATCAGGCGTAAAACACTGTCCAATACAGAAATTATAATAGAAGCAATGGCACTGAAAACAATGGGAGTAAACCATGTCCTGCTGGTGAGCGGGGAGGCTAATAAAACAGTGGGTATAGAATATTTTCTAAATGCTATCAAGCTGCTTCGGCCTTACTTTGCCAATATTTCTGTTGAGGTTCAGCCTTTATCTCAGAAAGAATATCAGTCATTACACGATGCCGGTGTGCATTCTGTACTTGTGTACCAGGAAACTTATCATGAAGCTGTTTACAAAGAATATCATCCTAAGGGAAAGAAATCCAATTTCGATTTCAGACTCGACACACCCGACAGAATAGGAGAGGCAGGACTGCATAAAATAGGACTGGGCGTTTTACTGGGACTTGAAGACTGGCGGGTAGATAGTTTTTTTAATGCCCTGCATATAGACTACCTCCAGAAACAATATTGGCAGACTAAGTTTTCGGTTTCATTTCCACGGTTAAGACCTGCAGAAGGAATTATTGAACCTAATTTTATTATGAGTGACAGGGATCTGTTACAACTCATCTGCGCTTACCGGATATGGAATGAAGATCTGGAGATTTCGGTTTCTACAAGAGAGAACGAAAATTTCAGGAACCATGTAATTCCATTGGGGGTAACGACTATGAGTGCTGCATCCAAAACCAATCCTGGTGGTTATGCTGTGGATCCGCAGTCTCTTGAACAGTTTGAAACCAGTGATGAAAGAAGCATGGAGGAAGTTAAAAATATTATCCGCAACTCAGGCTATGATCCTGTGATGAAAGACTGGGATAAAGTTTTTTAAAGTACGAAGTCAGAATTTAGAAGTACGAAATATTTGTGTCATAAATAATATGAATTTTTATTTAACCACAAAAGTAACAAAAGAGCGAAGTTTGTATTAAATCGTGACTTTGTGTTCTAATTTTTTAACCACATAGAAATAAAGTTTTTCTTGTATTAGAAGTAGGTATCTTCGATACTAACATAGAGTACATAGCTGATGTGTGAAAGCCTATTTTCCTATATAAAATTTTATTTCATTTGTTCTATGTTTCTATGTGGTTTATTAAGCCTTAAAAAGCAATTGTTTTTTTCTCGCTTTTGTTGTTGATATTGATGTATCTCATAATTATTACAATTATTCTATGAAAGAAGATTCTATAACTAATGAAGAATTTAGCCGCTATAGCCGTCAGATTTTTATTGAGGAAATCGGTGTTGACGGACAGCGGAAAATAAAAAATGCCAAAGTACTGGTAGTAGGTGCCGGGGGCTTAGGAAGCCCGGTTATTCAGTATTTAGCGGCGAGTGGAGTTGGTACTATCGGGATTGCAGATTTCGACAGGGTAGAACTGCATAATCTGAACCGACAGGTGATTCATACCGAATCCAATGTTGGAAAATTAAAGACGGAAAGTGCTATAGCTTTTGTTTCAGCGTTAAATTCTTCGGTTAAGTTTATTACTATAAACGAAAAAATAGGACCTGAAAATATACAGTCAATCTTTCAGGATTATGATCTGATTGTAGACGGATCCGATAATTTTATCACCCGATATCTGGTCAATGATACCTGCATAGCACTCGATAAAACTTTGGTTTACGGGAGTATTTTTGGATTCGAAGGGCACATAGCAGTGTTCAATTATAAAGGGAGTAAAAATCTACGGAATATTTTTCCGGAACCACCAAATCAGGATGATGTACCCGATTGTGATAAAAACGGAGTACTTGGTCCATTGCCCGGAATTGTAGGAACCATGATGGCGATGCAGACACTAAAGATTATTACAGATCTTCCGGTAACAACCAATCAGCTAACCATAGTAGACACTCTGAACTGGAATTTTTTTAAGATTGGGTTTTGAATACAAACATAATATTTTAAACCTTGCCAAGGTTAACAGTCAGTGTTGTATTAACCTTGGCAAGGTTGTTTCAAACAAAATGCTCCTGTTGTTTATTCATAGGAGCATTTCTATAGAATTAAGTAAAGTGATTTAAAAAGAGATATCCCAGATACCAGTTTTGCGTTCAAGTTCTATTAAGGCTGCAGCGTTATCAGCAAGAGCCTGATAGTAATCCTTTCTCACATCATTGTAAGTTCTTTGTGCATTCAGAACCTCCAGAATAGAGCTTTCTCCTCTTTTGTAGCTGTAGATAATACCTTCCAGAATACTTTTAGCCTCTGTAAGCATCCCGTTGTGGAACTGCTTCACCTGCTTCTGTGTAGCCATATACTGTTGGTAAGCCTGCATTACTTCAGCACGTATACTTTGTTCTACCTGTTGATATTCCAGTTGAGACTGGGAATGTGCCATTTCAGCAATCTTGAGTCCTGCATTTCGGTTATTAGAGAACTTTAGCGGAATACTTACACCAAGCTTCACTGCATTTACAGCAGGAGAAGGAGCTATTTCATTCGTTGCTGTTGTATTATGAGATACTCCGGCAGAAAGTCCCAAATCTATTTTACGATTGGCTCTTTCCAGATTGATCTGGCTTTTTGCCACCTGTGTATTCTGGCGGGCAGCTAATAAATCGGCTCTGTCATTCAGCGCCTGCGTGATAAGATCCTCGACACCGAAATCTCTGTTGAAGGCATTGAAATCACCGTCAACATCTCTGCCCGTCAGATTGTTATCGCTCAGAAATACAGATAGTCCTGTTATAGCTTGCTGCTCTGCACTTTCGGCCTGATAGACATCATTGAGAAGAGAAGCGGCTTCCAGCTTACTTTGTTTGGAGGTTACCAAAGATATTGTCCCCAGACGGTATCTGATGCTGTCGGATTTTGACAGTTTTAGCATGTTTTTATAAGAATCTTGCTGTACATCCAGGAGGGCTTTGGTTCTTAGGGCTTCAATATAACCTAAGCTGGCGTCTGCACGGAGGTTTCTGAAAAAATCTGATAATAATATTTTACTCAGCTCAGACTGGTTTCTGGCAAGGTCTACACGGGCTTTTCTTTTTCCTCCCAGCTCTACAGTCCAGCCGAAAGACCCGCCAAAGGTATATCCCATTTTTTTGGAAACGCCGTTGTTGGAACCTTCCATATCAAATTGTGGATCCGGAAACATATTGGCTGTCTGAATAGAAGCTTCTGCCATGCTTACATTATATTTCTGTGCAGCATAATTCAGATTTTTCTTTCCAACAAGATTAAGGTATTCATTAAAGCTTAAAAGCTCTTTTTCCTGTGCTTTTACAATACCCGCCGTGCTGAGTAATGTTGCCGTAACTATAATAAAACGAATATTAAATTTCATCTGTCTCTTTTTTAATACGCCGCTTCTCGGCTGGTTGTATAGGTCAGATAGAATGCTAAAGCCTATCATAACCAAATTCGTCAGGTTTTTATTCAGGCATTTCATCTGTCTCTTTTTTCAAATTTTGTTTTTCTCCAAATCGACGTTCAGCCATGTAGTAAATTGCCGGTAGTATAAACAATGTCAGAATCGTGGAGAACATTAGTCCATACACAATTACCGTAGCCAGAGGACGTTGTACATCTGAGCCTATTCCTGTTGCCATAGATGCCGGGAATAATCCTATTACTGCGACGGTAGCTGTCATCAATACAGGTCTGAATCGGTCTCTTGCCCCTTTAATCACAGATTCTTTCAGTTCATGCCCTTTCTTTCGTAGATCGTTGATGTGTGAGATCATAATAACTCCGTTCTGAATGGCTACCCCAAACAAGGCAATGAAGCCTACAGCAGATGATACATTGAGTGACATTCCGCGGATATTAAGCGCCAGCATTCCGCCGAATAGCGCTAATGGTACAATAGACATAAGAACCAGTGCCTGTTTGAAATCCCCGAAGGCACCATACAATAACAGGAACATAATAGCCAATGCCAGCGGAACGATGAAAGCTAGTCTGGAATAGGCTCTGTTTTGATTTTCAAACTGACCACCCCATTTAATGTGGTATTTCTCATGATCGTATTTAATATCATTTTCAATTTTAGCCTGTGCCTCTTTCAGGAAAGAAGAAAGGTCGCGGCCTCTAAGGTTCAGTTTTACCGTTAGATGTCGCTTGTTCATTTCACGTGTAATGGTACTTTCACCTGTACTTAGTTTTACTTCAGCAACCTGAGATAATGGGATTTTAGCTCCTGAAGCCGAAGTAAGCATCAGGTTGCCTATTTTATCCGGAGTATCGCGGCTGTCCTCGGTATAACGACATGAAATATCATATACTTTGTTGCCGATGAAGATTTGTGATATGGCTTTTCCGCCCAATGCTACTTCAATAAGATCTGCAACATCTGATACATTTAGTCCGTACTGAGCAATTTTGTCACGGTCTGCAATAATCTGAAGCTGAGGTAATGGCGGTTCCTGGTCAATTGCTAAATCGGCAGAACCGGGAGTTTTGTCCAGAGTTGACAATACATTTTCAGCAATTCTTCTGGTTTCCTTAAAGTCATCACCATAAACCTTAACCACAAGCTCACTATGTGCACCGGATATTTTATCCATTACACCGTCAATCATCGGCTGAGAGAAACCAACGGTAAAACCTGGCATATCTTTATAATCTTTTGCGAGCTCCTGAATAAGATCGGCTTTGGTTTTTCCTTTAGGCCATTCTTTATAAGGTTTTATTCCTACAGAAACTTCAAAGTGAGAGGCTGTCCACGGGTCGGTACCATCGTCATTACGTCCTGCCTGAACCATCATATAAGTAATTTCAGAATGTTTCAGTGTTCTGGCACGTAGGGTATCGCTCATTTCTTTTGCTTTTGCCAAGGATATTCCCGGAGGCAATTGTACTTGTAACCAAATGGAACCTTCATCCAATTCCGGAAGGAAGTCTTTTCCAACCGTGTAGGATAATACTCCTGCTGTTGCCAGGACAAGGCTTACAGGTAAAATAACCTTTTTAGGAGCCTGCATAATTTTTTCAATTCTCTTTCCATAGGCAGTACTAATTTTCTCCAACCACTTGTTGTGATAAAGCTTTTGAGGCTTTCTGTAAATTACATATGCCAGCCCCGGAATAAGAAGAAGTGCAACAGCCAATGCTCCAAATAAAGCATAACCAACTGTAAAGGCCATCGGTGTAAAGAGTTTTTTCTCTACTCTTTCAAATGCGAATAGTGGCAAATAAGCGGTGATAATAATAATGGTGGAAAAGAAAATAGGTTTAGCTACTTCTATCACTCTTTTGGTAATGCTCTTCTCTTCCAGTTCTTCTTCGGGATCATCTTCTCTTTTCTTCAGAATAGTTTCCAGCATTACAATGGCTCCATCTACAATAATACCGAAATCTATTGCCCCCAGAGAAAGAAGGTTAGCCGGAATATTGGTAAAATGCATTAAGATAAATGCAAATAGCAATGAGAGTGGAATTGTTATGGCAACTAGTAAAGCCCCTCTCCAGCTTCCCAGGAATACAATAAGAACTATAATAACCAGTACAATTCCTTCAGTTAAAGTATGAGATACAGTATTAAGAGTGGTTTTTACCAAATCAGTTCTGTCCAGAAATGGATGTATTCTTACGCCTGGCGGAAGAGTTTCGTTATTCAACTCATCAACAGCCTGATGAACGCCTTCCAGTACCTGAGATGGATTTTGACCTCTTAATAAAAGTACAATACCTTCTACACTTTCAGAATAGTTGCGTTTTTTGTCGCTATAGCCAAGTATACCTTTTCTTTCAAGGTTACCATATTTTAATGTACCTACATCGTTCAGGAAAACGGGAACACCATTTTCTGTTTTCACAACAATTTTTCCAAGGTCATTCAGGTCTTTTACCAAACCAATACCCCGGATGACATAGGAAAGGTCACCACGCGGAAGCATACTTCCACCAGCACTTATGTTGTTTTTGGAAATCGTTTCGGTTACTTCGGAAAGAGACAATCCGTATTGTTCCAGTTTATGCGGGTCCAACTCTATCTGAAACTGAGTTGTAATTCCGCCAAAGTTAGTTACGTCTGCAATTCCGGAAACCTGTTTAATCCGCGGAATAATAACAAAGTTTTGTAAGTCGGTAAGCTCACGCAGGCTGTGGTTATCACTTTCGATAATATAGCGGTAGACTTCCCCGATAGGAGAGGTGAGCGGGTCTAATCCGGGTTGTGCTCCGTAAGGGAGGTTGACTTCGGATAGTCGTTCCTGGATTCGTTGTCTTGCCCAGTAATCGTCGACACCATCTTCAAAAACCATTGTGATAATGGATAATCCGAAAGTACTCTTACTACGCATAACGTGCATTCCCGGAAGTCCGTTCAGAGATCTTTCTAAAGGGATGGTGATTTGTTGTTCTACTTCTTCAGCTGCCAGCCCCGGAACCTGTGTTACAACCTGTGAAGTAACATCAGCAATATCGGGATAGGCTTCTACAGATAGTTTGGTCCAGGAATAATATCCAAAGAACCCCAGTAAAAGGAAGAGCGCCAGCATCAGCCATCTCTTCTGTATAGAGAGTGTAAGTAATTGTTTCATGTTTTTAATTTTTGAACCTGATCCTGCAGGATCTGAATTTGACTATTCACCATTTACATATTCACAAATAAATTGTGAAAGTTGAAAATAGTCTCATGATAAAGATGTTATAGATTATTTTGCATCCAGCATATAGATTCCGCCCTCAGTCATGATAACATCACCCTGCTTTAGACCGGAAGTAATTCTTACCATTTTCTGATCTGTTTCTCCTGCGATAACTGAACGTTTTGCAAACTGATTTTTACCGGTTTTTATCCATACATACTGGGAACTGTCTTTCTGCATTAATGCTGTAACCGGAATCATTATAGAATTCACAGGTGTGGTAGAAAAATTAACTGTAGCATACATTCCTGGTTTTAATTTTCTGTCTGGATTGTCGCATTCAATCAATACTTTTACACTTCGGGTAGCCTCGTCTACAATTTCGTTAATATGGTATACTTTTCCGGTAATGTTTCTGTCCGGATAGGCACCTACTTTTACAGAAACATGGTCTCCGGTGTTTACAAAGCGGATATCCTTTTCTTTTACTTCTCCGGTAATCCATACTTTGGATAATTCGGCAATAATAACGACAGGATCTGCATCTCCCTTCAGAAACTGACCATTAACGATCTGATTAGAAATAATCTCACCATTGATAGGAGATCTTACAATAAGGGGACTGCCCAGACCTCCACCTTTGCTGTTGTATACCTTTAGTGCAGAAGATGCATTGGAGAGAGAGGTCTTTTTGTTTTTGAAGTCTGTTTCAGCTTCATCAAGTTCCTTTTGGATTCCCACACCGTGTTTTACAAGGTCCTGCTGTCTCCGGTAGTTTTTCTCCGCAAGCTGTACATCATTTACAGCATCAGTATAATCTTTCTGAACCGAAAAATAATCAGATGAGAGAATTTCGAAGATAGGGCTGCCCGCAGAAACATTTTGCCCGAGGCGGACAAAAGACTTTGTTATCCTTCCCGAAAAAGGACTCGCAATTTCTGCATAATGATTGGGAATAGCCTGAATTGTACCGGCAGAAACGACACCGTCACTATGTTCCTGCTCGGAAACTGTTTCGGTTTTAATCTTTCTGAAGACAGGATTGCTTTCTGGAACGATAACATTATCGCCTTTAACGATGAGATCCTGATCCTGAGGAGTATCACTTTTAGAGTCTTTGCAAGAGATTATGAACGCTAAAAGTGCCAATGTTAGTACTGTTCTTCTCATATTTAGTAGTTATTTGTAACAATAGATTAAATTTTTAAATTATCTAGCCTCAAATACCATCTTCAGAGTAACCAAGATAGTGTTTTTTTCGCTGTTGCAAAGGTATTTTCATCACTTAGAATACCCCGTTAGAAAATCTTTAGAATACTATTAGAAAACTATTAGAAAAAGTCTGTATTTCGGGTTGAAATAAATGGTTTTACATATCGAAGTTTATTCTCCGATAGAACAAAAAAACAATCCCTTGTAGTAAAGACTACAGGGGAATGTTCTAATATGGAAAGTAAATAAATAATTTTAGTTGATTAATCGTAAAAGGATGGTCAGATTTTAATATTCTGTAAAACCACATAGACACATAGAGTGAAGCATATAAAATGAAGTTTGATATAGGAAAGTAAACTTTCACACATCCGCTACGTGTACTGTGTTAGTATCGAAGATACCTCTATCTGGATTTCAAAAGTTATGTATCTATGTGGTTGAAAATTCTTTTTTTCATTCATGGAATATTTGATTTGTGACTATAACCATTGTTGGAACTTTTTAATAAACCATTGTTTTACCAGCTGAGTCAGGATACAGTATCCGGTAAGAATTCCCAGAAGATAGGGGAAATAGGAAAGTGGTAATGGCTGCATTTTCAGGTATCCTGCTATCGGAGTAAACGGAATGGAGATCCCGATAAGCATGATCAGGCTGGTAAGAGCAACTACCGGAGCTGCTGCCCAACTCTGAATAAAAGGTATTTTCTTAGTTCTGATAATATGTACAATCAGTGTCTGTGACAACAGACCTTCTACAAACCATCCGGTCTGAAAAAGACTTTGGTGTTCCGGGGTATTGGCTTTGAAGATAAAGAACATTACCGCAAAGGTTATATAATCGAAGATGGAGCTTAAAGGACCTATATACAGCATGAATTTCTTAATACTGCCGGCATCCCATTTTTTAGGCTTTTCCAGAAAATCTTTATCCATAGTATCCCATGGGATAGATGACTGGGAGATATCATAAAGCAGATTTTGGGTAAGTATTTGTAACGGAAGCATAGGCAAGAATGGTAAAAAAGCACTTGCACCGATCATACTAAACATATTACCAAAATTACTACTGGCCGTCATTTTTATATATTTAATGATATTTCCAAAAGTTCTTCTGCCATAGATAACACCACTACGCAATACCATCAGGTCCTTTTCCAGTAATATAATATCGGCACTTTCTTTGGCAATATCGGCACCGGTATCTACAGAAATTCCTACATCTGCTTCCTTAATGGCAGCCGCATCATTAATACCGTCTCCCATAAAACCTACGGTATGGCCTTTTGATTTTAATACTTTTACAATACGTTGTTTCTGTAAGGGGCTTACTTTTGCAAAAATTGAATAAAGATCCATATTCTTGCTTAGTTCTTCATCCGAAATATGATCCAGTTCTTCACCCAGCATTATATTGTTGATAGGAATTCCTACATCGTGGCATATTTTTTTTGCCACAATATCATTGTCTCCGGTAATTACTTTTACCTCTACACCCAATTTGTGGAGTGCTTTAATACTGGGTTCCGCAGAAGGTTTTGCAGGGTCCAGAAATCCAATAAATCCGGTAAGGATAAGATTGTTTTCATCAGCAACGGAATAGTTTAGCGGGTGATTTCCTTCAAACTCCCGAATGGCAACCAGGAGTACACGAAGACCTTCAGCATTTAATTTCTCAGACATTTTGAGAATTTTTTGCTTCATAGCTTCATCCAGCGGAACAATATTGTCATTCTCAATATGCAGGCTGTGGTCGTCTCCGGGATCTAAGGCATACTTACACAGAGAAAGCATTTCTTCTACAGCTCCCTTGGAAATCATTAAGTGTTTGCCTTTGGAGGTATTCAGAACAACGGACATTCTTCTTCTTTCAAAATCAAAAGGAATTTCATCCACTTTCATATATAGCTCATCGGCTTTCATTAGATTGTGTACTTCGGCATGATCCAGAACAGCCTGATCCAAAAGGTTTTTTAGGCCTGTCTGATGGAAGCTGTTGAGGTAAGCCCATTTTAGTACTTCATCGTCATCCATTCCCCGAACGTTGAGGTGGGTTTCCAATACGATTTTATCCAATGTAAGTGTTCCGGTTTTATCCGTACATAGAATATCCATTGCGCCTATATTCTGAATGGCATTCAGTCTTTTTACAATAACTTTTTTTTTGCTCATGTTTACAGCACCTTTTGCAAGATTAGCAGTAACAATCATTGGCAGCATTTCCGGAGTAAGCCCAACAGCAACCGCAATGGCAAATAACAATGCCTGCATCCAGTCATCTTTTACAAATCCATTGATTAAGAAGATAACCGGAGTCATAATCAACATAAACCGGATAAGCAGAAAGCTTACTTTGTTAACACCGATATCGAAAGATGTTTCAGGCCGCTTGGAAACAAGATTTCGACTGATACTCCCGAAATAAGTGAAGATACCAGTATTCGCTACAACCACAGTGGCGGAGCCGCTTACTACATTAGTTCCCATAAAGCATATATTCTGAAGGCTCAGCGGGTTTTGCTCTTTGGCATTCTTGATGGCAAAAGCATTTTTCTCTACAGGAAGAGCTTCACCAGTAAGGATAGATTCACTGATAAAAAGGTCTTTACTTTTTAGTATTCTGCAGTCTGCAGGAACCATATCACCAGCAGAGAGCAAAACAATGTCCCCCGGAACAATATCGGCAATCTCTATCTCCTCGCTATCTTTAAATTTTCGTTTGGTAAGACAGCTTGTTTTTACCATTTTCTTTAAGGCTTCTGCAGCTTTATTACTCCGGAATTCCTGAATAAATCTAAGGACAGTACTGAACAGCAGCATAATGGCAATAATAATACAGGTACTGAAGTCTTTCTCTTCCGAAGGCACCAGGATCGCATCTATAAATAACGAAATAATAGCAATACATGCCAATATATAATTGAATGGATTGAAAAAGGAATGGGCAAATTGCTTTAACCATGAAGGAGCTTTCTGTGTTGCAATTTCGTTTTTACCATAAATTTTTACACGGTCTTTTACCGTATTGTCGCTAAGCCCTTCTTCTGAAGTTTCCAGCATAGCATACACCATCTTTTCATTCAGTACAGCTGCTTCTTTAAGCTTTACAAGTGCTGCTGAATTAAGATTTTTGTTTGTGGATCTTTTTAACATTGTTTCAATGCTGTTTTTTGATGTTATAAATCGTTTTCGGTACCTACAATTTCCCAGCTTACTTTAATTACTTTATCTTCTATGGTAAGTCTGCTGGCTGTTTTTTCCATAAAGCTGTCTTGTGGTACAGAAGCATGAACTTCTGCTGTGATAATAGCATTTTCGGGTGTTCCATTGTCATCGCTGGTAAGGGATTTCAGCAGAACCTTATCATTGCCGCCTAAGGATTGCATAAGAAGTACCCGTACATGGTTTTCAACCTCTGTTTTGCATTTAATGCTCAGCAGGTATTCCGTATAATGACTTCTGCTATTGATATTTTTACTAAGTGTTATTCCTAGCGGACGCAGGATTAAATGAGTGAGGATAATAAAACCACTGGTAATAGCAGCCTCAAACGGAAGTCCCATTGCACATAAAGCTCCAACCGAAGCCGAGCACCAAATGGTGGCAGCAGTATTAAGGCCTCTTACAGTAAGCCCGTCTTTCATAATGACTCCGCCACCTAAAAAACCAATGCCGCTAACGATATAAGATGCTATTCTGCCGGTAGCATCACCACCTATTCTTATAGAAAGCAGTACAAATGCTGCTGATCCAAGACATACTAATGTGTTGGTGCGGAGCCCTGCACTTTTCTGGCGCCACTGTCTTTCAAAGCCAATACTAGCTCCCAAAGCAAATGCAATAAAAAGACGAAGTGTAAATTCTAATGTATTCATAACCTTTCTGTTTTAGCATCCGGCCGGCTTACAGAAAAGTGAAGCGGCAGAATGCTTAGTTGTTGTAATAATGCGGATCGGTATCCATATCTGTTTTTCTTTGCTGCAAAGGTAGGCTGAGTACTTTGGAAAGGCCGTTAGAAAGATCTTAGAATGTAATTAGAAAACCATTAGAAAATAAATATTGTATAATTTTTCATAAATTTAGTCATTGCTTTTACAGTCATGCAGACAATACACCTTAAAAGAGTTTATGAGAAGCCTTCTCCGGAAGATGGTTACAGAGTTCTGGTGGATAGATTATGGCCACGCGGAATCTCTAAACAGAAAGCTGATATTGCTGAATGGGATAAGGATTTGGCTCCATCTACAGATCTCAGGAAATGGTTTCATCATGATCCTGCGCTCTGGAAGGATTTTTCTGCAAAATATAAAACCGAATTACTGGATAAGAATCCAGGAATCGAATTTCTGCACAGATTAGAAAACGAAGAAGTAATTACATTAGTATATGCCGCAAAAGATGAAAAACACTGTCATCCTTTGGTATTAAAAAAATATCTGGATGCTATTCTGGCAGAGAAATCTAATCAAAATAAACCACAGCCATAAATGACTGAACATATCGAAAAGATCAGGGTACTCGTTGAAAGTTTTGATGAAGAAACGATAAATGTAATGGATCAGTTAACGACTATTAAACACCTGAAGAAAGGAGAGCTTTTGCTGCAGGAGGATGAAGTTTGCCGGAAAAGTTATTTTATGGTAAACGGAATTGCCCGAAAGTTTTTTATTCTGGACAATAAAGAAGTAACAACAGAATTCTTTTTTGAAGAAGATATTGCTGTATCATTTGAAAGCCTGGTGAATCAGAAGCCCAGCAAAGAAGTTATAGAATGCCTGACAGATGTTACGGTTGAAGCGGTAGATTATAATGCTTTTTATCAAATCAGAGGACGGTATCCACAATTGATGGAATATGTAATTCTGATCACGGAATTATATGTTATCTGGCTGGAAGATCGTATTTTCGATTTTCATGCGCGCAGTGCTACAGATCGTTATCTCAACCTTTTGAAAAAATATCCGGAATACATCCATCATATCAAGCTTACCCATATCTCATCTTATCTGGGGATTTCTCTGGAAACCCTTAGCCGGATCAGAGCGAAAATATAAAATCAGATGGATACCTTATAAAACCACATAGAAACATAGGATTAATACTATAAGAGAGATTAGATATAGGAAAATAAATTTTCGCACATAAGCTATGTATGCTATATAAGTATCGAAGATACTTTTACAGGGGCTTATAAAGCTATGTATCTATGTGGTTAAAGAAATTGCTTATGCGGTTATGAATCCTGTATATAAAACCACATAGAAACATAGGATTAATATTATAAAAGAGATTAGATAATAGGAAAATAAATTTTCACATATCAGCTATGTAATCTATGTTAGTATCGAAGATACCTTTACAGGGGCTTATAAAGCTATGTATCTATGTGGTTAAAAAAAAATTGCTTTTGCGGTTATAAATTAAATCTTAAAATTTCTGGATTTTTTGACATTTGTCAAAGGCTGGTTGGGCAGTAATCGTGACTTTTGCTGCGGAATATATGCAACATGAAGAAAAGGATTATCGGATTCGATCTGGCCAGAGCTTATGCTATTTTTGGGATGTTTATTGTGAACTTTAATATTGTCTTCGGAAAAGATGATAATAGTTTCATGGGCAGGTTTCTGACCCTGTTTAGCGGACATTCCAGTACGGTTTTTGTTATGCTGGCGGGTATGGGAGTAGCATTGATGACAAATCGTACTCAGGAATACACGACGGAAGACAAAAAAAGATTAAGAGCAACAATTCTGAAGCGTGCTGCTTTCCTGTTTGTTTTTGGAGTACTTTTTTATCTGTGGTGGCCGGCGGATATTCTGCATTTATATGGTGGGTATATGAGTATAGGTGCTTTACTGGTATTCATAGATAAAAAGTACTACCTAATAGCTGCTGCTATTGCTGTAGCAGTCTTTCATTTTTTATTATTGTTTATTCCTTACGAAACAGGATGGGATTTTGGAAGTTTACAATATCTTGACTTCTGGACTGTAAAAGGTTTTCTTCGGAATACGTTCTACAATGGATGGAATCCTATATTTCCATGGTTTGCATACTTTGCTGTAGGTTTATATTTAGGGAGGCAGGACTGGACACAGAAACGAACCCAACGAAAAATGTTTGTAACAGGGCTTATACTCTTCATTTTTGTTGAGATTATCCGTTTTATAAGTGCTTATCTAAATATTAGTCCCGAGGTTATAGAGTTTATTCATGCTGATTATATCCCGCCATTTTTACCTTTTGTAATCAATACCATAAGTTTTGGAATGATGCTTATTGCTGCTTTTATGTATGTGAGTCAGTATATTTCTGATAAACAATGGGCTATAGATCTGGCTAAAACAGGACAGATGACATTCACGCATTATGTATCTCATCTTACAATTGGTCTTCTTATACTGGCTCTTTTGCGAGGTGACTACTATTCGGGAGAATTAGGCGGACAGCTTCCTTTAAAACCTTTATATATTCTGTTATTCTCTATAGGTTACTTTATCATCAGTATTTACTTCAGTATTTTTTGGAATAAGAAATTTAAACAAGGGCCATTGGAAATGCTGATGCGCAAAATTTCGAACTAAAAATAATGAAGAACGTATTTGATATACTTGAAAATTATAAAAAAATAAAATTTGATGGAAATACTTATCATCCGGAAAAAAGAGAATGGAGCGAGGCCTCAGTTTTTGAGCTTGCGCCTGTATACAGACCGTTTGCTGCTTCTGTACCGATAATTCATTACATTTGAATAGTGGAATATCCGTAATTCTGCTATGTAATAAGCCTGATTCCGAAGATATCAAAAAGGAAAAACTTCAGAAATTAGAAAATGCAGTTTTCAGCAGAAAAAGAACATTATATTCATAAATACTTTCCAATTATGCAGCTCACCATAGAAAAATATAATCCTGACTGGAAAAAACAGTTTGAAGAACTGAAACAGGAGCTGGAAGAATTAACAGCTCAGCTATATACAGATATTCAGCATATAGGAAGTACCTCCGTAGAAGGACTTTCTGCAAAGCCTGTTATCGATATTATGATAGGCGTTAATTCTGAAGATGATTTAGATAAAATTCCGCTTTTATTAGCCGGGAATCAGTATGTGTATTATGAAAAATACAATGAAGATATGCCTTACCGAAGATTTTTTGTAAAGCTAAAAGCTAAACCTTCCGAGTGGTCTTTTCCTGAACAGATTAATAAAGGAGATGAAATTCCGGAGAAGCTGCACGATCATCATTTAAGATTAGCCCATATACATGTAATATCTGTAGGCTCGGAACACTGGCTGCGTCATATTGCATTTCGGGATTACTTGCGGACACATCCTTCCGTACTAACTGAATACCAGAAGCTAAAAGAAGAGCTTGGAAAAAATGAGTGGAAGGATGGTAATGAATATAATGACGCTAAAAATGACTTTATACAAGATGAAGAACAAAAAGCAATTCGCTGGTATAAAGAAAATAATAGTGGAAATTAAACCTTGATGGGTTTTTAATATATGAGAAATTTATCACATACTTAAGTAAAAATAAAAGAATAACATCATGGATTTAAAACAAATAGCATATCAGTACGCTAAATCTAAAGTTCTGAATGATTTTATAGAATACGGCGGTGTTGCAGCAGCTATAGAAACAGGTGCCGGAAATGTTTATACTGGTGTTAGCATAGATACAGCATGTTCCATGGGGTTTTGTGCAGAACATAGTGCTGTCGCAGAAATGCTTAAACATGGTGAGCATATTATTCAGGCTGTAGTAGCTGTGGATAACGAGGGAAATGCAGTGCCTCCATGTGGGCGCTGTAGAGAACTGATGAGTCAGCTCTCTAAACAAAACCTTGAAGCTATTGTAGAAGTAAAAAACGGAATCTATAAAAGTCTTGGTGAAATACTGCCTTATGACTGGAAGGAAGATTTAGGAAGAGCATGGTAATAATTACCAGAAGATTAATAAGATAATAAAGATAGAATTAAGATGCAGGAAGTTAGAGAAATAAACTTTATAGAATTTAGTGATATATATAACCAATATCTTCTGGAAGACTTTCCGGAAGATGAGGTAAAACCTTTATATGTTATAGAAAATGCCTTTGCGGCTAACAAGTATACAGCTTATGTACTGGAAGAAGATTCACAGGTAAAAGCTTATGCTACTTTTATGTGGAAAGAAAAAGATTTACTGTTGTTAGACTACTTTGCAGTAACCCGGGAAGCTGGAAGAGGTGGTGGAATCGGCTCTGTATTTCTTCAGGAATTAGCCCGAAATATAAAGGCAAAAGGTTTCATTATAGAATGTGAAGCACCGGAAAAAGCAATAAATGAAGAAGACAAGGTGATAAGAGAAAAGAGGATTGCCTTTTACGAAAGAAACGGAGTGGAAATGACCACTGTGATTGCAGAGGTTGTAGAAGTAGATTTCTGCCTTTTATATATGCCCATTGAGGCTGGCATAGAAAGTATAGATATGGAAACAGATTTCCTTAGTATTTATCATAATCTGGAACCAAAAGATTTCTACCAAAAATTTGTAAAAATCATATCATAAAAATATAAAAATGTCCAAATCCTCCGATATCAAAGAAATTAGTAATCCACAGGAATTCAAAGAATTTTATCTGAATGATGCGCATCATTCTTTTTGTGAAGAATGTAGTACAATAGAATATATGTACGGGAATGGCTTTTTGGAAGTTATAGCGCTGGAAGAACTAAAGAAGATACAGAAGAAAACTTTCGGAGACCGGACAAGAAGAAAGTTCTATAGCATTATATTACTTACAGAAGGAGAGACAGAAGAGACAATAGGGCATAAAAAATACCATTTTGGACCAGGATCTATGTACTTTATTTCTGAAAATCAGCTTTATTCTACAGAAAAATGGGATGAAAATGTAAAAGGTATACTGTGTATGTTTGATGTAGATTATTTTCTGTTATGCATTAAGCACCAGATTAAGCTGAATCAGTTTCCCTTTTTTCAGACAGATCAAAAACCATTTATCATGCTTTCTGAGAGGGAAAGCCTGATGATGCAGCATCTTTTCTGGAAATTGAATAGTGAGAAGTGCCAGAAATCTACATTCAACGATGACCTTCTGGTCAGGATGTTTCTGAATGTTATTTTATTGGAAGCAGAAAGAATACACCGTAAAACATCTGCTGAAGAAACATTTAGTCTTTCCAGACAAGAACAACTGGTGGCTCAGTTTCAGCTGTTTGTCAATCAGTATTTTCTGGATAAAAAGCAGGTGAATGAATATGCAGAGTTATTGCATGTCCATCCCAACTATCTTAATGATGTGGTAAAGGAAATTACAGGTTTTCCCGCAAGTCACTTTATACAGAAACAGCTTATTCAGGAGGCTAAATCGCGTCTGGTGCAAACCAGTGATACCGTATCTATGATTGCAACGGAACTTCAGTTTGCGGATGATTCTTATTTCGGGCGATTTTTTAAGAAACAAACAGGACTTACTCCATTACAGTACAGGAAAAGACATCAACACTAAATATTAAAAAAATAAAAAATGAACAATTTTTCGAAGCAGGTTATTGCTTTCTGGGAAAAAGAAATGAACGGAGATTTTTGGTACAAAGACGAGAGTTTTGCGCTTATGATTAATAAAGATCTGGAAGAGAAGGGTCAGATTATGCTGTTTGAAAATACAGAAGATAAGAGGGTGAATGCAGTTGTTACACCAACTATCATGAAACGTATAGGTTTGACAGTAAAAGATTATTTGTCGGAATCTATTTTTCTTCAGCTGTTGAAAGAAGCCGGAATATCCCTGCACGGAGCCGATTATATCTACTATTATCAGGAAGAGAATAAAAAGGAATTATTAGAAACAGAAACTAATGAAACAATTCGTAAGCTGGAATCTTCAGATGCTGAGGTTTTTGAACATTTCGTTTCTTCAGCTTCAGAACAGGATCTGGATGATGCTTATGTAGAGTTAGATCACTGGGTTGTATACGGAGCCTTTGAAGACGGAAAGCTGGTGTGTGTCGGCAGTATGTATCCATGGGGAAAAGATGTGAAAATTGCAGATCTGGGAGTGTTGACACTGCCTGATTACAGAGGAAGGGGGCATGCCAAAAATCTGGTACAGGCTATTTGTAAATATATACTGGAGCAGGGGTACGAGCCTCAGTATCGTTGTCAGACTGATAATTATGCTTCCATAGCATTAGCTGCTGCTGCAGGGCTTACATTATACGGGAAATGGGATCTTATTGCCGAAGACAGTATCATCTGAAAAATGGAAGAAATGAAAACATTAAACGACTACGTACAGGTATATAAAGAGCATCTCGTAAAAAAAGATATTCAGAAAGGCTATCATGGCCTGATGAAGTATATGATGAGTCTGAAAGCCAGTTTATCCGGAGTATATGCAGGCAGATTTAGTTTCGGAAATATTTCGTTTGGCTACATGGACTTTACTTATTTTCCGTTTCATAATGAATTCCTGAGAGAACAAAAATTACGCTTCGGTATAGTACTTAATCACGAAAAGATGAGGTTCGAATTATGGATGATGGGACAAAATGCGGGAGTACAGAAAGCTTATTGGGAACTCCTGAAAAACAGCAGGTGGAATAAAGATAAAAAGAAAATGCCGAGATATGCTGTCTTGGAGGCTGTATTGACAGATACTCCGGATTTTAATGATCTTAAAGAACTTACCCGGATTATTGAAGTGCAGGTAGAGCATGTTTCTGAAGCTATTATAAAAGAGTTGGAGCAACTGGATATAGCCTAAAGGTTACTAAGGATAAATTTTTTTCTGTTTATTACAGTATCAAAGGGAACACTGATGATGTTGTATCCATATCGGAGATAGATATTTTTCATTATTTCGAAAGTGTTTACAGCTTCCTGCCAGCTTTGTTTGCGTTCGGTATCTGTTTTATAAATAGCCTTCCATGGCGGAAGTAAGAAAACATTTACATGATAAGGATTTGCACGTATAATTAGCTCAGTTTCCGGAGAGATCGGAATGTTTTCCAATTCCATATAGCCAATAGTATCCGGTATTCCTCTGTCGAAAAATACTAAAGAACCTGCTGATTCCTGAAGAATTTTATGGTAAGCTTCTAGTGAAGATTTTAGCATTAATGCAGCAAAGACAGGTTTATTCTTCCAGGGAAGACCCTCATCGGCAGATTCGGTCTGTTCTTTTATTATTCTGCGGCCCTCTTCCGGAACGGTAAGATATCCACTGTTATTTAACTCATTGATAAGAGAAGTTTTACCGGAGCCTGGGCCACCGGTAATGACATAAAAATTATTCATTACTGATGAATTTAAATTGTTTTTTAGTTGTAATTATTGTGTCGGGGAGTTTATCCGGACCTGAATAAGAGGACTATCTGATAATTCCGGAAATAGAAAAGCGAATAGCTGATCAAAGTGAATATCAAATATACGATATATTTTTATAAATCCGTTTCTGATTTGCCCTCAGCTCATACTACATTTAGCATTAGGACAAGTAGATTTTCTGAAAATCTTTGATTTTCCCGAGCCTTAAAAGCCTGTTGATAATACAATAATTGGTGCTTTTGTGTTTAGTTTGTATAATCTGTGATTTGTACCACTTCTCCTACGATTTGTGTCATGATGATGCCCGAAGCTCAGCCTAAATTTGTATAACTAAATTTTAAAACAATGAACAATACAGACAACAAAATTCAGGAGATTGATTCACTGACTTTATTGCAATTCTATGCAGAATGGTGTTACCCATGCAAAATGATGATGCCGGTTGTAAATACACTGAAAAATAAATTAGAAGACTGGCTAAATGTACATCAGGTGGATGTGGATGAAGAACAGAATATGGCAATACAGTACAGAGTCCGTGCAGTACCAACGTTTGTGGTACTAAAAAATAATCAGGAGGTATGGCGTAGCTCCGGAGTGCTTTCAGAAAAGCAACTGGAAGAGCAGTTAAAGGCATTACGCTAGCAGACAGTCTAAAGTTTATCATTAAAATAAAAGCTATGCAATTGATATTTTACGGTATTTTAATGGGGGTAGGGGCTACACTATTTATGGATGCTTATGCAGTCATTTTAAAGAGATTTTTTAATATCCCTTCCCTGGACTATCGCTTGCTGGGTCGGTGGATTGGCAACTTCCGAAAAGGAATTTTCTTTCATAAGAATATTCTTCAGACAGAGCCGGTTACGAATGAAAGACTACTAGGATGGATGGCTCATTACGGAATCGGGATAACCTTTGCAATTTTATTATTACTGATATGGGGTGTTGATTGGTTAGAAAATCCTACACTTTTTCCTGCTATTTTTATTGGGGTAGGAACCACAGTGGCTCCTTTCTTTATGATGCAGCCTGCTTTTGGTTTTGGAATTGCTGCATCCAAAACACCTAATCCGCGCATTGCAAGAATCAGGAGCCTATGTACACATCTTATATATGGTATTGGCTTATATTTTTCAGCTTTATTAATTAGGGTTTTAATAAATTGAAAATAACGGTCAAAGCCTTAGAAAACAGGAGTTTCCTGACTGTAAATTCACAGGATTTCGTATCTTTGATTACTTTCAGCAATGAACCGGGATATGACAACCTAAACGGGTTGATTAAAAGTACTGGTAATGCTATTAAATCAATTATATTCAACCGAAATATTACATGACAATTCCTGGATTATAAACTCCCGGGAGTATTGATTTTTTTGATATAGAGTGTTTTAATTCAGGTTGTTGTATTGATATTGTTTAATCATGTAAACTTTAAGATATGAGTGAATTAATAAGAGAGGCTAATTCGGAAGATTATGCAGATGTGATAAGGGTGTGGGAAGCTTCGGTAAGGGCTACCCATCACTTTCTGGATCCTGAAGATATAACATTTTATAAGAGTATTATACCTGAGGCATTACCTCAGGTAAAACTTTTTATTTATGAAATTGAAGGACAGGTAGCCGGTTTTATGGGAGTTTCAGGAAATACGCTGGATATGTTGTTCATCGATCCTGCCTACCGGAGAAAAGGGATTGGTAGCAAACTGTTTCAATATGCACAATCCGAATTTCAGATATCAAAGGTGGATGTCAACGAGCAGAATCAACAAGCTGTACACTTTTATCTGAAAACCGGATTTGTACAAACGGGCAGACGGGCAACAGATGATTTCGGAAAAGCTTATCCGATATTGGAAATGACTCTTGGTACCGAAGAATAAAAATTAAAAAAAATAGTCAAAATGGTAGTTGAAATAGGATTTGATGAGATAATTAGCTTGTTTAATAATGGGCTGGAAAGAGAAATGCAGGTGCATAAACAAAAACTGCCTTACGCATGCTGCCTTTCTACGGAAGGGCTGGATGGGTTTCCTAATGCGCGTTTTGTGTCTTTAAAAGAAATTAGGAATGAAGAATTTGTAATCACTGGCACACTGACTTCCCGAAAAGGAGAGGAAATTAACTATAATAATAAAGTAGCTTTAACATTCTGGTGGCCTGAAACACAGCAACAGGTACGAATTCAGGGTGAAGCAAGGTTAATCTCAGGATCGGTTTTGGACAGCTACTTCAGCGAGAGGAATCGGGAAAGCCAGATCGTTTCTGTAGTCAGTGATCAGGGAAAAGAATTGCACGATTTAAATGAGCTTATTCTGAAATTTGATACTGTAGCAAACAATACGGAAATATCGAAAATCCGGAGACCGGATAATTGGGGAGGTTATGCAATTGTTCCTTTCCGTATAGAATTTTTAGTGTTCAGCGAGTCAAGATTTCATGACAGAACACTTTATGAAAGAAAAGACCAGATATGGCAAAAGAAGAAAATACAGCCCTGAAAACCTTAATTAATTGATACAATATAAGCTTGTTATAAATAAAAAACAGTAAATTTGATGATAAACCTTTACACAATGAATTCAGTAGTAGTTTTTTAATGAATGAAAAAATAAAGTGTTAGTACACTTTTTTGAGACCTTGAAATTTTTTCTCAGGGTTATATTTTTGTGAATTATTAAACTATAAAAATGAAAAAAACAAATACAAATATTGCCATATCCGCCACATTATTAGCTATTATATGTGTACAGGGTGGGGCTTCCATTGCAAAACAGCTTTTCCCGGCTATCGGAGCTATAGGAACAGTTACTTTAAGAATAGTACTTTCTGCTATTATTTTAACGCTGGTTAACCGACCGAAATTCTCACAGTTTACAAAGCAAATGTGGATTTATTGTGGATTCTACGGAACAGGTCTGGCTGTAATGAATCTTATTTTCTATATGGCTATACAGCGGATACCATTGGGCTTAGCTGTTACAGTAGAATTTGCAGGACCTTTATTTTTGGCATTGGCATTATCGCGGAAATTACTAGATGTTGTCTGGGCGCTATTAGCCTGTGCCGGAATATTATTGATTGTTCCATGGAAGAATGACCATGTTGATTTACTAGGATTAGGATTAGCTTTTCTGGCTGGAGTATTCTGGGCATTGTATATTGTGATGGGGGGAAAAGTGGCTAAAATTATGGATGGAAAAGATGCCGTTACTACGGGAATGTTATTTGCCAGTCTGGTTATTATTCCTTTTACAGTATGGGATGGAGCGGTTTTCAATATTACTCCTATTATCTTTCTGAAGGGTTTAGGTGTTGCTATTTTGTCCAGTGCATTACCTTTTTCTCTGGAGATGGTAGCTCTGAAAAAACTGCCGGCAAAAACCTTTAGTATTTTAATGAGCCTGGAACCTGCATTTGCAGCACTTTCAGGACTGGTATTTCTATCAGAAAGTTTAAACTTTTTACAATGGGTTTCTATAGCCTGTGTAATAATGGCCAGTATCGGAACTACAATTTTTAGTAAAGCTTCTAATCACTAATAAAAAGTAAAAAATGAAAATTCAGACTATAGAGACAATAGATACATCGCAGATCCTTCAGGTATTCAATGATTCATTTGCCGATTATATAGTGCCAATGAAACTTACTGAAGAACAGCTGGAGTTTAAAATGCGATCTGACAAAACCGATAAAAGTATGTCGGTAATGGTGAAAGATGGAGAAAAACCTGTTGCTTTTATTCTGCATGGTAAACAAATGATAGATGGAAAGCTAGTCATTTATAACGGTGGTACAGGTGTTATTCCGGAAAGAAGAAAATCCGGATGGGTAAGAGAAATGTATGATCTTATTCTTCCTGTATTGAAAGAAAAAGGGGCGCAAAAATTAGTATTGGAGGTTATTACCGATAATACTCCTGCGATCAAGTCTTATCAGAAATTTGGCTATACCATTAATCGAAAACTTAAATGTTACCGTGGAGAGATTACTTCTGAGGCGGTACAGCAGGAAGCAGAAATTCGTGAGGTTGTAGATTTTGGCTGGCAGAAAATGAAGACCTTTTGGGATATTCAGCCTACATGGCAGAACTCTGTAAATGTACTGGAAGAAATAAAGGAACATTGTAAAATACTGGGAGCCTTTATTGGAGGACAATTGGTGGGTTACCTTGTCTTTAATCCGGAGGCTAAAAAGATATATCAGCTTGCAGTAGCTCCTGAGCACAGACGGAAAGGAATTGGTACACAATTGCTTGCTGCATTAAAAGAAGAAGCAGGTGCCAGCATTTCTGTTATTAATGTAGATGAGAACTCTGTTGCAGCTAATAAGTTTTTGCAAAAATCAGGTTTAAAAGTCTTCATTGAGCAATATGAAATGACAAGAGCTGTATAATTTTGTTAAAAACGATATAATTTAAAATCCCTTTAGAGTCAGACTTTAAAGGGATTTATTTTATATTTTCTGTATTCCGGATGTGTGGAAAATGACTGTAAAAGAGGTTTTATCGTGTACCGATGTTACCTGTATTTCTGCATGATGGAGATGAATAACTTTTTCAGTGAGAAATAAACCTATTCCATGGCCTTTTTCGGTTTTGGAATTTTCGCTTCTGTAAAAAGGCTCGAAAATATGTTGCAGATCTTCCTTTGCTATGGTAATACCTGTATTGGTGAAATCAATATGAAGGTCTCCGGAATTTATGGTAACATTTACAGTGCAGGAATACTCCGGAGAATATTTGCAGGCATTATCGATAAGATTATTAAATGCTACACGCAACAGATATTCATTTCCCTGCATAGTTAGTTGTTGTTCCTCAACAGCATCATCAATATGAAGTGCTACTTTATATTTTGGATTTTCCTTTATTGTTCCTGAATAGGATTCCAGAAGAATTTCATCGAGCCGTACTTCAGAAAAACTGATCTCATTCGGATCATAGCTGGCTTTAGCCAGATCCATCAGGCTATCGGACAGACGTGTCATATTACGGGCATCTTCCAAGGCAAGCTTTATTGTCTGCTGGTATTCCATCCCGCTAAGCTCCTTTTCAGAAGCCAGTTCCAGCTCTGCTATAATAGCTGCAAGAGGTGTGCGAAGCTCATGCGATATATTGGATACGAAATACTTTTGAGCATCGAAAGAGTTCTCCAGTCGTTCCAGCATTCCGTTAAAGCTTTGTGCGAGCTCATTTAATTCGTCTTTTTCTTTGGTTGTTTTTAGTCTTAGCTGAAGTTTTCCTGCGGTAATATTTTTTACCTGACTCACCATTTCACTTACCGGATTCAGTGCCTTACTTGCAAAGAAAATCCCTGCGAGATAAACCAGAATAAGGATAATAAAAAATGCGATAATGCTAACTGTCAAAAGATTTGTAACATAGACATGGCCATATTTGTCATAAGAAGCGGCTGTAACTGCATATGTTTTCCCGGCATAATTATACGTAATTCCGATGACCTGTAGATTGTCCAAAAAAAAGCTGGTCTTTTTCTTTTTAAAAATGCCGGAAAGCATTTCAGAATTTTCCTTTACATAATCTACTTTTGCATCATCATGATAAATAAGATCATAACCAGAATCGTAAATAGCTACCTGGACTTCATTTAATGTCCTGTTGTTGTTTCTGTATAATTTGTGCATTTCTTGTTCAGAAAGCGAACTCTTAAAAAACAAATCAGCTTTAGCTATAGCCTCGTTCTGCAACTCACCATAGAACGATTTCTCCCGGGCCTCTTTAGAAGAATAGTATACTGTAATACTGTAAACACTTAGAAGCATTGCAGTAACCAGTGTGAAAAGTAAAGTAAGCCGGGTCCGTATTTTCATTTTATAATGTTTTTATGAAATATCCGATTCATAATCCTTTTTCAGAATAAAGCCCATACCGGCCTTTGTATGAATAAGTTTTACTGGAAAATCCTTGTCTATTTTTTTACGCAGGTAGTTGATATATACGTCGATAAAATTGGTGCCGGTATCAAAATGTGTTTCCCATACTTTTTCAGCAATTTCAATTCGGGAAAGCACACGTTCCGAGTTTTCAAGCATAAACTTCAGAAGGTTAAACTCTTTGGGTGTTAGTTTGATCGAAATTTTATCCCTGCTTACAATTTTTTGTTCCAGATTCATTTCGATGCCTTCATACCGCAATACAAATACTTTTTGCTGCTGTTGTTGCGAAAAGCGTTTTAGTAGTACTTTTATTCGGGCTACAAGCTCACGCATTTCGAAAGGCTTGGTAAGATAATCATCTGCCCCGGCATCAAAACCTTCCAGTTTGTCGTCGGTAGTACCCAATGCTGTAAGCATTACTACAGGCAGATTAGGTTTTAATGCTTTTATTTCTTTGCAAAAATCCAATCCATCCTTTTTGGGCAAAACGATATCGGTAACGACCAGATCAAAATCTTTTTGCATAGCCAGTTTCATTCCTGTCATACCATCGTATGCTGTACTGACTTCAAATTCGGCTTCCTGTAAGCCTTTTGTAATCAGTCTGGAAAGTCTGTCATCGTCTTCTATGAGTAAAATATTTGGCATAAGACTGTGGTTATTGTGTTACCGACATTGCAAATATCACGAAACCTGCAGAAAGAAACAAGGATCAAGCGTTCGAAGTTTAGCTGTAGCGTTGTATATGAAGTGGATTGTAATCAGGACAAACCATTAAATTTATTTGAAAGAGAAAAAGCTACTGCTTATCAAAAAAATAAATGAAAGATTAAGTGTAAAATTTAGCAGTAGCCTTTGATATAATTCTATGGATGTTTTATTCCTGATATTCCTGTGTATTTCTCATAAACAGGAAGTCCAGAAACCGATCGCATGTTTTAAAAATATTGTATACTACCATGAGTATAATTAATTTGAAAATATTTTGCTTTTCTGTCATGATTCTGATTTTTAAAGTTATTAAACAGAAAGTTGTCAGACTATTTACTTCTTTTCAGGAATATTTACTGTAACCTCTACATATTTACTGCTTTGGTCACTATCCCTCCCTGCCCAGAATTTCCATGTATATTCCCCTGCCTGAGTCGGACGAAAAGTAAATTCGTGCTTCTTCTCTTCCTTTTTGTCAGTACACTGCTTTCCGTAAATCTGTGAACCAATTACCCCTACATTCGTTATATTATTCATATTCTTCAATATTCGGAATTGGGTAAATGACTGACAGGTATTGCTGGTATTATAAGTAACCTGTAACTTGTTAATTTCTCCTACGGGTTTTATTTCTGTTGCCTCTACATGCGCAGCAGTAAGATAACCATAGGTAATATTATCCCGTTTTTCAATATCGGAGCAGCTTATAAAACATATACCTAAGTATACCGTAACAAATCCAGGTTTCAGGAAATTTAGCATAAGTGATTTGATGTTCTTTTATAAGATGCATATTTTTTCTAATGGTTGCGTCTGTATTTAAAATTATTAAAGAGCATCTATATTAGCTATATTATTTCAGGTTTTAATATGAATTTTGCGTAATACACTTAGTGTTTATATACTACACGAATCCTACATTTAGTATATACGGACAAATAATTAGATATTTTTTTTGCATATTCTATATTATTTTCTAATTTTGATATAGAAGAATCAATAAAAGTGGAGAAACAATAAAAAAATAATAATATGAAATAGAAACTATAACAACCATCGAAAACTAAAACCAACCATGAAACTTAAAACCTGTATCACCTCTCTGGCTTTGCTGGAAGGACTTGTCTGTATATTTGCGCAGAATGCCAAAATTATACCGGCTAATACTATTGTAATAGCTCCTACAGACAGTAAAGAGCTTATTATAGAAAAAGCAGCTCATGTAGTTCCTACAAAAAATCAGCTTGATGCCTTGCGCAATGAATTCATTGCTTTTATACATTTCGGTCCCAATACTTTTACACGTATGGAGTGGGGCAACGGAATGGAGGATCCCAAAATATTTGATCTGAAAGAACTGGATACTGACCAGTGGTGTAAATCGTTAAAGGATGCCGGAATGAAAATGGTTATCCTAACAGTAAAACACCATGATGGATTTGTGCTGTGGCAAAGTCGTTATACCGATCACGGGATTATGTCTACAAACTTTCAGAAAGGACAAGGAGATATACTGCGGGATCTTTCCAAGTCTTGTCAGAAATATGGTTTAAAATTAGGATTATACTTATCACCTGCCGATTTATATCAGATTGAAAATCCCAAAGGTCTTTATGGTAACCTTAGTCAATATACCAAAAGAACTATTCCCCGTGAAGTTCCGGGAAGACCTTTTTCCAACAAAACTAAATTTGAATTTGAAGTCGATGATTATAATGAATATTTCCTGAATCAGCTCTTCGAAATTCTTACCGAATATGGACCAATACATGAAGTCTGGTTTGACGGCGCTCATCCTAAAACGAAAGGAGGGCAGAAATACAATTACGAAGCCTGGAAAAAAGTAATACATACATTAGCTCCTAAGGCTGTAATATTTGGTCAGGGTGATGTCCGCTGGTGTGGCAACGAAGCCGGAGTGACCCGAAAAACTGAATGGAATGTATTGCCGTTTAACAATAAGGATTTAACAGAAATCACAGGATTGACAGACTGGGAGGAAGATAATATAGGAAGACGTGACCGGTTATATAATGGGCATTTCTTGCATTATCAACAGGCTGAAGTAGATACATCCATTCGGGAAGGTTGGTTCTATCGGGATGATGTTTATCAGAAGGTAAGAAGTGCAGATGATGTATTTGATATTTATGAACGCTCTGTAGGTGGAAATTCAACATTTATACTTAATGTTCCGCCAAACAGAGAAGGAAAGTTTTCGGATCAGGATGTAAAAGTGCTGAGTGAAACCGGAAAAAGGATACGGGAGACTTATAGCAAAGATCTTTTGACAAATGCTAAAGGCCCTAAACAAGTTCTGGATCATAATGATACTACCTATTCCTTACTGAACAATAATCAGCTTATTATAGAAACTCAGGTTCCTGTAACATTTAACCGAATAGTTTTGCAGGAAGCAGTATCTACACATGGTGAACGTGTGGAAAGCCATGCTGTGGATGCATGGATAGACGGAGTCTGGAAAGAATTAGCTACAGCTACCAATATAGGATATAAGCGTATTCTGCGCTTCCCCGAAGTTACAACCCGAAAAATAAGGCTGCGTATATTGCAGGATCGAGGTAATGTTGCTATTAGCAGTGTTTCTGCTCACTATTATAAAATGAGACCACCACAACTCACTATTTCACAGGACAAAACAGGAAAGGTTTCTATAGAAGAAAAGAAACAGCCTTTTGACTGGAAAGTTCAGGATAAAAAAGAAGCAAAAGAATCTAATAAAGATTTTGATATCTACTATACTACAGACGGTTCCGAGCCTGGTGCTAATTCATTGAAATATAACGGACCATTTGAAAAAGAACAAGGAACAGTAAAGGCTGTCGCTATCCTGAAAGGAGAACGGGGAGCTGTACAAACCGAGGCCGTTAGTATTGCTAAAAACAAATGGAAACTTGTCGAAACTAAAGAAGGAACAAAGAATCATTCTGCTGAAGCAGCTTTTGATGCAAATCCTAAAAGCTTCTGGCAATCGACAAGTCAGATGCTTCCGCAAAGTCTAAGTATAGACCTTGGAAGTCTCTACACTTTAACTGGTATGGCATATACACCACAAACTGCATTTGGTGGTGGAATGATGGCTAAAGGTAGTATAGAAGTGAGTATGGACGGAAAGAAATGGGAATCTGCATCTGCTTTTGAATTCGGAAACCTTGTGAATGACCCTTCCAAGAGGAGCCTTTATTTTAAACAGGCTGTCAAGGCCCGTTATATAAGGGTGACAGCTCAGGAAGTTGCGGGGAATTCACAGGCACTGACGATTGCTGAACTCGATTTCTTTTAATCACAAAACCTGATTGTACAGAACAATATCTTCTTCTGTATAAAACATGCTAAACAGATTCGTTAGTATAAATGAATACTAATGAACTTACGAATGTTTATTTATGATATTCAGATTTGATGTCATAGCCAATGCTGCATCATTTCAGAAAGTAATAAAACGATAATTTAAGAGGTGTATTAGTGCTCTAATCGGTAATGATAACAGAGCACAGATGTACTTGTCTTAAAAACTAAATACCAAACTCAAATAACAAAAATATGAAAACACTAACCTGTCGGGCTTCTTACAGCCCGGGGGTTGCTATAGCGTTTTTCCTGTGCTCTTTTGGCGGAGTACAGATGCTTAGCGCACAGCAAACCCCATCTAAAAAAGAAATTCAGAAAAAGAAAGATTCAACCAACAAAACGAAGGACATTGACGAAGTCGTTATTGTAGGTTACGGTAAACAGAAGAAAGTTAATCTTACCGGAGCTGTTGCTTCTGTTTCTGCAAAGCAACTCGAAAGTCGTCCTATTACCAATATAGGGCAAGGGCTTCAAGGTTTAATTCCCAACCTTAATATTAATATGGCTGGAGGAAAACCCGGACAAGGATCAACTTTTAATATCAGGAGGACAACTTCTATTAATGGTGGAGATCCGCTAATTCTGGTAGACAATGTGCAGATGGACCCTAACCTGATTAACCCTGCAGATGTAGCTACAGTAACAGTATTAAAAGATGCAGCTTCTACAGCTATTTATGGTGTGCGGGGAGCCTATGGTGTGGTACTTATTACTACTAAAACGGGTAAGAAGAATGCACGTATGGCTGTAAGTTATAACTACGACTATACTCTAAGCCGCCCCACAAAGATTTTTGGTACTATGAATTCCGTTGACTACATCAAAAGCCATATGGAAGCTAGTGCTACAGGAGCTGCAACCGGAGCGGGAGCTGCATCTTCTCCTTTTACAGCTGAAGATTTACGCAGAGCCGAATATTTTATGCAACATCCTTCTCCTGAAAATGCAGTTTATGTAGATCCGGGAAATCCAAGACTTTACAGGTATACCGGAAATACAGATTGGGTAAAAGCATTGTACCCAAGCTGGGCGCCGCAAATGTCGCATAATTTATCATTGAGTGGAGGTAGTGATAAAACAACCTATTATGCATCATTAGGATATCTGGATCAGGCCGGAACTTTAGAGGCTTCTAAACAAAAATTTCAGAAGTACAATGTTTCATTTAAATTAGATTCTGAACTGGCTCCATGGCTGGATGTGAATACCAGAATTACTTTTAACAGAACGGATAATAATGATCCTGCAAGTGTAAGTTATGGAAGTGCGGAACTGATTAAAAATGATTTGAGACCGCTTATGCCAATTAAACATCCGGATGGACACTATTCCGGGCAAGGCGGATTTACCAATCCACTTGCTATTCTGGAATATAACGGACGTAATATTACAAAAGACAATGATATCTGGCTTACCGGGGGAATCAACCTGAAGCCGATGAAGCATGTAAATATTATTGCGGATTATACCTGGAATAACTATACCTATAATCGTACTACCAATACAAAAGCTTTTAATGAATATGGAGCTAACGGAGTTTTGCTGGGTGTTTATCCATGGACAACGCCGGCTAGGGTTACCGAAGAAAATTTTAATGACCGTTACCAGGCTATCAATGCCTATGCTCAGTATGAAAATACATTCGGAGGGAAGCATTATATAAAAGCGATGGTGGGATATAATCAGGAACTGAAGCAATTCAAAAGTGTTAATGTAAGTGTTAAAAACCTTGTTAATCAGGATTTGCCCTCTATTAATCTGAACTATGATCCTAACCCTATAGTTGGAGGAGGAATCAATGATTGGGCGGTTGCAGGATCTTTCTCCAGAATTAATTATGTATACGATGAAAAGTATTTGTTTGAAGTAAACGGACGTTATGACGGAACTTCAAGATTCGCAAGAGATCACCGTTATTCTTTCCAACCTTCAGCATCAGTGGGGTGGCGAATTTCTAAGGAAGGATTCTTTAACCCCTTGAAAAAGGTGATAAATGAACTAAAAGTAAGAGCATCCTACGGAACTTCTGCCAGCCAGAAATTAGGAAGAAACAGAGGTGATAATAATTACCCATATCTGGCTACAATGGGTGTTAATTTAGGTAGTTACATCTTCGGGACAGAACAGAAACCTTATATTAATGCTCCCGGGCTTGTAAGCTCTAACTTTACTTGGGAAAAGGTAACTTCCCAAAACCTAGGTATTGATTTTTCCTTATTAAACAACAAATTGTCCGGAAGTTTTGACTACTATATCCGGGATACCAAGGATATGTTGTATGCCGGAGCTGCTGTACCTGCGGTGTTGGGCACCGGAGTACCTCTTCAGAATTCTGTAGACCTCCGCAACAGAGGATTTGAGGCCAGTCTTATCTGGAAGGATAGGGTTGGTGAAGATTTCCGATATTCGGTAACATTAGGTTTATCAGATTACCAGGCACGTATTACCAAGTTTGGGCAAAACCCTAACGGAAACATCGGAACATATTATGTTGGCCAAAAATTAGGTGAAATATGGGGGTATGAAACAGATGGCTATTTTAAAACAGATGCTGATGCGCAGAACTGGAATCAAAAATTTCTTTTCGGAGGTCAATGGCTGGCCGGAGATATTAAGTATAAAGACCTGAATGGAGATGGTAAAATTGACCAAGGTGATAATACGCTTTCTAACCCGGGCGACCGCAGGATAATAGGAAACAGTACACCGAGATATCAATATAGCATTAATCTGGATTTTCAATATAAGAATTTCGACATGACTATCTTCTTGCAAGGGGTAGGAAAGGCTGACTGGATGCCGGGTGGAAACGCCTTTTGGGGATATACCAGCGAATGGGATGTGCCAACACAAGCACATGTGGGACAATTTTGGACGCCAGATAATACCAATGCCTATTTTCCGAGACTTAGATTTGGTGGCGGCGGAAATTTCCAGACCCAGACCAAGTACCTTCAGAGTGCCGCTTATCTGAGAGCAAAACAAATAACGATAGGTTATACACTTCCACAGGAAGTTTTGGAGAGTATAAAGCTTAAGTATTTGAGGCTTTATATTACCGGACAAAACCTGTTTACGTTTACCAGTATGTTCAAAAATTTTGATCCGGAGTACCTCCTTTCGGGAGCTACTTATCCAATTAGTAAATCTATTTCATTTGGAGCTCAGCTTCGTTTTTAAAAATTTAATATCATGAAACTAAATAAAAAACAATTGATTTATACGGCTGCTATTGCAGCTCTAATTAATATGTCTTCTTGTAAGAGGGACGAACTTCTGGACAGGTCTCCACAGGATAAATTGACTGAAGATGTGCTTTTTAAGACTGAAAATGATTTGAAGCTCTATACCAATCAATTTTATACAAGCTTACCGGTAGAGTTTTCTGATCAGGATTCTCAATCGGATAATCAGGTTCCAAATAGTATTAACAGTTTTCTGGCGGGAACAGATCAGGTTCCGGGTTCAGGTGGTGGATGGTCCGCTGGTGATTGGTCTAATATTAGAGCCTGTAATTATTTTTTAAGAAAAAATGCGGATCCACAATTAGGGCAAGATATAAAAAACAGATACAATGCAGAGGTTAGGTTTTTCAGGGCGATGTTTTATTGGGATAAAGTGGTTCGATTTGGTGATGTTCCTATATACGAAACTGACCTGAACGAGACTTCACCGGAATTATATAATCCAAGAGACCCACATAAAAAAGTAATGGATTTTGTATTAAAAGATCTTGATTTTGCAATAGCAAATCTAGGGGAACCAACAACTGAAAACAGAGTGCATAAATATGCAGCTTTAGCTTTGAAGTCAAGAATTGCCCTATGGGAAGGAACTTTTAGAAAATACCATAATCTGGGAGATGCTGAAGTATTTTTACAAGCGGGGGCAGATGCTTCGCTTCAGGTTATAAATTCAGGTAAATATGAAATTTATTCTACCGGCAAACCTGATGCTGACTATAATAGCCTGTTTATTCAGGATGATCTGTCTAAAAATAAAGAAAGTATTTTGTCCAGAATATACATTACCAATATCAGTACAACCAATTATAGCAGAGGGGCTGGTAATGGAAATGGATACAGTAAGTCTTTAATCGAAAGTTATCTGTGTACAGATGGGAAGCCAATTTCTGTTTCACCATTGTATGCCGGCGATGATACACCGGAAAATGAAGTGAAAAATAGAGATCCCCGGTATCCGCAGACAATTGCTACACCAGGTTTTGTTATTACAATCAATGAAAATGGCTCAACTGCCAAACTGGAGAGGCCTAATATAGGAACCAGTGCTACTTCTACAGGTTATCAGATTATAAAAGGAAGATCCTCGGATGTAAAATTACAAAATGCCAATCAGGATAATATAGACCACTTTATTTTCCGCTATGCTGAAGTTTTACTAAACTATGCAGAAGCCAAAGCAGAATTGGGGCAGCTTACTCAGGATGTACTGGACATGTCTATTAATAAATTAAGAAAACGTGTAGGCATGCCTGATATGTCATTGGCTAGCCTTACTGCCGATCCCAATACACCTTTTCCGGGAATTAGCCTGCCACTTCAGGAGATTAGAAGAGAACGCCGTGTTGAATTGGCAGGAGATGGCTATCGTTTCAAAGATTTGTTAAGATGGAGAGCCGGAGAGCTGATTAATAATTCTAAAACAATAACGGGAATGAAGCTTACAGATGCTTATAAAGCAACTTACCCGAAAGATGCCAATGGTAATTCGCAGGTAGATAATGTACTGCGGGATGCACAGGGCTATGTTCGTGTATATCCTAATATTACAGCAAGAGCATGGGACAATAAAATGTATCTGTACCCATTGCCTAAAGATCAGTTATTGCTGAATAAGAATTTCAAACAAAATCCAGGCTGGTAATTTTATACAAGGACTAATAATTACAGAGAGAGGGAAGCGTCGATATGATGGCTTCCCTTTTTTATATACTACATACGTTCTACATGTGCTGTAAATAAGTTGATTAATTGCTTTAGGTGAATTTATTTGATTCAAATTGTTTTTATATTTGATAAGTTCCGAAAAGTTCACCATGAATTATGGGTGAGTATTATGCACTTTTGTAACACTAATTTCAAATATACATATGATGTCAAAAAATGATTTAAAAAACAAAGTAGTTTTAATTGCAGGTGGTGCGAAAAATCTTGGTGGATTGTTAAGCCGTGATTTTGCAGCTAAAGGTGCAAAACTGGCAATTCATTATAATAGTGATGCTACAAAAGCCGATGCCGAAAAAACGCTTGCAGATGTTCAGGCAGCAGGAGCTGAAGCATTTCTGTTCCAGGGTGATCTTACAAAAGTAGAAAATATTACTAAGTTGTTCGATGAGACGGTTTCCAGATTTGGGGGTGTAGATATTGCAATTAATACCGTAGGTATGGTACTGAAAAAACCGTTTACAGAAACAACAGAAGCTGAATATGATCAGATGTCCGATATCAATTCCAAAGTAGCCTATTTCTTTATCCAGGAATCAGGTAAAAAGTTAAATGATAACGGAAAGATCTGTACTATTGTAACTTCTCTTTTGGCAGCTTATACAGGCTTGTATTCTACTTATGAGGGTATGAAAGCTCCAGTAGAACATTTCACAAGAGCAGCTTCTAAAGAATTTGGTGACAGAGGTATTTCTGTAACTGCTGTAGCGCCAGGGCCTATGGATACTCCTTTCTTCTATGGACAGGAAAGCTCGGATGCTGTAGCTTATCATAAGTCGGCTTCAGCTTTAGGTGGCTTAACGGATATTAAAGATATTGCTCCGCTGGTGGAATTTCTGGTAAGCGACGGTTGGTGGATTACCGGGCAGACTATTTTTGCCAATGGAGGCTATACAACAAGATAACTAATCCAGGAACAGAAAGCTCTTCAATTTTTTAATTAGGAGTTTTCTGTTTTTAATTCCTGAAAATTATGGTACTAAAGATTATAAATGCGATTCTTATTTTATTTGCTGTATTTATGGGATTTAAGCAAGGATCGGCTATGTTTACAGGAAAACCTGAAATGCTGGAAATGTTCGGAAAATGGCATATTGGAAAATCCGGGGTTATGATAAACGGATTGGTTACTATGCTCTCTGCAGTATTAATTCTTTTTCCAAAAACTTTTGTATGGGGAAATTTTCTCATGGCCGCCGGTATATTACTTATTATTTGTTTTCAGATTTCAGACAGGGATTTTAAAGGAGCACTTATAGAGTTACCATTCCTGTTGCTTAATCTGCTAATTATTTATTTACAGCATCCTTTGAAAAATTAAAAGTGCTGAAAATCTAAATGTTATGAAAGCTTTATTCATTTGTAGTCTGTGCCTTTCTTTTACAGGTTATGCACAGAAACAGAACTCAGAATCACCTATAAAACAACAATTCCCAAAAACACACATGATGGATTTATCAAAAATTACAAACAAACAAGTGAAAAATGCTATTGAAGCCTTGCAAAGCGGGGATACGAAATTGTATTCATACTTTACGGAGAACCCCGAAATGACGGACGATGGCCATAGGATAGAATTTAAATCTTTTTTTGCCAAAGCACTGGGGAATGAAAAATTTCTGAGCATAGATAAAGTAGAAGATGATGGGAAAACCTTATATGGAAATTTTAAAGCCGGACAGTGGGGGACATTTCGTGTATTTTTTAAGTTTCATCAAAATGCAAATGGAAAGTTCGAAAGACTAGATATAGGTCAGGCAAATTAATTTCCGAATATAGTATAGGACATTATATAGTGCTGTATCTCAAATATTTTTTTCTTAACAGTTCTTAATGTCTCAAAAGTGAAAAATGAAAAGTAAATATTTTTTGTATTCTGATTATGCCCTATTTTAGGGCTTTTCTTTTATTTATTTTTAAATTCTCTATTCAGGGAGATATGTGTTTTATATTAAATTTTTCTTAATACTGTTGTGTATGTTAAAATAATTTGTACTTTTGAAGTGAATAAATTTTTTTTATAAAATTTTTTGTGATTTGGTAGGTCCCGAGCAATCGGGACCTTTTTTGTTTACATTTGATATATAACGTTTTACAGGACTTGGAACATCCATTTTTGGTATTTAATGTTTCGGTTAATAATTACCTGATAAAAATGTGTTTTCATAATTCGGATCCTTCAATGATTTACTTCCGTAAGGAAATAAAATATTCAATATTATTCTCTAAAATAAAAGGATTTCCGGGTTTATGTATTGATTTATCTATGAAATCTAAACCATTCTGTAAGTTTATGTTTTTTTCCTTTTAACCAGGAAGAAACCATTTCCATACCCACTACTGAAAATGTGATACCATTGCCTCCAAAACCTAATACAAAATAAGTGTTTAGAAAATCTTTGTGTTCTCCAATATAAGGCAGACCATCTTTAGTAGTTCCAAAAGTTCCTGCCCATGCAAAGTCAGATTGAAACTCTGTAAGAGGTAAATATTTTTGAAAAGAGTGTAGAAGCTTTTGCTCCTTGTCAGTAATTAGGCTATCCCTTTTTTCAGGATCACGAAACGCCTCATCTTCACCACCTATTAATATTCTTCCGTCATCAGTTGTTCTTAGATAGATGTAAGGATCTTCCGTATTCCATACCAATAGATTATTGAATTTCTTATATTTTTCAGGCTTAGCTTCAGAAACTATAGCATAGGTACTGATTAGTTTTACAAAGTTTTCTTTAATCATATTGGTGCTTTCGTAACCCGTACAGTATATAATTTTTTTTGCTTTAATAGTAGCTTCTGTATTCAATATTACCTCATTGAATGTTTTACCGGATTTCACTTCCTTTAGCTCTGTTCGATCATATATTTGCAGCCCTTTCTTCTGATTGTATGCTAGTATTTTATGAACCAGCATAAAGGCATCAATACTTGCTCCTTGCGCAGAAATAATACCTCCAAAAGTTTTCTCTATTCCATATTGTTTTAGAATACTGTCTGCACTTAGCCATTTTACATCGAAACCTGCATTTCGGCGGGCTTCAAATTCTTTTTGCAACCACTGTACATCTTTCTTTCGTGCAGCAAAATAAAGAGACTTTTTCTTTTTATAACCTGCTCTGGTATGGATTTGTTTTACAATATCTTCTATTGTATCAATACTATCCGAACATGCTTTATAGCTTGCAATGGCTCCTTCATCACCAATCATCTCCGATAGTTTGTATAAGGGGATATCAATTTCATATTGTAGCATAGAGGTTGTTGCAGAAGTACTTCCGTTGGCAATTTCTCTCTTATCTATCAGAATAGTATTATAACCATCTTTAATACATTGATGAGCAATAAGACTTCCGGTAATACCACCACCAACAATTAATACATCGCAAGTTTTGTCCTCCATCAGAGATGGGAAAGACTGAATTAATCCGTTTTTAATTAGCCAAAATGGCTCATTTGATTTTAAATCCATGCTGACAGAATAGATTTATATTGTGATTTTAAGATGTGCCTGTATGTAAATTTAATGAATTTATAATTGATAACTATCTGATTATCTTCTTATATTTTGGACGTTTCTTTATTTTCTGTTTTGTCTCTTTAGCTGGAAAACCTTTTGCTTCGGGGGGATTAGATTTTGTTGCTATTGCATCAATAGTGGAAGGGGTTTCTTCATATAATGGGGTTAGCTCTACAATGTTATTATTTTCCTTAAAATAATAAGATCCGGACAAGATTTTAGGTTCTTCACAATCCGGGCTCATAGCTCCGTCACTGGTTGAAAGTTCAATAATATTGTTTTCCCTTACACGATAAAGTCCCAGGGCATTATAACATGAAATACCAGTCTGATAATTGAAATTATCTTCAAATTGTATAAAATGAAACTTAGCCCGCTCTTTTGATAGGTTAATCCATTTTGCCTTTACAAGGATAGCTTTACCATTAGGAGCAATATGGTCTATTTTCCAGGTCGTTTTTATAAACGGGTTATATTGGGCATAACTTACAGGAAGCATTGTCAGTATAATCAATATAAGATATATTATGAATTTATTCATAGTAATAGTGTATGAAAATGGGTAAACCCATTTATTTTCTTTTTATAGAAAACAGCACTTTATCCCTCATTGAATCTTTATTATTAGAAAAATAAAGTCCGGTTGGTGTTGCTTCCAGTAAGACTTCATTTGCAGAATACGTACCATCATTATTATTTTCAATTATACTATATATGATTTTGCCTTGTTTAAAATTCGGACTTATAGTACAATTCATATTCGTAATCTCAGTTTTCCTCATGGTGCCTAATTTGTCAGTTTCACTAATGCTAAAGTCCAGTGTGCGCTTCTGTGGATTAATGAAAAATATAGCTTTTACGGGCTTTTCCGTTTTATCTTTTGTGAAGATCATTTTATCCGAGCTTAGTTTTAGTACTTGCAGGCATTGTTTTGGGTAAGGTATTTCAGGCGTAGTGTTTTGTGCAGATAGTTTCCCAATTCCCATAATCAGCAGGAATAATAAAGGCGACAAGGATTTGAAGATATTGTATTTCATAATAGGTGTTTTAGCTATAGCTAAAGTTAAGCAGAATTTTTATTTAGTATATCACTGAAAATAAAAAGTCCGGTTATTATAACCGGACTGTGGCTTCAAATTAGTTTCACATTCATACCAACAGATAAAGCCAATTTTTTATAAAAGTGACCAGCCTCCCGAAGTTAGCTGATCACGAAACACAAATGAATGATGAAAATTTTATGTAAAATTCTCTCCGCTGTATTGATAAAAGTATGTTATCATCTGAATAAAATTGCTTATGAAATATATTGGAATATCTATGTTGTATGAGTAGATTATTAGTTGAAAAGCGGAGAGAATAGATTTTATTTGTATGATATTTCTGTATTACGGATTTATTGTAATTGGCTCCTTATGATTGGTAGGAGTGTGGATAATATCATAATAAACAGTTTTATCATCAGCATTTGGATAAACCCTGTAAGTAAACTCAGCTTTCGTTAGTACCGTAATGTCCACCACGCGTGTAAATATTACTTCACCATTAGCATTTTTAGCTACAATGGTTCTGGTTTTTCCATCAGGAGATACAGACCAGTCGCCTCGCATCTTTGGAGAGTCATCCAGATTATACATGGTAAAAGTTCCGTTGTCTTTGAAATAAGCAAAACCTACAAAATTGATAACGTTAGGATCGTTAAGATCTACTTTGCCACCGGCAGCGTCTTTAGCTCCTGTAGTTTCCCATGGTGTAGATGCCAGAATCTGGCTTGGCGTTAGCGGGATGTCTGTATTGTTATCATTGTCACGCGAACATGAGATTAAGACCATGGCCAGCGCTGCTGCCCAAACTAAAAATAACTTCTTCATAGTTTTAAAATTTAAATTGATTAAAAGAGACGAGTATTGCTACTCTTATTATTGTATGATTATTTGTGTTTGTATCTTGAATACAAATATGTAATTAAATTATATTGGCATTGGTAACTATTGTTACACTATATCATTTATATAAATATATATTCAGAGATCTGAAGAACAGTACTTTCTATGCAATCGACACCAGTTTTGTACTTTTTGTCAGTTTCTTTAGTAGCCCGTAAAATCTGTTTACTTTTCTTAGCTCCAAGTATAATAATAGACCTGCAATTCCGGTTGAGATAAATAAACCTGCCATTACAAAATTTACAGGAAGCTCCAGAGTGTCAGGGCCGGCAATCAGTATTACAGAAAAAATAACTCCGGTAATACTTGCAATACCTATATTGCCCCAATCAGCATGTTCGTGCTTTTTAAGATCCCACGCAGCGCCCAGTAAAATACCTGAACGAAGCAAAGAAGCTAATCCTGTAACGTATACAGAAGGTTCTGATACAGTAATATAAATTCCTGTTAGCAGTATTAATAATCCGAATAAAAGATAAAGCCCCCAGCCATTAATAAGCTTGTAATTCTGAACAGAGAAAATGCTCAGAGATAAACCTGATGCTATAAAAAGAATTCCGGGAATCTGAGAAGATGCTATCTGATTTTCTATTAAAAGACTAAGCATATAAAAGCCTGTAAGTATTGATCCTGTACTGGTAACTAATGGGAATAAAATATTTCTTAATGATGAATTTATAGTAGTATTGAATGAATCTGACATAATATATATTTAAAGTGAAAAATGGAAATGTTGTTTTTTCTATATCAGTGTAATCTGATTTCTGTTGAGCTTCAAAACTCCTTTTTCTTCTAATTGTTTCAACAGGCGGGAAATAACTACACGTGATGTAAGTAGCTCATAAGCTAGTTGTTTGTGGGTTATTGGTATTACTCTGGATCGTGTTACTTCAGCTTTGTTTTTTAGTAAATACAGCAAACGTTCATCAGTTTTTTTATACGCATAATCTACTACATTAATAAGGTCTTCATAATGCTTTATGAAAAGTAGAAGAATGTAGTCCAGCCACTGTGGATGCTCTTTTATAAAGAGCCTGGCTTTTTGAATAGGGAGAAAATAGATTTCAGAGTCCTCCTCTGCTTCTACCCGCAGACTACTGGTAATATTGTATATGCTTCCCCAAAACGGAAGGATACAGGTTTCTCCTTTTTTTACGTAATACAGAAGGATTGCTTTATCCTCATTTTCTCTGCGTACGATCTTCAGAATACCTTTAGTAACTACAGGTATAGATAGTGTATAAGCATTTTCCTTCAGAATAACACTTCCAGCTTTGTAGCTTTTTTTTATACTATTTTCATATAGTTTTTTAATTAATTCAGGAGATGATTTAAACGCTGGTATTTGTTGTAAGTTTTCCATTTTTGTGTTTTTTATTTTCTAATGCTTACCAGATATGTTTAAAGCTTGTATAAACAAGTGTAATTGTTACTCTTTTTAACCGTAGAGGCAGTTCATCAGAAAAGGAGGTAGTTGAGAAGTTTTTTAATGTATGTATTGCTAAGAGTAATATGTTGCCAGTGACCTGTTATTGCTTTTTAGTAATTGCTTGTAAAGCAATATTGCTTTCTTCATTTTTAGCGTTGTTATTTGGACTAAAGGATGATATGGCTAATAAAAATAGAAATATAAGGACCACCCATATCGTAATAAATTTCACTTCATTTTTCATATTCATTTTTTTTAAATAATTGTTATTGTGTTTATGAACTTGCAAAGCTGATATTAAAAGCTGGTGCTTTTTGTAACATATGTTACGTATCTGGTATTTTTTAATCGATCTAAAATTTGCTGCCTTTGGAGGTGTGAATATTTTGTTTTTCTGGTACAAATCTATTTCCGTTATCATGAAAAACTTTTACTGCAATTGTACTTCATCTGTTTAATGTGCTGTAATACAGTTTCTTGACTTTTGGTGTAACGTATAGATGAAGTGAAAAGGGGAATCTTGTTTGAGAGAATTATTATCAATTTTCATTGCTTCTGAAGATGGGATATTATTTGGAAAGCAAAATTTGAAAACTTTGAATCATAATTCTGTTTATCTTTAATCGTTGTAAAATCATCACTAATGCCTGGCAAAATTTCTTCGATAAAGATTTTATTATTATTTCTTATTCTGCTGCTTCAAAAATATCCGGCTCAGGATTATTCCTTTTTTCCCGAGCCTATAAAAAAGACCTTTGAATATTATGATAAGGGAGAACTGGCGAAGGCAATGGACTTTAATGTTAAAGCTCTGGAAAAATATAAAAAGCTAAATGATAAAGACGGAATTATTACAGCATATACCAATATTGCATCATTGCTGTTTTCTGTAGACAAACTGAAAGAAAGTATGCATTACCTTGATAAGGCCGGGGAGGAAATGAAAGGAAGCAAGAATCCTTTATTTCAGACAAGGTTCTATGGTGAGTATGCACGGATTTATACCAGGTTGGGCTTACAAAAACAGTCCAATGAAAGTTTTGAGAAAGCTATAGATTATGCTAAAAAGATACCCAACGAAAAGCAAAAGACCTTTTCTTTATTTTCCATTTATACCTGGAAGCGCCTTAATTTTCTCAATCAGCAGGATTCTCTGAGAAATATAGAGAAAAAACTAATCCGTATTATGCCCAGTGCTATTACTTATAGCAAAATCGCCGATGGTTTTATCGACAAAAGAATTCAGCTGGATTCAGCTGCTTATTATCTGAACAAAGCAGACGCTGCTCCGGATTACAATAGTATGGCAGTAAGTGGAATTACTCTTTTTAGTTACGGAAAATTGTACCAGGTAAAAGGAGATTATCATCAAGCTTTGGAATATTATCTGAAATCTGTTTCGGCTTTGCAAAAGACGGAATTCAGGACGTATACCAGAACTGCTTTCGATTCCATTTCCAATACTTATGGCTATCTTAATAATGCTGAGAAATCCAATGAGTATCTGAAAAAATATAAAGCCATAAATGACACTATAAAAAATGAAGAAAAAGCTGCGGTAAATATTGTTGTAAACAAATTACTTCAACAGGAAATGCAAGAGAAACAAAAACAAAAAAAGAACTTGTATTTTATATTCTCCGGCTTTGTAGTATTAGTTCTTATTATCATTTATGCTATCCTAAGGTTTTATCGGACAAAACAACTGAGAAAAGAAAACTTACTGGAACAACAGACAATGGAAAATATGCAATTGAAAAGGCAATTGGACGGTTCTGTCGATCAGATTATAGAATTAGCAAAAACCAATAGCCCCTTTTTCCTGACGCGCTTCCGGGAAACCTATTCCGATTTATAGATCAGTTATTGTCCCATCAATCTAATCTTACAGACTACGACTTAAAATTGGCTGCTTTTATAAAACTGGGGCTTAATACCAAGGAAATTGCCCAGTATGAAAATGTCTCGTTACGGACTGCTGAAAGCAGAAAATACAGACTTAAAAAGAAGCTGAAGTTAGATTCCGAAACCAGTCTTAACAAATGGATACTGGAACTTTGAGACCATTTAAGGTATGATAATACTATAATGCTTTAACAGATAAGAAGTAGGTGGAAATCCGGGTTTTTAAAAGCTTTAATGCAATTTAAAACTAAAAATGTTGTAACATATGTAACAGAAACCATAAAACTTATCCATTAATATTGCAGTTAAAAGTAGAATACATTATACCAATATTTTTTCATAAACATGTTTATCTATAAATGAGAGTCCTGAGAAATCAGGACTCTTTTAATTAATGGGTATAACAATGAGCTTTTATAGTAGGCTGATTTTGTGCTACCCTATTGTTACTTCAATTGTTTTGTAAATGATTGTTAATGTGTTGTTTGTGGATTTGAAGTGTAATTGTAGTAGATTGTTTTGAGGAGCTTTGATATAGTTTTGCAGATGCAACGAAGTACCGGTGAATTGATTCTGAACAGACCTAACTATACAACAACCGATTGTATGTACCCATAAACACAGACCATAATAAAACAACAACAAATAGAAAACCGATGAAAGAAAATGCTACTGAGTATAATTACTTATTAGGAAAAAGTAAAAGAGATGTGTTATCATATCTAGGGGAAGGGTTTAATTTCTATCCCGATAATATATGGATTTATGATATAGATAAAACATGGTGGGGAAGGTGTACCTCATTATTGTTAAAGTTTGATGGTTTTAAGGTTAAAAAAATAAGCCTGATCAGTTCTTTTGGAAAAATAAAGCACGAGAAGTACAGATAATATCAATCTATCATAGGCATTATCTTTTAGCCAATTCTTCTATTGATGGGGCTTTGACTAAAATAACAGAAGTATATAAAAAATAATCAATATCAATTATGAAAAAAACAATTTTAGTATTCGCTCTGGCTATATCTGCATTTTCATATGCACAAACAGATTCAGACGGAATCAGATTTGGTATTACAGCAGGAGTAAACCGTTCCGGCGTTAGTAATGCCCACAGACCTTCAGGTCCACGGTATAATTTTCAGGCCGGGGGATTAGCGCTTATACCGATTAGCAAAACCCATCAGCTTTTCTTACAGCCCGAAGTGTTATATCACGGTGCGGGAGAAACAGGAAAAGATCCTGATTTTAAAGGACAGGATGGTTATAATGCATTGTATGCCAACAATTATATAAGTGTACCTGTATATTTCAAAGCCTATTTTTCAAAAAAAGCTTCATCATTTTTTGCAATGGCAGGACCCAGATTTAATTTCCTGATCGATCAAAATGTAAAGAATATCCCGGCAGGCAGGCCGTGGTACGATCCTGATTATAGTGATCCTAACGGATTAAACGGAAAAGCTGCAAGTCTGAACTTTGCAATAGGTTTAGGTGTAGGATACAGCATCAACAGAGATTTCGAAATTGTTATTAAACATGATGTGGGTCTTTCCAATACTTATAAAGGCTTAATGAATGAACTCAGTAACCGAAATAAGTCAGAACAGGTTTTCAGTGTAGGAGCCACCTATATCTTCAGGTAATCCGAATCTGTAATATTTTCACCTCAACTAAATTATGAAGTATAGGTACATACCGGATAGGATAGTAAGACAGGAGAACAACAGGTATGTACCCTGCTTTTAAAATAGTTTTTCATAGATCTGTTTTATGATTTAGTTGTGAGTCCCGGGAAACCGGGACTTTTTTATGAACTATTATTAATGTAGTATTCACGGTATTGTATCATTATTTAGTCTAAGACATAATTAGCATATAAGTTTTATAGAAATAATACAGATGTGGAGTTTCTAAATGCTTACAGATTTATGGGATTCGTATAGAAAAAGAATAACAAAAACTATCCTAATGCAGACTCAGCAGACAGCTTTCTAAATAATGAATTTCGGATTCATGACAACATAGTAATAGAAAAAGATAAAGAATTAAATAAAGAATAGAGAGCTCATAACATGATTTCCGACTTAGAAATTATACAAGTCTGCCGGCATGTTTAATCTTCAATATTAAACCATTATTCACAAAAAAATTAACAACCAGATATTACTTCATTATCACTTCTGCTGTTTTGTATATATCTGTTTTTCAGTATTTTAAAATTTTAAAGTATAATTACAGTACAAGATTTTTGGCACAACGGAGGTAGATTTGTAAACACAATACGGAAGGAAATAAATAATGTCTTTGTGTAACACTTGTTACAAAATTTCCTGAGTATTAATTAGAATTTCGCACAATTAAAATGAAAACAGATGAATAAAAAATCGAAAAAACAAAAGCAGAAATATGAAGCTCCAAAAATAGAAGTCGTACTTGTAAAAATGGAGCAGGGAATCGCTGCAGGATCAGCCAGAGTAAGTCCGCTGGATACCGCTAACGGTACTGTTAAAGACGAATGGGATACCGAAGATCAGTCAGGAACTATAGATTGGTAATTTAAAAACAAACAAAAATGAAGAATTATATAAAATTTTCCATAACAGGAATTATACTAAGTCTTGTTCTCTCATTAGCTATAGGTTGTCGTGGTACAAATGATTCTGTTGAAAGTGAACAAGGTCCGGCTTCAGTAAAGGTTATTTTAAAAGGTGAAGATTTTAGTGATACAGGTAATATTGGAGCACAGGCTTCTAGTGGAAGAAATAGTACTGATTCTGCAGCGGAGACAGAGCAAAGACAGGAGATTGCTTTAAAAAATAATAATGACTATAAAATAGTGGCAACACTTACGCCGGCGAAATCTGTTAATACTTCACAAGCGTCTTCCAAAGCAAATCTTATTGCAGCCACCGAAACCAATCCTTTACCCAATGGTACGAGATACAAAGTTGTTGTATTTGATAATAGTGGAAACTATCTTACAGAGCAGGATTATGTCAGTGGTCAGGCGGGTTCAGATATCACGGGATTAGATGGTGGCAGTGCTTATACTTTTATTGTTTATTCTATTGGCTCTTCTACAGATTTACCTATTGTGACCTATGTTGATCCACTCAATAAAACTTTAGCTACTGCATCAGTGAATAATGTATCAGGAGATAATGATCTGATGTACTTTTCTAAAACAATGACAGTTTCCGGAAATGGGACTAATTATTTAGATACGGTACTAAGACACCGGTTTAGCCAGGTCACCACAACAATAGATGCTTCCCCTACGCAAGTATTTACTATTACGGGGATTACAACACCTCAGATTTTTCCGCATTATAATAGCGCGTCGCTTAAATTGTCGGATGGAGGTGTAACGGCCAGTGGAAATACTAGTAGAAATTTAACATTTCCCACTCTTGGTACTGCAATTGCAACCGCAAATCCAGTGCTGATTAATCCACTGTTTGAAACTGCAAATCAAAGTGATATGGTGTTTTCTATAGCTAATTTAACACTACAGGCAAACGGAGCCAACCCTATTCAGATATCTCACCAGTTTGCCTTTTCACGCTTTAGGATAGGCAGGGGTATAAAATATAATCTTAATCTGGCTATTGTCCCGAATGACCAATATTTAACCTTCAGAGGTTATCCGGCAGTAAAAATAAATGGGATGATTTTTATGCGTCATAATTTAGGATCAAATTATTTAGCTGATCCTGATGTTCCAAGTCCTGATATTGTAGGGAATTATTACCAGTGGGGGAGAATTGCACCGGTTGCAAATGCGACCACAGGAACAGGACCTATTGCAGGCTGGGATAATACAACAGTTCCTCAGGCCAATGCATGGAATCTTGGCAGTCTCTCTGTTCCTCAGAAAAATCGGACAAATGATCCCTGTCCGGATAATTGGAGGGTAGCGAGTCGTGCAGAATTGGGATTTTTGGCAAATCCAGTTAATACAACTTATACTTATATAGGAAATACGCAAACTACAAGTACGAGTTCTGCAGCAGGTGTCTTTACCAGTAAATTTAATCCAAACGTAAAGGTTACCATGCCTTTTACAGGTTTTAGAAATGGTCCTGATGGTTCGTTTGCGATCAATGGAACTACTACCTCTGATATAGAAGGAGAATATTGGTCGTCCAGTCAAAATGTATTTGGAGTTTTTAGTGTAGGTGGTACAGGGTTCTTTTCAGCTGGTGGTGTCATAACTCAAAGAGGAATGCCTGTGCGTTGCGTAGCTACATATCCATACTAAAGTACATTTTCAGTGTATAACAGTTTAATTATAAAAATTTCATAACTCATTTGTTTGTGGAGGGTGGGTATATATCAATAAGAGTTATCCACCCTTTTTATAGAAATAAAATAATTATATAAATTCCAAAGTATTATCAGAAGTCTACGGAAGCTCATTGAATATCTTCATTATACTTTTGTTATTTACTTTTTGAGAATCTATAACAGGCAGCGGAGTTTGCCTGTTTTTTTATTATTGATTTTAAATAGTTTCTTAGTTTAAAGCATCATTAGGATATACACTTTTACAGAGTAATCCAGATGTGGGAATTCTAAATGCATTAGTACAGAAAAAGAACAACAAAGATTATTCTAATACATACTCAGCGGACATCTTTCTAAATAATGAATTTCGGATTCATGACAACATTAAGTAATGAAAAAAGGTAGGGTGGCTAAATAAAGAATAGAGAGCTCATAACATGATTTCCGACTTAGAAATTATACAAGTCTGCCGGCATGTTTAATCTTCAATATTAAACCATTATTCACAAAAAAATTAACAACCAGATATTACTTCATTATCACTTCTCTTGTCTTGCAATCTATTGTGTTTAAGTTAGTTGTGGTTTTTAAGTGTAATTGCAGTACAAGGTTTTTGGCACAACGGAGGTAGATTTGCAAACACAATACGGAAGGAAATAAATAATGTCTTTGTGTAACACTTGTTACAAAATTTCCTGAGTATTAATTAGAATTTCGCACAATTAAAATAAAAACAGATGAATAAAAAATCGAAAAAACAAAAGAAGAAGTATGAAGCTCCGAAAATAGAAGTCGTACTTGTAAAAATGGAGCAGGGAATTGCTGCGGGGTCAGCCAGAGTAAGTCCATTGGATACTGCTAACGGAACAGTTAAAGATGAATGGGATACTGAAGACCAATCAGGTACTATTGAGTGGTAATACAAATAAACAACAAAATAATGATATAGATTATGAAAAACAGATTTTATAAAATAAAGGCTTTCCTGTTTGTGTTATTGATAACAGTAACAGCGTGCCGTAATTCAGATACGGATCATCATTTAGGAAATGAGCCGGTAGCTGTAAAAATGAATATGAAAGGTACTGAATATAACGATGCCGGAAATTTAGGATCATTAGCTTCTTCCGGAAAAAGTGCCGGCATCGGATTATCGGTGCAACGCCAGAATATCCAGCTGACCAAAGACTTAGTGCTGACAGCCGAATTAGTACCTGATACAGCTTCTGCACAGGATAAAGCCAAAACATTGCGGAATGGTATTACAGCTGTAGAGACGGGTGATTTGGCAATGGGCGTCCTTTATAAAGTTGTTGTATTTGATGCTAATGGAAACTACGTTACGGAAAGAGACTATACCCGTGGACAGGAAGATAGTGCTCAGGCGTTAATGCTTGATGGAGGCAGCAGTTATACTTTTATTGTTTATTCGGTTAATAACTCTAGTACAGCGGATCTTCCCTCTGTTACTTTCTCCAATCCGAATAATAAAACTTTGGCAACGTCCAGTGTTACCTCACCAATACTGTTTGCTAGCGATGTGATGTATTTCAGGAGAGATATGATTGTATCTGGAAGCGGAACCAATTATCTGGATATTGTATTGAAACATAAAATGAGCCAGGTAATTACCACAGTCGATGCTTCATCAACAGGCTATACTATTTCGGATATTAATGCTCGAATTGGTAATTCTAATACAGGTGCTAGTATGCAGTTATCAGACGGAAATATTACACGTAGTGGAGGTACGTCTCAGACACTTCTTTCTTTTACCGGATTGAATACGATGATTGTGAAATCGAACCCTCGGATCCTTAATACAGATACTACAACAGGAAATCTTTTCATCTATACGATTACTATAGGGTCAGTAACCCGTAGTAATTTAACATTGAATAATTTAACCATCAGACCTGGTGTTAAATATAATCTGAATGTTACAATTAATCCAACTGATATTTATTTAACCTATCAGGGGCAATCTGCAGCGCGGATTAATGGAAGGATATGGATGAGGCATACTCTGGGAGCTACAACTTCTAATGATCCCGATGTTCCCAGTCAGGCTATTGCTGGAAACTATTATCAATGGGGGATTATTACGGCGGTTGCAACAGCTTCTACAGGTGCAGGTACTATACCTGGATGGAATACAACGAATCCTTCTCCGGCTAACGCATGGAATAGCGGAACGGTAGCAGCTCCTGTAAAGACATCTGCGGATCCTTGTCCAGCAGGTTATAGGATACCAACAGACACAGAGTTCAATCAATTGATAGCAGCTACAACTCAGACTAATATTGGAACATGGACAGCTACGAATGATGTAAATAATTTTTCTGCTGCAAAAGTCTTTACAAGTAATACCAATAGCTCTGTTAAAATGACTTTTATGTCAACAGGCTATAGGAGAGGAGGAGGAGGAGGAGATACTAATGATGGATCTTTAAATCGTCGAGGTGTTGCCGGACAGTATTGGACGAGCGTAAACCAAATTAATTACTTTATGCCCAATAATACTGTAAGCCGTAGTATTAATACTAATATAGAAGGGCATCAGGTCCGTTGTATAGCGCAATAGTATAAAAATTAGAGACCCATCACCTTAATTTAAAAAATGATAAAAAAATCATAATTCGTTTGTTTGTAAAGGGTGGATGTATTCACAATTATTCACCCTTTTTATCAATAAGAAAGAGATTTCAATACTCTAAATAATGTTTTAATTATAACTAACATCCATAGAAGTCGTCCATAGTGTTTATATGTAGTTCAGGTAACTTCATTATATTTTTGTTTACTACTATTGGCGGTTATAACAGGCAGCACCGTTTGCCTGTTTTTTTGTTTTTATATCATACAGATTTTTACTTAGAAACGGATGATATTGACAGTCGGATGTCAATGCAGCTTATAAAACTGATATAATACCATAGATTACCGTCATCAGGGTTAATTAATAGCAATTTCAAAATACAAAATAATTGATAACGTGTTACATATGTTACCAATACAGAGGAATGTCAGTCATAATTTTGCAGTCGTTTAAAAAATAGGAAAACAAATAGCAAAAATTATGAAGAAAACAAAAACACAAAAGAAAGAGTATGTCCCTCCAAAAGTAGAAGTGACATTGATTGAAATGGAACAAGGGGTTGCAGCCGGATCTGCGCGGGTAACACCTGTAAGTGCTACCAGCCAGGTAGAACAAGAATGGGAAACTGGAACGGATAGAGACACAACAATTAATTTTTAAAACCAGAAAGATGAAAAAAATATTAAAATACAATTCTGCTTTTTCAAAAGGTAAAATAACGGGTATTGGAAGTTTATTTCTGGGTGTATCATTCTTTTTATTCTCATGCAGAAGCGCAGATACAGAGCGTCAGATTTCCGAAAATCAGGCCGTAGTAAAAGTAAATCTAACGGATAGTGAATTTGAAACTCTTTCTGATAACAGTAATACAAAAAGTGGAATTCAGTCTGTTGATCCGAATGTGCAAGTGAATCGTATTAAGCTTACCAATGAGCTCGATCTTATAACAGAGGTTACTCCTGTAGAAAGTAAAGAGAGGGGACAGCGTACAATAAAAGGAGGTGCAATAGATGCAATTGTAAAAGATCCTTTGCCGAATGGTACAGTATACAGGGTAGTTGTATACGATAATAACGGGGCATTTGTAGAGAGTAAAGATTATACCAGAGGGAATGAGGGTACTGTAAGTATGAATTTGAATGGTGGCAGTACCTATACTTTTGTCGTGTATTCTGTTAATACCACCAATGTGGCAGATCTGCCGGCGATAACCTATACAAATCCGGCAGTTCCGACTTTGGCAACAGCTAGGATTAGTAGTACACCCGGAAACAGGGATATAATGTATTTTAAAACAAACCTTACCGTATCGGGGAGCCAGACGAATTATCTGAATGTTATATTAAAACATAGATTCACCCAGATTACAACGGTGATAGATGCCTCTGCAAGGAATGCTAATGTAACAGCTGTTACAGGTAATTATAGCCCACATTCGGATACAGGACAATGGACGATGAATCTTGCAGATGGGGTTGTTACAAGGACAGCAACAAACTCAGCGGGATCTCCTATCGTATTTCCAACGCTTAATGCACAGGTTGTAACTTCCAGACCAACCATTATCAACAGTAATGCCACCAATGCAGGTGTTTTGGCCTTTTCAACTTTAACAATAGGCGGGGTAACAGCAACCAATGTTATACCTTATAATAATTTGCAGCTTACTCCCGGAGTCAGGTATACGGCAAACGTAAGAGTAGCCCAGGCTGTAGGGTCAATAGCTAATTTAATTTGTGCAAGTGCAGTTTTTAATACAACGTTCTATAATAATGAAGATGTTGCTGCAAATACGACGCTTACAATTCCTTATCAGGGAGGGAATGGAGGAACATATCCTGGTCAGGTTGTTCAGTCTACAGGTGTTACTGGGTTAAGAGCAACATTAGCAGCAGGAAGCTTTGTCAATGGAAATGCTAACCTTATACTTACGATTTCGGGTAAACCTCTTGGAGAGGGGCCGGCTATATTTACTATTACGATTGGAGGCAGAACATGTATAATAAGTGTAGAAATAAATCTGGCAAGGGGTGTGCTTATCAGATGTGTCGCTGCTGGTTTTTATCCATATCCTAATGTAGGTGATAAATATCTCCAGTGTGTACAAATAAGTGGTCAATGGTATTATTATGTTTATTCTTGTCCTGCCAATTCTAATTTTAATCCATCAGTTGGTAGATGTGTAGTGGGATATGTCCCATAATAAACTTGCCAAAATACTACAATGATATTTGAATTCCATAGAAAACTGTCAATATTATTTTTAAGCTAGGTAGTTGTAACTTTATTATACTCTCCAATTACTTGTTTTTTGACAGTTGGAAACCGGCAAAATTATTTGTCGGTTTTTGCATTTAGTAACTCTAAATAATAAATTTTAGAATCAGGAAAATAAACACTGTTTTTTGAACTTGTTCAAATGTCAGGACTTTTTTTGGCTATAACTTTGTACCATAAAATTCAAATAAAAATGAAAAATTTACTTAAAGGTATTATAACTATATGCCTATCATTAATCTCAATTGTAACAATTAACGCGCAAAAGAAAAAAAGTATGGAAAACACAGCATTATTAATTATTGATGTTCAGAATGATTATTTCAAAGGTGGAAGAATGACACTGGTGGGTGCTGAAGAAGCTGGAAAAAATGTACAACAGGTTCTGGCATATTTCAGAAAAAATAATCTTCCGGTTGTTCACATCAAGCATATTGCAACAAATGATGGTGCAACTTTCTTTTTACCAGATACAGAAGGTGTTGAAATTTCGCCTTTGGTAACCCCAAATGCTGATGAGAAAGTTGTAATAAAGCATTATCCAAATAGCTTTAGAGAAACCGAATTGCTGGAATACCTGCATTCAAAAGGAATAAAAAATCTTGTTATTACAGGAATGATGACCGATGTCTGTGTGGAATCAACAACAAGAGCAGCTTTCGATTATGGTTTTAGTAATACTATTGTAGGAGATGCAACAGCAACAAGAGATCGGGAATTAGATGGACAGGTTGTAAAAGCTGCTGATGTGCAAAAATCTTTTCTGGCAGGGATTTCAGCATTAGGTGGATTGTATACAGGTATTGTCAATACACAAGATTTGTTGAAAGGAAAATAGTTTTGACTTTAAATAAGCAGCTTATTTTGTAAAGGTACCGGTTTTCTCGGTACCTTTATTTACTTAAATATAAACAATGCTGGATCTACTTCACAAAAATATCAGTCAACATGTAGAGCTTAAAGAAAAGGAGTTTCAACAGTTTGCAGCGCCTTTCCGGCTTAAAAAGTTCAAAAGAAAAGATGTTCTCCTATGTGAGGGAGAGCGTTGTAATTTTGAAGGCTTTGTACTAAACGGCTGTTTCAAAATATATTTTCTGAATGAGAACGGACAAGAGCAGATTTTATATTTTGCAGTAGAGAGCTGGTGGATTACTGATCTTGACAGCCTTGTGAACGATGTACCAAGTATGCTGAATATTGAAGCACTGGAAGACAGCGAAGTGTTGCTGATTTCTAAAGAGGATAAAGAAAAGCTGTATGAGACATTGCCACATGTGGAAAAAGTTTTCAGAATTATGAATCAGAGATCATCGGTGGCCCTGCAAAGGCGGATTCTTTCCTTAATGAATAAAACAGCAGACAAGCGCTATCTGGAATTTCTGGAAAAATATCCCGGACTGGAACAGCGGATAACCCAGCAGCAGGTTGCTTCGTATCTGGGAATATCACATGAGTTTTTAAGCAAAATAAGAAAAAGAATAGCACTCGGAAATTAAAAATATACTTTGAAATTTCATTTATATTGTTATTTCGTAATAAGTTTTTTAGCTAAAATTGAGCTGATTTTTTAAAACAAAACTGAAATAAAAAGCCCGGCTATTATAACCGGGCTGTGGCTTTTTCAATTAGTTTCACATTCATATCAACAGATAAAGCCATAAATTTTTATAGGAGTCATCAGTTTTTAAAGTTACTTGATGACAAAAAATATCATTTTTTTCTTGGTTATCCATACATATTCAGTATCGGAGGGATAAAGAAACAGAGCATGGATTTTATATTAATCTTTTGACTGCGATTGACTTCTGACAAATTTAATGTTTAATTTTAATTAAGAGTAAGGAAAAGAATAATTTTTGGAAATTAAAAATATACATTGAAATTTCATTTATATTTTAGAGTATCTGTATCAATGACTCAATTGACAAGATGGTAGAGTTATACGGACGTATGCTGCAACAGCTAAGAGAAATGATTGATAAACTGGAACGGCTGATTAGAGAGAAATAATCTTGAGATAGAAAATATTTTTCAGCAGAGAGCTGAGGAGATTTGGAACCTCTGAATTTTAGGATTTGGAGGTTTTGTTTTCTGATTTTAGATCAGATTTTCCGGAGGCGGAGAAAATATGGTGAGTAAAGGTGACAGATGAAAAGCATCATCTACCAGCACAAAAGCCTGGCCCTTTGCATGGGGCTCAAAAAACTTCAGGTAGTCAAAGACCTCCAGAGTTTTTGGAAGCATCTTTTCATAAACAATAAGAGAAGCGGGACCGGAATGAGGCTCTTCCTCGTTTACTATTACATCTGTTCTGGGAATTCCCCAATCCATAACTGCAGCAATGCCGGGCAAAGCTGTAAAATTTAGAAAACACATTAATGTAATAATACTCCAAAATTTCATCTCACATCCTTTAAAAAACTAAATAGTTTTTTTTCTCATTACCCAGTCCGAGGTGGTAAGATTGTAAATCTTTTGGATATTCTTCAGTACTTTTTCGAAGTCTATTTCCAGATCAATAATTTTACCTGTCCTAAGATCGAACACCCAACCGTGTACAATAGGATATTCTTCCAAAAGATATCTTTCCTGTACGCAGGCCATTTTAGTGACGTTAATACATTGCTCCAGAACATTCAGCTCTACAAGTCTGTCATAACGTTTTTTTTCATCCTCAATGGCATTCAGTTCCGTTTGGTGTAAGCGGTACACATCACGGATATTTCTAAGCCATGGATTCAGAAGGCCAAAATCCTGAGGAGTCATTGCTGATTTTACGCCGTCGCAGTTGTAATGCCCGCATACCACGATGTGCTTTACCTTAAGATGTTCCACAGCATACTGAATAACTGCTGTAGAATTCATATCCAGAGTATTGACAACATTGGCAATGCTTCTGTGGATAAACACTTCTCCGGGCTTTACTCCCATCATTTCTTCCGCTGTAACCCTGCTGTCCGAACCACCGATATATAAAAACTCGGGGTTTTGTGTTTTGGCAAGTTCCTGAAAGAAATTAGGATCCTCTAAAAGTTTGGATGCCGCCCACTTCTTGTTGTTTTCGAAAATAACTTCGTACGATTGTGTCATAATTTATTTGTTAAAAGATTATTACGACGTAATTCGTTTGTTTTATTTTCAAACTCAGCAGAGTGATTGAATACACTCACAAAAGTATAATTTTTATGGGAACTCAATGAAACTTTAATACAGTTTATGATTTAACGTATAATAATAAAATTCCCTGTCAACCGAAAATTCAGATCACAGAATGTCTGCAAAAAACTGATAACCTTAATGTAACCACTTTGTCCAAAATAGCTTCAAAGGCATACCGGCATAGTCTAATTTTGTAACAGAATTTAAATTATGTGTCATATGAAAGATGTAATAAAAGCCCGTTTTTCGGGAGTTTTTTTTTATGTATTATTATTTGTTAGCAGCCTCATATATGGGCAAATGCCTGCTCCCTATAAAGTAAAAGTAGGAGATACAGAGGTAACAGCATTACTGGATGGTGTACTTCCTGTAGATGCAGAACAGCTTTTCTTTACCAACGAACCCGGAAAGCCAACACAGTTATTAGAAAATGTATTTATTCAGAATCCTGTAGAGGTTAGTATGAATGCTTATCTGGTAAAAACTAACGGGAAACTGATATTAATAGATACAGGTGCCGGAGAATTATTTGGAAATGCAGGCGGAAAACTGGTACAAAGCCTGAAACAAATTGCTGTAGCTCCGGAAGATATCACCGATATTCTGCTTACCCATATCCATGCAGATCATTCCGGCGGGCTGGTAATAAAAGGAAAAATAATATTTCCAAATGCCATCATCCACGTAAACAAAGCTGAAACGGATTTCTGGCTGAATGAAAAGAATGCTAAAAAAGCGGATGAAAAAGCAATGGGTGCAAATCCGCGTACCTTCTCAAATGCAAAGGAGATGTTGGATCCTTATTTGAAGGCGGGGAAAGTAAAAACCTTTGAAAGAGAAAAACAGGAAATTGCACCAAATATTTATACATTGCCTACCGGAGGACATACACCCGGACATACTGTATATGTGCTGGAAAATAAGGGTGAAAAAATGTATTTCTGGGGAGACCTGGTGCATATGGAAGGATTACAGTTTGCAGAACCTGCACTGGAAAATCATTTTGATGTTGATCACAAATCGGGAATTGATAATCGTGAAAAGTATTACAATGATGCTGCAAAAAACAATTATCTGATAGGAGCTTCCCATATTTCGTACCCGGGAATGGGGCGTGTGAAAAAAGAAGGAAACAAATATGTATGGTATCCGATACCTTTCAGCCTTACAGGAAGAACAAAGTAATATAACTGATTAAAAACACCTAAGCTGCTTAATCAGAAATTCTATATTTGGATTTCGGTTAAGCAGTTTTTATTTTGTTGAAGTATTTTCAGGATCATTGTACTTCATATTCCATAAAGAAAGCTGGTTTAAGATTTTCAGAAGCTCTATTCCTTTTTCACTCAGAAAATATTCCACCCTTGGCAAAGTTTCTTCATATTCTTCCCGCAGTACAATACCATCTTCTACCAGTTCTTTCAGTTGTTCCGTCAAAACTTTCTTCGAGATAATATCCATTAAAGTGAAAATTTGTCCGAAACGTCTTCTCTTAAGGCCTATTGTATAAATAATAATAGGTTTCCATTTTGTTCCTATTGTGGCCATAGTACGTGTCATAGGGCAGTTGTGGCAAATGAAAATCTCTTTATCCATATTTTATTCTTGTTTCGAGTGGCTATATTGAGATAAACTTTTGTACAGCCTGCCAGATTCAGATTGCATAATGAAATGCAGATACAAAAATAAGAAATACTCCGGAGTTTCCCTATGTGAGAATATTGTGTATTCAATTTTAATATCGTAATATTGCGATATTAAAATAAGAAAATGGGAACTACCAAAACAGAAATTTATACAGATAAACATAATAAACTTGCTTCTCTTTTTAAAGTTTTAGGGCATCCCGCCAGGATTGCGATATTGCAATACATTATCAATCAAAAAGCTTGTATCTGTAATGATCTTGTGGATGAGCTAGGTCTTGCGCAGGCTACTATTTCACAGCATTTAAAAGAACTAAAAAACATAGGTATTATACAGGGGTCTATAGAAGGGAAATCGGTATGTTATTGTATAGAAGAAAATGTATGGAAACAGTTGCAGGAAGAATTCAATGCTTTTTTTAACCAGGAAGTAAAAACTAATCAATGCTGTTAAAAGCATTTTTTTTACCTACTATCATCGTAATATTACGATGGTAGTGATGTTTGTAAACCATAAAAAATAAATATTATGAAGTTATCAGAAATTAAAGAAATTCTGCCTGCATTGGAAAATGTAGAATTTCAGTTAGAAAACGGAGCATTTGTTCCTGAGCATTTTCATGTGACAGAAGTAGGACAGATTATTAAAGACTTTATCGATTGTGGCGGGGCAATCCGAAATGAGAGAACAGTAAACTTTCAGCTTTGGAATGCGGATGATTACGAGCATCGCCTGAAGCCAGGCAAGCTATTGCATATTATTAAACTTTCGGAAGATAGACTGGGGATACAGGATGCTGAAATAGAAGTTGAATATCAGAGTGATACTATCGGTAAATACGATTTGGATTTTAACGGAAAGACATTTGTTCTGAAAAATAAAACTACAGCATGTCTTGCTCAGGATGCTTGCGGTATTCCTCCCGTTAAACAAAAGAAAAGCCTGTCCGATTTATCCGCGAATCAATCCTCTTGCTGTGCTCCGGATTCAGGATGTTGCTAATTTTATAATAGAATTATGATGTATTTACCATTATCAGACACTATTCAGGAAGTTCAAAAAGAGCTTAGTATTAGTGAAGAGCGCAAAAATGTACTACTGCCATTAATCAGCTTTATCCAAAAAAAAATAAATGATAAACAGCGTATAAATATTAATTTTATTTGTACACACAATTCCAGAAGAAGTCATCTTTCACAGATTTGGGCGCAGGCTGCCGCTGCATATTTTAATATTCCGGAAGTACATTGTTATTCCGGCGGAACCGAAGAAACTGCACTTTTTCCCAAGGTTACAGAAACCCTGAAAATTCAGGGATTTAATATTTTAAAAATATCAGAAGGTAATAATCCTGTATATGTTATAAAGTATAGTGCAAATACTCCGCCTATTATAGGTTTCTCTAAAAAGTATGATCATCCGTTTAATCCCGAAAATTTGTATGCCGCAGTGATGACCTGCTCGCAAGCGGATGAAGGCTGTCCTTTTATAGCGGGTGCAGAAGCCAGAATCCCGATTACCTTTGAAGATCCTAAAATTTCAGATCATACTCCTGAACAGACACAGGTATATGCAGAACGGAGCTTGCAAATAGCAGCAGAAATGTTGTATGTCTTTTCAATGATTAAGATCTGATCTATGCAGCCGAAACTAAAATTTATAGACCGTTATCTTACTTTATGGATATTCCTGGCAATGTTATCAGGAATAGGTATTGGTTATTTTATTCCGCAAACATCCGGCTTAATTAATAAGCTAAGCATTGGAACAACAAATATTCCTTTGGCAGCAGGACTGATTTTTATGATGTATCCGCCTTTGGCAAAAGTTGATTATTCATTATTGCCTAAAGCTCTTAAAAATAAAAAAGTAATTGGTGTTTCATTACTGCTTAACTGGATTATTGGACCCATATTAATGTTTATTCTTGCGGTTTTGTTTTTGAAGCATGAACCAGATTATATGATTGGACTGATTTTGATTGGTTTGGCGAGATGTATCGCTATGGTTATTGTATGGAATGATCTTGCTAAAGGAAACAGAGAATATGCTGCTCTATTGGTAGCATTAAACAGTATTTTTCAGGTTCTGATGTATGGTTTCATGGTTTGGTTATTTATTAATGTATTGCCTTCTGAATTGGGTCTGGCAAGTTTTGATATCCATGTATCTATGAAAGATGTTATGGTAAGTGTACTGATTTATTTAGGCATCCCTTTTTTTGCGGGTTTTATAAGCCGCAGTGTTTTTACCAAGATTAAGGGTAATGAGTGGTATAACAGAAAATTTATTCCGGTAATATCACCATTTACATTGTATGCTTTATTGTTTACAATAGTATTAATGTTCAGCTTGAAAGGTGATAAAATACTGGGATTGCCAATGGACGTAATTAAAATAGCTATGCCACTTATTATCTATTTTATACTGATGTTTTTTGTAAGCTTTTCAATCAATAAATTTTTTAAAATTCCATATGATAAAAATGCATCAATTGCCTTTACTGCTACAGGAAATAATTTTGAACTGGCGATAGCCGTAGCAATAGCTGTATTTGGTATTCATTCACCACAGGCATTTGTGGGAGTAATAGGGCCTTTGGTAGAGGTTCCGGTTCTAATCGTACTGGTAAGAGTAAGCCTGTGGCTGAAGAAAAAATATTACTTAGGTTAAATGCTCCAAAAAATAAGAAGTACAATTTTTAATATTGAATGTCCGGAGAATAAGACTAACTTTAGTTTATAAATATCAAATAACAGCTAAATTTTATGAGACGTCACGCAACAGCCGTATGGAACGGTACCATCAAAGAAGGGAAAGGAAATATTACAACTCAAAGTACTGTATTGGATCATACCCAATATTCATTCAGCAGCCGTTTTGAAGACGGAGTAGGAACAAATCCTGAAGAATTGCTGGCAGCAGCACATGCTGGCTGCTTTACAATGAAGTTAAGTCTTGATTTAACGCAAGCAGGCTTTACTCCGGAAGTACTGGAAACTAAATCTGTGGTTAGCCTTGAAAACGGAAAGATTACAAAATCCGAATTAACCTTAACAGCTAAAGTACCGGGAATATCTGAAGAACAGTTTCAGCAAATCGCCAAAGGAGCTGAAGAAACCTGCCCGGTAAGCGGAGCTTTCAGTTTCGAGATTACACTGAATGCTACATTAGAGAATTAAAAATCTGTTTCATCCTAAAAACAAGTTGAATTGTTATCAGCTTATTTTAGAACGGGATATGTGAATAAAATAATAAAGTCCTGAATTAGCAGGGCTTTATTATCCAATTATAATAAAAATTTAATTCTTTTCTAAAGGATTAAATCTAATTACACCTTTTGAGTTTTTCGAAATATTATTCATTTTGGCTTCAATTAGCTTTTTTCTATCTGTGAAATAAATATTGGGATTATATAGATTTCCTTAGATTTTTTTATAATTGCTAATAGCTTATAATGGAAGTTTTGTTTATTATCATATACTTCAAGAATTAATCCGGGTAAACCTGAAAATTTATATGGACCATCTTGAAATGGAACTTCTTTTGTATACCATGCTGTATATTTCCTGCCCCTGAATTCTGTTTCGGCTTTATAGGAGGTATAGGTTAATATTTTTTTAGATTCATTTTTTAAATTCCATTTCATTTGTAAAAGTGGTTCCTTATACCCAACGACTGCTTTATCAATCATTTCACTATAAACTAACTCTGACTTTTTGAAATCTTTGAATACTACATGATTTACTTTAAATAGGAGTTTGGATGGGAATTCAAAATGCTGTTGGCTTGCTATTAAAGAATCTATTTGAAACTTTTTATTATCTTGAAAAACAGATTTATTCTTCCCAATATATAAACTGACTATCTCATTTTGCGATTTACCAGATGTAGAGTCCGGTTTAAAATCCAGTCCATAAATAATTTGAACATCAGATTTAAAAAGTATATTTTGAGAAAAACATAAACTATAAACCAGAATCAGGAAAAAAAATGTTTTTTTCATAAGTTTATATTAAAAAATGGCTGTTTCAAACAGCCATTATGATTATTTATTTAGTGGTTGCAATAATAATATTTTTAATGTTATTATAGGAATACCCTAACCGGGCTATTTCTGTACTATCAGTAATGACATTAAATCCTTTAATTTTATTTTTGTTTATTTCTGAATGAAAATCAGAAAGATCCCTCTTCTTATTGTTTATTAATACCAGAGTGTTTTTATTTTGTTGTTCATAAATACGTTGCCCGTTAGAGATGCTATTATAAAAATCTTTAGATGGAGAATAGTAATCAACAACAGGCTGATTCTTTATTTTTGTAGTACAACTATAAAACGAAATAAATAGTATAGCTAAAAATGAAGATTTTGTACTCATTATTTCTTTTAATCAAGTTATACTAAATAGCTCCCTTCACCAGTACATGGTGGGGTAATAACTGTTGCCTGTGTTGCAATGCTTGCAACTTTAAAAACTGTCACCCCAGTATTGGTATCTGTTATATAAGTTCCGTAAACAAAGCATGTTCCCTTATCTGCTGTATCATAAGCGGCAAAACCAGATTCTGATATTATTTCAAAACATTTGATTTTTGTTGTAGAGGCAGCAGTTGCACTCATTAAAGTTGCCACTCCGATAGCTGCAATTAATAATAATTTTTTCATTTTCAAATTGTTTTTAGGTTATTTTGTTAAATGTAAGTATATTATTCTAAATAATTGTTTAAAATAATAATTTTTTTCATTTTTTTTGATTTGTGTTTCAATAAAATTACTTGTGAAATACTTATTGTCTGAAATTAAATTCTATGTATGATATGCTTTCCTGGATATTAGATATAAAATCAGGTATCTTTTATGGCTGTTATTATAATATGTAATTAGAATGAATGATCTAATTAGGTAATGTCTATAAAAATGAATATTTATTATTTAAATAATCAATTTAAATTCATCTGATGTTTTAATTTATACATCATATCTTTGTGGTGTAATTTTTAATCATGGAAAAAAAAGAACGCTTGTCAGATCTCACTACAGCTCGTATACAGGGAGATATTCTGAAAGGGAAATATCCTGTAGGGAATAAGCTTCCTACGGAAAAGGAGTTGATGGAAATCTACCAGGTAGGGCGCTCTACGATCAGAGAAGCTGTAAAACAGCTATCGATATCTAAAATCTTAATCGTAAAGCAAGGCTCGGGAACTTATGTAAATAAAAGTCAGATGCTAAGTCCTTCGGATATCCTGAAGAAAGCAAAGTTTGATGAGATAAATGATGTGAGACGTTTGGTAGAAGGAGAACTTATTCAACGTGCATGTCAAACAGCAACTAAAAAACAACTGGAGGCTATTGACCAAAGCCTGCAGGAAAAAAAGAAAGCAATCCTGGCAGAGAATAAAGACAGCTGTATTCAGGCTGATATAGCTTTTCACCTGAATATAGCAAAAGCAGCTAATCATCAGGTATTGCTGCTGCTGTATCAGGGATTCACGGAAATGATAACCGATTTCTTCCACGAAAGAGAGCCAAAAGGCATCAGTTTTTTTGCCATGAGTTACCATTTGCACGAGCAGTTATACCTGGCTGTCAGGGATAAAAAAGAAAAACAGGCAGCTAAAATTCTTGATAATATATTAAATAACAACTTTTCATTATGACCATTCTTGTTTTTACCCTTATACTTCTTGTCGGGGCTTATATGGCGGGTTTACTGGGTTCTTTAACGGGCCTTGGTGGCGGTGTAATTATTATTCCTCTGCTTACACTAGTTTTTCATGTAGATATACGTTATGCTATCGGTGCGGCATTGCTGGCTTCAATAGCGACTTCTTCGGGAGCAGCGTCGGCTTATGTAAAAGAAGGAATTACGAATATCCGGTTGGGGATGTTTCTGGAGATTGCTACAACAATAGGAGCTGTAGTAGGAGCTTTTATAGCGATCTATATGCCGACTAATGCTATTGCGGTAATCTTTGGTGTAGTTCTTATTTTTTCTGCGGCCATGACGGTGAGAAAGAAGCATGAAGCAAAACTTACAAAAGGAAGTAAGCTGTCGGAAAAGTTAAAACTAAACAGTACTTATCCTGTTAACGGAGAGAAAGTAAGTTATCAGTTAACCAATGTAGCCGGAGGTTTTTCGCTAATGACGATTGCGGGTGTACTGTCTGGCCTTTTAGGTATCGGATCGGGATCTTTAAAAGTTCTGGCAATGGACAGCACGATGAAAATTCCGTTTAAAGTGAGTACAACAACGAGTAATTTTATGATTGGTGTTACTGCAGCAGCATCAGCTGTTGTCTATCTTCAGCGTGGATATATGGATCCGGGGATTGCCTTTCCTGTTGTTTTAGGTGTATTGGCAGGAGCCTTGACAGGGGCGAAAATATTACCGAAAATAAATCCGAAAATATTAAGGATTATTTTTGCTGTAGCCATAACAGCAGTTGCTATAGAGATGATTATAAACGGTATAAACCATAAATTCTGATGAAAAAGTATTTTTCTGAACACTACTGGGCAGACCAGGATATACAATTACTGGTTGGCAAGATCCTGAGAATGGGAGTTACAATAGCTTCTATTACAGTTTTAACGGGGGGGATTATGTATCTTATCAATCATGGTGGTGAGGCATTACCGGATTACAGACATTTTGTCGGGGAAAGCGGATCTAATACAACGTTAAGCGGTATTGTATCAGGGGCATTCCATTTACAAGCAGCTCAGCTTATCCAATTAGGTGTTGTTTTTCTGGTGGCTACACCTGTATTTCGTGTCTTTTTCTCATTAATAGGTTTTACCATGGAAAAAGACAAGCTCTATATTATCATTACCCTTATTGTGCTGGGCGTTATATTCTTCAGTATTTTCAGCGGAGTAAAGGGCTAAAAATAAAAGCTGTTTAACATAAAAACCTCACAGACTTCTATAATCTGTGAGTTTTTTTATTGTAAATACTGATTTAAGTGTTATTTACAGACGGGTTTTACATCGTTTAGAAGTGTAACGAGCATCTTTCCGGGTTCTTCCAACATAATCATATGTGCTGAGTTTTCAAACCATATTCCTTTTTTTACAGGTGCTTTTACTTGTTGAAGCCACTTATATGTAGGTTCGGTCGGAGTAGTATAATCATGTCGACCCATAAACATAAATACAGGAATAGGGAATTTTTTAACGGAAGTGAAATCTGTATTTACAAATTCCGGAAGTATTTTGGCTAAGGTAAACAAGCTTCCCTTGCCAATAGCTTCTGCATCTTGTTCTGTATATTCTGGTGCTAATAGGGGTGCCTGGAAAAAATAAACCGAATTATTTCTGTAAGCAGTTAACCCTCCATAATATTGAGGCCATTTTCTGGCAACAATAATTCGTTGTCTGGTAATCGGCTGGTTGCCGGGATAGGGAGCAATTGTAGCAAGTTCTTTTAAAGCTTTATCATTCTTTAATTTTGTTGCCTGCTCTATAGCATAGTTATAGCTTAGGCGTTCATTTTCTCGGGTGTTTATTACCTGGCCTATTCCTACATAAGCATAGAACAGGTCAGGTCTTTTTAATGCAGCTTGCATAGATACGATAGTTCCCCAGCTGTGCCCCACAAGAATAACTTTTTTCTTCTTATATTTTTGGGTAATAAACTCAGCAAGCTTTATTGCATCATCAGCGTATTGTTTTATATTAATAGTTTTTCCCAGAGTAAGTGTATCATTGGCATTATAAGTTTTTCCTGCAGCTCTCTGATCGTAATTTACTACAGTAAAGTATTCCTCAATTGGCTTTTGAAACATCCACATTATTGGGGAAATGGGAGATGCCGGACCTCCGTGCACAAATAGTATTATCGGGTTTTCTTTATTCTGACCACGAACATATACCCATTGTTTTATACCACCTATATCTGCTTTATATCTTTCCTGAATTCCGTTTGGAGAAACAATAGAATCAAGGTCTTTAATGATTTCTCTGGCTTTGGTATACTCATTGGTTTGTTGATTGTTTTGCCCGAAACATATAAAAGAATATGTGAAGAGAATCAGCAGGAAAATATTGTTTCTCATATAAATTGTATTTGTGTGCTATCTGAATCCTATTCAAATATACTTAATTTATAGTATGTTGTTTTTTGAACACAACAGGCAATTTATTCAAAACTGTTAATTTATTTGGGTAGAGTTTATAGTAGATGTTTAACCATCATTACTATTTTTGTTATTTAGCAGTTTGGTGGGTTATTTATATAGTAATCCGCTTTTTATTAGAAATTTGTTTAATTATTCTTATGATATATTAATTATAAATAACAGAAAATATTTTATCTTCATGCATTAATTGTGTATCATATTTTACAGGTTATGTAAAACTATATACTGAAAGCTAATAAAAACTATTTCCATGTTAATTAAACAAAAAACTAAAACCTTATTCTTATCAGCAATTTTTATTTCCACAAATTTTTTCTCACAAGCCCATAATGTTTCGGCGGGGTACGAAAAACCAAAAGATCCCTTAGTCGTTAATAATCTTGAAGAATGGCAAGATTTGAAATTTGGGCTTTTTATGCATTGGGGAACCTACAGCCAATGGGGTATTGTGGAAAGCTGGAGCTTGTGCCCGGAAGATGAATCCTGGACACAGAGAAAGCCCGAGCATGGCAAATCTTATTACGAGTATGTGAAAAATTATGAAAACCTTCAGACAACATTTAATCCTGTAGAGTTTAATCCGCAGAAATGGGCAGATGCAGCAAAAAAAGCAGGAATGAAATATGTTGTCTTTACAACAAAACACCATGATGGTTTTGCGATGTTTGATACCAAAGAATCTGATTATAAAATTACCTCTTCTAAAACGCCTTTTTCAAAGAACCCGAAAGCTGATGTAACAAAAGAGATTTTTAATTCATTCAGAAAGGATGGATTTAAAATAGGAGCATATTTTTCAAAACCAGATTGGCATACCGATAATTATTGGTGGTCATACTTTCCACCAAAAGACAGAAATGTAAATTATGACCCAAAGAAATACCCGGAAAAGTGGGCAAGCTTTAAAAAATACACATTCAATCAGCTTAATGAAATAACATCAAATTATGGCAAAATAGATATCCTCTGGCTGGATGGTGGATGGGTGAGACCTTTTAAAACAATTGACCCTACTGTAGAATGGCAAAAAACAATTAAAGTAGAGCAGGATATTGATATGGATAAAATTGGAGAGATGGCACGCAGGAACCAGCCGGGTATTATTATAGTAGATCGTACGGTTCCCGGAAAGTGGGAAAATTATGTAACTCCCGAACAGGCTATTCCTGAACACAATCTTTCAATTCCATGGGAAAGCTGTATTACAATGGGAAATTCTTTTTCATATGTGCCAAATGATAACTATAAATCTTCCCAAAAGATTGTAGAAACTTTAATTAAAATTATTTCCAGAGGCGGGAACTATCTAATGAATATAGCACCGGGACCGAATGGCGATTATGATGCTGTCGTTTATGAACGTTTGAAAGAAATTTCTGGTTGGATTGATATTAATAAAACAGCCGTTTATGCAACAAGAAGTATAGCGCCATATCATGAGAATGATTTTTATTACACCCAGAGTAAAGATGGAAAAACAGTTAATGTATTTCATATAAATGAGACCTCAAATTATCAGGCACCTCACGATCTTGTTTTTACATTACCAGAGAACTTCAAGCCTAAGAAACTACAGATTCTTGGTATCTCATCTAAAATTTCATGGAAGAAACAGGGGAATAAGATTAAGGTTCAACTTCCTAAAGAATGCAATAAATTAAAATATTCAACAGTAATCCAAATAACACAGTAATGAAGGTTTATCATTTTAAGATGGCTTTATTAGTCGCTGTTTGTTTATTGTTTTCCTGGGTAAAAGCGCAGCCAGCTCTCTATAAAGATCCAAAACAACCTGTTGAGATAAGGGTTCAGGATTTGTTGAAAAGGATGACCCCTGAGGAAAAATTCTGGCAATGTTTTATGATTCCCGGGGATTTGGATAATGTTCCTAAGAACCAGTACCATCATGGTATTTTCGGTTTACAGGTAAGTGCCGGAAGTCAGGACGGCGCAGCAGCCGGACAGATGCTGAAATATAATGCAAAAGAAGATGCTGAAAAGTTAGCCAGGAAAATTAATGCCATTCAAAAGTATTTTGTTGAAGAATCCAGACTGGGAATTCCAATAATTCCTTTTGATGAAGCGTTGCATGGTTTGATGCGGGAAGGGGCAACTGCTTTTTCGCAGTCTATTGGATTATCGGCTACTTTTAACCCGGATCTGATGAAAGAAATTTCATCTGCAATTGCCAGAGAATCTAAGCTTAGAGGAATCCGGCAGATTCTAACTCCGGTGGTAAATTTAGCCAATGATGTCAGATGGGGAAGAACAGAAGAAACTTATGGTGAGGATCCATTCTTAACCTCTGTGATGGGGGTGAGTTTTGTAAGTTCGTTCGAAAATCAGGGAATTATTACCACTCCAAAACATTTTCTGGCAAATGTTGGTGAAGGTGGCAGAGATTCCTATCCGATTCACTGGAGTAAAAGATATTTGGAAGAAACGCACTTAATTCCTTTTTATAAAGCTTTTACCGAAGGAAAGAGCAGGTCTGTAATGACTTCCTATAATTTATTAGACGGAAGACCTTCTACATCTAATCATTGGTTACTAACAGATAAGTTAAAAAAAGAGTGGAATTTCAAAGGCTTTGTAATTAGTGATGCGAGTGCTGTCGGTGGGGCAAATGTTTTACACTTTACAGCAAAAGACTATAGTGATGCCTCTGCGCAGGCAATTAATGCTGGATTGGATGTGATTTTTCAAACGGAGTATAATCATTATAAACTATTTATTTCTCCATTTTTAGATGGAAGAATCTCGAAAGAGAGAATTGATGATGCTGTATCAAGAGTTTTAAGAGCAAAATTTGAACTGGGACTTTTTGAGAGACCTTATACTTCTGAGAAAGAGATTATAGAATTGAAGAAAATAAATAATAAACCCTTAGCAGAAAAAGCAGCTATAGAATCATTTGTTTTGCTTCAGAATAATAATGCTGCTCTTCCTATTACTGATCATTATAAAAAGATTCTGATTGTTGGTACAGATGCTGCAGACGCCAGACTCGGAGGTTATTCAGGTCCTGGTAATAAAAAGGTTAATATTTTAGATGGTATTAAAAACTTCGTTAAAAATAAAAATGTTGAAGTATCCTATGCTAAAGGTATTGATTGGAATCTGAAAACATTTATGCAAGTTCCTTCCGAGTATTTGTCTTTTGAGGAAGAAAAAGGATTAAGAGGTCTGTATTTTTCCAATAGCAATTTAACGGGAAAACCTGTTGTTGAGAAACAAGATGAGCAGATAGGGTTCAAGTGGACCTTGTACTCTCCGGATCCGGAAAAATTACAACCGGATAATTATAGTATAAAATGGGAAGGAAAATTAGAAGCTCCAGCTTCCGGGAAGTATAAATTGGGATTACGGGGAAATGATGGGTTCAGATTATATTTAGATGGAAAATTATTAATAGACCAATGGGAAAAGCTGAGTTATTCAACCCAAACAACAAATGTTGATTTTGTAAAAGGGCAAAAATATAATATTGCAATAGAATTTCATGAAAATAGAGGTGAAGCAAATATCGAACTGATCTGGAACCATGGATTGAATAACTATGAGAAGGATTTTAATGAAGCATTAAAATTAGCGCAGAGCTCAGATTACATCATTGTAACTGCCGGAATTCATGAGGGAGAATTTCAAGACAGATCTTCTTTAAGTCTTCCCGGGAATCAGGAAGCATTTATTCATGAAGTAGCCAAATTAAATAAACCTGTAGCTGTAGTCTTAGTTGGAGGATCTGCTATAAAAACCACAAGCTGGAAAGATAAAGTAGGAGCTATTATAGATATTTGGTATCCGGGAGAAGAAGGCGGTAATGCTGTAGCTAAAGTATTGTTTGGTGCAGAGAATCCTTCCGGAAAATTACCCATTACATTTCCAATTGAAGAAGGACAGCTTCCGTTAAGCTATAATCATCATCCTACAGGCAGGGGAAATGATTATCACGATCTTAGCGGGGAACCATTATATCCTTTTGGGTATGGATTAAGCTATACTTCTTTTGATATTTCAGACTTGCAGCTGAATAAGAATAAATATTCTGAAAATGATATCATAAAAGCTCAGGTAAATGTGAAGAACACAGGGGCTAAAGAGGGAAGTGAAGTTGTACAGTTATACATTAAAGATGTATTAGCTTCTGTATCAAGACCAGTTATTGAATTAAAGGGTTTTCAGAAAGTGAATCTGAAGCCGGGAGAATCTAAAAAAATTACAATAGAGCTTCCGGTAAAAGAACTTAAATTCTTAGATGAAAAGATGAACTGGATAGTTGAAAAAGGAACCTACAGAATTATGATCGGTAATTCCTCGAAGAATCTACCGTTAAAGCAAAATATTGAAATAGAGTAGGAAGCTAAATATAGCTCGGCATAATTATAAAAAAGACCTTGATACACTAAGCTGTATCAAGGTCTTTTTTATGAATATTACATCATTTGGATAGTAATAAAGAATAATGCATTATACTAACAGAATTTAAAATTAAAGTTAATTGTCTTATATTCATTGTTTTCCTGATTTTATTTTCTATTTTTGTCTCCATAAATAATCCTGCCGGATATTACCGATGAGGCAGTGATTTTATAAAAACACAAACAAACAAATGATGAAACAAATGAACTTTTTACCCAACCATACTTCCCTCAAAGAGGAAGCTCCTTTTATTTATGGAGCAATCCGTATAATGCGGAATAAGAATAAGCACTGCTTCGGGCAAGTGTTGTTTATGCTATTGCTTAATAGTCATATTTCTGTGCGTAATACATGCTGTCGGTATTTTTGTGATGTTGTTGTTTGACGTATGTCTTGTATAATAATGCTCCGTAAATAATATTTTAAAATAAAATTTCTATGAAATAAAGCTTTAAATACTAATAAAACACACAAACAAATGATGATGAAAAAACAAAAAACACAATTTATTCCAAAGCGGACAGGTTTCGGAATAGTAACTGGTACAACATTGCTATTGATTTTATTTACGGTATTTTCCTGCCGCAGCAGCGATACTGATAATAAAGTAACAGCAGGCGGAACAGCCGATGTAAAGATCAATCTTCAGGGAGAAGCTTTTGATGATACTGCAGATCTTGGAGGGCAGGCTTCTTTAACGCAAGGCGTTTCAGTGAGTACATCTGCGGTACAGAGAAAAGAAATTCCTTTTAACGATGATTTTACGCTGGTAGCAGAACTGTCCCCCGTAAAAACTTCGGTAAGTAATCAGGTACAGGCTTCCTTAGGTGGAAATCTGCTGGCGGCAACGGGACCAACACCTTTAGGCACCGGAATCAGATACAAAGTAGTGGTTTTCCGGTCTACCGGAGAATATGTAACAGAAAGAAACTATATCCGTGGTCAGGAAAGTAGCACCGCAGATCTTAATCTGGATGGAGGCAGTAATTACGCTTTCATTGTTTATTCTGTAAAAAGTCAGACCGATTTACCAGATGTTACGTATACCAATACTTCAAACAAAACATTATCCACAGCCAGTATTTCAGGATTAGCCAATACAGTCGACTTTATGTATTACCGAAAAGATATGCAGGTATCCGGTAACCAGACCAATTATCTGGATGTTATCCTGAGGCATAGACTCAGCCAGATAACCACAACGATTGATGCTTCCGCAACGGGTTATAACATCACAGCCGTGACCGCAAATATCGATTCTCATTATCCGTCTTATAATGTTCCATTGTCTACCGGAACTCCAGCTCAAACAGGAACAGCAGGAACAGCAGCAGTAACATTTCCAACTTTAGGAACGCAGATTATCGTTGCAAATCCTGTAATGCTGAATGGAAATACGACTACAGGTAAGTTTACATTGTCTACAATTACTATTGGTCCATTGACTCAGACAGTATCGAGTACAGCATTGACGGGTCTTAAGATAACACCGGGAATTATGTACAATCTGAAATTTACATTGAGCCCTTCGGATGTTTATCTGGATAATTATAACGGACAAAAAGCAGCACGTATTAACGGAAAAGTATGGATGCGTTATAACCTGGGAGCAGATACCAGTGTTAATCCGGATCAGGATCCAATTGTTTCAGGTCTTCACGGAGGTTATTATCAATTTGGACGCAGTGTTTCTGTAGCAAACGGAACCGAAACATCTTTAAATTCTAATTTTAACGGTAATCCTGCGGCGGCCAATGCATGGAATAGCGGAACAGAAATAGCTCCTGTGAAGACAGCTAATGATCCATGCCCACAAAATTACCGTCTACCTACGCAGACCGAATTTCAGGGATTATTGGATGCTACAGTGCAAAGTAATGCCGGAACCTGGTCTACAAGTGATACAAATTACGGTGCCGCGAAAGTCTTAACAAGTAAGAAGAATAATAATGTAAAAATAGTTTTACCTGCTCAGGGAGCCTTTGGAGCAAGAGGAAATGGAGCTCCATATACGTGGTGGTGGACTAATCAGAGAGGTAGTCGTGTAAGTTACTGGACCAGTACAAGCACTAGTGGAAATAACACATCATATTTTGAAGGGAGTAGTACCAGTGCTACAGTTTTTGTACAAACAGATGGTAATCCGAGTACAAAAGTTTTATCTAAAACAATTCGTTGTATTGCACAATAAAATAGTTACCCTGCACTATTAAGATCTCTATAGAATAACAAACAAATGATGATAATGAAAAAACGAAAGACACAATTTATTCCAAAGCGGACAGGTTTTGGAATAGTAACTGGTACAACATTGCTATTGATTTTATTTGCGGTATTTTCCTGCCGCAGCAGCGATACTGATAACAAAATGACAGCGGGCGGAACAGCCAATGTAAGTATCAATCTTCAGGGAGAAGCTTTTGATGATACTGCAGATCTTGGCGGACAGGCTTCTTTAACGCAAGGCGTTTCAGTGAGTACATCTGCGGTACAGAGAAAAGAAATTCCTTTTAACGATGATTTTACGCTGGTAGCAGAGCTGTCCCCCGTAAAAACTTCGGTAAGTAATCAGGTACAGGCTTCCTTAGGTGGAAATCTGCTGGCGGCAACGGGACCAACACCTTTAGGCACCGGAATCAGATACAAAGTAGTGGTCTTCCGGTCTACCGGAGAATATGTGACGGAAAGAAACTATATCCGTGGTCAGGAAAGTAGCACCGCAGATCTTAATCTGGATGGAGACAGTAATTACGCTTTCATTGTTTATTCTGTAAAAAGTCAGACCGATTTACCAGATGTTACATATACCAATACTTCAAACAAAACATTGTCCACAGCCAGTATTTCAGGGTTGGCCAATACAGTCGACTTTATGTATTACCGAAAAGATATGCAGGTATCCGGTAACCAGACCAATTATCTGGATGTTATCCTGAGGCATAGACTCAGCCAGATAACCACAACGATTGATGCTTCCGCAACGGGTTATAACATCACAGCCGTGACCGCAAATATCGATTCTCATTATCCGTCTTATAATGTTCCATTGTCTACCGGAACTCCAGCTCAAACAGGAACAGCAGGCACCGCAGCAGTAACATTTCCAACTTTAGGAACGCAGATTATCGTTGCAAATCCTGTAATGCTGAACGGAAATACGACTACAGGTAAGTTTACATTGTCTACAATTACTATTGGTCCATTGACTCAGACAGTATCGAGTACAGCATTGACTGGTCTTAAGATAACACCAGGAATTATGTACAATCTGAAATTTACATTAAGCCCTTCGGATGTTTATCTGGATAATTATAACGGACAAAAAGCAGCACGTATTAACGGAAAAGTATGGATGCGTTATAACCTGGGAGCTGATAACAGCATTAATCCAGATCAGGATCCAATTGTTTCGGGTCTTCATGGAGATTATTATCAATTTGGACGCAGTGTTTCTGTTGCCGGTAAAGCAGATACATCTTTGAATTCTAATTTTAATGGCAACCCTGCGGCAGCTAATGCATGGAATAGTGGCACAGAAACAACACCAGTAAAAACAGCGAATGATCCATGTCCTCAAAATTACCGTCTACCTACGCAGACCGAATTTCAGGGATTATTGGATGCTACAGTGCAAAGTAATGTGGGAACCTGGTCTGCAAGTGATACAAATTACGGTGCCGCGAAAGTCTTAACAAGTAAGAAGAATAATAATGTAAAAATAGTTTTACCTGCTCAGGGAGCCTTTGGTACCAGAGGAAATAATGCACCATATTCGGGATTTTGGACTAATCAGAGAGGAGCTCTTGCCGTATATTGGACCAGTACAAGCTCTAGTAGTAACAATACTTCGTATTTTAGGGCTAATAGTACTTCTGCAAGCATGTTTGTACAGACAGATGGAAATCCAAGTATTAAAATTTTTAGTGTAAATATCCGCTGTATAGCACAATAAAATGTAGAGATTGTATATCAGTATCAGAGAATATCATTTTTTATAAAAGCCCCGTTATGGGGCTTTTGTTTTTTAGATAGAACAAGTTTACTATAACTTAATCAGAGTTTAAAACTATGTTCATCTGCATTGTAAAAGGCCTGTGTATTTTTATATCTGGTAATATATCACATATGAAAAAACTAACTAACTATTTACTGACCGCTGCAATTGCAGGCGTATTCTTTTCATGTTCAGAGAACTCCACTGAAAGAGACTCCGAAGGTCTTAAAGCCCAACTAAATGCTGCTGTTATTAACAAAGCTTCTTTAGCTTCAGTAGGAATTAGCAACTGGATGTCTGCTTTGCAGGATAATGTTTCTTTGTCACAGATTTCGGTACCCGGAACTCACGATTCCGGAGCAACCGTAGAATTCCCTTCGGGGACTGCAAAAACCCAGAATCTTACTATTGCTGAACAGCTTAATATTGGTGTTCGCTTTCTGGATATCCGCTGCCGACACATTGATGATTCTTTTGCCATACACCATGGGCCTGTTTATCAGAAGCTGAACTTCGATGATGTACTGAATGCCGTTTATGCATTTTTAGACAGCCATCCTACGGAAACCGTTATTATGTCGGTAAAGGAGGAGTATAATGCATCTAATACAACCAGAAGTTTTGAAAAAACCTTTGATGCCTATGTTCAGAAAAATCCTTCTAAATGGGATCTGGGAAACAATATCCCTAAGTTGGGGGACATAAGAGGAAAGATAAGACTATTGAGAAGATTCCCTGCAGAAACAAAACCTAAAGGAATAGATGCTACAAACTGGGCAGATAATACCACTTTCGAAATCAGTAATGATTCTCCGGTTAAAGTAAAAGTACAGGATAACTATAAAGTAGACAATAACGATACTAAATGGTCGCAGATTCAGTCCATTCTTACCGAGGCAAAAGCCGATACCAGCGGAAAGCTGTTCATTAATTTTACAAGTGGTTACAAACCTCTAATATTCGGGATTCCAAGTATTCCTACAGTTTCTAATGCCATAAATCCAAAGCTTAAAACCTTTTTTCAGAGTAGTACACAGGGCTCTTATGGCATTCTGCCAATAGATTTTATCAGTGCAGAACTGGCAGAGCCTATCGTTAAAACAAATTTTTCAAATAATCCTTAGTAAATCCCGGATTATTACAGAGCCCTCACATGAGGGCTCTTTTTGTTAATTTGTTATGTGGATATGTATCCTATACAATGAATAAAGATGCAATAGCTTTAGCATCATCACCTGTAAGGATTTCGTCATAAGAAGCGGAACCGGCAGCAGCTCCAAATGTTGTACTGGTGTTGTATCCTGCTTGATTGGTATTGTCTTCTCCTGTATACACCGGATTGGTTGCTGCAGGCATATTTCCACCGTCCGCAAGCTCTATCCAGCCTTTATTAGCCCGCATTCTTCTGACTTGCGATGCATGTCTGGCTTCTACTGAATGAATCTGAAGGGCTGCCTGCAAAACAGTCTTATTAGACATAACATTTCCGGCCTGCCCTTTATAAGCTCTTACCCCGGTATCTTCGAAAGCCTGAGCCAGAATCAGAAACTGACTGTAATCTGTAAATGGAGAAAATTTACCTTTTGCTGTAAAATCGAAGGTTGGTTTGTTACCAGGAGTCGTTCCTAAGGAGGTTAATGTATTTTTAAGGAAGCTAACGTGTGCAGACTCATGTTTGGAAATTTGCATAAATACGGTTCTGTCTTTAGCCGGAATAAGCCCGGGAGCAGAAAGACCAATATTATAATATTCATTTTCAAGATATTCAAGGACCAATGCCAGTTGTAGTGCATCTGTGAGATCATTTTGAGCCATATTCACAGCCATGGATGATTGTTTTACCGTTTCGGCTTTTATAGTCATCATAGAACCCAAACCCAGTGGTACGGCTGCTATGGCTGCTTTTTTTCCGAAAGTATATATGTTTGTAATTGCTTCTGATCTGGATGAACCCGCAGTAAAGAATTTGTCATCAGAAAGCTGGTCTAATAATTTAAGAATGTTCATAACAATAGGTTTTAAAAATGAAATAATTAACTAATGCCTCTTTCTTTCCACGTAAAGCGGGTTTTTATAAATCCACCTGCAGCCATAACAATGTCTTTAGGCTCTTTCGCCACATCCAGCCCGTTAGCATCTACAACATCATCTCCTGAAAAGTCGGCCGATCCGGGGTTTATAAGATTTCTGATTGCTGATGCGTGTCTTGCTTCAACAGAAACAATCTTTCCTGCAATCACAAGATAAGCCGGATTTGTAATGTATTTTCCTGCAGCGTTGTAGGCTGCTACTCCGGTATCTTCTAAAGCTTTAGCTGTCGCCAAAACTGAGCTGCGGTCGTTAAAATTCACATTGGGGTATTGAAATTCTAATTTTGGCAAAACATGAGAAGTAGCACCGCTAATTGCGGCTTTGAAAAAATCCCTGTGAATGACTTCGTGGTGATAAAGATCTGTGAAAATCTCTTTTTCATTACTGGAGATTCCTGTGTAAAAATTGTTAACTACTTTTGTATAGAAATCAGCTTCTAGCTGTTCCAGTGCATAAGCATAATTAAGTACTCCTACATCGCCTTGTCCAAGGTCAAATATCGTATCGTCCATGAAGTTGAATCCATCACCATCATTGCAACCCACCATTGTAAGACCTGCCATCGCAAGACCAATTCCACCAAGCTTTAAGAAATTTCTTCTGCTGGTATCCAGGGTTGCTCCCTGATTTGAAATATGAATTGTTTTTTTCATAATATTATTTTTTAGGTGTTAATATTTGGTGTGAAAATTTGTGTTTTTGGGATAGGTGCGAATGACTATGGCATAAGGACTTTGTCTATTACGTGAATAACTCCGTTGGATTGATTTACATCGGCAATAGTAACTTTGGCACTATTACCTTTAGCATCTTTTATGTAAAGATCTTTTCCTTTTGTCCAGAAAGTAACACCTTCCCCTTCTACAGTTTTCATCATGCTTGTTCCGTTTCCTGCTTTTACAGCTGCCCAGATTTGTTTAGCATTGTACTTTCCGGAAAGAACATGATAGGTTAATATTTTAGTCAGCATTTCTTTATTTTCCGGTTTCAAGAGATTTTCTACTGTTCCTTTTGGTAACATAGCAAAGGCTTCATCGGTAGGAGCTAATACTGTAAAAGGCCCTGCTCCTTGTAATGTCTCAACAAGACCTGCTGCTTTTACTGCTGCAACAAGTGTTTTGTGGTCATTGGAGTTTACAGCATTTTCTATAATGTTTTTAGATGGATACATAGGAGCTCCACCTACCATTACTGTTTTTTCTTTCATTACTTGTGCGGTAAGTTGGCCACTATAGGCAAATGATAATATGATCATTCCTAAAACTGCGATTTTTGATTTTGTTTGCATTTTCTTAGATTTTTTTAATTAAACATTACTTGAATATGTTCTTAATGTCATTTACGAGTTCGGTTTTATTTTAGATTTTAATTTTGAATTATTTATTTCAATTAATTGGTAATCAGTTGATTATTTTTTGTTTGGAACAAAATCTAGACAAACTGAGTTCATACAAAAGCGCTTTCCGGTCGGCTGAGGGCCATCATCGAAAATATGACCGAGGTGAGAGCCACATCTGCCACATAAAACTTCTGTTCTTACCATATTGTAAGAAGTATCTTTTCTGTATTTTACACTGTTCTTATGTATTGGCTGGTAAAAAGAAGGCCAGCCACATGTGGTTGCAAATTTTGAAGTGGAAAGGAATAATGGATTACCACAAACTGCACAGTAATAAGTTCCTTTCTCATCGAATTCATAATATTTTCCTGTAAAGGCAGTTTCTGTAGCAGCTTCTCTGGCAACCATATAAAGCTCTGGTGTTAGAATTTTTTTCCATTCTGTATTACTTACATTTAAGGAATTATTGGCTGTGCGGGAGTAATAAGGATTGTGGATTTTAAACTTTTCAGACTGCGCAGAAACCTGAATGGAAACCAATATAATCAGGTTGATAGCTAGTGTTTTTAATATTGTATTCATGATTGTATATTATTGTCATAAATACATATACGAGATAAAAATTAAAACAGATTTGTATTATTATCTTCTTTATTTTGTTACATTTGAAAAATTAAAAATAGAGAACAATTAAAACAAACTATTCGGAAGAGGAGCTTATCGTTTTATTGAGAGAAAAAAACGAAACTGGTTTTCATCATTTGTATGATCACTACTCTGGCGCATTGTATGGTGTGATATTCCGGATTGTGCAATCTAAAGAATATACTGAAGAAATTATTCAGGATGTTTTCGTTAAGATCTGGAACTCTGTTCATCAGTACGACTCGCAAAAAGGCAGATTCTATACATGGATGATCAATATTGCAAGAAATACAGCAATAGATTATTTAAAATCAAAAGGTTTTCAGAATGAATTGAAAAACCAATCAATTCCGGATTTCGTATATAATAGTACAGCCCTTTCTACATCCAATAATACATCTGATTTTATTGGTTTTAATAATGTACTTGAAAGTTTGGAGACAGATAAACAAGAGCTTATTAATATGGCCTATTATCAGGGATATACACAGAATGAAATATCTGAACAACTGAAGATACCGCTGGGGACCGTGAAAACAAAAATGAGGAATGCACTAATGAAATTAAGAGATTTATTAAAAGATTATCAATAAATTGAATACTAAAGAATACATATCATCCGGAATTATAGAATCTTATATTCTAGGTCTTGCTTCTCCCGAGGAGGCAGGCATTTTGGAATGTGTTATGAAGAATAATGCTGAGGTAAAAGCTGCTTTTGAAGAAGCACAAAAGACAATGGAAGATCTGGCTACAGCACAAGCCATGACACCTCCGGAAGATTTAAAATCTAAAATCTGGAACAAAATTCAGAAAGAACAAATAACAGAAGAAAAGACTACTGATGTTTCCCAATCTTCAATGAATCTTAGGATTGAAGAAAAAAGAGAAATAAAAGGAAGTGAAAAAAATACGAGCTGGAAAAATTTTGCAGTTGCAGCATCTGTTCTGTTTCTGGTGAGTATCGCAGGGAATTTATATTGGCTAAACCGACAGTCTGAAACTAAAAAAGAAATTGTAAAACTCGAAACAACTAATCAGGCTCAGAATTTGGCTTTGCAAAAGATGAACGAAAAGTGGCAAACACTGTCCGGTTCCAATATGCAAATTATTGCTTTAAAGGGTGTGGAGAAACATCCGGAAGCTAAAGCTACAGTTTTCTGGGATCAGAAAACTAAAGAGGTTTATCTGAACGCGGAGAGTCTGCCGAAAGCTCCGGAAGGAATGCAGTATCAGCTTTGGGCTATTGCAGATGGTAAACCAGTAAATGCCGGAATGTATTCTGAAGAAAAAGACAGCAGGGTAGCTCTTTCAAAAATACCAAAAGCTCAGGCCTTTGCTATAACTCTGGAAAAGAAAAACGGAAGCGAGGTTCCTACTATGGAGAATATGTTTGTAATGGGAGGGATTTAATCAGATAAGGTAATAATATCTATACAATAACATAAAAAAAGCCTCCATATGAAGGCTTTTTTTATGTTGTTTCAATAAATCCTTTTCGCTTAATATATTTGAAACTGAAATTTCGAGTGGTTAGCTTTCTCAGATCATTTTTACATAAAATTTGAAGTGTAGGTTCACTTGTATCTCCTGTTAGTACAATCTCCTGGATTTCTAGAATATTGGGCAGCTCTACAATTTTTAATGCTATCCTTTCTATTTGTTTTTTGTATTTGTAGTATTCTTTTAGATTTTGCTTTAATAATAATCCTTTATCGAAAAAAGCTTTATTCTGATAGTACTGAGGACTGTTTGGATATAAATCTTCAATGGGCTTTACTTTTAACTGGTATTTTTTAGAGCTTATTTCAATTTGTTTATACTTTAAACCACGCCCCTTCAGTAGGTTCATCGTATTCTTAATATCCTCTTTTCGTGCTTTTGCCCCGAATATAATAGATTTAACAGCGGTGTGATTATAAGTAAGAAGCCCCCAATCTTCAAATGTTATTCTTAACTCATTTTCCTTTTCCCATGCCGTCGATTTGTTGCCAATAATACTCTGGATATTGAGCTTTCCGTTTAAAGCCTGTTGTATGATCTTTGGAACTCTGGAAGTATTGGTGTATTCAATGTCAAACATAAAGGCACATGGAATATTAGGGTCAAAATTGAAATCTTTCAACAGAATATCTGTTTCATATTCAATGGCAAATCCTCTGTGCGAATCGGAATACAATGCCCATAAGATTTCATTATCCACATCTTTTGAAAGCGAGTATACACCCTGAGTTTTTAATAACCGAACCACTTCCGAATAGGCAGCCTTTAGTTCAGCTTTATTGGTTAAATAGGGGAGACTCTCAATAAACGATTCATCGTTTATGGGATCCATAAACTGCATGCTTTCAAAAGGATCATTAAGATCTTCATATTTCGAGGCAAATAGCTGGTTACAGGTTAAGGTAATCAGGTCGCGTCCATAGTTACTTCTGTATTTGAAAACTCTCATACAATAATTGACTTAATCTGGTGTTGAATTATCTTCTAAAATTACGTTTAACAATATAAACTTAAAAATTGAACAATTTATTACAATTCCACATGATAAAACATTTCTGTCTGTAATCGTATTGATGTATTGAAGATTCTTTAATAATATTTATTATATATTGATGAATAAATATACATGAATCATTTTTTATTTTAAATTTGATTAACACCAAAAAAACGAAAACTTTAATATGGAAAATCAGGAAAATGAAGGATATTCAGGTACAGAAGTAAAACATCCGAAGCAGGAATTTCAGGTAGAAAGGCTGGCTTTTTTCAGCGATGCTATTTTTGCAATAGCGATTACCCTTCTTATTATTGAGTTCAAAGTGCCACATGTTACCCGGGAAAGCACATATGATCAGGTACTCGGAGAGCTGTCGGAACTAAAGTATAATTTTCTGGCCCTGCTTTTTAGCTTTGGACTCATCTCAATGTTCTGGATCAGACATCATTTCCTGTTCAAACATATCCATAATTACAACGGGCCAGTAATCCGGCTGAATATGCTCATAATGCTTACGATTATTTTCTTTCCGTTTACCACTACGTTTTATGCAGATTCGGTTGAAAATTTTGCTGTATTTACACTGGCATTTCGGTTATTCGCACTCAATAACATTTTGGCAGCTCTTAGTATTTTTGCTCTTTCTTACTATGTTTTTGTTGCGCATACAGAACTTTCTTATAGTATTCCGGAGTATTATAAGCGTAAATTTTTTTTAGACAATTTGTTTCTGGCAAGTATGTTTATTTTATTGCTTGTACTCACGTTTTTTACTGATAGTGCAAAGCTATTAGGGGGGATTGCTTGTGTTACTATTCTTGTAAAAAACATTCTGGAAAGAATATTGAAAATTAGTCATGTAAAATATTCCTGATTTTCTGTTTTTGATACTATGTGTATATAACTGTAATACAGTTAGTTGTGTTGTGTTTTAGACCGTTTAATTATTTGTCCGTATATTTGCAGCGTAATTATAGTCTTTTCTATCACTATTAATTTCCCTTTTTAGCATACAGGTTTTCAGCTTTTACTGCTGTACCGTTTTCTCGTATGTTCCCGGAAATTCCAGAACAAGAGGCTCCATTTTTTTTATATGTTCATGTCTATATTCTGTACGAAGGTATAAGGAATGTACCGGCATTTTAATCAATACAATAATGATGAAATTTTCTAATTTTAAAACAACATTCAGTAAGGGCGTTACAGTCCCCAGTCTAATTTTTATTATTACCGTCTGTGTACTTTCGGCAGTTTTCCCAAAACTTACGGAAGGCCTCCTGAACAATGTAAAAGAATTTATTTTTGTTAAACTCAATTGGATATATGTATGGTCGGTGACCATATTTGTTCTTTTTCTTATCTACCTTATGTTCAGTAAGTATGGAAATATCCGGCTGGGCAGGAATGATAGTAAACCCAAATACTCCTTTTTCTCATGGATTTCCATGCTGTTTGCAGCAGGAATGGGGATTGGGTTGATGTACTTTAGTGTTGCTGAACCTATGCAGCATTATTCCAACGATGTATTTACCGGAAACAACCACATCAACAGAGCAAAAAATGCACAGTTGTATACCTTCTTCCATTGGGGGGTTCATGCATGGGCTATTTATGGAGTTGTAGGTCTGGCTTTATCATATTTTGCTTACCGTTACAGATTACCTCTTTCTCTGCGAAGCTGCTTTTATCCGTTACTGAAAGATAAAATAAACGGTCGATGGGGAAATGCTATTGATGTTTTTGCCCTTTGCAGTACCTTCTTTGGTATTACCACAACATTAGGATTCGGAGTGGTGCAGATTAATTCGGGTTTGCAGACATTGCATATTGTACCGGAGAATAGTTTTGTTTATCAGGTTATTATTGTAAGTGTATTGGTAACTCTTTCTATTATCTCTGCGGTTACAGGAGTAGACAAAGGCGTGAAATTGCTGAGTAATATTAATGTAATCAGTGTAATTGTACTATTGGTTTTTGTACTGGCTTTAGGGCCGACAGTCTATCTGATCGGTAGTTTTACAGAGGGACTGGGTAATTATATCAATAACTTCTTTAACCTTACGTTCGGAACTCATGTTTATGAAGAGGAGACCCTGCCGTGGTTCTACAATTGGACAATTTTATATTGGGCATGGTGGATTTCGTGGTCCCCGTATGTAGGACTATTTATTGCTAAAATATCGAAAGGGAGAACCATCAGAGAATTTATTGCAGCAGTACTGATTCTGCCAACCTTATTTAATTTTATCTGGATGTCTGTTTTTGGGAACAGTGCGATCTGGATAGACCTTCATACTGCTGGTGGAGCGCTTAGCCAACTGGCTGGTGATCCGGATGCATTAATGTTCAGGTTTCTGGAGTATATGCCATTCTCTTCCATTGTAAGTTTCTTTGTAATATTAATTATTCTTATCTTTTTTGTGACCTCTGCAGATTCAGGAATGTTTGTGATGAACAGCATTGCAACGAAAAATGCAAAGGTTTCTCCAAAATGGCAAACCGTATTCTGGGGAGTATTGCTCGCAGTATTGGCTTTATTATTACTCAATGCAGGTGGGTTGAAAGCCTTGCAGAGTATGACACTGATCACAGCACTGCCTTTTTCCATTATCATTATATTGTTTATCGTCAGCCTGATGAAAGCACTTATCATCGACAAAAATTATTATGAACGCGACTTCTCTGCATCTACAGCTCCGTGGTCAGGAGAATATTGGAAGGAACGATTGAAACAGATTATCTCGCTAGACGATCGCCAGTCAATAGACCATTTTATAAATACAACCGTTAAAACGGCGTTTACAGAATTGCAGGCCGAGTTTGCTGAAAACGGAACGGAGGCAAAGATCAATACTTATGAGAATCCTACACGAATTGAAATAGAAATTCAGTATGATCTGGTAAATAACTTTTTATATGGGGTGAGAAACCAGTCCAGAACAGTATCTGCTTATTTATTAAACGAAGATAATTTACCCGATGCAGATGATAACCAGGCGCATTTTCCGGGATCTTATTTCGGTGATGCCCGTGAAGGTTATGATGTAAGGCTCTTTACCAAAAACGAACTGATATCCGATGTGCTGAAGCATTATGAACGTTTTATAGAGATTATCTCCGAAGAACGAAACGAAATGTTTATAAGCAGTAATGCAAACAAGAGAATGAAATAGAAGATACTCTATACAACTAAAGACAGCAGGCCTTTTAAGCCTGCTGTTTTTATATAATCTTAGTTTCTAATCACTAATTTTTTATGCTGCTTTTAGGCTTTAATAATTTTGCAGTCAGGTATTTTCTTACCGGTATATCATAAAATTTCAGACACAGATAAGCCAATACAATACTGCCTATAACTACTGCTGCTGCTCCGGGAAAAGACTGCTGAAATGTAAGGCTGCCATTTTTCACCCATGCATAATACAGATAAATAAAAGGGTAGTGTACCATATACAGTGGGTAGGACAGGTCTCCGAGAAACTTACAAATACGGTTTGTCAATTGGTTGGTACTTTTTTCTGATGCTCCAAACCATACCAAAAGCGGGAAAAAAATAACACAGCATACTGTATCATATAAGCCATTCATCCAAAGATGTTCCGCGCCGCCTATACGAGGGATAGCCAAAAGCGTAACGAGAATTAAACTGCATATCCAGAAAGCCCCTTTTATTTTCATCGGTTTGAAAATACGGAAGAGAAGCAGACCTGCAGAGAATGAAAACATAAAGCGCAGAAAACCTGCTGTAAATTCAGTTCCGGTCAATGAGAACCCTGCACAGATATCACCATAAGGTCCAAATATCGCAAAAGCTCCTAAACCTAGTCCGGCAGCGATAACCAAAGCTAAAAGTGCTTTTGTAGAAAACCTGCGGATAATCAGTGCATAAAGAATACTGCCAATATATTCAAAGAATAAAGACCAGCTCGGGCCATTTAGCGGGAACATCTCGCCCAAGCCACGGACTTCAGTTCCTGGTGTTGCCGGAATTAAAAGAGCATTGAGAAGCGTTGCTCCAAACAATGATATAGCAGATACTTTCGATACATCCCATACGGCACAAACCTGAGTGTAAAATAAAATACCACCAATTAAAGCCCCCATTACTACCATTGGATGCAAACGTATAATTCTGCGTTTAATAAAATCTTTAGTCGTCATTGTTCCCCAACGGTCGCTGTATGCATATCCCATTACAAATCCCGAAAGGATAAAGAAAAAGTCGACAGCCAGATAACCATGATTAATACGCTGGTCTAAGTGACTTGTTGCAAAAGCTTCAAAAATATGAAAACATACTACGGTAATAGCTGCAACTCCACGCAAACCATCAAGAATATTATAATGAGGTTTGGTGTCTGCAAAAGCAGCTGTAGGGGATTGAGTGTTTAACATGAAATAAGTTTTGGTTATTAGTTTTCTTTACTTCTTAAAGGTTGAATATTTGAGAACAATAACAAAATAAACAACCATTTAACTGAAAAGATGAGCAATATATAAATAAAAGGCTGAATTTAAAAACAAGTGAAAACTAAAGTTACATCGAAACGTATTGAATAAGAGAATTGTCCGGTGACAAAGATTTTTTATTTTTTTGCTTCAAAAAGCTTGTTTTTTAACCTTCAGTTGACATTCAAATAAGATAGGTTCTTTTAAATAAACAGAATGAAATAAAATAATTCTACTTATTATATGTATACTTATTATATTTGTGTTTTTAAAATATATAATATGTGGCAAAAATCTTATTCAGTAATTACAAAAGAGGTAACAAAAGAGCAAATCTGGAAATTAACAACCGACATTGATAATTGGAAAAATTGGGATAGCTCGGTGGAGGATTCAAAACTTTTAGGTGATTTCAAAGTGGGCAGTTTCTTCATGCTAAAACCAAAAGGTGGGCCGAAAGTAAAAATTAAACTTATTGAAATTGAACCTTACAAAAAATTTACAGATTTAACGAAATTTCCATTCGCAAAGATGTACGGGGAACATCTTTATGAGGAGACGAAAGACGGACTGAAAATAACTATAACAATGACTGTAGAAGGGATACTAGGCTTTATATGGGTGAAATTGGTAGCAAAAGACATTGTAGATAATCTGGCGGATGATATTTCTAACCAAATAAAAAATGCTAATAAATTATGACACGGTTTTGGGTAGCTTCTATATCAAAAGAACATACTATGCGCGGCATAAACGGGAATTTTATTCAGGTGTGTCATGGTAAAAAAGCACCATTGAAACGAATGAGTAAAGGAGATATGATTCTTATTTATTCTTCTAAAATCACATTAGACGGAAATGAGAAGTGTCAAAAATTCACTGCAATAGGAAAAGTGGCTGATGATGAAATTTATTCGTTTCAAATGTCAGAAAATTTTGTTCCGTTCAGAAGAAAAATAAAATTTTATGCATGTGAAGAATATTCGATTCTTCCTTTAATTGCTGAACTTGATTTTATTGAGAATAAAAAAATGTGGGGCTATCCTTTTCGTTACGGATTTTTTGAAATCAATAAAAAAGATTATAATTTAATCGCATCGAAAATGATTACAAATGAAAAATAAAGATAATACGTTTAGCGTCGAGCGACCCGAAGACAGCACAGGCTTTCTGCTATGGCAGGTCACTAACTTGTGGCAGCGGGAAATAAAAAAGGCATTAGAAAAATATGAGCTAACACATGCCCAATTTGTATTACTGGCAAGTACACATTGGCTTACATTGCAAAACCAGGATGTTACACAGATTTTACTTTCTAATCATACCAAAATAGATCCTATGACTACTTCTACTGTTTTAAGAACTCTACAGACAAAAGGATTTATCAGACGAGCAGAACACCGAACAGATACCAGAGCCAAAACTGTTGAATTAACAGTAGCAGGACTGAAGAATATAAAGCAGGCGGTTGTTGCGGTTGAAGAATTTGATAAACAATTTTTTGGCTTACTTGATGGAAAAGCCAATGATTTTAACAGCAAATTAATAGCATTGCTGGGAAATAAAAATAATATATAGATATAGCATGTCATTACAGGCAAATAATATAGAGAAGAAATTTAAAACTCCTCTGGGTATTATTCGTGTCGGAATTATCAGTGCTGGGATCAAAAATGCTTTAGAAGTCAAGAAATATGATAATGGAAATTCTGAGATTATTAATACTAATGGACATAAAATTGAACTGGTTTCATTCAAAGTAAGAATCCCGCTCTATAATGGTGATTCCCTTACCGATAGTTCTGGCTGGATTTTTAGAATTGAAAAAATAACCGAAGCTAATGATGAAACTGAAATATATTGCCTGCTTGATAAAATCAGTGATGAAGTATCTTTTGATTCAGCATCGGGAGAGTCTCTGGATGCAGTACAGGCAGAAAGCAATGAATGGATTTTACACATCGGAACAGAAGATGGCGAAACTTTAAATTTAAGAGCCGAAAATGACGACTGGTTTCCTCCTGGACTAAAAAATAGTGTTGGCCTTCATCAGTCAATAACAGAAATGAAACAAAATGGATTTATCACAAAGATTCCCAATTTGAATAAAGGTGAAAAATTACATGTCCAATATGTGACAGCTTATGATAGAAATGATAAACAAAAAGTAAATACATGGCTGGCTGTAGATGAATCCAAAAGGAACCTGGAAAACTGGATAGGTATATGGTAGGTAGTCTGAATGCATAAAATGTTATCTTTGTATGACACAGAATATAAATACTCCCAATTATACATGCTTCACGATACACTGCTCAAACAAATAGATTTTATTAAAGAGATCGACAAGCTCAAATACATTCAGCGCAGAACAAAACTGTTCAATAGCGATCGTAATGAAAATGATGCCGAACATAGCTGGCATTTGGCCATGATGGCGGTTGTATTAGCTGAACATGCTAATGAACCGGTAGATATACTGAAAGTTATCAAGATGGTTCTGATTCATGATATTGTAGAGATAGATGCTGGTGATACCTTTATCTACGATACACAGAAGAACCACAGCAATACTGATGAGGAAAGATTGGCAGCTCAGCGCATATTTGGTTTGTTACCAGATGAGCAGGCGAAGGAACTAATTGCAATATGGGAAGAGTTTGAAGCTGGAGAAACAGCTGAAGCAAAATTTGCCAGAGCGATGGACAGATTAGAACCTCTGCTTCAAAACACCTCCAATAATGGTGGCACATGGAATACACCGGGAGTAAATTATACCAAAGTATATGCTAAAAAAATTGCCATTAAAGACGGAGCCGAAAATATATGGGAATATGCTGAAGGGCTTATCAACGACAGTGTAGAGAAAGGGATTTTAAAGAAGGAGTAATACCAAATTGATTAGCCTTTTTCAACTCAGATTTACAATAAGTAAGTTCGTTATATCATATCGTCTGTCTGATCTGTTTTTGGGACAAAAACACTATTGTCAGTCAGATTGGGAAATGTAAATTAACAATGTCTCGATTATTTTTCCTTTGGAAAAGCTTTACATAACATTATTACTATGTCCCTGTTATTTAATAAAATCGGCATACCAGTGTCCAGATGCTTTTACGGTGCGCTGCTGGGTCTGAAAGTCTACATGTACCAAGCCAAATCTCGGATGATAACCTTCCGCCCATTCAAAATTATCAAGGAAAGTCCACACAAAATAACCGTTTACATTCACGCCTTCCTGTTTTGCACGTAGTACCTGCTGTAATATATTTTGTATGTACTGCAGTCTTTTAGGGTCGTGTACCACATTATTTTGTAATGTATCCGAAAAGGCAGCACCATTTTCGGTAATAATTAAAGGCGGTATATTTTCGTAAGCCTGAAATTTTTTTAGGATATGATAAATAGATTCCGGATATACTTCCCATTCCATAGCTGTCATTTCTACTTTTCGGTCCTTGGCATTTACAATTTTTGCCTGCAGAAATGGAACGAACATAGCATAGCGGATAATCTCGCGGGTATAATTCTGTATACCAATAAAATCCATATCGAATTTCAGATCCTGCTCATCATTTTGTTTGATGTATTTTTCTATCCTTCTCAGGGTCTTGATTTCATTCACCGGATACCCCATGCCCAATAAAGGTTCTATAAATAATCGGTTAAGCAAGAGGTCTGCTTTTTTAGCAGCTTTAATATCTTTTTCCCGGTTTGTATACGGTTCTACATGTGAACAGGAAAAAGTAGTGCCTACATTGCTTTCGGGCTGTAATGCTTTTATAACTCTTGCTCCGTGGGCTTGTGCCAGAGCTGCATGATGTGCAGCAGCAAGAAAGCCTTCTATACTTTTTCTGCCGGGGGCATGTACCCCAAAGAAATAACCTGCAGCGCTAAATACTGTAGGTTCATTTAATACCATCCAGTTTTTCACACGATCTCCAAAACTCTTTACACAAATGGCAACATAGTCACCAAACCAGTCTTTAACGTCTCTGTTGGTCCAGCCACCTTTGATTTCAAGGCTATGAGGTAAATCCCAATGGTATAATGTAATCCAAGGCGTGATTCCAAGTTCCAGAGAAAGATCAATAAGCTTGTTGTAAAAATCAATTCCGGACTGATTGATCCGGCCTGTACCTTCTGGCAGAATCCGGCTCCATGAAACAGAAAATCTGTAATTGCGAATGTTCATGCTGTGCATGAGGTGCAGATCGTCTATATAGCGGTTGTAATGATCACAGGCGATATTGCCTGTATGATTGCGGAATATTTTATTTCTTTTTTGCACAAATGTATCCCATACAGAAGGGCCTTTGCCATCCAGATTATGTGCTCCTTCTATTTGATATGCTGCAGTAGATACTCCCCAAATAAAATCTTTGCCAAAGGCTTCCTTTGTCAATAACATCTATTCGGAGTGGTTTAATAACAACATCTGCATTCCTTTCATTCAGCTGTTTAGTTTTTATGAAACTTCAGCGGAGAATAAAACGAACTAAACTGCGTTAAAAACAGGCGGAAGAATAGTCTTTGGAAGAAATGTACAATAGTTTTCATCGTGTTAATGTATTTGGTTACAATACTATATTCACTTTCTACTATAAAATTACATCGTTTTAACTTCCTGTATATTAAGGGAATATTAAATTTTGGAATAAGGTGAGATAAAATAACAATTAGCTATGCTGCTTCTTTATATGGTTTTTGTTTGCAGCATCTATGGAATGAGACTGATGGATATTGATCTCATTTTTGGTCATTTGTGCCAATGTTACAAAATACTGGTGCAGCTGGTCGAGTTCTTTTTCTGTAAGGTCTTCAATATCTACCATACGGTTGCTGGCGTCCTTACTTGCTGCGATCAACTCATTTAGTTTAAGCTGAATGGCTTTACTGTCTTTATTTTGTGACTTCTGAATCAGGAAAACCATTAAAAAGGTTATAATAGTTGTTCCGGTATTGATAATCAGCTGCCAGGTTTCTGAGTAATTAAAAAAAGGACCACTCAGAAGCCAGACGATAACAATAGCCAATGCTATTGTAAAAGCAGAAGAACTGCCTGTAAAGCTGGTTGCTCTATTGGCGAATGTTTCGAAAAAAGCCTTGAATTTCATGAGAGATAGAGATTATTCGTTCAACAAAAATATAATTGCAATATACTTTAAAATCAGGTGTTTAATATTCATTAGCTTTAATTTATGGGGAACCTATTGTAAAAAGTATTTTAGCTTTATAAGCCGCAGCAGGAACGGTAACCGATACACCAGTTAGTCTTAATTGTAAGCCAATGTCATTGAAAGAAGTTAGGGCAAGTAACGTACCCACTTTAAAAAACTGAACATCAGTCAGAGCTAAAGGGATATACTCCGTACCACCTGTTAAAGAACACAGTACACAGAGAGAAGTTCCATTATTTAACCTTTTTACGGCAAGACCTAGTGAATTATCCCATGTTGGATCTTTCATGTAGCGTACCGTTACTGTTGCTGCGCCTAATAAAGCTGGCATTGAAACTGTTAATGTCATTTGGTAAGGAGCCGTTGCTGATGTCTCATAAGTTCCTGTATAGTTGGTTCCGGCTTCGGTAATTGTAGGAGCTAGTGTCCAATCTGTACCATATGCAATGACACTCTGTGCGTTATACAAACTTCCGGTTATTATTAAAATAAGGCTGTATAGATATTTTATAGGAATGTATGCTCTCATTTTTATTCTGTAATGGTATAAGTAATAACAATAGTATTGTTGTTCTGTGCCTGAATATTTCCGTAAGTGTTTGTTGCTAGCGAAATTGTTAATTGGTGGCCATTGTTAACTCCATCTCCGGTATAGGCTCCACCAATTCCGCTAATAATAGTCTGGGGAGTAGTACTTAGTGTAATTTGCCCGGTGGATGTTCCTAAGGTGCCACCACCTACACCGGTTGCCGCTGCTGCTCGTAGTCTGATATCTACCCCCGGAACAAGATTGCTGACAGATGCTGTTACCTTTCTGCTAACTCCGCCAATAGCTATTGCTGAGGTATAATTAATCCATTTTGTAGTATTAGCAGTCGGACTGGTTAAAGGTCTTCCGGCTTCTGTTGGTGCTATAAAACTTAAAGAAATGCCCCCGGCAGGTTCTATATCCAGTAAAGTCACAATAGGCAATGTTATTGATATTTCTTTGCTTGATGAAAGCTGTGAGTATACATTACAAGACAGGAGTGTAAGGATAATGGCTGCTATATAGTTGATTGATCTTTTCATTTTGTTTTTTTTCTTTCATTGTATTCTACTTTTATTGCTTCCTGCTGAAACTTTACTTCTGCCTGATGTTTTACAATATAAATGTCGATGCTTTTGCTTTCATAAGCCTTTAGTATAAATTTAAAGTTATCTGTGGCAATCTTATATCGCTTGTCCATTCCATTCCTATAGAGCTTAACTGTCCATTCACCTGGTCGCAGATAAGTGAAATCGAAATCTTCATTTATACTGCATATTTTCCGATAGGTTTGCTCGCCGTTAGAAACTTCTATTACAATACTTTCTTTCTTGTTTTTCTCTTGTGAATATTGAGATAGTGTAGCTTCCGGCTGGTCGGTATTGCCTTGTTCGCTCAATCGGATATGACCTTTTATATTGGCAGCTCCGGTTAATCCAAAATTGAATACATTTTGCTTATTGACAAGTGATATCTGAACCGGAAGATTTATATTGGAGATATCATTCATTTCTGTAGTAGAGCGGTCAATTTCCAGATAATAATCTCCGGGAACTACATTCTTGAAAGTGAAGTTTCCATTAATATCTGTTACTGATAACTGGTTGCCTAATAATAGCCGGATGCCATCCGTTTTTTTTACACCCATATTACTAATGTTGCCCGTAAGGCTGGTGTATTCTGCAATCTTTTGCACAGGAAGGTTCATCCGCATAGTATAACGTAAAGAGAAAATGAAATCTTTATCGCCTAACTCTCCACGTTGTAAGGCATAACGTCCGGAAATATCAAACTCATGGTTGCGTGCAATCCGTTGATGAAAAAGCAATTCGAAAAGGTTACGGTCTTTGTAATACTCTTCCGGGATATAGTTGTTCTGATAAAAAATACTCAACGAATTATATTGTGAAAGCCGGCTGGAGACTCTTGCCCCGTAATAAATTTGTTTTTGGTCTTTTTCTTGGTAACGGGAAGTTGTTCCATAGCTCCCGAACAGGTTAAAAGTAGTTTTGAATTTGTCGAAACTAACATTGGCCATGTAAAAATTGGAATTACCTGTGAAGCCTGTAAGGTAGTTATCTGTTTTACCGAACTGACCTTCCATATTCAGGTTAAAAATGCCTATTTTCTGGTTTATACTAACTTTAAAGAACTTTTCGTTATAATTGAATTGTTGGGTTTTCAGCCGGTCTTCATAGGTCTGAAAACCATTATTGAATGCAATATTGCCACTTTTCATATACTTGAAATTAATTCCATATTGGAAAAACTTTCGGTAAGGAGCTGCCAGTAGTAGTGTGTCTCGCTGAAAATTCTTAGCATCCTGCATGTAATTAGCAAAAACATTAAGTCTTTTGGTAATTCTATACTGTATATTTGCATTAATGGAATTGGTATTATTGAAATAGCCAGCAAACTGAGGACTGGATTTCATATATAATATATTACCATTTACCTTTTCATAATAAGCCTGTGCTTGCAGCATATAAGCAGTACCATTCGTTTTATGGGTTTCACTATAAGCAGCTTCTGCCTGAACTTCAATATTTTTAAAAGGTTTTAATTTGGTAATCAGATAGGGGAGATGTGCATTGGAATCCAGATAGGTACTGCTTAAATAGTCATTATGGTTATCGGCTTGTGGTTTTTTATACAGATATCCGGCCGTAATTTCGTTTCCTTTCCCCAGTCTGAATGTAGAATACAGATTGAATTCGTCCTTTATGTCCCGGAAGAATCTTGGATGATTGTAGAAACCACCCAGAGAAACTTTTTTGAAATCATAACGCAGTTCTGCGCCACGGCCATAACGGGCATACTCTGTAAGAAATGAAGAAGAAAAAGTCTTGTCACCTAAATGGACAAACAGATTTTGGCTTTTATAATTAACAAAGTATTCTTCATATTTGGTGAAGGCACTAAACTCAACCGGGTTTGGACTCACTGCCCGAAACTCCAGCATATCTTTATGTTCTTTACTCAGGCTGCCTTTTCCATAAAGCTCCCCTTGAAAGCCGTTCTCATAAATACCCCTGTTGCGCATTCCAATAAAAGAGACAGAAGCTGATATTGGAAATCTATAATAGATGTCTTCTTCAATTGGTTTTACAGCAATGATTCTTACACTGGTATAAGCGGTAAGCTTTTCTTTCGAATAACCAGAAGCTTGTGCTGATAAACTAAGATTCTGATAATCATTTCGTCCTAACTCAGAATCTGTATTCTGAGTTATACTAATCACTTTGTTTTCTCCCGGTGCTAGAGAGAATGATGATTCTTTATCTATAGAAGAACTAGGACTGCTTTCTAATTTTAGGGCCTCGGTTGTATTTCCATTATTTTTTAGCAAGAAAGAAGCTGTGATGGGTTCCCCCGCTCTTACAAACTCCGGAGTATTAAGTACAGTAAGAGATAAACTGCGTGTGCTGGAAATGTTAACTTCTACAGATTGGGTGAATTTGTTTTCTGGATTTTTTTCAATTCCTTGTAGAAATATATGATAAGAGCCCCGCGAGGCTTCGGTAGCAATTCGTATAGGGACTATATAGAGCGCTTTCTCACGTGCCGGGATTTTCAATTCGGTTTTAGTTATAATCGGAGTGATAAGCTGGGTAGATGTGCTGACCTGCAGGCTGTACACTTTATCTTCAGTAGTATTGTTTTCTATAATAAAAGATACAGAAGTGGCCGTTCCCGGCACTAAACTATCTTTTTTACTAATAGATTGCTGTGGTTGGAGCTGTGAATAAATAAGTGCCGGAAATAGGATGATAAGATATAGAATAAGGTTTTTAATCATTCTTTATTTCTAATTCTACATTAAGAGCGAAGGCATTTTCGTTCTCATCTGTCGCAATAATTACAGCTTTATATTTATCGGGGGGGATTTTACTAATATCTATATAAAAAGATTTGGAAGAGTCTGGTAACAAACCCATAGGCATGCTGGTAAGATTATTGATCTTTTGTCCATTTTTAATACTGTATATTTCTGCTGATAGAGTGGGCTTACAATAAACAGATCCTTTGTTCGCTATGGCTATTTTTAGCATTCGTTTGCCTTCAACATTATCTACTTTTACACCTTCAAATTTAAGATCGGGTTTTGTATTTTCTGTTTTATAATCTGTAATTACCTGTATTGCATAGCGAACTACAGAAGTAATGCTTACGCCTATTTTTTTATCGCTGGGTTTTATATCATCCACAGGCTCTACAATAAGTACGCTCCAATAGCTGCCAGCCTGAGTTATTTTATCCGGAACGACAATCTCGTAAAATACCTCAGTTTTTTCTTTAGCCTTCAGGGTTAACAGATTGGTGTTTAGTTTTATCCAGTCTGCATTAGTTTTGGTATTGGTTAGCGGAATTGTATAGTTCACACTGCCATCAGATTTATAGCTGAAATCTTGCAGATATATTTTTACATTTTGTGAAGTGCTACCGGTATTTTCTATAGCTATTTTTCCCTTATAAACATGACCGTTCTCTACTTTATAATTATGAGTGAGACCATTTAGGACTACTATACTTGCGTGTAAAGGCCCGAATTGCATAATAAATGCAACAATATATAGAATACGCTTAAGCATACACTGGATATTAAATTAATAACATAAGAATTTAAGAAGAAACTGCGTGTGCGGCTTCTTCTTCTAAAAAAACAGATATTCAGATTTTAGTTGTCTGAAATGGTATAAGTCACAGTAGCTGTTGCTGTTGCTGTAGCATCTAGATCGCTATAAGACGCTACAGAACCAGCTGCACTACCATAATTAAGTGCATAAGTAAGATTATGTCCATTATTGGCTCCATCACCTGTATAAGCACTTCCGATTCCCGTTATAATAGTTTGGTCGGCGGCACTTAATATAAGCTGAGCAGAAGGAGTCCCCAGGGTTCCACCACCAGAACCGGTAGCTGCTGCTGCAGTAACTTTAATATCTACACCCGGTACTAGGGCCGTTAGTTTTACTGTAACATTCCGGGTAGTATCCGCCTGAGATTTTATAGACGAATAATTTAACCAAAGTGTGCTATTGGGAGTCGGTGCGGTAAGAGGTTGTCCTGCTTCAGTCGGCGCAGTAAATGCCAATGTAAGGTTTTTGCTGGCTGCCGGCTCTATATCTACTAAAGCAACTTTTGGAATTGTTATTGCGATAGAGTGACTATCAAAATTTTTATCCTGAGCTTTCACATTTGCAGATACAGCAATAAGCACAATGGATAATGCCAATGGATAATTTAATTTTTTCATATTGTTTGTATTTGATTGTATTGTGAAGTGAATATAATTAAATTTTCATTAATAATTATTTTTTTTTGAATTATATATTTATTTTTTGCTTTATGTATTATTTTATACTGTTGTAGTAATGTATTATGAGTGAAAATATATCAATTATTTTTTTATTGAAAATTAACCAGCTGTATTCTATATAACCGTTTATATCGGTGATTATAAAGGATTGTGGCGATATATGAAGTGCAATTTCTGATTTAATATTAAGAAAGAAAACTTCCCTAAAACAATGGTGCAGAGTAGTTATATTGGAAATTATTCCTAATATTGCAGTGTAGTCCTGGCCATAAAACAGACTTTTCATCTGCCGGAAATACACCTAAAAAGAATCTTAATACTAAAAAGACCCATAAGACATGCTAATTTAATCTCAATTGACTAAAGTTTAGAAGAAAGTTTACTGTTAATCAGAATGTTTAACAGAGGCATGGCTTAAATATATAGTAATTGTGGTATTCGTCTCATGGATATGTTTTTATCTCCGGGTTTATATATAATCTCAGATTTTTAGAAGAGCAATATTTTGTGAGCAGATGTGGGATCAGCTTATACCAATTCTGAAGTATTCTCTTAATAGAATTCACTTTCAGCATTTATCTCTGATAAATGTTTATTTCATATAGCTAAGCTTTGCATTATTATAAATAATTAAGTTCAATTTTAATCGTAAAGCATAATGATAAGTCATAAAAATAATCAATCAGGTAAAGAATATAATCAGAAAGTATGGGATCATTTATCCAATCTGGATTGTGAATGGTCGAGACCCGTAAGTTCCGAAATTATTAATACAGCCCGTTATGGGGAGTGGGAGGTACGTTTAACTCATGATCCGTTACCCAAAGGCTGGCTGGACGATGTAAAGGGAATGAAGATTTTGTGTCTGGCATCTGCCGGGGGACAACAGGCGCCAGTTCTTGCAGCTGCCGGGGCTAAAGTTACAGTCTTTGATATTTCTGAAAATCAATTAGAAAAAGACCGTTTGGTTGCAGAGCGTGATCATCTTGATTTGGAAATTATACAAGGTGATATGCGGAATCTGAGTGTATTTGAAGATGAAACCTTCGATTGTATTTTTCATCCGATATCCAATCTGTATATTCCGGATGTACAACCTGTATGGGATGAATGTTTCCGTGTACTGAAACCCGGAGGAAAATTACTCAGTAGTTTCTATAATCCGGTTCTGTTTGTTGCTGATCGTAATCCGGAATACAGAAAACAGGGAATTATAAAGCCCCGTTATAAAATTCCTTTTTCAGATTTAACAGATATTGATGAAGAGGCTCTGCAAGCTAAGAAAGAAAAGAATGAGGCTTTAACTTTTGGGCATAGTCTGTCCCAGTTGATAGGAGGGCAGTTACAGTCCGGATTTCTGATTAAAGGTTTTCATGAATCTTCTGCTCCGGTTTCAAGGTTTCTCATAGAAGAATATGTACCGGGCTTTATAGCAACTTGGTCAGTAAAACTGTAAGTTTATGTCTTGCGAAGTATATAACATCATAGGTTTTAAAACCTATGATGTTTTTATTAATACCTGTTTAGATTGAGTTCCGGATATAGCTTTACGCTCACTAAAAATCAAAATTGATACGGGCAAATAGATAACGCCCGCCAATACCAAACTGAGAGACCTGTCTGGAAGTAAGAAACTGATTTCCGGCAGTAAGACTATTAATGTTGGGATTTTGTGTAGGCTGTACATTGAAAATATTATTGGCACCTACTGTTAACAAAATATTTTTGTTGAATTGATATCCGGCAGACAGGTCTGTCACAAGCTTGCCACCCAATATTACGTGCTCATTAGGCTCTGTTACTCCATCCAGGTTTGCATCTACAATATTGGCATCGGTAACCTTACCAAAATAAGCATTTCGTACATAGAAATTAAACTTGTTGATTTTTAAATTATGACCAAGAATAGCTTTGAAACGGGGAACAGCTTCTTCAAAATATATTCTGTTTTCCTCAGAAAAATAGCTGTTTATCTGGCCCTGCAGCTGTTCGGATGCTTTGATAGCACCTACTTTTCTGGTTTGATTAAGATTAATCCCCAGATTATTTTCTAAAGAGATTCCGGGTGCAAATCGGGAACGCTGAGATACTGTTATGTCTATTCCCTTAGTTTCTGTATCGATGGCATTAGCAAAAAAGTTTGCAGCTTCAGCACCTACGGAATCAAATATCTGCTGCAAATTTCTCTCCGGAGTTCCGTCAGCAAAATTTCCTTGAGGTCTTGTGAATAAATCTGTCAGAACTGCGCGATTATCAATTCGGGTGAAATAGGCATCTACTGTAAATAAAAGGTTTATAGAAGGTATTTTCCAGTTAAATCCGGTACTTACAGACTTAGAGGTTTCCTGTTTCAGCTGGGGGATTCCCAGTTGTCTCGCAGCATCGGAGTCATTGCGGAAGGTTCCTACCTGAGTAGTTTTTCCGCCATTGATAAGAGTGGAAGTAGAACTGTAGTATAACTGTGCCAGCGAAGGAGCCCGGAATCCTGTAGATCCGGCAAGGCGCCAGTTAAACGTTGGAGATATCCGGATATTGGAAGCTAGTTTGTAATTGAATGTTGAGCCAAAGTCTGTATAGTTTTCATAGCGAAGTGCTCCTTCCAGGAAGAGCCAATCTGTTGCTTCCAATTCAGCATCAAGATAAGCTGCTACACTATTTCTTCCCTTGGAAACTTCATTTTCAGGACGATATCCCGGAAAAACCTGCGCACCGCCGGGACGTGCAGTGCCAAAAAAATCTGTAGGAATATCTTTTACTGCTGTTCTTTCAGTAACCGGGTTTCCAAATATGTCATATTGTTGATACGAATTTGCTTTCCCCGGAGTGATACTGTATTTCTCGTGTCGATACTCGCCACCGAAGGCTAAGTTTAATCCTTTTAACACATCAAATTTTTTCTGAAAGTCCAGATTTAATGTATTTTGAAGAAAGCCTAGACTTCCTGCTTCAAAATAAGTTGGTGAATTTTGCAGTAAAGAAGCATTAAGAGTATTGGCAACTCCAAATTTAAAATTGTTTTGACCATAAGTATTACTCAGGTTAATGTTCCAGTCGTTCCATTTACCTTTAACACCTGCTGCAAGAGAATAATCATAAATAGTAGATTCTATCTGAGGTAAAAAACCATTAGGATATAGGCCTGTAACTGCTCTCGGATTGTTTGGGAAGCGATAGAAGCCTCCTGCATTTCCATTTCTCAGGCTATAGCCACCAAAGGAGAATACTTTCCATTGATCACTGATCGGAACTTCTGTATTGAAATAGAGCTGTGCACTTTTCAATCGTGATTGACCGATTCTCATGTTAAAGTCACTTCTTTCAAGACCACGATAAGCGAGTTCCTGAGTAGTGTAATCTTTAGATAATAACTGTTGAAGTGCAGGTATGCTGCTGGCATTCTGAATAGCTTGTTTTTCTCCTGCAGAGAAATAATCGACCTTATTACTGTATTGATGGATATAATTAATAATCTGGTTTGTATTCGGTGTATTGTTGATGTTTTTGTACAGACCGTCTATATTAATATTGTCCTGTGCAGCGCGATAAGATATAGCGTTGTATCCGTTAAAAAGATCAGCTTGTTGCTCTCCGGCTCTTGAATAAGGATCGCGGTATTGCAAGGATGAGGTAAAATTGATAAAGCCTTTCTTACCAATTCTGGTACCGTAGTTAAGGTCTAATCCTATATTTTCGCCATCCACGCCACCGGTATGATTATTGGTAACGGAAGATGCATACCCGCCAAGATATACCTGTCCCGAGAAGCCTAAGCGTTTTTTCAATTCAAGGTTTATAACACCAGCTATTGCGTCGGAGCCATATTGAGCGGAAGCACCGTCTCTCAGGACTTCAATTCTTTCCAAAGCAAAAGCAGGAATTGCATTCAGGTCAGTGCCTACAGATCCTCTTCCGGGAGTTAGGGTTACATTGACCAGAGATGACTGATGTCTTCTTTTTCCATTAAGGAGAACCAGCACCTGATCAGGTCCCAATCCACGGATTTGTGCAGGATCTACAAAGTCTGTTCCATCGTTTACAGTATGAGAGGTAGAAGTAAATGAAGGGACAATAAAATTAAGTGTGCTGGATATCGAATTTTGTGGTACTTCTTTCAAAGTTTTAGACAGTTCAATAATATCTACAGGTACCGGAGAGTTTACGATTGTACGACTGGAACTCCGGGTTCCCAGGAGTACAACTTCGTTTAATGTTTTGGCTTTTTGTAAACTGTCTTGCGCATAGTAAATGGCCGATACAGAGGTTAATGAAGCAATAATAGTTTTATGTAATAGTCGTTTCATAAGGTTGATATTGATTAAGAGCTCCCGATATTTCAGAGCCGTTTTGGATTGATAATTAATAGTAATGAAAGCTAACAGATTTATTAGCCCCATCATCATGAGAAACAAGATAGATTTCCTGTAAGGGTGATTTGTAGCTTTGTATTTATAAGCAACAGCACATACTGTGCATCATTCCTTTTGTTTTAATCAATCGGAGAATAGTAATAGTGCTTAAAAGCAGAGTAACTGGTGTGAGGAAAATACAAGAATAATAGGGTGCTATAAAAGCGCCTAAAAGTATTAACTCGGTAAACGGAATAAGTAATCGGAAATTTCTTTTTTGATATTTCATTAATGTGTTTTATTTAACACAAGAACTCAACAAAATGAAAATAGAATACAACATTTTTTCCGAAATATCGGCTTATCTATTTCAGCACCTTGCTTGTTGTTGCAGGTTGCTACTTCTCTTGAAGTTCTTGATAATTATGGTGCAAATATATTTCTTTTTTTGAAATAAAAATGCATCATGGAAATAAAATTATACCTTTTTGATAGGATTTATTTTGTTTTCAACTGTTAGGCTTGGCTATCAGTACTTTTATGTACCATATTAATGAAAATATTGTTGAAGAGGAGTATAGAAATCATTAAGATTTACAATGATTTATTCACATGCATCAGGATGAAGATTAAATATCTTATGACACACTTTCAGTATATTATAAACAATCAGAAACGCGAGTATTTTAAAAATATTTTGTCCTTTTGGTATCATATCTAAATATTTGGTTGGTGTTCTAGACAGGATGGCTCCTGTTTCTAAATAAGATGCTAATAATGGAAAAAGGTTGCGTTCTTTAGAATAATAAAAATACTGTTGAGGTTGTAGTAAATAAGCAACATGGAAGCTGTTTTAGAAACTGCAAAAAGTTTAATAAATTTGAATCAGGCTTAATATATTGAATTTATTGCATATGCAGTGTGAATAGATAGAACTGAATTCGCGGGCAAATCATAAAAAATGGAAGACAATCAGAAATTAGCATACAAGGATATGCCTTCACCACTTGGGATAATCAGGCTTATCGCTTCAGATATAGGCCTTACAGCTATATTATGGGAAGGGGAGGACTATAAACGGACAAAATTATCTGCTCCGGAAAGAGATGATCAAAATCCTATACTTCTGAAAACTGAGCAACAATTAACCGAATATTTTGCAAGGGCCAGGACTGTTTTTGATATCCCGCTTGATTTTTCGGGCACCGAATTTCAGAAAAAAGTATGGAAAGCTTTATTGGACGTTCCTTTTGGTACTACCACAACCTATGGTGAGTTGGCAAAGATATTAGGAGACATCAGAGCTGTAAGAGCGGTAGGTGGGGCATTAAATAAAAATCCTATTTCTATTATTGTTCCTTGTCACAGAATAGTTGGAGCTTCCGGTAATATGGTTGGTTTTGCCGGAGGTATCGCCAATAAAACTATTTTATTAAATCTGGAAAATAAATACACAATACCTTCTCTTTTCGATTAATAAATGTACAATGAATACATCTTCTACTTTTACTTCTGAAAACTTCCGGATAATTTGTGATGAGCTGGCTAATAATGATAATCATTTGAAAGATATTGTGGATGCATATGGCTATCCGCCAATGTGGACAAGGGATAATAGTTTTGAAACTTTTGTTCATATCATTTTAGAACAGCAGGTTTCTTTAGCATCAGCATTGGCTACTTTGAATAAACTAAGAGAAAAGCTTATAGATATTTCTCCCGAAAAGATTCTTACACTTACTGATGAAGAAATGAAAGCCTGTTTTGTAAGCCGGCAGAAATCCACTTACATTAGAGGATTGGCCCGGGCTCTTATAAATGAAGAGGTAAGACTGCATGAACTTGAAAAAATAACAAATGAGGAAATACGGGATCAGCTTATTAAACTCAAAGGTATCGGAAATTGGACAATAGATGTTTACCTCATGTTTGTATTGCAGCGCACAGACCTTTTTCCTATTGCTGATCTGGCAGCGGTAAATGCACTAAAACGTCTAAAGAAGCTCGAATCTTCTGTTACAAGAGAAGAAATAATAAGTATTAGTGAAAACTGGAAACCTTACCGTACTATAGCTACAATGATGCTTTGGCATTACTATTTGTCCAGTGCAAGAAATAAGTAATATGGGTTTGTAATAGGTTGGACAGAAAATAGACTAGTGAAAATTGCAAGAATAAAATCTTGTTATATCAAGTTTTCATTTTGTTGTAATCGCAGAGTATAAGTTTTATCTCTGTATAGCTCTTATATATTCCTTTGTATACTTTTCCGGATATTCCTTGAACCATTTTGAAACGGTTTTTTCTCCACACAATACATAGACTGTATTCATTAGTAATTCTTTTTTTCGTGTGGATTCATCTCTTTTAGCTTCTGCACAAATGATTTGGGAATTAATGTATTCAGTTTCATTCTTCTTTTGCAAGGGTGTATGATGGACAAAGCGATTGAAAAAACGCTGACAAAATTCGGTATAGGCAGAAGTAAATACAATAAAGCTATTCCACATCTCTTCTATAATCAGCATGTCGTCATTGATATATATTCCGGGCTGTGTACAAATTGCGATATATTTTTTTGTTTCCTGAAAAAGTTCTTCAATTTCTTCAGCGGGGAGATTATACAAACAGGAAAAATGAGACAGGACATCGTCATTACGATAATTAAGATAAGACGTATTTTTTAAGACTTGTGGAAACATCATAACAGATCGGTTTTAAAAATAGGAATAATATTATCTTCTTAAATGCAACTTAGTTGCGAATATAATATCTTTATTTATAAATGCAATAATGTCGCATTAATATTTAGATAAGTTTAACATTTTTAATGAACCATGAGTGGTAAAAGTCTTATGATGGCTGAATGATTCAAGGACTATGTATAAAAAAGCCTGCTAAAAAAGCAGGCTATTGTAAAGTTGATTTATGTATAACTTAATTGAATAAGTCTTTTACCTTTTCAAAGAAAGTTTTTTCCTTTCCTGTTGGTTTAGGAATCATTTCATCAGATTCCATTTGGTTTTCGAAGAATTCTTTTTGCTCTTTAGAAAGCTTCTGAGGCGTCCATACATTAATATGTACAAACATATCACCTTTTCCGTAGCTGTCGATGCTTGGTAATCCTTTGTTCGCTAAACGAAGAATCTTCCCGGATTGAGTTCCGGCATCGATTTTTACTTTTACTTTTCCACCTACTGTCGGAATTTCTTTAGAAGTCCCCAATGCAGCTTCAGCAAAAGATATATAAAGTTCCTGGTGCAGGTTATCACCTTCACGCTTTATAGTGTTGTCTTCTTCTTCTTCAATAACAACTAAAAGATCTCCCGGAGTTCCGCCAAAAGGGGCATCGTTACCTTTTCCGCGAACATTCAGCTGAATACCATCTCTTGCTCCCGCTGGTATGTTGATGCTGATTTCCTCATCATCTTTTATCAGACCATGTTCGTTAGCTCCTGAAGGAATTTTGTCTGCAACTTTCCCTAGTCCGTTACAGGTTCCGCAGGTTGTCTGCGTCTGCATCTGTCCGAACATAGTGTTCATTATCTTCATTTGTACACCACTTCCCTGACATGTTGGACAGGTTTTAGAAGTTACTCCTGGTGCCAATTTCATTTTCTTTACCTTGATGGTTTTGGTTGTACCATTTACCATTTCGTCAAGGTTTAATTTTATTCTTACTCTGAGGTTGCTTCCTTTTACCTGCTGACGTCCGCCGCCGCCGAAACCACCAAAGCCGCCAAAATGTCCACCGAATATATCTCCAAACTGACTGAAAATATCATCCATGTTCATTCCGCCGCCAAAGCCGCCACCAGCTGCTCCGCCAACACCAGCATGACCATACTGGTCATAACGGGCACGTTTATTATCATCGCTTAGAACTTCATAGGCTTCAGCAGCCTCTTTAAAGTTTTCTTCAGCTTCTTTATCACCAGGATTTTTATCCGGGTGAAACTTTATAGCCATTTTACGGTAAGCCTTCTTGATCTCATCAGCAGAAGCAGATTTGCTAATGCCTAATACCTCATAGTAATCTCTTTTTGTCATTTTCTTACTTCAGAATTATATTGGAATTATGCTCCTACTACTACTTTCGCGAAACGAATTACTTTATCGTGAAGCATATAACCAGTCTCTATAACATCTACGATTTTACCTTTTAAATCATCTGAAGGAGCAGGGATCTGCGTAATAGCTTCATGCTTGTCTACATCAAAGCTGTCTCCTGCCTGTACCTCGATAGTAACAAGGCCTTTTTCAGTTAATTTACCTTTAAATTTCTGGTAAATAAGTTCTATACCTTTAAGGTCTTCAGGATTGCCATTTTTAGAAATCTCCTTTATAGCTCTTTCAAAATCGTCTAAAACAGCAAGCATGGAAACCATAAGATCCTGATTAGCATATTTGAAAAAGTCCATCTTTTCTTTGGTGGTTCTCTTTTTATAGTTTTCGAACTCAGCATAAAGGCGGATATAACGATCTTTTTCTTCTGCCAATTGGTCCTCAACTGACGGAGTTGCTGACAAATTTTCAGTAGATGTAGTATCGTTGTTCTCTATATTTTCATTTGGCGTAGTCTCTTCTGCCTGTATTTCCTTATTTTCGTCCATTATTGATATATTTTAAAATCATTTTCACAAAGATAACGCCAAAATATATTTTAGGACATTTAGGCAGATTTTTCCTTTTTAAGCGGATAATAACATGTATAAAACAGGAGCGTTATAAAAGCTACAATTCCGAGAATATGCAACAGTTTTATACCAAAGGAAAGATTACTAAAACCTTCAAAAGTATAAGATACCAGCCAAAACAAATTAAGCCCGCATATTAGTATTGCAATACCCCAGGAAGTGATCCGTAACGGTAGACCGATTCTGAAGTTCTGCATAATCTTCTCAGAGCTTACACTAAAGATAAGAGGTATAATAGCAAAGCTTAGTTGTAAGCTTAATATTACCTGAGAGAAAACCAATAGCGATTCCGATTTGTCATCTCCATAGAGTATGATAACTAAAATAGATGGAATGATAGCCAGTAATCTGGTAATTAACTGACGAATAAACGGGTTGATTTTAATATTCAGATAACCCTCCATAACAATTTGTCCTGCCAGTGTTCCTGTAACGGTAGAAGACTGACCTGCTGCAATTAGTGCAATAGCGAACGCAACTGGTGCAAAATTATTATTCAGAACTGGAGCCAACATTTTGTAGGCGTCAGTAATGGAGTTGAGTTCCTGATTACCGGAATTATGAAATGTGCTGGCGGCCAGAATAAGAATTGCTGCATTCACAAAGAAAGCGAAGTTTAATGATATTGCAGAATCCCAGAAATTGTATTTCAGCGATTCCTTAATGCTTTTTTCATCATCGTTTATTTTCCGGGATTGTACAAGCGAAGAGTGGAGATACAGGTTGTGTGGCATTACTGTAGCACCAATAATCCCTATGGATATATAAAGCTCTTCAGTACTTAACTTTTTGGGAACTAGTCCACCGGTAATGCTGGCAATATCCGGCTGTGAAAGGATAAGCTGGAAAACAAATGCCCCGGCAATAATAAAGATTAGCCCAAGGATAAAGCTTTCAATTTTTCTTACACCCAATTTTTGCAGATATAGTATTAATAAAGTGTCTACAAAAGTGATAAGAACACCCCAGATCAGATCTATTCCAAACAAGAGTTTCAGACCTAATGCCATTCCGAGTACTTCTGCCAGGTCAGTCGCAATAATGGCTATTTCTGCCAGAATATAAAGAATGAAATTAAGTTTTCGGGGATATATTGTTTTATTAATCTGTGCTAAGTCTTTTCTCTTTACAATACCCAGCCTTGCTGAAAGACTTTGTAATACCAAGGCCATAAGATTGGAAAGCAGAAGCACAAATAATAGTTTGTAACCAAATCTGGAACCGGCTTCCAGGTCTGTTGCCCAGTTACCAGGATCCATATAGCCAATACTAACTAAAAGTGCGGGGCCAAAAAAACTAAGAATCCGTCTCCATCCGGTAAGTTTTTTGGTATCAATTGTTTCGTGTATTTCGTGAAGAGATTTATCCGTCATTAAAAATGAAAAGTTAGTTTAATCTAACAAAATTACTAAAATAATCTAAAAATAAAGAATTGAACATAAAAAAACCGCTCATGGTGAGCGGTTAAGTATTGTAAATGAGATGCTTATTTTGCAAATCTTACAGCCATTTTTCTGTCAACAGCTCTTTCTTCATTAGATGCAGTTGCAGCAACTGTAGCATGTTCGCTTCCGTAACCTTTTGCTTCAAGGATTTGTCCACCTACACCTAATTTTGTTAACTCAGCTTTGATGAAGTTAGCTCTGTCCTGAGATAATTTCAGGTTGCTGGCCTCGTTTCCTGTTTTATCTGTGTAACCTCCGATTTTGATTTTAGCATCAGGGAAAGCTTTCAGAATAGTAGCTATGTTCTGGATTTGTCCTTCAGAACCAGCCTCAAGCTTATCTGCTTTACCAATTACAAAATTAACATTGTCGAAGTTATACCATGTAGTTTTTAAGGCTTCGTCATCAGTAGTAGCATATTTTCCGGAGTTAAGGAAATTAACCATACTTTCTTCCATACCTCCTTTAAAGCCTTGTAAAGAGGCCCCTTTTACGTCGATTGTAGTTGTCTCTTTAGTGGTAGTTGTTGTGCTTGTTTTTGCACTGTCCTGAGGTGTAGTACCTGAAGAAGAACTTTCCGTAGTTGTAACTGTTGTTGTAGAGCTTTCTTTTGCTTTACACTGCTTCCACAGGAACCAGCCTATTAACCCTAGAAGAATTAATGGCAACAACCATTTCCATACTGAACCGCCACCACCGCTATTTCCGGCAGGAGGAGGAGTGTATGTATTTCCGGATCTGGTAACTTCAGGAGTTTCTTCATTTCCTGTAAATACATTTTTAATGTCTTCAATTTTTTCAGTAACAGCCTCTTTTACATCTTCAGCTTTCTCACCAAGTCCGCTAAAAACACCACCTAAACCTAATGCACCTAATGAAAGTCCGGCAGGTAATAAAGAAGAAATCCAGCTTTTTTGGCCGGAAAGAAGGTTTGTAAATCCGGATTCATCCAGGTTATTATCTGCTGCGTATTTACCAATGGTACCTAAAGTAGCATCAGATGTCAGTCCTAAAAGAGACTGTGCAGATGATTCTTTGATACCGGCAAAACCAGATACAGAAGAAAGGATACCACTGATTTTGTCTCCAAAAATAGAAGATACAATACCGGAAACTACAGAGTTACCACCGCCGGATCCGGATCCTAAACTGGAAAGAATTCCGCTGGAAGCCAGCCCTTTTAGTTGGTCTAATAATCCGGGAGTACTACCTGCTTTATCGGCAATACCACCAACTAATACGGGTAGAAAAGCACTGATAGCTTTAGATACTCCGGATTCACTTTCTCCAAGCTGAGTAGCTGTCTGAGATACTACGCCAGGCGAAAGATAATTTTTTACAAGATCAATAATGTTTACAGACATAATAGTTTAGTTTAAAAGTTAATATATCAAAAATAAGTAATTTTTTTTCAATTAAATTGCTGAAAATGAAACTTTAAGAATATTTTAATACAGGATTGCGAATGAAAAGCAGGTGTTTTTTTTGCAAATATTTATTGCCAGCCTGCATTAAAACGTCATCTTGGTTTTGTTGATGCAGAAATAAAATAATGCAATTATAAATAGAAAAAAATTTGAATTTAATTAGTTTGAACATGGTTGTAACAAAATATTTTTTGTTTTTGTACATTTATGACAATGGTGTCAGCCCGTAAAAAAACATTAGGATGAAAACAAGCTTAGCTATTATAATTGTATTGTTAAGTAATATAATTGTATTTGCCCAAGCCTTAGTATCTCCGCAAATAAAAGCGGATTTTGAAGGAACATGGATTTATAAAAGAAAGCATTACAGCAGTACTGTAATTCTGAAATTTGAAAAGGGTAAAGATTATGCAAATTTTATAGATGTTGGGACAGGTGAGGCTCCGGAAGAGCATTTTCGGGCACAGATAAAGAATAATAAACTTGTTATACCTCCATATTATCATAGGAACGACTATAACATAGAAATGGAAGTCATAAAAGGTAAATTGTACTTCCGTCAGCAACTGGTATTATGGGATAAAAACAATAACCCGGTGCATATAGAGAATGCTCCGGTAATTGTGAAAATTTTTAAGCGTGTTAAAAAGTGAAAGCTTTACTTCCTGACAATTTGTACATGGAAAAAATGGAGTCCGGATTCTGATAGAAAGTAGAAATAAGAAAGACACTTCCGAAGAAGTGTCTTAATATATGATATCTGAAAAGTATTAATAAGCTTTTGCAAATAATACTCTTCTTTTAGATGGCTTACCAGTAACAAGAGAAATACCGTCTTCCTCTTCTGCATCCAAAGGAATACATCTGATGGTAGCTTTGGTTTCATCTTTAATCTGCTCCTCTTCTTCCGGAGTTCCGTCCCAGTGCGCAGAGATAAACCCGCCTTTTTCTTCTAATACTTTTTTGAATTCTTCATAAGTATCTACTCTGGTAATATGCTCGTCTCTGAAAGATTTTGCTTTGTTGAAAATATCCTGCTGAATTGTCTGAAGCAAATCTGTAATATACTGATCCAAACCTTCAATCGGAACAATCTCCTTAGTAAGGGTATCACGACGTGCTACTTCTACAGTTTGGTTTTCCAGATCTTTAGGACCGATTGCTACTCTTACCGGTACACCTTTTAGTTCGTATTCAGCAAACTTCCAGCCTGGTTTGTATTCGTTTCTGTCATCATATTTTACATAGATTCCTTTTGCTTTTAATTTAGCAATGATATCATCTGCAACATCTCCGATTTGAGCCAGTTGCTCATCTGTTCTGTGAATAGGAACAATTACAACCGGAATTGGAGCTAAGCTGGGAGGAAGTACCAATCCGTTGTCATCGGAGTGTGTCATAATTAACGCCCCCATTAAACGGGTAGAAGTTCCCCAAGAAGTCGCCCATGCAAACTCTTGTTTTCCTTCTCTGTTGGTGAATTTTACATCGAATGCTTTTGCAAAGTTTTGCCCCAGGAAGTGAGATGTACCCGCCTGTAATGCTTTTCCATCCTGCATCATTGCTTCGATACAGTAGGTTTCGTCAGCACCGGCGAATCTTTCACTCTCGGTTTTATAACCTTGCACAACCGGAATAGCCATAAATCTTTCCGCGAAGTCTGCATATACTCCAAGCATCTTTTCTGTTTCTTCAACAGCTTCATCTCTTGTAGCGTGTGCAGTATGCCCCTCTTGCCACAAGAATTCGGCTGTTCTTAGGAACAGACGTGTTCTCATTTCCCAACGAACAACATTTGCCCATTGGTTAATTAATATTGGTAAATCTCTGTAAGACTGGATCCAGTTTTTATAGGTATTCCAGATAATAGCTTCAGAAGTTGGTCTTACAATAAGCTCTTCTTCAAGCTTCGCCTCAGGATCTACAATTAGTTTTCCAGGATTATTCGGATCGCTTTTTAATCTGTAGTGGGTAACCACTGCACATTCTTTGGCAAAGCCTTCTGCATTTTTTTCTTCAGCCTCAAACAAGCTTTTGGGCACGAAAATGGGGAAGTAAGCATTCTGATGGCCTGTTTCTTTGAACATTCTGTCCATCTCATCTCTCATTTTTTCCCAGATTGCATAACCATACGGTTTAATAACCATACATCCTCTGACACCAGAGTTTTCTGCTAAATCTGCTTTTACCACTAACTCGTTGTACCACTTGCTATAATCTTCAGCTCTTGAAGTTAATTTTGCCATATTGCGTATCTCAATTAATTTAACTTTTTTTAGAAAAAATTATCTAAATAATAAATTGTAATTTTATACCATTGATTTTGTATAATTTGGTATAATTTTAGCAATTCATTTTGCAAATATATTAATAAAATTAAGCTCTGTAATTATCATGAAAAATAAAACTATAATTGGTATGGGCAAACTGCTGAAAAGCAATGTGTTGCTGGGAGCGTCTGCATTGGGACTTTTAACCTCATGCGGTGCTTATATGAACGGATATTCTGAGACAGACGGGGCCTATTATGATCCGAGAAGAGATACTGTACCACAGTATGACACAAGAACAGCCGGTAATCAGGTAGGTGGCTACTATTCATATGGTGACGATGAGGATGAATCTTATGACACTAGTATTGTAAGACAAAGCCAGTACAATCAGAAAAAACAACAAACAAAATACCAGAACTGGGGTAATAAAAAAACAGATTCCGATTGGGGAGACTTTACCGGAACACAAACCTATTATACCGACAATAGCTTTTATGGCGGTTGGGGGTATCCTTATGGTTGGGGTGGATGGAGATCTCCGTTCTACGGACCATACTATGGTGGAGGTATAGGTTTTGGCTGGGGTGCTTCTTATGGCTGGGGCTATCCGGGCTGGGGTTGGAACATTGGCTTTGGCTGGGGAGGAGGTTACTACCCAGGCTGGGGTATGGGTGGTTTCTACGATCCGTTCTGGGGTTATCCTTACTATGCATACAGACCTCATTATTGGGGAGGTTACTACCGCCCGTGGGCAGGTGGCGGCTATTATGCACCTAGATATAAATCCAGAGATTCTGATTATATAGACAGAAGCAGAAATGGTTTCCGTAATAATGGCGGTTATAACAATGGAAGTTTCCGTGGAAATAATGGTAACGGGTACCAGGATCGTTCTAACAATGGTTTCAGAAACTCAGGCTTTGGAGAAAGACCTACAAATCAGGGCTGGAATAACAGACCATCTGACTCAGGCTTTAGAAGCAATAATGGCTTCAGTACCGGTGGCAGAGGCGGCGGTGGCTTTGGTGGCGGATCTGCAGGAAGTTCTGGCGGAGGCGGAGGCGGCTTCAGATCTGGGGGCAGAAGATAATTCCACAGTCTTTTCAAATATTAAGGATATAGTATAATATTAAATTAGTTAAAGAAAATAAAGATGCATAAAAAAATAGTTTTGTTAATGAGCCTTCCAGCAGCATTGTTTCTGCATGCTCAGGATGTTTCGGAAATTCGCAATACGGCTACTGTTTATGGTAATAATATGACACAGGGGTCTGCTAAATATATGGGTATGGCGGGAGCTATGGGAGCAATAGGCGGAGATATTTCTGCGGCTAATGTTAACCCTGCAGGTGTCGGAGTTTATATTACAGGCGATTTTCAGGGAACATTAGGTATCAATTCCTATAAAAATACATCAACATTAAATAATTCAAGTCTTTCTTATAAGAAAAATAATACAAATCTTAATCAGTTAGGTGGAGTAGTATCATTTCCTCTTTATGGAAGCAACTGGAAGTTTGTAAATATTGGAGTGAGTTATCTGAATCAGAATTTGGATGATTATACTGAAACTCCGGGAAACAATAAGATTGCTGAAAATATTACATGGACAAACCAGCAAGGGCAGCAGATTAATGACAGAACAATGTATGATGGTCATGGATATAACAGAACAGGTCATTTAACAAAAACCAACCTTACGGTAGGTGGTAACTATAATAACAAAATATATGTAGGTATGGGGCTTAATTTCCATACTGCGGATCTTGATCAGGGTGACTCTTACAGAGTTCAATATGCTTCAGATGGCAAGACTACTATTTATAACAAGCAATATACTCCATATACAGAATCATCCAGTGGTTTCTCTATTTCTGCGGGTATTATTGGTAAGGTTACTGAGGAATTCCGTTTAGGAGCATCTTTAGAATCGCCAACATGGTGGAATATGGATAGAGCCTATACACAATATTCTGCTTCTCAGCAAGACGGACCTATTACATCAGTTGATATCTATAACGAACGAAGAGATTTCCGCTCTCCTGCAAAAGCTACTTTCAGTGCGGCAGTAATTCCATCTAAGGATTTCGCATTTAACGTAGATTATACAATAGGAATCTCTAAGCCTAAATACACAACATCTAGTTCCGTAAATGATCAGTTGAATAACTTCCTTAGTGATTCTTACAAAAGTTTATCTGAGCTTAAGGTTGGTGCGGAGTATAGATTTGAAGGGTTCCGTCTGAGAGCTGGTTATGCTTTTGCAAATAATCCTTTTGATAACAGAACTATTGCAACATTTAATAATGATGGTACTAAAGCTGATATCAATTATAATAACTTATATGTAGGTAAAAGAAATACTTTAGGTTTAGGTATCGGTTACGACTTCCGTTCGTTCTATATCGATGCAGCATACCAGAATGTAAAGTATGATTATAACAATGAATTTTTCGGAGGTGCCTATGCAACAAATTCTAATGTAGCAAGTGAGGGTGTTATAAATAATAACTCCATTGTTTCTGCAGTGAAGAATCAGCAAAACAATATCTTTATCACATTAGGGTACAGATTTTAATAAAATCTTTACCATATAAAAAAATCCTGCAAAATATTTTGCAGGATTTTTTTATAGAATGAGTCCTATCGGATATCGTATTTCAGTTTGATTTTTCTGGAATTGTTAGCTGTTGAATAGAAAGTCCATAGCGGATAGTATTCTTTGCTTTCTGCACTTGCTATGTATTTGTCTACAACATTTTCCTTACCTTTTGTTATCTCTTTAGTAGCAAGGTTTACACAATAGAGATTAGCTTTATCTATTAGTGATTTTTGATCAGGGTTTAAAGCTTGTTTATTTAATAATGTATTGACAACGGAATTGATAGCTGTTTTTTCAGCTTCGCTTTCAACAATTAATAATAAATGTTTACCAAAGGAAACCATAGAAAGATGAAGCGCATCAGAATAAGAATCACTTACAGGAACAGCAATATCGAAAGCTTCGAGCTTTAGCTCATATATTACACCTTTGGCTTTACGGTCTTGTTCATAATATTTCTTTCCTAGTATAAGTTTGTCTACATCGGGAAACTTGTCTACGGTTAACATATATAGCTGTCGGTATGACTGAAATTCTGTATTTGAAGAAAAGAAAGCAGAATTTGAGGAATTCATCCCGGAATACTTAGCAATGATATTATTATACAATTTCAAATAACTGTTCTTGATATCAGCGATATCCTTTATTAGAAACTGATCATTATACCTAAAGCTGGTGTCGAGATTAAGAGGGTTTTCCGCCTTTGTATTGGTACCTGATATTTTTCAGTTTTTGTTTTGTACAAGCTGTCCTATATATAAACTCTCTTGTAAAAATGACTGATGAACTCTGTCTGTCGACACTGTAATTGTATGGGTTTTCGAATCGCTCCAGATACTGTCTTTTACTAATTCAAAAGAACTCGGTATCAGAATTTTTTTATCTTCTGGTTTTGCTGTCGGATCTGGTTTGACTTCAGGATTAGTGACAGTAGTTATTTCACGGTCGGAAGAGCAGTTTGCTATCGAAATGCTAAGTAGAAATAAGGCGGTAAATTTTAATAATTTCATGTATTATTGGTTTGTTTACGTATCAATAAAAAATGCTTTAATCCGTAATGAATTAAAGCATTCTGGCTACCATCAAAGGTAGATATTTTATCTGACCCTTAGTTACGGGAAACCGTAATAAAGGCTGTAAATTTAATGGTGATGGAAAAGATGCCCTACGTAAGCAATACCTATTCCCAATAGCACTAATGCAATTTTTTCCAAATCCAGTTTGTGGTTTTTATTGCCTTCAAAAATAATAACAGATGAGATATGAAGGAAAATACCACTTACGATTGCCAAAATATAAATTTGATAATCCGGATTAAAATATTGCCCCAGAAGCATTCCGAGCGGGGATGCTAATGCAAATAATCCAATTACTGTCCATGCAATTTTTTTGTTGTAACTGCCATTAAGCAGGAAAGCTCCCATAACAAAAGAGATAGGAATATTATGCACCAGTATTCCTTGTAAATAAGGTGTTACAGCATTCGGCATTTTGCTTAAAGGTATGCCTTCTATAAAAGCATGAATAAACATTCCGGCAATCAGTGCCATCGGGAAGATTTGTTTCTCCTCTTCATGGTGATGGAAATGACCATGCTCAAAGCCTTTGGTAAGGCTTTCTAATATCAACTGCAGGATAACACCACCCAGAATCCACATTCCTATATTGTGTGAAGGAGTTTGGAATACAACCGGAAATACTTCCATAACCGTCATGCTGAGCAAAAATCCGGCACTGAGTATGAGCAATCTTTTGGCAAACTTCTGCTGTCTGCCAAAGTAAAATCCTAAGGTAATACCTGAAAGGACGCTGAGTATAAGAAGTAAATAAACCATCTATTTTTTCTGGAATAATATAATGCAACGTGGTGAATTATCTGACAATGAGCCTAGCTGATAATCGCCCCATCTGGTGACATAAGAAAGCTGATGTTTCTCTGCCAGTGATTTTAATTTTTCAAATGAATGAAGCTTTACTTTCTCTTCATAGTGGAAATCCTGGCCATTGTCGCTAAAACGGATGTCTTTTATAACTCTGTTGTTGTCAATTTTTTTGTGAATACTAAAAGAGATATTGTCTTTAACCGTTAATGATTCAGATACCAGAGTATGTTCTACATAATCTGCATTCAGAAAATCCAAAACAAATATTCCTCCGGGTTTTAATGCCTGTGCTACAGATTCAAAAACCTTTTCATCATCATCGTCCTGATCAAAATATCCAAAACTTGTAAAGAGATTCATTACAGCATCTACTTTCTCACCCTGAATAGGATTTCTCATATCGTGTACACGGAAGCTTAGTGTTTCGTTTTCAAATTGTTTATCGAAACTGATACTGGCTTCTGATAGATCCAGGCCTAATACAGTGTAACCTTTTTGATTAAGATATACAGAGTGTCTCCCGTGGCCACATGCCAGGTCTATGATCGTGGAATGTTGTGGTAATCTGATTTCAGCCAGTAGCTTATCAATGAAATTTTCGGCTTCAACAAAGTCCCTGTCTTTATATAAAATATGATAATACGGGGTATTGAACCAACTTTCGAACCAATCCATTCTGTTTTAATTTTTAATAGTATGCAAATTTATTAAAAAAAATCGCTAATATTGCAACATTGTCGCATTAATTTTTTATTCATGGGAAAAAGAAATACAAAATCGAAGCAGCTGGTTTTGGATATTCTGGAATCAGAACCTTGCGCATTGTGTCATGAAGAGTTTCAGAATCGCCTGCAGGAAACTGTAGATAGGGCTACTATTTACAGAATTCTAAATAGCTTTTGTGAGGACGGAATTGTACACCGAATTATAAGTGATGAAGGAAAACAATATTTTGCATTGTGTAAACCCTGTGATGGAAAAGATCACAATCATTTTCATTTTCGCTGTTTGAAATGCAAAAAGGTGAAATGTATGACAGAAGAGATTAATGTAAATCTTCCGGGAGATTATCATATCGCTGGAGTTAATGCATTTGTATCTGGTTATTGTCCGAATTGTAAGGAAAAAGAAAAATAGCCGGTTTAAAATGTCTATTTTTGCAAAATACTTACAATATTATGCAAACAGAGGATCTGGAAATACAGGTGAAAACATTTTTTGGACTGGAAAATGTTTTGGCAGAGGAAATAAAAAAATTAGGAGGAAAAAATGTAGAAGTTAAAAACCGCGCAGTAAACTGTGTAGGAGATTTAGGGTTTCTATATAAGATTAATTATTCCCTGCGTACAGCACTCAAAATTTTGGTCCCGGTACTTACATTTAAAGCATTTAACGAAAGTAAATATTACGATAAACTATTTAAGTTTCCATGGGATGAGTATATGGATGCAGACCAAACTTTTGCTATAGATGCAACTGTATATTCTGAACGCTACAGCCATTCTCAGTTTATGACGCTGAAGATGAAAGATGCTATTGTCGATTATTTTGTGGCAAATCACAGAAAGCGTCCGTCTATTGATACAAAAAATCCGGATATCAAATTCCATCTTCATATAGACCGTGAATTAGTTACTATTTCTATGGATAGTAGCGGCGCCCCATTATTTAAGCGTGGCTACAGAAAAGAGCAGACAGCGGCTCCTATCAATGAAGTATTGGCGGCTGGAATGCTTCAGCTGGCAGGTTGGGATGGAAAAGGAAACTTCCTGGATCCAATGTGTGGATCAGGAACTCTTCTTATAGAGGCCGGAATGGTAGCAATGGATTTACCTGCACAAATCTTCAGAAAGGAATTCGGTTTTATGAACTGGAAGAACTACGATGCAGAGTTATTTGAAAAGATAAAAGAATTCAGAGTTAACCGAGTAAAAGCTTTTGAAGGGAAAATTGTTGGATATGATATAAATGAAGATGCATTGGACGTTGCCTGGAAGAATATCAAAGCGGCAGAAATGGATGACATTATTACTGTGAAAAAGAAAAATTTCTTTGATTCAGAGAAGGATATGTTCCCATTGTTAATGGTGTTTAATCCTCCATATGACGAACGTCTGAGTATTTCTGATGAAGATTTTTATAAAAAAATAGGAGATACATTCAAAACGCATTATCCTAATACTTTAGCATGGATGATTTCGGCAGACTTAGAAGCTGTGAAAAAAATAGGTCTTCGTCCGTCCCGAAAAATAAAATTGTTCAACGGGAAACTGGAGTGCCGTTTTCTACAGTATGAAATGTATGAGGGAACAAAAAAAGTACACAAAATAGCAGAAGCATAAGTATATTTTCAGGTATTTAGCTATATACCTCTGACTAAGAGTTGGTAGCTGATAACTGAATCTGTAAACTAAATAAAATATGAAGATATCCATTGTTGTTGCAATATTTAACCGAAAAGATGAGCTTTTTGAACTTCTTAATAGTCTGTCTCATCAGACATGTAAAGGTTTTGAAGTAATTATTGTAGATGATGGATCCAAAATAGAATTACAGCCTACGGTTGATATGTTCCGGGAAATGCTGACAATCCGGTATTTCAAAAAAGAAAATACAGGTCCTGGTCTTTCCCGAAATTATGGTGCACATCGTGCAGAAGGCGAGTGGTTAGTATTCCTGGATTCGGATGTTATAGTAGAAAATGATTATATAGAGCAGGTTTGCAAAAATATAGATGAAATTCCGACAGATGCTTTTGGTGGCGCAGATAAAGCGCATAAGGGTTTTAACCTGCTGCAAAAGGCAATTTCTTATTCCATGACCTCTGTATTTACTACAGGCGGAATCAGAGGAAATAAGAAAGCGGTAAGTAAGTTTCAACCCCGTAGTTTTAATATGGGAGTTAAAAAGTCAGTTTTTCTGGAAGTGGGTGGCTTTTCTGAGATGAGAATCGGAGAAGACCCGGATTTGTCCATGACTTTATGGGAAAAAGGATATCAGACAGCTTTCTTCGATCATATAGGAGTTTATCATAAACGCCGTACTGATCTGGGGAAATTTTCAAAACAGGTTTACCAGTTTGGAGTAGCACGTCCGATTCTTAATCAAAGACATCCGGATTATACGAAACTTACCTTTTGGTTTCCCAGCGTTTTCTTAGTAGGCTATTGTATGGGGATTATTCATTATTTCTTTGAACATAACGGAATTATTCTCAGCCTGTATGGACTTTATACATTTTTAGTTTTTGCCCACGCTACAATAATTACACGTAATATTTCTATTGGTGCACTTGCGGTAGTTACAACCTACGTGCAGATGTTCTCTTATGGCTATGGTTTTCTGGAGTCCTGGATAAAGTTGAATGTTTTCAGAAAAGAGCCCAGAGATGCTTTTCCGAAGCATTTTCACTAATATTTATACAATTTCAAAATATACAATATAGCCCGTTATCAACGGGCTATATGTTTTGTTTTTCCTGAAATATAAACAGATACTTTTTATTATATTTGATAGTTATGTTCTTCGTAGTAAGGACTTTAATTGTACTCACCAAAATCATGATCTATTAAAATGGAAAATAATTTTCATCCGGATGCTATTATTATCGGAAGTGGACTGGCAGGATTGGTTGCCGCAATGGAAATTACGAATGCCGGGAAAAAGGTTTTGTTGCTGGATCAGGAAACTGAACAGAATATAGGGGGACAGGCATTCTGGTCTTTCGGCGGATTATTCCTTGTCAATTCTCCGCAGCAGCGCAGAATGGGAATTAAAGATTCTTATGAGTTGGCGCGACAGGATTGGATGGGAACAGCTGGTTTCGACCGGGAAGAAGACTACTGGCCAAGACAGTGGGCTGAAGCTTATTTGAAATTTGCGGCTCATGATAAATATGAATACATCAGCAAAATGGGAATCAAACTTATGTTTATGGTAGGCTGGGCAGAACGTGGAGATGGTAATGCTAGCGGTCATGGAAATTCTGTGCCCAGGTTTCATGTTAGCTGGGGAACAGGTACCGGTGTTGTAGAACCTTTTGTAGAGAAAGCTTATGAGGCGCAGAAAGAGGGATTGCTCCAAATGAAATTCAGACACCAGGTTACGGAATTAATCACAAAAGATAATAGAGTAACAGGTGTTAAAGGAAATATTCTGGAAACGGATGATAAAGAAAGAGGAATTGCTACAAACAGAACTGTTACTGGTCAGTTTGAGTACAAAGCTCAGAATGTCATTATAGCATCGGGAGGAATTGGAGCCAATCATGAACTGGTAAGAAAGAACTGGCCTGAAAGATTAGGAAAAGCCCCTGAAAATATGGTATGTGGAGTACCTGCATATGTAGATGGGAAAATGATTGGTATAGCAGAGAATACAGGGGCTAATATTATCAACAGAGATCGGATGTGGCATTATACAGAAGGTTTGCAGAACTGGAATCCGATTTGGCCAAAACACGGAATAAGAATATTACCGGGACCATCATCTTTATGGATTGATGCTAAAGGGAAACGCCTGCCTGCTCCTTTTCTGCCTGGATTCGATACGCTGGGAACACTAAAGTATATTCAGGATACAGGCTATGAATATTCCTGGTTTATCCTGACTCAGAAGATTATTAAAAAAGAATTTGCACTTTCAGGATCAGAGCAGAATCCTGATATCACAAATAAAGATTACCGTCTTTTTCTGAATCGGATTTTTGGTAAAAAAGCTCCTGCTCCTGTTGAAGCCTTTAAAGAACATGGCAAGGACTTTATAGTATCTGATAATCTGGAGGAGCTTGTACAAAAAATGAATGAACTTTCCGGAGATCACCTTCTGGACTATAATAACATCCGACAGATAATAGAAGAAAGGGATCGGGAGTTGGATAATAAGTTCTCAAAGGATACACAAATCAATTATATAAGAAGCACACGGAAATATTTAGGAGATAAATTAGGCCGTGTCGCAAAACCTCATAAAATCCTGGCACCGGAAAATGGTCCTCTTATTGCGGTTCGCCTTAATATTCTGACCCGTAAAACTTTGGGCGGAATAGAAACTAATCTGGATGCGCAGGTATTAGGAAATGATGGAGAAGTATTAAAAGGACTTTATGCAGTAGGAGAAGCTGCTGGATTTGGAGGCGGCGGAATGCATGGATACAGAGCTCTGGAAGGTACTTTCCTTGGAGGCTGCATATTCTCCGGAATGAAAGCAGGGAAGTATATAGGCGGATTGTAATCACAACAAAAAAGGAACGGATCATGAATGCATATTTTAATAACAAAGTAATCTGGATTACAGGTGCATCATCTGGTATTGGAGAGGCATTGGTAAAAGAACTGACAGTAAAGAGCAATGCAAAGATTATTCTTTCATCAAGACGGGAAGATCAGCTTTATGTAATTGCTCAGAACGCCGGATTGGATAAAGATAGATATGTCGTAATTCCTGTTGATTTGGAGAATTATACTGCTATGCCGGCTATTGTAGAAAATGCAATTGCAAAATTTGGTAAAATAGATATACTAATCAATAATGCAGGATTGCCGCAACGTTCATTAGCAATGGAAACATCTATAGAGGTGGATAAGCGCCTGATGGATGTTGATTTTATAGGCACTGTTGCGCTTACTAAGGCGGTGGTTCCTTATATGATTACCAATAAAGGAGGGCAAATTGTTGTTGTATCCAGTCTTATGGGACTTTTCGGTGCACCTATGCGCAGCGGTTATGCAGCGGCAAAACATGCTTTACATGGTTTTTTTGAAGCTTTGCGGGCAGAGCTTTATAATGATAAGGTATTGGTAACAATAATCTGTCCGGGGTTTGTAAAAACCAATATTTCCATCAATGCTGTTACTGGTACCGGAACAGCTCAAAATACAATGGACGATGCTACGGCTAATGGAATACCTGTCAACGTTTTTGCACAAAAAATGCTGAAGGCGATTGCAAAACAAAAGTATCAGGCTGTTATTGGTGGAAAAGAAAAGTTCGGGGTATATCTTAAAAGATTTTTCCCTTCATTGCTGGTAAAGATTGTTCGTAAGGCAAAGGTGGTGTAAATACTAACTCTTCTTCTGAACAAAATTGTCATGAGTATTTAACGTTCATAATAAATCTTATTTATAATCTGTAAAAGTTGAAAAATTATACAAAAGGAAGCTCTAAACATTTTTCTACATGAATACTTTTGTCATGAGAATTATAACATGCTGCACCGTTTAGATAATTAATACATGAAGTACATGAATCTACTGAGACTCCACTTCCATCAGAACATTCACCTCCACAAGATACCATTCCTCCAGAAATAACTTTTAGTTGTCTTCGGGATAATTTTTTTAAATTTTTCATATCAATTATTTTTAATTTATGAATTTAATTGTCTTATTTTGCTTAAACAATTACTAATTAACCTAAGTTCGGGATAAGAAGAAAGAACTTGAGATAAAAAGTAATTATTTGTGTATTTAAGTTTTAAAATTCAAATATTTAAATAAATTATTACTGTGCTTTTGAAAAACCAAATTACAAATATTTTTATACAAATTGACAATTTTTGCAAATAATTTGATACTCAACTTAAAGAATTGAAGTTTAAAAACATTTGCAGGAGAAAAATAAGAAACTAATCATAATCGGAATGATTGGTTTTCATTTGGGTACTCATTATAAAGACTATTTCAACCTTTCATAAATAAGGGATGAAAAACTTTTAACACCATTTCTTATACTTTCTTCATCAACTTCAAAATCCGGAGTATGATTCATTGCAACAATTCCTTTTTTAAAATTTGAGCCTCCCAATAAGAAGTAGACACCCTGTTTTTTTTGTTGAAAATAAGCGAAATCATCATTGAAATAAGGAACCTGGCCATAATCTTTAACCATTACCGTTTTCCCGTAAATCTTTTCAAGTGTTTCTGTAGCAAGACTGGTTAAATTTTTATCATTGAAAACTGTTGGGTTTTCCTGTATATAAGAAACAGAAAGAAGCTGATCTTTATAGCCATTTGTCTCTAAAACCCGCTTTATCTGTGGAATAATTTCTTTCAGCTTATCAGCGTTTGTTTCATAAATATAAGCCTTCATAGAAAAGCTTTTATCATCAGAGCCTGAAATAAAATTTTCATCTATTATCCGATAGTTCTTAAAGATAGTTCCAGGATTCATTAACCCTATTTTAGGATCAGTTATATATTGTATTTCCCAAGGCTTGCTATTATTTTCTGTACGGGATAATGAAGCAGATATTTTTTTTGAAATCTCTTTTATTTCTTTATCCGATAATGAATTTTTCAGCTCAATTTTTACTCTTGTCTGATAAGCAAAGACTTCTTCTGGCTTAGTCATAATCTGGCCAACGGGTAATGCCGTCACGTGAAGTCCATAGATCTCGTCCGGGCTTATTTTAGAAAATAAGCCATTATCAATCATTTTTTTTGCACCGACAAAAGTTTCTTCTTCTGGTTGAAATATGAAATAAACGGTTCCTTTCAGCTCCTTTTTATATTTTGACAGTACTTCGGCTATACCAATACCAATTGCCATATGCACGTCATGGCCACAGCCATGCCATATGTCTTTATTTTTAGATTTGAAAGATACTTTGTCAGTGTTATTGCCAGGTAAAGCATCCATATCTGCACGCCATGCTATTTTTTTTCCTTTTTTTCCTCCTTTAAGGATTCCTATTAAAGAGTGTCCATATAGATCTTTTTGGACTTCTAGCCCCAGATCGAGTAAATACTTTTCCAAAACTTTTTGAGTGCGGACTTCATGACCTGCCAATTCAGGGTTTTCATGAAAATCTCTTCTGATTTCAACAAGTTTATTGAAAACTTTGTCGGTTTCCAATCCAATAGACTCGTGGATAGAAGTTTGTTTTGTTTTTAGCTGAGCACCAACTGAGCATGCTAAGAGTAGAGGAAATAAGAATTGTATTTTCATATTCAGCACTTTTATCTTTGGATAAACAAGTTCTAAAGATGCAAAATATTTCTGTGTCTGCTGTTAAATTAGTTAAAAGTTTTTATTATTATTTAAAATTAATGGACCAGCATATAATAAATATACTGGTATTATAAAAAAATCTTGTACATAATACAGGATTGATATATTTTTAGCTGTGTGGATTTAGAATCCTAAAATCTTTAATTTCAGCTGAATAGCGAAATTGTCGGTAAAATTGCTGGTTTGGTAATGGCCAACACGATAAAAGAACCCAAGATTGAACTGAGTGCTCAGGAAATTATTCCATTCTACACCAACTTCCTGATAAAGCTTGTTTAGTGTTTCAAACTTTATCTGGTGGAATTCCGGATTTTTGAAATCGCCTATAATACCTTTATAAACCAAATCGAAGCTGGAAGTATTCTGTCCGAAGCTTTTAAAATGCCAAGGAATGCGGTGACTGATATAGAATGCACCAAACTTGTCTTGATAATATTTTCCACTAGGCATAGTTGCAAAGCCCAGATAAGTAGTAAGGTTGAAACGGCTCATAAAGCTTTTCTTTCCTTCCGGAGCCAGACCTCCGCCTTCAAAGGTTTTCCAGAATGGGAAATCTCCGCCAACATAGCCTCCGTAAACTCTAAGTCCGGTTTGTCCTAATATACTTTCCTGTTGGTATAGTGCAAGCAAATCAAGTCTATTGTATTTTAAATCACTCCATCCTTTTTCCCAGTTGAAATACAGCTCCGGGTAACCCTGTTCTACCATATCTTTCCCGGTAGGTGTCATAATATACTTACTGTTTGGTGAGTATTTTAAGGTAACAACAGTAGAAAAGTTATCATAGATCTTATCCTGACCTTTATACAGGTAATCGAATAAAGCTTCTTCTTTATATTTTGCGGCTTCTACTTTATACATAAAAGAGTTAATCGGACTGTCCAGGTAAGAAAGCTTAAAACCTCTGTATCTGTAGTAGTTTAGCGTCTGAAGTCCTGCACCAGTATTCATAATCTTCATTTTACCTACCCACAGATTCTGCCTGAAACGTCCGGATGCACCAACGTCATCTGTGTAATCTAAACGAAGTACAGCATCCCTCTCAAGGGTAGTCCTTACATCTACACCTACACGGAATTTCCACTTTCCATCCCGCACACCATAGCCAACATAAGCATCTGGTGAAACATAAGGATTGAAGTTTTCATTAAGTTTCATTCCCAGTCCAAATCTGAAATTCTCGTATCTGTTGATGTCGAAAAATCTGTCGATAGGGAAGTCTATAATACCAAAACGAAAGTCTCCTCTTGTAATTCCTGCTAAAAAGTTAAGTTTAAATTCTACTTTTTTAGCCTTAAAGAGACTGTCCATTTTGTAATAAGTGTTATTATCCCGTTGATCGAAATTATCTTTACGGTATTTAGGAAGCTCCGTACCTGTAGTATTTTTTATAGTGTAAGTATAACCTTTGAAATCATCGGGCGTAAGTTTATTGTCTGGTACTTTGAAGTCAAAGTAATTGTTTTCTATATAAAAATAGCTATTGAATCTCTTTTTGCTATCCTTGTTTTTGAAAGGTATACTCCCAATTCTGGATTTCATGTATTCTTTTTCCAGAAACCAGCTGTTATTAATCGGCTTCCATATGGATATATGTTCCAAATCGGTTTTATCCTTGCCATGGTCTTCTATTTTGGCGACAGCATAATTTTCTTTGTCAATATAGATATAGCCACTGTATTTACGTTTTCTGGAGAAAGTAATATTGGTCTTTCTAAAACCAATAACATAAGTTTCCCTACCATTCAGGAGAATAGAATCTGTAAGATAATAACGGTATAATGTCCAGTTTTCTTTTTGTATTTCATCAGGGATCTGGCCAATATTAGAGCGTAAAGCAATAGCATCATAAAGAGGACGCTTTAGTCCGGATACTTTATTGTCCAGAATATCGATATGCTCACCTTGCTCTTTATTGTATTTATACTCCATAGCACGTTCCCAAAGAAACATTTTGCTGGTGGTAAGCATATCTTTATAGCTTATATCTTCTATGGAATCTTTGCGTTTTCTTTTGGAAAACCCAGGATTGTCGCCTAAGAGCTTCAAAGAATCAATTCTGCGTGCTACATAGTTCTGATAATTGGCAATAGAATCTTTGTCAAAGTCTACTGAAAATTTACTGTAAGCCTTAAAACTATAGGAATCCTCATTTTTAGGACTGTTTTGCTTGAAGTTCCTATTGGCTTTTGCCAGTATGGCAAGAGCCTGGGGATTACTTCTGTTGCTTAAAACAATTTCCTTGATATTCTTATATGAAGTACTACTATCTGACTTTATCGAATTGGTTTTATTCTGTGCAGAATAAAGAACTGGAATAAGCAGTAGCAGTAGTTTTTTCATAAGTCAAATTTATGAAACAAAATTTGATTTATAAAGTATTCTGTATTACCAATTTAACAAGTATTCTATTGTTTTTTTGAGCTTTTCGGGGTTAGGGAGTATTTCTTTTTCAGAATCTATATTAATAGGAATTGCAGGTACGTTCTGAGCGCCTACCGGAGTGACTGGAGCATCCAGATATCTGAAGCATTCTCTGGAGATCCTGGCACTTAGTGCTTCAGCAAAAGAATTTTGTACTTGTTCTTCAGTTAGTACAATACATTTACCATGTTTTTTTACGGTTTCGTATACATATTCTTCATCCATAGGGACAAGTGTTCGAAGGTCTACAACCTCTACCTGACCTTCAAAACTTTTGGCAGCTTCTTTGGCCCAGTAAATACCCATTCCGTATGTAATGATGCAGATACTTTTTCCTTTACTGATATTATCTTCGGTTGCAGTCAATGTACTCGTGGCTTTCCCGAATGGCAATATATAATCTTCTGCAGGTTCTATGGTTTTAGCATCATCAGTCCCCGGCACTTTAGACCAATATAAACCTTTATGTTCAAGCATAATTACCGGGTTTGGATCATAAAATGCTGCTTTAAACAGTCCTTTGAAATCCGCAGCATTGCTCGGGTATGCTACTTTAATCCCTTTGATATTAGCAAGAATACTTTCTACACTGCCACTGTGATACGGTCCGCCGCCGCCATAGGCCCCAATCGGTACACGGATGATATTATTTACCGGAAATTTTCCTTCGCTTAAATAACAGGATTTAGAAATCTCGGTAATCAACTGATTAATCCCCGGATAGATATAATCAGCAAATTGTACTTCTACAATTGGTTTTAGACCTAATGCACTCATTCCAATCGTAGAGCCAATTATATAGGCCTCCTGTATAGCAGTATTGAAAACCCTTTTAGTACCAAATTTGGCTTCCAGAGTAACAGCTTCCCGAAATACGCCACCAATACGGCCGCCTACATCCTGACCATAAAGTAATGCTTCAGGGTGTTTGCGCATCAGTTCTTCAATAGCATGTATAGAGGCATCTACCATGACTATTTTTTGCCCATTTTCAGGGGATCTTTCTCCTTTCTCTTCTGTAACAGGAGTAGGAGCAAAAATATGTTTTACAGCATCTTCAGGTTTTGGATCTTCTGCAGCCAAAGCTTTTTCAAAATCCTCACGAATCTGTATTTCTGCATTTTTCTCAATTTCTTTTAACTGATCATCACTGATGCCATTTTCCAGAAGATATTTCCATAGTTTTTTACCCGGATCATGGGCTTCATGCTTAGCCAGATCGTCTAAAGGACGGTACATTTCTTTTCTTACTCCGGAAGTATGGTGACCAATCAAAACAGTTTTAGCACAAACTAAAATTGGTTTTCTTTCGGTACGAACATAGTCGAAAGCATTTTTCATAGCCAGATAAGATTCCGGAAACTCTGTTCCGTCGATACGCATTCTCTCGATACCTTTGAAACCAGCAATAAAATCATAAGCATCCTGTGAACGAGCTTCTTCAGCCGTTACAGAAATTCCCCAATTGTTATCTTGTACCAAGAAAATAATAGGCAACTGGTGTAGTGCGGCAAACTGAAAAGCTTCACTTACCTCGCCTTCGGTTACACTATTATCGCCAAAGCTACAAACTACAACTGGCGGGGTAGGATATGATTTCAGGCTAAAGTGTTCTATGTATTGTATGCCTTGCGCAATTCCGGTTGTTGGAATTGCCTGCATACCAGTAGCACTGCTCTGGTGAATCATTTTTGGATAATCATCACTTAGATTGGAAGGGTGGCTGTAATACGAGCGACCGCCAGAGAAAGGATCATCTGCTTTTGCCAGAAGTTGTAACATCAGCTGGTAAGGCGTGTATCCCATTCCCAGAAGCATACTCTCATCCCGGTAATAGGGACTTACCCAATCATGCTTTTGAAGATGATAAGCTGTTGCCAGCTGAATAGCTTCATGTCCGCGGGAAGTACTATGTACATATTTGCAGATTTGTTTTTTTTCATCATACAAATTAGCGATAGCTCTGGCTTTCATCATATCTTCAAAAGCCTGTAGTAGTATTTTTTTATCGAGATGTTTTTTAAAGTCAACTTCCATATCTGACAAATATAGATAAATTTACTTAACGATCGTTAGGTAAAATATTTTTGAAGGTTTAATGTACTTAAATTTTTGTAAATCAATTTGTTAATTTTTGTTTAAGCTGGGTTTTGTGCGTTTTGCAATAAAAAAAGCTTATGTTGAAATTCAATGTTGTACAGAAAATCAATTGAACCTGAAACTTTTTTTACGTTCACTTTTTTCGTAATTTTACTCAAATTTCTGATGGATTATGTTCTTGATTTTTGATACAGAAACAACTGGTTTACCCCGAAATTTTAATGCTCCTTTAACTGACTTCGACAACTGGCCGCGCATGGTTCAGATTGCATGGCAGTTACACGACGAGCATGGAAATCTTATAGAGAATCAGGATTATATTGTAAAGCCCGAGGGCTACGATATTCCGTTTAATGCATACCGCATCCACGGGATATCTACAGAGATGGCGATGCGTGAAGGCCGCGATCTTAAAGAAGTACTTAACGAGTTCAAAGAAGTACTGAAAAAAACAAAGGTAGTAGCAGGGCATAATGTAAGCTTTGACTACAGTATTGTAGGATCCGAATTTCTTAGAAAGGAAGTGGAGGACAGTCTGAAAGACAAGCCTATTGTAGATACGATGGAGTTTGGTACCAACGTATGTCAGCTTCCCGGAGGTAGAGGTGGAAGATTCAAATCTCCTAAACTGGAGGAACTTTCTGAAAAATTATTCGGACACAAATTCGATGAAGCTCACAATGCTGCAGCCGATGTAAATGCTACAGCACAAGCATTCTTCGAAATGATGAGATTGGAAGTTTATCCATTGGATAGAATTTTCTTCGATGATGTACAGATGAAGGCCTTTAAGGATCATAATCCTGCTGTCTTCAAACCTTTCGATATTGTTATCCGAAGACAGGTTGCTGACTCTAAAAAGCGGAAGAAAACTGCTGACTTTGGTGATACTGATGATATTGATATCGGGAATTTCTTCCATTTTTATAGCCACAGTATTTATTCAACTTTACAGGCAACGACTGGTTTAGCTGATATGGTCTCCATAGCCGAAAAGAATAATTTTCCGGCTGTAGGCCTTGTTGACCTGGGCAATATGATGGGTGCCTTTAAGTTTATCGATGAGGTTGAAAAGTATAACGGAAATCTTAAGCAAAAGAAGCAGGATGCCGAAGCTGCTGAAGAAAAGCCAGACAACTATGATGAAATTAACAGTGCAAAGTTCCTTACACCTATTTTGGGGCTAGAGCTTTATATTTCGGAGCGTTATCAGCAGAGACAATTTACTAAAGACGATCCGGACAGAAGAACTCAGGTTGTATTATTGGCTAAAAACTTTGAAGGATATAAAAATCTGGCAAAACTTTCATCTATAGGGTTTAAAGAAGGTTATTATGCAGGGGTTCCAAGGATTAGCCGTGCACTAATATCTCAATATAAAGACAATCTTATTGCACTGACAGGAAGTTTGTCCTGTGAAGTTCCGTCTACTATTCTAGAATTGGGGGAGCAACGTGGTGAGGAAGTTTTCCAGTGGTGGCTGAATGAATTTGGTGATGATTTCTATGTGCAGATACAGAATCACCAGATGGATGAGGAAGACTATGTTAATGAGATTTTATTAAAGTTTGCGGATAAGCATAATGTAAAGATACTGGCACAAAACGAAACTTATTATACCCGTAAATCGGATGCTAAGATCCAGGATATTGTAGCCTGTATTAAAGATGGTGAGAAACTTTCGACACCTGTAGGTAAAGGATTTGGGAAAAGAAAAGGTCTGAACAGTGAACAGTTTTATCTGAAAAATAGTGAAGAAGTTAAGCAGGCTTTTCAGATGTATCCGGATGCTTTCATTGCATATGATGAATTTCTGAATAAGTTTGAATCTTATAAACTAAAAAGAGATGTTCTCTTACCTAAGTTTGATATTCCTGAGGAATTCCAGGATGCTGAAGATCTGAATGACGGTGGTAAAAGAGGAGAAATGAATTTCCTGAGACATCTTACCTACGAAGGCGCCCGAAAAAAATATGAAGAGATCACCGATGATATAAGGGAAAGACTAGACTTCGAACTGGATATTATTGCTAAAACAGGGTATCCGGGATATTTCCTTATTGTACAGGATTTTTGTAATGAAGCTAAAAATATGGGGGTATCGGTTGGACCAGGACGGGGATCTGCAGCAGGATCTGCTGTGGCTTACTGTATCGGAATTACCAATGTAGACCCTATTAAATATGATCTCCTTTTTGAGCGTTTTCTTAACCCGGAAAGGATTTCGATGCCCGATATCGATATCGATTTTGATGATGAAGGACGGGATCGTGTTATTAAATGGGTAATTGATAAATATGGGCAAAATCAGGTAGCACAGATTATTACCTATTCTGTATTGGGGGGGAAATCGGCTATTAAAGATGCAGGAAGGGTACTGGATGTATCTATTCCTGAAACCAATAATATTGCAAAGCTAATTCCGAATACACCGGGGATGAACATTGCGAAAGTGATGAAGTCCGACTTGAAGAAATTCAAGCCGGAAGATCTTCCGTTGGTGGATGAAATAAAAGGAATTCTGAACAATCCGGATGATGGCCGTTTCAATGTATTGGACAGTGCTTACAAAATGGAAGGCTGTATCCGAAATACCGGTATCCACGCCTGTGGGGTAATTATTACGCCGGAAGATATCAGTAATTTGGTTCCGGTGACCATTGCAGCAAAAGATGCGGATATTTTGGTATCTCAGTTTGACAACTCGGTAGCTGAAAGTGCCGGATTGCTGAAAATGGACTTCCTGGGACTTAGGACGCTTACCATCATTAAAGATGCTGTTAAACTAATTAAAAACAGACATGGAATAGAGATTATTCCGGATGATATACCGCTAGACGATGCTAAGACCTACCAGCTCTTTAAAGAAGGTCGTACGATTGGTATTTTCCAGTATGAATCTGCAGGTATGCAGAAATACATGCGTGAGCTAAAGCCCACAGTATTTGCCGATCTTATTGCCATGAATGCATTGTACCGACCGGGACCTATTAAGTATATACCGAACTTTATCAACCGGAAGCATGGTCTGGAAGAAATTATATATGACCTGCCGGAAACACAGGAGTATCTACAGGAAACCTATGGAATTACGGTATATCAGGAGCAGGTAATGCTACTGTCTCAGAAGCTGGCCAACTTTACCAAAGGTGAGGCCGATACGCTGAGAAAAGCAATGGGTAAAAAGCAGAAAGCGGTACTGGATAAGATGTTCCCTAAATTTATTGAAGGCGGGAAGAAAAATAATCTGGACGAAGAGAAACTTCATAAAATCTGGAAAGACTGGGAAGCCTTTGCAGAATATGCATTTAACAAGTCTCACTCCACATGTTATGCTTATATCGCTTATCATACTGCTTATCTGAAAGCTAATTATCCGGCTGAATATATGGCGAGTGTAATGAGTAACAACATTAACAATACCAAGCAGATTACCCTGTTCATGGAGGATTGCCAGGCGATGGGTGTAGACGTTTTGGGGCCATCTGTTAATGAATCTGAATATGAATTTGCAGTAAACGAAAAAGGGCAGATTCGTTTTGGACTTGGTGCTATAAAAGGGATTGGGGAAGGACCATCGGAAGCTATTTGTAAGGAAAGAGAACAGGGTGGTAGATTTACCGATATCTACAGTCTTTTTGAAAGAATTCCTTCATCACAACTAAATAAAAGGGTAGTGGAAAGTTTGGTATTTGCCGGAGCTTTCGACGAATTAGATTCTTATCACCGTGCCCAATATTTCGATGTAGATACTGCGGGAAGAACCAATATTGAACGTTTACTAAAATACAGTAACAGTTTCCAGGATAGTAAAAACTCTGTAGAAAACTCTTTATTTGCTGATTTCGCTGATGAGGTTCAGATTGAAAGACCAAAAATAAATCCGGCTCCGGAATGGCAGAATATGCATAAACTGAACCGGGAAAAAGAAGCCATAGGTTTCTATCTTTCGGCGCATCCGTTGGATGAATTCTATTATCAGTATAAGTTTATTCAGGGAGCACTGAGTAAAAAATCCGTGGTAAACAAAAAGCTGGATGAAGAACTGGAAAAAGCTCCTGAAAATGAAAAAGTAGAAGAACAGGATGATAAGGATGAAGTATCTACAGATATCGATTTCCCTGCTGATATATTGGAGGTAGACGGAGATGAAATTATCGAAGAGGTTATTAAAAAAGTGGACCCCAGAGGGAAGTTTAATTTCCTGAACCTGGATGAGGTAGACCCTTATAGAGATTTTGTGCTTCAAAGAGATTTTTCCAATCTTACACCTGCTGAAATTTCAAAGTTAAAAGAGAAAAAATTCCGGAGTAAAGGAAATGATAATTCCAAAGAATACATGGTTTCCGGTCTTATTACGGAGTATGTGATAAGGGATGGTTACGAAAGCGGAACGAAGATAGCCTTTATTACATTGGAAGATTATACAGGTTCATATTCTTTCAGACTGAATGATAAAGACTACATGCGCTTGAGAGAAAAGCTTGGAGAGCATAGGTTTGTAATTTTTAAGATCAAATTTGCACCTTCTAAAGACTTTGACAGATTATATGTAAATGTTACTGAGGTTATTGACCTGAAAGAAGCTTTCGACCGCTATGCCAATCAGCTCTCTTTGGTAGTACCATTTAATGAAGTAGATCAGGATGATATAGAATTTTTCAGACGTACTTTTGCCCACAATAAAGGGGTGCATAAACTAAGTTTCTATCTGAAAGATCCGGTTGAAAATCATTTTGTAGAACTCAATTCAATGCAGACCTCGGTAGATATAAGTGCTGAAACAATAAAGCTTCTGCACGAGTATAAGAAATATGAGTTATTCTTAAATTAAACAAAAAATCCTCAGTCAATGCTGAGGATTTTTACTTTAAGTTTTTGTTATTTAAAGTTTTATGATTTTATTTTGTAACTTTGAATTGTTTTAGATTATTAAAATGGATATTCAAACCAGAAAATTAAAATTCATCCAGGAGTTCCTGAAAATACAAAGCGAAGAGTTACTTTCTCGCTTAGAAGGAATATTGAAGGATAATAATGATTTTTCACCTTTTACAGTTGAGGAATTTAATTCCAGAATTGATAGGTCTTTAGATGATTCTAAGAATGATAAAGTTATTGCATCTGATGAATTGCTTTCTGAAATTAAGCAATGGCAATAAAGATATTTTGGACTGATTTTGCTAAAAAAGAATTAAAGAAAATTTTTGATTATTACAAAGTCAAAGCAGGTTCTAAAGTTTCAATAAAATTAATTACTAATATTATTGAGAGCACTGAGATTTTAATATTCCAAACGGATATTGGCCAAAAAGAGGAATTACTTTTAGATCGTATTCAAAATTTTAGATATTTAGTTTATAAAAATTATAAGATTATATACTGGCATAATAAAGAGAAAAACAGAATAGAGATAAGTGATGTTTTTGATGCCAGGCAAAATCCGATTAAAATAAAACGTCGAAAATAAATTTTATTTTCGACGTTTTTAATTATTTAGACACAGCTTTTTCAGCTGCCAGTTTTGCCTGAGTTTGCCATTGAATAACGGCTTTTTGTCTTTCCGTATCGAAAGTGTGGTTGTCCTTTAGAGGCTTCTGAAGTTTGCTCTTATGATTCTTTATTCTTGCATCCAGTTCTTCGTTGGTCAGGTATTTTTCATAGACCGGTACAAGGCTTTTCAGCATGCTTTGATAGTTTAGTCCGGATTCCAGTGTCTGATAATATATTGGTGAAAGATTTCTGTTGTCAGCAACTCTCAATTTTGTAATGCTTGCAGAAAGATCTTTTTTAAAATTTGCTTCAGATTCTTCCAAGTGGATTAATGATTCTGCTTTTTTAGCTTTAGCAGTTTGACCAAATGTCAAAAGAGAAGCAAAGCAGGTAATTATAATGGGATATTTCATATAGTTTTATATTATTTAGACGATGGATAGTTCATAATTACTTCTTTCTGAACAGGATATTTTTCATTAATTTTCTTCATGACCTTCTGTCCAAGCTTCATGCCCCATTCCTGTCCTGCCTGCATAGATTCCTTTGTCATATCTGGCATTGTTTTTATTACTTTTTGCCCAGTAGATGTTTTATAGAAAGCAATGATATCATCCAGTTCTTTTTCTGTGTAGTATTTTGAATATATTGGAATAAGAAGCTCTTCGAAGTCATTTGTATTAGCTGTTTCCTTTTTTAATTCGTCCCAGTATTCAGCAGGGACTTGCTTGTAATAGGTTTGATAGGAGTTAATCATATTGTCCATTACCTGATTAGCAACTCCTAATACGTTAGTAAGCTTTAGAAAAGTTTTTATCTTTTCTTTTTTTGCGGGTGAAACTGTCTGTTCCTGAGCAAATGTCAGGCTAGCAGCTAGTATTAAAAGAAGTATTGTAATTTTTTTCATTAGTATTTCTTTAAATCAAAAGTACAATAAAAAAAATCCCGACAGAAAAAAAATATCTGCCGGGATCCTATAAACATAAATTAAACTATTTACTACTATTTAGTGATTGTGCTTTGGTGTAAAGCCATCCTCACTTACTTCCAATGGTTTATAATCTGCAACCATTTCTTTGGCATAATCTACTTTTTCGCCTTTGGTGGAAATTCTAATTAACCAGTCGAAACCAGAATAGATAACCGGAACGAAAATTAGGGTAAGGAATAATGAAGATGTTAAACCACCTATAATTACCCATGCTAATCCGTTGTTAAGCTCTGCTGCTGCTCCTTGTGCCAATGCAATCGGAATCATACCGAAAACCATCGCAATAGTGGTCATAAGGATTGGACGAAGTCTGGCATGGTTAGCCTGAAGCAATGCATTGAATGTGTTTTCTCCGGCTTCTTTTCTATGGTTAGCAAAGTCTACCAGCATAATCGCATTCTTACATACAAGACCAATCAACATGATAACCCCAAGAATGGTAAATACGTTCAGAGAGTTATTAGTTAAAGCCAAGATTGCTAATACCCCGATAAGAGATAACGGAACCGAGAACAATACCACAAACGGATATACAAAGCTGTCGTATAGAGCAACCATTACAAGGTATACTAAGATGATAGCGGCCATAAGGGCAATACCTAGTGTACCGAAACCTTCATTTTGGTTCTCCATATCACCACTCCATACATAGTTAACTCCTGAAGGTCTTTTCAGTTTAGAGAATTGAGCTTCCCACTGCTGTGCAACTGTACCTGTAGGAATACCTACAGTTTGCGCGTTAATCGTTACAGAAGGAGATTTATCTCTTCTTTCCAGGAAGCTAGGTCCTGAACCTTCTGTAATAGTAGCGAACTGATCCAGTTTGATCTTTTCTCCTTTACCATTTACAAAGATGATGCTTTTTACATCGTCTACACTTGATCTGTTCAGCTGATTAAAACGGATGTTGATATCATATTCGTAATCACCTGCACGGAATTTACCATCTGTATTTCCACTAAAAGCGGTCTGCATTGTCAATCCTACATCCTGTATATTTAATCCAAGGGCAGACATTTTATCACGGTCGATGGCGATATTAATTTCCGGGTTACCACCTTCAGACGAAAGTCTAACTTCGGAAGCTCCTTTAATTTTTTTCAGTTGCGCCATTGCCTGATTAGCAAACTCATTGATGCTTTTCAAATCTGGTCCTGTTACTACTAATGCCAGCGGAGCTTGTTCCGCACCCATCAGACCTACAGGAACCGTTTTAATTTTTGCACCTACTAATACCTTAGAAAGTTCATTTTTAACCTTAGCAGCATATACGAATGAGTTATCCGCTCTTTTATCTTTACCAACAAGGATCACATCGATCTCTGATTTGTATGCTGTTGCCTGAGCTCCACCGAAACCATCACTTTGCTGACCAACGGTTGTAATCATTTTTACAACTTCTGATTTTTTAGACAAATAATCTTCAGCTTTCTGTGTCATAAAGTTGGTTTTCTCTACAGAAGCATCTTTAGGAAGCTCTATTTGTACAAGGAATTCACCTTTATCAATCTTAGAAAAGAATTCCCCTCCGATAAATTTCATTAAGCCTAATGACATGAAGAATAATACAATTACAATAACTACTGTAGAAATCTTTGTCCATCTGTTTTTCAGACACCATTTAAGTAAGTCAGATACCCAATGGGTGAAGTTATCCAGTTGCTTTTCGAATCCAAGGATGAATTTTTCGAAAATATTTTTTCCTGTAAGGTGTGTAAGTTTACCAAATCTTGAAGATAGCCATGGTACAATAGTAAAGGAAGCTAACAATGATAGCAACGTTGCAATAACCACGGTTACACAGAACTGGGAGATAATATTAGATACCAAACCAGTACTCATCGCAATTGGTAAGAATACTACCACAATTACTAATGTAATGGAAGTTACTGTCATACCGATTTCTGCAGTTGCATCATAAGAAGCTCTTACTTTGTTTTTTCCCATCTCCATATGTCGATAGATGTTTTCCAATACCACAATCGCATCATCCACAAGGATACCTACAACCAGGGAAAGTCCCAGTAAACTCATTAAGTTCAGCGTATATCCCATTAGTGCCATACCAATAAAGGTTGCAACTAATGATGCCGGAATGGATACCATTACGATAAAGGCATTACGGATACTGTGAAGGAATAATAACATTACTACAGCTACAAGGATAATCGCGATAAACAAGTCATGCGTTACATTGTCTGCAGCAGTAAGGGTAAATGTAGAAGTATCATTTACAACATTAAGTTTTACATTTTGTTGTGCATAATCTTTCTCAATTTTCTCAATCGTTTGTTTTGTCAATTCACTTACTTCAACAGCGTTGGCATCGGACTGTTTCACTACCTGAAGAAGGATCGCCGGCTTTCTGTCAATTCTTGCTACTTTTTCAGCATCTTTCTGAGCATCTTCAACAAAAGCAACATCCGAAAGTCTAATTTGGGCACCGTCTTTAACAGCTATTACAAGATTAGAAAGCTCTTCTACATTTTTGTATTTTCCGGATAATCTGATGATAGTACTGTTCTCACGGGTTTTTACGTTTCCGGTCGGGAAGTCAACATTGGATGTAAGAATCGCCTGTTGTACCTGCGGAATAGATAGTCCGTAACCTTCCAGTTTATTTTTATCCAGATTTACTTTAATTTCTCTTTCCTGTCCACCGATAAGGTTTACTTGTGCAACACCTTTTACCCTTGATAGTACCGGCTGGATTTTTTTATCCAAAAGGTCATAGAAGGCAACACTACTCAGGTTAGAAGTAGCACCGGCCGTGATAATAGGAAGGTCACTCAGGGAGAACTTCTGTAATGAAGGTGCTTTTACGTCTTTCGGAAAGTCAGCAATAATAGCGTTGATCTTTCTCTGAGCGTCATTCAGCGCATAGTCTGTGTCGGCACCGGCATTCAGGGTAATCGTAACGAGTGATAAACTCTCAAATGATTTGGATTCTACTTTCTTTACGTTTTCCAGTGAAGAAACGGCATCTTCAATTTTCTTGGTTACTGTTGTTTCAACCTCGGCAGGCGATGCTCCCGGGTAAATGGTGGAAACACTTACTACGTTGATTTCGAATTTCGGGATTAGCTCATACCCCATAGAGGAGTAACCGAGTATCCCACCCAGGGTTAGTATTGTAAACAATACAATAACCAGGGTTGGTCGTTTTATGGATATTTCTGCTAATTTCACGTCTTTTTAATTTTAGTTGTGGCCACTGCCTGCTTACTTGATAACTGAAATTTTAGTACCGTCGGTAAGGTTAATCTGACCGCTGGTTACAACTCTGTCTCCTTCATTCAGTCCGCTGATAATTTCTATTTTATCTCCAAAGATTCTTCCGCCTACTACTTTTGTAAGTTTTACAGTGTTATCTTTTTGTACAACAAATACTTTGTTGTTGCTAACGCCATCTACAAAAGCATTTTTAGGAAGAGTCATATAAGCATGTTGTGTTCCTGTTTCTTTAGCAGAAAAAACAGCTGTACCATACATACCAGCTCTTAGCTCATTGTTTGGATTGTTGTCTACCGTAATTTCTATAGGGAAGTTAAGAGAAGCATCAGCTAACGGAGCAATAAATGTAATTCTGCCTGAGAACTCTTTATCCGGATAAACGCTTGCTTTTATTTTGATCTGATCTCCGATTCTTAATTTTGCTACTTCACTTTCGTTCACAGTTACCTGTAACTTCAGTTTAGAAACATTTACGATCTCAAAAAGCGGAGTTCCTGTAGATACTACAGCACCTGGTTCAACCGTTTTTTTGTTAATATAACCACTGATTAACGTTCTTACATTGGAATCACCAATCTTAATACCTGCCTGATCTAATGAGTTCTTAGCATTTTTTAGCTGAAGTCTGGACTGATCAAGTTGTTGCTTGGTTACGCCGCCTGTTTTATATGCATTTTCGTAACGCTGATTGTCTACAACGGCGTTCTGATAAGCAGCCTGAGCTGTAGAATGATCAACCTCCAGTGCATCTTTCTTAATCGTTGCTACAGTTTGTCCTGCGTGTACGAAGTCCCCCTCTTTTACTAAAACGCGAATTACTTTTCCGGCAATTTCAGATGAAAGCTGCATATTTTGTAAAGGTGCAAATGTTCCGTTTGAAGAATAATCCGCACTAACATGTTCAAAAGAAGCTGTAACTACATTTACAGGAATTTCAGCATTGCTACTTGCAATAATTGCTGTCTGCTTATTGGTTTCCTTTTGGTTTTTGCTAATGATATAGGCTCCACCACCCAAAAGTCCTGCAGCTATGAGAATATAAAGTAATGTTTTACCAATTTTCATTTTGTTATAATTTAATAGTTTATTATTTTGTTAAGTTTAAGAGTTCACCCTGAGCTTTATAAAGCTGTACTTCGGCAACTTTGTAATCGTAAAGCGAATTGGAATAATTGTTTTTTGCCTGTACTAAAGCATTTTCAGCGTCCAATAATTCCGTTAAAGTTGCCAGCCCATATTGGTAATTGCTACGGGTATTGTCCAGTACTGTTTGTGCAAGCTCCATGTTAGCCGTCTGATTTTTAATAGCATCCAAACTATTTTCTATTTGTGCTTTGGCATTACGATAATCCAGACTCATACTTAGTTTGGTATCTTTCAGGTCCTGTTCAAGTGTTTCTAACTGAATTTTTGCCTGATCCACTTTTGATTTAGTCAGGAATCCGTTGAAAATAGGAATATTAAGTGATAAACCTACTGAAGCATAGTCTGTCCAGTAAACACCCTGGCTTTTTCCGTTCCCAATTGGGAATTTGGCACCAAGTCCTTGCCATGCATAATTTCCTACTAAAGAAAGAGTAGGATAGTAAGCAGCCTGTGTTGCTTTTACATTATACTGAAGCAGTTGCTTTCTTTTTTCCAAAACTCTTACCTCAGTTCTGTTATCTGTGTTGATCTGATCCGTAAGTAACTGCGGATTAATCTGCACATCCTCTTTTACCAATGCAATTGGCTCTTCAATAGGCATACCCATATAGAACTTCAGAGCATTTTCCTGTAGTGTTACCGCATTTTTCAGCTGAGAACGATTGGTCTCCAGATTTGTAAGGTTTACATTGGTACGATCCAGATCCACCTTTTTTGCAAGTCCGTTTTCGAAAAGACTTTTGATAATGTTTCTTGCCTTCAGTGTACTTTCATAGCTGCTTTGTACGGCTTCAAGTTTTTGCTGTTGGGAGAACACTTGGTAGTACGCAGTTGAAACTTTCTCTATAACCTGTTCTTCTGTCAGCTGTTTGTTGATCTGATAGAACTCTTTTGTAGTCTTAGCAGCTTTTAGTCCTATAAATACTTGTTAGTTGAAAAGAGCTTGTTGAAGGTTTACTCCGATACTTGAATTCCATTTTTGTCCGAATGGAACCATAACAATTTCTCCTGGTCGCTGGAAAAACTCTCCTGGCAATGCACTTTGTTGTAATATAGGATTGTAGTTCAACGCTCCGGTTCCTGTAAGAGTAGGTAGTGCCCCGGCTTTGGCTTCTGCAATCTGATATTCCGCATTACGGACATTTAACTGTGCTTTTATGGCATCTGCCTTATTTTGTAATGCGTACTGTATTGCATTTTTTAGACTTACTGTTTGCTGTGCATTGGCCTGAAAAGCGCCCAGCATAAGTAAGAATGCAGCAATACGTACATTATTTTTTCTGTTCATATTTTAGTTTATTATCTTAATTAATAAATATTGTATCCAGTATCACCTGTTTTCTTTCCTTAAGGATCTGCTCGAAATCGCTGTCACTTAGTTTGAAGGATTCCTGTAGCAGAGGTCTCATACAGGTAGGGAATGATACAAGAGAAGCAATATTCAGCATGAACTGAATAGTTGATATTGGTTTTATAGTACCTTTTTCTATTTCTGTTTTTAGCTCTTTCTCCAGAACTTTGGTTATGGATTCTACGTGCTCTTCATCTTTCATGTGTGCACATTTATCAGATGATAGCTGCGTTACAATATAAATTTCCAAAAAAGGATATTTCAGGGCAGATGCCAGTTCATCATCCAGCCAACGGCTTAATTTATCCTTGAAAGGAAGTTCTGAAAGCAAAATTGCATTGTGGTTTTGATGCATTTGCTCTGTAGCTTCTTCGAATACAACCTTGAAAAGATTGTCCCGTGATCTAAAATAATAATTGATAGAAGTTCTGTTAACCCCCGCAGCATCCGCAATTTCCTAAGTTGTGGCTTTGAAATGGCCTTCCCCGAAAAACAGCTGCATGGCAGTTTTCTTGATTAATTCTTCTGTGTCTTCTTTTTTTGATTCAGTTGACATTATAGTTTGACATTTTCGTCGACAAATGTACTTCGAATTTTTTGTTTAACAAAATTGTCAAATCTTTTTTTTTATAAAATTTGTGTTAATTTTTTGTGAATAATGTCATAAAAAAGCTCCTTATGGGGTATAAGGAGCTTTTTTAAATGCTATTTTACAAGTAAAAGGAATCTTGTCAAAAAGACGCTATTTTTTCTGGTAATTGTATTCATGGGAAGCGATAATTCCTTTTGCCTTATTTTCTGACTCTCTGGCTCTTAGTTCTACACGTCTGATTTTTCCGCTGATGGTTTTTGGCAGTTCCTGAACAAATTCGATAATACGAGGGATTTTATAGGGCGCAAGATGTTCTTTCGAGAAACTGAATAGCTGTTCGGCCAATTCTTCTGAGGCCTGAATACCGGCTTGTAATATAATGAAAGCTTTAACTTCAAAACCTTTTACAGGGTGGGGAGAACCAACAACTGCACTTTCCAGCACAGCCGCATGTTCTATAAGAATACTTTCAACCTCAAATGGCCCAATTCGGTAGTCGGAAGCTTTAATTACATCATCGTCTCTGCCTATAAACCAGATATAACCGTCCTCATCCTTATAAGCCTTATCTCCTGTATAATAAAGTCCATGTTTAAATACCTGTTCTTCTTTGTCTTTAGCATATAGATAACCTTTGAAAACGCCATTCATATCGCCTTTATCCATTTTTATACAAATATTGCCTTCTTCATTCAACGGTTGCTCTTTTCCGTTTTCGTCTGCAATAACCACATTATACATAAAAGTAGGTTTTCCCATTGACCCGAACTTTATAATATTTCCGGGAAGATTGCCTGCAATACAACTGGTCTCGGTTTGGCCGAAACCGTCTCTGATTACAATTCCGGTACCGGATTTCCATTGTTCAATAATCTCCGGATTCAGAGGTTCACCTGCGGCTACGCACTGGCGAAGGCTGAAGTTATAGGATTCTAAATCTTCATTGATTAATAAACGGAGAACAGTTGGAGGAGCACAGAGTGTAGTAATTCTATGTTTTTGTATTTGCTCCAATGTTTTGGCTGCATTAAAACGCTCATTGGTATGAAAGGCAAAAATTGTAGAGCCTATATTCCATGGTGCAAAAAAGCTGCTCCATGAAAATTTTGCCCATCCGGGCTGTGAAATATTGTAATGAATATCACTTTCTTTTAATCCAATCCATGATGCCGTGGTAAGATGCCCGAATGGTTGACTGAGTTGTGAATGGCATACAATTTTGGGTAACCCTGTAGTCCCGGAAGTAAAGAACATGAATAACGTATCATCCGGAGCTGTATTTGCAGCCTCGGCTTCAGTACTCTCCCGAGCAATATCATCCAGGGAGTACCAACCTTCACGATTACCGTCAACCAGAATTTTGACTTTTATACGTTTACCAATTAATTTCTCGGCTTCATCGGTTTTGTATGCATTATCCTGATTAGCGAAAACCACCACCGGTAATGTTTTTTCAAAACGATAAGCAATATCCTTTGATCCAAGTATACCAGCTGCGGGAATCAGCTGCATACCTCCTTTAATTACAGCAAGAATGGTTGTCCAGTTTACAGGTTCCAGCATCATTTGTGTCAGGACAATATCATGCTGCTGAACACCTTTGTTACGTAAAAAGTTTAATATCTGATTGCATTCATTGCTCAGTGTCCGGAAGCTGTATTCTTTTGTATCAATTCCATCTGTCCACAGTAAAGCTGTCTTTTCCGGTCTTTCCTGTAAATGGACACCTTCAAAAATTTCTTTTACCCAGTTAAAGGTTTCTGGTTTATTGTATTTTATTTCACTTAGTGCAGCGAAATCTTCTTCTTCAATAAGTTTTTTAACTTTTAAAAAGATCTCCTTCATATTGTTAATTGGTTTGGTTTTTCAATGTTTTAATTTAAGAATTTAAAATAAATTCCCATGCTATATAGTTGGATAATGTTTGTTATAGAATTAGAGCCTGTTTAAATTTTATGGTTAATACTCTTCGATAATTTAGTTCGTCAAGCTCACTATAAACTGGCTCATTAGAGGTTTAGCTCAGAGTGACATTGCTTGTTCAAAGTCTCTTTCTTTAGAGATGTCAGACTGAGCCTGTCGAAGTCTAGTACTGGTTCTTAGATGAATCTGAGTATAAATGGCAGGTGATAGTGTATATACAAGATTTTGTTTTATATTTATCAACTTATATCAAAATTTTGTGAAATAGTTATTTGACTTTTAAATAGGTTAAATATGAATGAAGCAGAGTTTTATTGTATTAAACAACACCAAATTAAATTTATATTCAAAATGAAAACTATTAAAACAAAAGTAATTCCACTGGCAATTGTCGTATTTGTCCTTCTCGTTGTATTTTATAACAACAAAAGTGTAAAACTATCCAAAGAAATAGAAAACAGTTATACATATGACGGACAAGTGATAGAGCTGGAGGGGAAGTTTAAAGCACCATTTTTAACAAGAACAGGAAATACTATTTCCATGGAGTTTGAAGTTTATAATGACTTCTTTATAATCCAGACAAAAAATAAAGTTATCACCGGAATACATATGAATTACGGAGAGGGAAAGAATACCGTATTGATTAATGCCGGCAGTGATAATAAATTTGAACAATCTGATGTAGTTATCTTTGATAAAGACGGGAATAAATTAAAAACCTCTGACAAAGTAAAGATTACAGGGCGTATTGTTTATCCTCATAAAGGCGTGAAAAAAGAATCTTTGGTAAAGGACTATAAAACAGGTAAAGAAACGATGAAAGATGAAGGACAGGATTACAGTTATGAAATTACTGATGTAACTGTTCAGAAATATTAGACTAAAGAATATATTATGAGCGTTAATTATTTGATATTAATATTTACCGGGCTTTATTTAGCAGGAACATTTTTTTATTACAAATACGCAGTAAAGAAAGGAATAGAGTTCAGGTATAAACCTATTACTTTATTAGTTGTAGCTATTTTTTTTTTAGTAGCCTTGTATGGTATAATTGTTGGAAAACAGTTTATTTAGATGTTTTTAAATATAAGATGAAATAGTGATATTTCTAAAAAAGAGCATAATCTATATGCTATAAAAATAAAAAATGAGACAACTCTTTGTAGTTATCTCATTTTTTATTTCAAAAAAAGAGTGTTTATCTTTTTAGTTTTTTGATCATAAAGGCAAATAAAATCTGTACAACGCCTACAAGAATGAATGCCAGAGCTGTATAGATAATGATACTTAAACCGCCAAATGCAGGGTTAACAATCATTATTATGGCGAAGACAACGCCTATTATTCCGAAGATCAGCGGGCTTGCCCATGATTTGGACTGAAGTTCTCTGAGGTTAAGAGCAAAGCCTATACTCATAAAAGAACGGAAGAGAATAATAAAACCTACATATAATGCTAGTACAGTAGCAGACAGTAGGGGAGATGAAATCATAATGATACCGAACAATAAGTCGATAAGTCCACCGGCAAGAGACCAGCCCCAGTTGCGGAGATGGGTATTGCTTAATGCATGAATAATTTCGAACAGTCCGCTAATCAGAAAAGTTACAGCGAAAAATATTGAAAGTGTAAGATAAGATTCCATTGGAGTTTTGAAAATCCAGATTCCTACAACGATAAAGAGGATACCTGTGATAAGAGGAAGAAACCAAAGTCTACCGGGGTTGTTGTAATTGTCCATAGTCATATAAATTTAATTTAAATTATTTGTTTGTGCCTTTGAAGCCTTAATTTAGGAATAATAAATAAAAAATCCTCAAATATTTGAGGATTTTTTATTTATTCTGAATCGAAAAGCGCCTAGTAAGCAGCTGTAAATCTTTCTTTAATATGCTTAGGATTTTCTGCTTCGTCTACCAAGGCTACAGCTGTATCTGCTACAGACAGGTAAGAGTTTCCATCGGCATCGAATACCGGAGTATCCAGACCTGTTCTGTATTTTCCGGTTCTTTCTCCCGGGTTCCCTGGATTCATAGCCAATGCAGGGCTGAAGAATGTCCAGTCCAGATTTTGTTCGTTACGGATGATATCCAGATAGTCGCTGGCTGCTTTTGCTCCGGGTTTGTATGCCTCCGGGAAGTCTGGCCCGTCAACTACTTTCTTACCATCTATTAATAAGCTACCAGCTCCACCTACAATAATTAATCTTTTAACACCAGCGTCTTTTACTGCCTGTTGAATGCTTTCAGATCCTGCTAAAAAATCATTGTAAAGATTTGGGTTTGTCCATCCTGCGTTGTACGAAGAGATTACAACATCATTACCTTTTAGTGCTTCTGCTAATTGTGCTGTATTAGTAACATCTGTGGCAACAGATTTTACATTTTCAGAAAGCTGGTTTTCATTTGTGTTTCTGGAAATCGCTGTTACTTCGTGATTTCTGTTTGCTAACTCGCTTACGATATGTGAACCAACAAATCCTGTGGCTCCGATTACTGCTACTTTCATCATGTTTTTATTTAAATTGTTTACTGTAATTTTCTAATGTGTATTGTCCTAAAACTTCTTCAGTTTTTTTGTTTATTTCCTCGTAGAGATCTGTCAGGTGTTCGTTGATTTGCCTTCCTACGGGACAAGCCGGATTTGGAGAGTTTAGTTTACCTTTCTGATCCTCGCTTACACTGCGGTATATTGCAGCAAGTGTAATTTTCTCTGCGTCCGTTGCTAGTTTAGCACCACCGCCTTTGCCTTCTTTACTCTGTATATAACCTAAGGCTTTCAGGTTTTTTATTTCTTTTCTTACAACAACAGGGTTTACATTTATGCTTCCTGCTATATATTCTGAACTCATCCATACTTCAGGATTTTTTTCCAGAAGGATAAGGATATGAATAGCTGTTGCAAATCTTAAATTGTTAAGCATTTTTATTATAATGATGAGACAAAGGTAATAAAATATTTTAAACTGTAATATTTTTTGTTACAGAATATTTTTATACATTTGAAAAAAAAATAAAATGAGTACAAAAAGTTTAATTATTGGAGTGGCAGCAATGGGAGTAGTAGCCCTTACAAGCTGTAGTAAAAAGGAAACTGCTGCTACTAAAGAAGTGGTAACAAGCGAATCTAAAGATCAGGCCGCGGCAAATAAGCAACTGGTTCTAGATTTTTATCAAAAGATGTTCGGAGATAAAGATTTGTCAGCAGTAGATCAGTATATAGCACCTGAATATATACAACATAATCCAACGGTAGCAGACGGAGCAAAAGCATTTAAAGAAGCTGCTGCAAAATGGTTTGAAGGAGCTCCTAAAACGAAAATAGATGTACAGCATATTGCTGCAGAAGGAGATTTGGTTTTTATACACCTAAAAAATAAAAATGAGGACGGAAGCCTGAAATCGACTATTGATATTTTCAGAATGAAAGATGGTAAAATTGTTGAACATTGGGATGCTCAGGAAGATGTTCCAAAAAAAGCTGCAAATGCACATCCAATGTTTTAGTAGATAAATATTTGTAATATCTGGTAGAAAATAAAGGAGCTGAATCTTTAAGATTCGGCTCCTTCTTTGTTAATTATAGTTTACGATATCAGTTTAGATGTTCAGAGGCATTTGTTTTTCTGAGGAAAATAATACTATCGAAGTAATTACTCAAATTACTGATTTTAGAAGTATATATATTTTTCTCAAACTTTACAGGATCCAGATAAAAGTACCCCCATAAAGCCAAAGAGAAATTTCCTTTCAGACCTCCATTGTTACCTCTAAGGTTCAGGTAAAAATTTTCATTTTTAAATTCTGAAAAATAATTTTGCCAGCTGTCTTTTAATGGGGCAGGGAGTGGATATGCCTGATATTTGTTGTCATTGGTGTCTGTATTATCCAAAGTTGCACTATAAGTACCAGATGCTGTTAATGTTGCCAACGAATAATATTTTTCACCAAACTGCTTTTTGAGATAGCCACCCATCCCTAAATCATCAGAAAAAGGGAAAGTGAAAGCTATGTGACCATTATGAGCAATAACTATAACTTTCTTATTATCATAAAGCTGATGGGTTTTAGTAACCATTTCCGCCATCATCTGATCTCTTGAAATATTATAATTTTGTTTGCTGGCCTCATACATCACAGTAAAACCTAACTTGATATTTTGTAATGCCAATTTTGCTTCAGTGGAGAGGCTAATATTATCTTTCTTTACAGCTTCTTCAATATTCTGGGCTAATTTGTAGGCCTGTGTTCCATTTTTTATAACTGCCGGCATATCAACTCGGAAGTTTTTATCATTTCTGTTACTCCACATCTCGTCCTGATATTTTGCTTTATTCAGTAAATCATTTGTTAATGCTTTTAACGTGCCGTTATTCTTAAACTCATTTTCGAGAATCTTAACAGAATTGGATACGAAATTGAAATCGGCTCCGGAAAGTAAAATCTGATTTTTATTCTTCTTATTGTAGTCTCTTACCCATAATAGGAATTCTTCAATTTCTTTAGTCTGCCATATAGAAAGGAGATATTGTTTCATGGCTGTTTTAAGATCCGCATCAGAGTTAACAGCTTTATTGAGATAGAACATATCTCCATATGGAGATTCGAAGCATATGATACTAAAATGTTGTTTGGTGATCAGATTTTTAGAGATTGCAGCTCTTATTTCATTGAATTCTTTGGTTCCGTGTGTTCCTTCTCCAAGACCTATAATGGTGTTATTCCCGATTTCTTTTGCTATTGGTGCTGCTATTTTCAGATAATCTTTAGCTAAATTGAGTTCTGTTGTTTTTATAGCATTATCCTGCGCTTCTATATAGATGAGTCCGGTTATAAGTGATAGTGCTAAAAATATCTTTTTCATGTTGTTTTATAATAGTGTTGGGCAAAAATAAAATGTGCCAGACTATTATAATTGTACAAATGGAAACTATTCTTCAAACAGCCAGATATTTTCTTTAGAGATGTCTACATTATTGAAAAAAGAACCAGGATTTACTTTGGTGAGTTCTTTGAAATTCCGGATAAAATGGGACTGATCATAAAAATCAGCATCCAGGGATAATTCGATAAGGTTGGTATTCTTATTCTTCTGGCTAATTGAATTTCTAAACTTATTAACTTTCCGAAATTCAGAAGGAGATTTTCCTATATATTTCCGGAACATTTTGTTAAAATATTGTCTTGAAATCTGATTTTTATCTGCGATTTCTTCTATACTTATTGTGGAATTGATGTCTGAAAGCCAACTTTCAACAGCCGTAAGATCTTTTTGAATAAGCTTTGAAATCCAATACTTTTCCAGAAGCTCCAACTGGATATTTCTTTCCCTGGTGAGCAGTATTTTCGTCATTTCAGCTTCATAATCACCAAAAGGATTGAAGTAGCTAAAATCATTTTCAAATAGAGAAGACATGTCATCTATAAAATGATTGAGACCAGCAGGTTTAAAGTAGATTGTAATTTCGTCCACTATCGCATCGACTTTAATTTCTATTGGCGTAATATATTTTTTTACAAGAGTAGAAGTAAACTTGTTCTCGGCAGAAGAAACTGTGATTTTACCCTTTTCCAGTTTTACATCCGAATTCAGATAAGCAGAGACAATGTTGTAATTATTTGGAAAGGTTTGATAGCTAAAAGAATTTTCAATCTCCTGTTTGGAAATAAAGTAAAACCCTTCAATATACTTGTTCAGGATATTATTGTCTGGTTTATAAAATTCTGTTTCGATCTTCATTTAACGGCTACTAATGCCACCAAATATAAGAAGGTTTTCATAATTAATAAAATGTAATCTATTTTTTATCCAGCCATTTTCCAATAAGAATAAAAGCCAAAGATAGCCCTAGAAAAAAGAGTAATAGAAAAAGTGCATTTTGGATAACAGTTGCAAATCCTAATACTGAAACATCAACAAAAGGATAAGGATAAAAACCGGACTGATTTCCGCGTAAAAGAATATAGATGAAATAGATGAGAGGATAGGAGAGCCATTTTATCGTTTGACTGAATTTTAAGTTATTCTTAGCCTCATATAAATACCAGAAGAGAATAACCAAAATTGGAATAACCGAATGTAGTAATTCATCAACAAGTTTTTGCATTCCCTGAGGATGCCATAGATGTCTGAGGGCTACCTGATAGACTAATCCTACTACAGTAATGTAAATAGTAAGAAATGTAAGCATTCCGGCAGCATTGATTAAAGAAACGGATTTGTTTCGGGAAAAGCAGATAGTGCTGAAATAAATAGCTACAAGTATGTTGGTAAGAATAGTAAAAAAGCTGAAGAACCTTATTGTGGCTTCAGAAACAGATGTTGTTCTGTTCTCTAGCATCAGATAGTATTGTGCAATAACAGCAAACCATCCTAATGCAGCAAATATAAAAGCTAAATTTCTCTTCATTGGGACGGTTTATATGATTAGTCTTATTATATATTTTATTTAAGTTCCTTCATATATACCATAGCCGTGTCTTTCAGCAGGCTTGGGTGAAAGATATTCACGTAATCATGAAGTACTTTATCTGCACGAACTACTCCGGAAGCAAAATAATCATTGGATTTGCTTTTTACGCTGCCATACAGGCTGTATACTTTTCCGTTTTTGAAAGGGTGAAGTTTCGCATATACCGGATTAAAGGCCAATAATTCGCTTTTCTTTTTATATTCTCCAACATTTACCCAATAAGTAGCCTTTGTAGATTTTGCAAAAACTTCCTCAAAGCTCAATGGAACCGAATTTTCATTAGGTAAAGATTGCCACGGATAGCTGGCATTGGCATCTTTAAAGTATTGTGCTGCAAAGCTATTCCCACCCGGAACGAACCACTGGTTTCCATACATCTCATTACAAATAACTTCTGGTTTGTCCTTTGCTTGAGAGGCCTGAAGTTTTAGTTGATTGTAGTTATTTTCGATAAGGTTATATAGAGAATCGGATTTTTTATCAATACCAAATAATCTTCCATATAGTTTCAGGTATGCACTTTTTTCCAAGGGCTTTTGTTCCATGTATTCATCAAGGAAGATGATCTTAATGCCATTTTTCTTCAGTAGCTCGTAAGTATTTTCGAATGAAGCGATGTAGTTGGTGAAAACGGCATCGGGTTTTAAAACCAGTATTTTTTCTACATCATATTTTTGTTCGGATCCTACATTCTGGATTTTTCCGGCCTTGATAAGCTGCTGAACCTTCTCCGAAAATATATATTCCGGACTGGAAACTCCAACAATTTTATCTTCTAACCCAAGCTCGGTCATATATCCGATAAGTGTTGAGTTCAGGAAAATTACTTTTTTTAACGGGAAAACTGATTTTTTTAGCTCAATATCGAACTTTCCAGAGGTAATTCGGAAGTTGTCTTTATCTTCTTTAAAATGAAGTCGTTGAGAAATCCGAGTGTCTTCTTTCGGAAAATTCTGTTCTGTTTTTTTACAGGAAAACAGAAAAAAAACGAGACCTGATGCTAAAAAAAGTGCTTTCATTTTTCAAAGAAAGAAAAAAAGTACTATATTTGCAAACCTTTAAACGGGTGCGTAGCTCAATTGGATAGAGCGTCAGATTACGGCTCTGAAGGTTGGGGGTTCGACTCCTCCCGCGCTCACTCGGAAAGAAAAAGACCACTATTTAGTGGTCTTTTTTTATTATACCTAGGCTAAGATAAATTCTCAAAAGCCAATTATATGTATCAATTAATTTAAGAATAAAAAATATCACTAAGAATGTCGATTAATAGTACATATAATCGCATAAAAGTATTATATTTGCAAACCTTTAAACGGGTGCGTAGCTCAATTGGATAGAGCGTTAGATTACGGCTCTAAAGGTTGGGGGTTCGACTCCTCCCGCGCTCACGTATAATATCCCTCTCTATAGAAAGGGATATTTTGTTTTATAGACATATATTAATAAAAAACTAATATCTATTATTCACGTTTTCCATTAATATAGGCATACATTGCTGTAGCGTGTCCATGTCCTAATTCAAAATCTTCTTTTAACCAGTTGATTATTTCTGTTGCCTTTATTCCTTTTTTGATTTTACCATCTTCGGTAAATCCTTTTTCAAGGGCGATTTTTTCAAAATCTGAGCGAGACTTTCCGGTTTTTTCTTCAATATTTTTAATATAAGTTTGAAAGGACATATTTATTTTGTTTTTGGTTGATTGATTTTATGATGTTTTTAAGTATTATCAAAAATAGATAAAATTCATAATTAATAAATATGTTATTTGTAGAATTGTTGCTAAATAATTATATTAATACTTATTATGATTATTTATTTGAAAATATTTTCTTTCGTATTTCTGCGACTCCGGCTTTAGTCAATTTAATGGTAGAGTATTTTCCTTCGGAATCTTTAATAAACTCAACGGTTATGTTATCATCATCTGATCTGAAAAATTTAAGATCTGACTCCGGAAATAATTCAGTATCAAAGTCATTATAATAGAGCTTTCCATTGTTTTCACGAATTTTGATACCTTCATAATCGCCCTCAAAATATTTATAAAGTGCCGGGTTATTCTTAACCTTCTTATGATGATATGGAAGTTCAACATCTTTACCAAAGCATATTGCAGCTAATCCGTATGCAAGCATATATGCCGGAGACTGATTATTGGAAAGAACAGTGATAAACAAACCATCATCTGTATAACGGTTGAAGGAAGTCATTGTCCCAAAAAAGCCACCATCATGAGCAATTAATCTATGCCCTTGGTTGTAGAAAGGATTGATAAGAAATCCATATCCAAAGTTTTGCTCATTATAGGAGGTAAACATTTGGTTTTTCATATCTTTTGATAAAATAGATGTCCCGTAGAGTACCTTATCCCATAATGCCAAATCTTCAATGGTCGAATAAACACCATCATGTCCAATGTTAAATCCCCAATTGATATATGGATTATGAGCTAACTTATTTTCCGTGTGGTAATAAACTTTTGCTTTTTTCGGAATTATAGAATCATTATTACTAACTCCAGTATTCTTCATTCCTACTTTTTCAAATATATTTTTTTTCAGAAAAACTGCATATTCTTCTCCCGATACTTTTTCAATGATCTTACCTAATAAATAATACCCAATATTACTGTATTCACTTTTAGTTCCTGGCGAAAATTCATACGGTATTTTTTTTATCTCATTATAGGCGGAATCAGCTGATATGGTGCTTAAAGCCAATTCTTTAAACCCTAAAGCAAGTCCGGAAGAATGTGATAACAACATGTGAATGGTAACACTTTCGGCATTAGGGAAATCTGGGAAAAATTTATTTAACTTGTCATCAAGTGACAACTTTCCTTTTTCTGCTAATTGAAGAATTGCAGTTGCTGTAAATTGCTTTGTTACCGATGCTAACTGAAATTTGGTGTCTATTGTGTTTTTAATATTCCATTCGTAATCTGCTAAACCATAAGCCTCCTGTAAAAGCACAGTGTCTTTTCTGGCAATCAGAACGGTACCACCAAATCCATTCACGTCTGTCTGAGCCTGCATATATTTTGATAACTTATCGGAAAGATTGGTCTGATTTTTCGTTAAGTTGACTTTCTTTTCTATTATCTTGGTTTGCGAAAAGCTTTTGAAAGGAAGGAGGCAAATTCCTATAAGAAATATTAGTTTTGAACGGTTTTTCATAGGGAGTCAGTTATTATTTATCTTTATTACTAAGCATAATTTTGGTTTCCAAAGTATCTCTTTTTTGGGTAACTGAATTCAATTTTCCATTGCTGAAATCGAATTTCAGTAGGTTTGGATAATCTACAATTTTGAACAATCCATTTTTGAGATACAACAGTTCGCTATCATTCTTTCCTTTAAAAAAATCCAAAAGCATAGATTCAACATAAAGACGATTATTCTTTTCTACTATTTTGGTTTCCATTCCCTGTCCATATAAGAAATCATCATAAGTCCCGATGAGTTGCTTTTTTATACTTAATGGTATTTCCTGAGTGTTCTCATTAGTTGTTTTGTTCCAGTTCATCAACGTAAGAACCTTTCTTCTGGTTTGATTCATTACAGGAAAACGATTTGGTTTTTCACCATTGGCAAGATATACCATACCATTACCATCAGTCATAGTAGCCAGAACATTACCTCCAACTCCGGTATTAGAACCATTACATGAAAACCAATCATAGTTACTATAACCAAAAGACTTTTGCCATCCGTAGCTCCAGCCTCCAACCGCATTTTTAAAAGCCGTTACCTCGGTTACTTTTTTAGCTGTCTGATGAGAAATCACTTTGTTATTTTTATTACGTAAAGCATTTTGTATTTCGATAGAAAGTTTGGCCAGATCTGTAGGTGTCGACCACATTCCGGAAGCTCCCACTTGTGGCGTTATTGGCAGTCCTGTTCTGATCACTTTTCCATCTTTATCGTGAACCAGTGCCACATTTGTTAGAAATCCTTTTTCATTAGGCTGTACCATTGTGGTGTTTTTCATGCCAAGTGGAGAAAAAATATATTCTTGTGCAAGCTCCGCAATAGATTTATTCAGAGTGTCTTCCAATGCCATTTGGATAATTACATAGCCACCACCACTATATTCAAAATTGGTTCCTGGTGTGAAAAGGAATTCAATTTCCTTATCATATCTTGGTATCTGCCCTAAAAGACTCTGCGTGATGGTTGGAATTGTATCTCCTTCATAATGATCTTCAAATCCACCTTGGCTGGTACCAGCAGTATGATTCAAAAACTGCTTCCAGGTAGGGCTATTATTCTCCGTAAATTTGCTTTTCGGCAGATGCCAGCGTTTTAGGTACTTATCTATTGGGGTATTCAGGTTAATAAAGCCTTTCTCTTCAAGGATATGGCAAAGAAGTGCAGTAATAGGTTTTGAAATTGATGCTGTTGAAAAAGCGGTATTTTCATCTATTTTTTCTTTAGAATTTACAGATTTCAATCCAAATTGATTGGAATAGACAATCTTATAATTTTCAAAAACAACAAGACTGAACCCGGGAAGTTTATACTTTTCTAACTGTTGATTAATCTTTAAGCTATCTGTAAGAAAATTATAATTCCTTTTTGAGGTCAATATATTATTGTTCGTACGGCAACTCAATATTATAAGTGTAGCTATTAACAGATATAAAGTGTTTTTCATTGTATAATTTTTATAGTTAAAATGGCTTTCAGGCTGTTTTATTTGCGGTATTATTTATTTCAGGACCGTATCATAAATTTTATTCAACAGATCTTGTCTCATTTTTGAATTTCTCTGGTCAAGGAGTATAATAATTCCCCATTTTTTATCCCTATTGTAACAGATGATTGAAGACTGACCCATAGAATCTCCTGATTTCATATAAATTGTGTTTTTATCATCTGTTACGATGTTGAGCCCTAGTCCCATTTCCCTTTTTTCATCTTTGTACACAACTCTTTCCATGATGATAGCTGCCTTACCTATTGTCGTTTGTTTATTAAGGACTGCTTTTAAGAATCTAACCATATCGGAAGCCGTAGATTTTACCAATCCTGCTGGTGCTGTAATATTCCATTTGAAAAACTCCTGAATGCCTCCATCTGGATTATGGGCAGTTGTTCTGTTTTTTACATTAAAATCTTTGGTTAATGTATTAGTCATCTGTAATGGTTTTATTATTTTGGCTCTGATGATCTCATCATAAGTCTTACCATATACTTTTTCCACTATCTGTCCTAATAGAGTATATCCAATCGTAGAATAACGATATTTACCATAATCCTTTAGTTCGCTACAATTATTGATTATAGTGGCTAAAGTCTGTGCTGTTACATTATTCACAGGCTGTTGCGGATCCTGTTCTATCAATTTTGCAAAATCTATATCAGGTAAACCTGACTGATGTGATGCCAGATCCGAAATTTTAATTTTATTTCTAAGATTCTGGTGTAATATATATTCTTTAGGAAGGAACCCGTCTATGTAATCATCTAACTTTATTTTATGATCCAGAACTGCCTGAGCAATTAAATTTGAGGTCAAGATTTTAGTAATTGACGCAATTTCAAATAAGGAGTTTTTATTGATTTGAACCTGACTTTCCGCATTCAAATTACCATAACTTATATAATGCTCTTCGTTATTATTGATAAAGCCAACGCTAATTCCTACTTCCGGATTTTTTTTGTAATTATCACTTATTATAGAATCAATCTTTTTGGAAATGTTTTGTCCGAAAGAAAAACTGCTTATGAATAAAAGTGCTGCTAAAAATTTTGATGAAGTTTTCATTGTACCGTATTTTGATGTTAAAAATTTATTTCGATACAAAGATGTAGAAGACGTTGAAGCTATACGACCGAGTAAATGCAATCGGTCTAATTTGTGTTAAAAAATGAGTGCGAATCTTTACAAAAAAGAGTACGAGTAATTACAAGTATCTATTTTATAGTGATTTACGGTAGTTGGTTGGTGTGTTGCCGGTATGCTTTTTAAAAGCAGTATTAAAAGAAGATTTTGAATTAAAACCAACTTCGTATAAGATTTCAAGGATAGTTACCTTATTTTTTGTCGTGTCTTTTAGAATACCCATAGCACTTTCTATCCTATAGGCATTCACAAAATCATAAAAATGTTGCCCTAATTGATGATTGATTAAAAGAGATAATTCCCGGACAGGAATTTTAATTTCACGAGAAACATCCTGAATCGTCAGTGAAGAGTTCAGAAAAGGCTTTTCTTCGGCCATATATTCCTTTAGTTTCAAAAGCTCTTCATTATGTTCATTTTCATGTGCTCCTGATGGCTTACTGTTTTTCTCTTCTGAAACAATCTCAGAAACAAGTTTTAGTTTGGAATCAACATTTCTAAATAAGCCCGGGTTGCTTAATGCTTTGAATAGGTACCAGCAAATGATAAACAGTTGAAATACCAAGATTACAATTTTTATCCATTCAGAGATATAAGGGTAATCAGAAAATTTAAAAGCATTTTTTAAAATGGCCATTAAATATAGAAAAGTCAGAATGCTCGTAAACTGAAACAGCCAATTGTAGGAATTAATATTGGCTCCGGCATAATTTTCCAGATATAGCTTTTTTGTTTTTCTTAATACCCTAAAAACAGCAATAAGATATACAACTATCTGAATAAGAATAAAAAAGTGCGTGAATTGTAATTCAATCCTACTTTGACGATTGAGAATAAAATTAATTTTAGAGGTAGGATCTACCATATAAAAACGAGGCAGTAAAACTACATTCACAATTAAAAATGGAAGTAGATGTAATAGATATTTAGGTTTAAGCCTAAAATCAGCATAACAGACTGATACTACATAAAGATAGAAAACAGGAATCTGTAAGAAAGCAAATGTAGTTCTGAACATTCCAAAATTTGAAGGGCCATCAGCTATTAAATCGAATAAAGGATGACTAAGATCTAATGCATTTATCAATAGAAAAGCAGCAAAAAGATAATTACTTGTTTTGTATTTTGTTTTTACCGTGACCAAGAAGAACGCAAGAAAGAATGAAATGAACAAAGAGATTATAGTTACAATAATTAATAAATTAATTTTATCCATTATTTAGTATTCTTTGTTTATTGTTAATTTTTTTTATAAATCTTCTTGTTTATTGGTATTTAAAATCCAATATGTGCAAATATAAAGATTAGATCGACATTATATAGATTTTTATTATACATAGAAAAAAGTACAGCTATTTATTAATTAACTAGTATAATAAGTGAGGGTGATTTTATGAGAAGTATACCATTGATTGCAGTTCTGGAGGTTGATAGGTCAGTTCTTCTCGTCCTCATTTAAAATAAAAAAACCACAGAAAAGTGGTCTTTTTTACTTATATAGCGTTTGTATCTTAAAATAGTATTTTAACACCTATGCCAAAACTGATGCTGGTAGAATTGACTTCATTCAGCCGGCTTTTGTAAATATCCCCGTTTGCCATATATAATTTATCTGTTCCTTTTCCTGCTTCTATCTGTGTATATCTTGCAGATACAAAAGGCTGAATACGTTGGCCTAGCTGATATCCAATACGCAGTCCTGCATCCCAACCTGTTCCTTTGGATCTGTGCTCGAAGCTGACAGGTCTTCTAAGTTCCTCTCGAAGATTCCAATCTGCAGTAGCTGAATATTGGGGGAAATACATACCACTGATGTCGAGATTAACATTCCAATTTTCCTTTTTGAAATTTGTTTCTAAACCAAGGACAGCACCATGCCATTGAGGTTTATATGTACTTCTTAGTTCTTTTCCGGGAATAAGCGGAGCATCACCGTCCAGCATATAAAGCTTCTGGTAACTTCCAAAATACCCTGCATGTGGGCTAAAAGAGAATGTTTGGTTAGACCATAGAAGGTAGGATAATTCCAGACGGGTTTTAATTGTATAACCTTTATCGGCTTCTAAATTGAATTCTGCAGTTTTAAGCGCTCTGTTATCACCTGCATAATCTGTATCATTTACTTTTCCCGAGGTAATAGCCTGATAACTAAAGTCCCATTTTACCTGAAATCTTGATGAAATTGATACAGCGGAAATAATTCCCATTTCCGAGCCACGTAGCTGTTGCCATTTTAATTCAGATAATACATTCGGGTATTGACCATTTTCATTGCCGGCAATATTCCAGTTGAGTTTTTCCTGATTCCAGCCAACATATGGCATAATGTAAGACTTACGTTCTTTCCCCTGTGCGTTTGCCAAAGAGGAGAAAAAACCAAGAAATAGCAGAAGAGACCATTTATTCATAATCATATATAAATAAGTCTACCCTGTGTAATCAGGGTAGACAATTGTTTAATTAATGTAGTTATTATTTTGGATATACTGATCCGATAAACTGCTTATCAGTAGAAGACAGAACAGTATTGCTGCCAACGCTGAATCCGTTTGTTGTCAGGCTGCTACTAATGCTATAATGCATGATAGATTGTGTGTCATAAGCACTATATTGCGTTTGTGTAGTAGAATATTTTGCAAACAAGTTACTATCTACCTGTGCTCTTGACCAATAGTTAGGATAACCTCCATAATAGGTATACACTTTTTCTTTATCCCATGGGATATTAGCTAAAGGGTGCTGGTGCTCGTGTATCATACCTAGAGCATGTCCAAATTCATGAATAGTTGTTCTGCTGAATTCTGTGTCAGTTGTTGAATCATCAAACCAACCGAAGTTCATTGTTTCAGAGTTAGAAGGACGGTTAAGGGCCTGTGTTCCTAAATAGGAATAAGATCCTGCTCCCTGTGTAAAAGTAACCCGAATTTGTGCTGTTCCGCTAGTAATAAATTTAAAGGTGATGTTAGCATACTTAGACCATTCATTAGCATATTGCATTACTTTGCTGCGAACTTTGGCTGTTCCACCGTTCAGACTTACAGTGATAACGCTGCCATTTGGCCATTTTGTACTTTTAATAACAGCTCCTCTTGGATCAGTTCCTGGAAGATAAACATCTTTACACATGTGTGTGTTTTCAAAGCCAGCAGGGATATCTGCCTGTGGTACAGCTTTCAATTCTGTTAATCCTTGTGGAGTACTTTCGTCCACATTATCGCTGGTATTACATGATACCAATGCAACTGAGATAAATGATCCAAGTAGGATCTTCTTGTGTAATTCCATAATATTTAGTGTTAAATTTGGTTTATAATTCTTCTGACATTACTGATAAAATATGTCAATCATGTTTTTAGACAATTTACAGTTCGGCTTTGTTTACAGCATAATCTTTATTAACTACTATTTCTATCAATTTTGTATATAATAAGATTAATAAATATCATATTAAACTGTTATATAATAATACCTTGTTTCTGTAAAAAAATCGTAGTTAATTATTTCAGAATGTACAAATCAGTATAAAATCCTTATTTGAAACAGATGATAAAATCGAGCTGTTGCCGAATAGCTATATAACAATTCCAATTTAGGAGCGTTCATGCTAAGGTTCTGTACTGATTGATTTCTGAAATTGAAGTGCTTTTTCTCTATACACACAAATTGGGAGGTGTGTATGATAGTATCTCTACCATCAATAGAGGAATGGATGTTTTTTTCATAATAATTAATTAAGCGTGATTTGGTTTTATGATACAATTTTTATCATATCATGACGCTAATATACAAATTTATATCAAATCCAAAAGAAAATATTGTTTTTATGTGCAAATGAATAATGAATATGCAATTGAAATAGGAGATAAACCTAGATTTATAGCGTGTTGGAGAAGATTTAAAAAATGTAAATATTTCTGTTTTTTTTTTTTCTAATTACCTGAAAAACATCAACAAAAGGGTAGCATAAGTTGACCAATTACGTATAAATTTTATCATAGTTGGGACAAATGTCCTTTTTCTAAATGTTTTTTATTTTGATTTTTGCAGCGTTGAAATAGCTTTTTGTATTGTAAGTAATTGTTATATAGTGCTTTGTTTGATTCTAACTGGCACTATGTGGTAAAGAACTTGTATTTTGGTCAAAGGCTATTACTTAGAATTATTGAATTAAAGTATGATGGACAGGAGAAAAAAAATAATACTAATTTTAGCTTCAATAGGAACTTTTGTAGAAGCATTGGATATTGCAGTAATCAATCTGGCGATTCCTTCTATTCAGGAACAGTTCCATATCACATCCGAGACAGCACAATGGCTGCAGACATTTTATGTTCTTTTCTTTGGAGGATTTCTTATTATTGGCGGAAAACTTTCGGATCAGTTAGGAAGAAAGAAGGTATTTTTATTTGGGGCGTTTACTTTTATGCTGGCATCATTAGGAGCCGGATTGTCTACAAGTTTTGAGGTGCTGGCAATATTCCGTGCGTTGCAGGGGCTGGGTGCAGCTTTTATAATGCCTTCAGCCGTATCAATTGTAACAAATACTTTTCTGGCAGAACAGGAACGGAACAGGGCTATGGCAATTTTTGGTTCTTTTGCTGCAATAGGTTCGGGAAGCGGACTGTCTATTGGCGGGATTATAAGTACCTATCTAAGCTGGCATTGGGTCTTTTTGATTAATGTTCCCATTCTTCTTGTAACATTAGTTGCTGCATATTATTATTTGCCAGCAGATAAACCGGATAAAGCTGCTAAAACAGATATGATCTCTGCTGTATTTATTGTGTTAGGATTTTTAAGTTTAACATATGGTGTACATGAATTGGCACATATTAAAGAAAATCCTGTAATCATTATAGCTTCTTTAATGCTTCCTGTGGTACTCTTAAAATTTGTAATCTATAGATTGAGAACTGTTTCTTATCCATTAGTAAATCTGCAGATATTCAGACACAAATCATTGGTGATCTCTAATCTCGCATTTTTTCTATTAGGTGCATTTTTCATAGGTTTCTTGTTTCTTATTTCATTAATGTTGCAGAAAGATATGGGTCATGATGCCGCATCTTCGGGATTAATGCTTGTTCCCTTTAGTATATTGTCTGCATTGGTTGCTAAATATATTCTGCCTTATATATCAAAGCGATTAAATTCCTTTCGAATGGGAGCTTTAGGGTGGATATTTATGCTTACAGGAGCATTGCTTTTATTGGTTTCTGTTTTTACCGGACATCCTTTGGTATTTGTATTGATGGGGGCAGCCTGCATTTCGGGAATAGGAATGACTTTTTGTTTTACCGCTTTATCGGTACTGGGAATTAAGGATGTGGAACCAGCTAATTATGGAGTAGCATCTAGTTTAGGAACTACAAGTTATTTCTTAGGAGCCGGATTAGGATTATCATTTCTGACCCTTATAAGCCAGTTTTTTTCTTCAGAATATGCAGTAGGAGCTTTAAATATATTTATTCTGGTATGTTACGCTCTTTTAGCAACGGGGATGTTGTTCTATAGCATACTGATGAGTACCAAGCAGGTGAAAATATTTTCCAGAGCATAATTCTTGCGGAGGATTCAAGCTTTGTATCATAACAAAAGGATGAAAAGAGACCACTGAACAGTGGTCTTTTTTGTTATAACATTAATCATCATGTACGTCATAAATAAAATTTTATTTCTATTTTAATTCAAAATTAATTCAGAATTGAATCTATAGATTTGTAAAATGAAGCTACTAATAATAGAGGACGAAACGGAACTGGCTAAAAGTATAGCCGAATATCTTTCGGAAGAGAGTTATTTATGTGAATTTGCGCCTACATTTAAAGAAGCAATGCAAAAAATAGAGAACTTTCATTACGACTGTATTCTATTGGATATTACACTGCCCGACGGAAATGGTCTTACTATACTAGAAGAATTAAAAAAACAAAATAAGCAGGACGGAGTCATTATTATTTCTGCTAAAAATGCTTTGGATGATAAAATAAAAGGACTACATCTTGGTGCAGACGATTATCTTACAAAACCATTCCATCTCTCAGAATTAATGGCCAGAATTTATTCTCTTATCCGCAGAAAGCAATTCAGCAATTCAAATGTTATAATACAAAATGAACTGCAGATTGATCTTTTGGCAAAAACAGTATTTGTAAATGATCAAACAATTATACTTACCAAAAAAGAATTTGATTTACTTATCTATTTTGTAGGAAACAAAAACAGAGTGATTTCGAAAAGTACTTTAGCAGAGCATCTTTCCGGAGACTTTGCAGATATGCTGGATAATCATGATTTTGTGTATGCTCATGTAAAAAATCTGAAAAAGAAATTATATGATGCCGGCTGCAATCAATATTTAAAAACAGTTTATGGAACTGGGTATAAATGGGAAGAAAATTCTAAATAGTATATCTATGAAGCCATTGTTAAGTAAAATAACCAAGCCTTTTCTAATGTATGTACTTTTTGTATTAATCATTAGTGTTCCTGTTTATTATTGGGTGGTAGATACAATATGGAAAGCTGAGCTGGATGAGCATAATAAAATTACTGCAGAAAAGACCGCTTATGAGCTTAACAAGCTAAACCTGACAGACCAAAAATTATCCGAAAGTATAAAACTCTGGAACGATATTCAGCCCGGAACAAATATTCAGAATATCAGAGATCATGATAAACTAAAGGATAGCATTTTTACCTATGAGAAACAAAAGCCATATACTAAAGAAATAGATATTGACCGTTTCAGAGCGCTTTCCACAATTATTTATGTCAACAACAAACCTTTCCGTTTTACAGTACAGACCAATATTGAAGAATCCCAGGAAACAATTGTAGTAATTGCAATTACTACATTTTTTTTCTTTATTACTATTGTCCTAGGTTTTTTATTGATCAACAGAAAACTTTCTAACTCTGTATGGAAGCCTTTTCGGAATACATTGGATAAGTTAAAAAGTTTTAACCTGAACCACCAGACCAAAATAGAATTCAACCGGACAGATATTTTGGAGTTTGAAGAACTGAATAGCTCATTAAGCAAGCTGATAGAGCATAATATTTCAGTTTATAAAACTCAGAAAGAATTTACTGAAAATGCTTCACATGAATTACAAACACCATTGGCAATTCTGAAAAATAAACTGGATATTCTGCAGCAGAGTAAAGACCTTACGGAAGGACAATATCAGATTACTGAGGAAATGAATAATGCCTTATTGAGAAGTTCCAGAATCAATAAGAATCTTTTACTGCTTGCGAAAATAGAAAATAACCAATTCGATAATACCGAAACGATTCCATTTGATACATTACTTCATCAAAGTATAGATGTTTTACAAGAACATTTTGAGCAAAAGAGTATTGCAATACAGGAGAATATTCATGAAGACGTAAGAGTACAGGGAAACAGTAGTCTGACCGAAATCCTGATTAATAACCTTATTTTAAATACCATTCGGCATACTCTGGTTGGAGGTTTAATTTCTGTAAAGCTTACCCGATCTCTATTTGAAATATCGAATTCCGGAACGGAAAAATTGAACACAAATTTATTATTTAAAAGATTTTCAACATTATCATCCCATAAAGGAGGCAGTGGTTTAGGTCTGGCAATTATAAAAGAGATATGTACATTTCACGGCTGGAAGGTTAATTACAGATTTGAAAATAATCAGCATATTTTTTCTGTAAACCTATAGAATTCTAAATTTCTTCTAAATCGGATTGCAAATTTGTACCATCGATTAATCTTAAAGATACAAATTCATGCAAAAAAAGATTTTAGTTTTCTCATTATTTCTTTCATTAGTATTTGTCAATTTCTTGTTTGCACAGATATCTTCTGTAACAATATCGGGAATTGTAACCAGTAAGAATAAAACCGTGTTGCCTTATACCACAGTTACCCTAAAGACTGTGAAAGAAAAGAAATTTGTATCCGGAACCATTACCAACGAAGAAGGACGGTTTTCGATAGCAGGAATAAAGCCAGATAATTACTATTTAGAAACTTCTATTTCGGGATATAGGCCTTATACACAATCTGTCTTTATAGGCAGTCTTTCAGAATTTCTTGAAATTCCGTCTATAGAACTTGAACAAATTAAAGACGACAAAGAAACCAAAATTGAAGAAGTTGTTTTAACATCCTCAAAGAAGAATGAAATAAGCAATCAGCTTGATAAAAAGACTTATTCTGTTGCAGATAATATCAGCCAAAGCGGGGGTTCCATTCTGCAAAGCATGCAGAATCTGCCGGGTGTTACTGTACAGGATGGGAAAGTACAACTTCGTGGAAACGATAAAGTAACAGTGCTAATCGATGGTAAACAGACTGCATTAACCGGTTTTGGGAGTCAGTCGGGGCTGGATAATATTCCTGCTTCTGCAATTGATAAAATCGAGATTATTAATAATCCGTCTTCAAAATATGATGCAAACGGAAATGCCGGGATCATTAATATTATCATGAAGAAAAATAAACAAAACGGTTGGAACGGAAAGATTGGATTTACTTATGGTACAGGCTCGTTCTGGATAAGAAAAGATAACTTTCCTACAATAAGACCTCAGTATACGATTACACCAAAGATAAATCCTTCGCTGTCATTAAACTACAGGAAAGATAAAATAAACGTCTTTCTGCAGGTTGATAATCTATACACACAGACACTTAATAAAAATGAATTTGTAACCAGAACTTATGATAACGGGAGTATCATTAATTCCCAGTTAAAAAGAAACAGAAATACGAATTACCTGACTACAAAAGCAGGAGTCGACTGGAATATTGATTCCCAAAACACACTTACAATTTCCGGACTTTATGGAAGTGAAAAGATTATAGACCGTGGCGATCAGCCCTTTTTCAATGGAGATTTCTCTCAGCGTCTGCGTCTTTGGCAGTTTTTAGAAGATGAATTGAAAACTACTGTAATGGGTACTGCTTCTTATCAGCATAAATTCAAAGAAGCCGGACATGTATTAAATGTAGGGTTTAATTATACATTCCACCGGGAAGATGAGAAATATTTCTATGATAATTATTTGCCTAATTCAAAAGGAACAGATGCTTTTAAATTGCTGTCCGATGAACAGGTTTATGATTTTAATATAGATTATATAAAACCCTTAAAATACGGGCGTATAGAAACCGGAATTAAATTAAGAAACAGAAGTATTCCGACCAATATGAATTTTATTCCGGGAGCTAATTCTGTATTAGATGTGAATGCAGGCGGATGGGCAAACTATAAAGAATTGATTCCTGCTGTTTACGGAAATTATGTTTTCGAAAATGCAAAATGGGAAGCGGAACTTGGGCTGAGGCTGGAATATGTGAAAATACAGTATGATGTTAATCCGAATCATCCTACTTATAAAAGTGACAGTTATAATTATACACAACCTTTTCCAAATTTGAGATTGGCGTACAAACTAAATGATCATAATAAACTTTCTATATTCTACAACAGAAGAGTAGACCGCCCCAATGAAGTAGACATCCGAATTTTCCCAAAATATGATGATGCAGAGATTATAAAAGTAGGAAATCCCGGATTGAGACCTCAGTTTACCAACTCAATAGAATTAGGACATAAATATAATTGGAATAATGGTTACCTGTATTCAGCTTTATACCATCGTTTTGCGAACGGAACAATTACCCGAATTTCGAGTATTGTGCCTGACAGTCCTTTAATCTACGCAGTATTCCAAAATGCAGGACGAAGCTATAATTCGGGATTAGAAATGATTTGGAATCAGAAAGTTTCGAAAGCATATTCTTTTAATGTTAATGGGAATATATACAGAAACCAGATCGATGCATTTTCAGTTGAGAATCTGTATCCACAGCCTGTCTTTTTTTCAGCCGATAAACAGACTGCTGTTTCAGGAAATGTAAAGTTTAATAATACATTCAGGTTTTCAAACGGTTTCGATGCTCAGTTAACAGCAATATATTTGGCTCCGGATATTATACCACAAGGAAAAATGAAATCGAGATTTTCAATAGATGTGGGCATGAAAAAATCTGTTCAGAAAGGAAAAGGGGAGATATTTTTGAATGCTACAGATCTCCTGAACACAATGGTGATTAAAAAACAAATCCAAGGCTCCGGATTTAAATATACAAGCGATGACTATTACGAAACACAGGTGATACGATTGGGGTACAGTTATAAGTTTTAAGCATAGCTTATATTATATAGCCGCGGGAACTCTTAATATTTGCCAAGGAAATAGTTTAATTATATTGTAAAAATGTTCTTTAAAGTACTCTTATAGGTTCTGCCCAATGGTAAACTATGCCCGTCCTTTAGGTAAACATTGTTAGAGTCATAAGAACTAATGGAAGAAGATAAAACAATATAGGATTTATGGATTCTTATAAATCCGAAGTCTTTAAATTTTTCCTCGAAGTTGGTCATTCTTTCCAATATCATGTATTTTTTTAAAGGTGTGATAAGAATGATGTATTCCCCGAAACCTTGAATCCATCGAATATCTTTTAAGAAAACTTTATTCATTATATAATCGGATTTAAACATAATGAAATCTTTCTGCGGACTGTTATTAGAGAGGTTTTTAAACTGTAAAAAATCTTTTGCTTTATTGATGGCCTTGTTAAAAGTCTCAAATTCTACAGGCTTTACAAGGTAATGGACCACATCCAGCTCAAATGCTTTTACAGCATATTGGGTTTCTAATGTCAGGAAAATACAAAGCGGTTTGTAGGAGAGCTGCTGCAGAAGTTCAATGCCATTAATTCCGGGCATATTAATATCCAGTATAATAAGGTCAACTTTGTTCTCTTCAAGATATGTTAATGCTTCTTGCGGATTCTGAAAAGATCTCAATAAATCAATGCCTTCCATTTGCCCGCAATATTGTTTTATGATTTGCAGGGCAGGATATTCGTCATCAATATTCACGACAGTCAGGTCACTCATTTAAATTAATTTTTAAAACAGTTTTATAATGGAAATCACCATCTTGATCCGAAGAAAAGTTGAATTTCTCAGGATAGTATTTTTCTAATATACGAATAATAGCCTTATTACCTAATCCGTTGTATCCTGTATCAATGGGTGATTTTTTGTTTTTATCAAAGGAGTTAATGACTTCAAAAACTAAAACAAGATCTTCAGTTTTACAAGATAGTCTTATGAAGCTTTCCGGATTTTCTCCTATTGCAGAATGCTTCAGGGCATTTTCAAAAAGAGTAAGAAAAAGAGAGGGTGGAATCTCTATAAGTTCCAGCGTTTCTTTATCCTGAATGTCAAATACAAGGTTGAGTCTATTGTAATATTTTAACTGGTATAGCGCTGCAAGAGCTTCCACAGAGGATAACTCCTGTAATACACTTATTTTTTCTTTACTGCTGTCGTATATAATGTACTGCAAAAGCTTGCTAAGCTGTAAAATAGAATTGGAGGTTACTACAGAAGGTGTAAAGCTGTTGGCATAGATATTATTAAGTGTATTCAGTAAGAAATGAGGGTTTAGTTTTGACTTTAATAAATTAAGATACAGCTCGTCTTTCTGTTTTCCTAAATCGATAACATCCTGTTCGATTAAGAACTTGTCTTTGGTAATTCCCAAGAACGATGCCACCAATATTACAATTCCCTGGTAGATATATACATTATACAAGAAACTGATATGAGAGCCTTCATTATTGAAATTCATGTTGAATAAAGCGGGTTCCCAAAGAATTCTGAAAAGACTGGAAACTAAAAAGCATATAAGTGCGTAAAGAATAAACTCCGGATATTTATTTGAAAGGTAGAAATGTGGTACCAAATAATAATATACCAGGTAATAAACGCCAATATTAAAAATACTATTTAAAATAACACTCCAAATAAGATCCGGTATGTTGAGGAAGTAGTTTTCGGTGAAAAAGATCATTAAAGTAAAGACGAAAAAGAAAAAAATATGCTGAAACTTTAGTAAAAGCTTCCAGCGATACTCCATAAGTGATTTTAGAATTTTGGGATTAAATAAAATCCTTATAATCAGTAATATTATAATTATGTTGGCTATTAAAAACATCTTTGTATCTCCCTTTTTGGGGATTGCCAAATATAATATCTTTTCGACTGAAAATGCTGTTCGTTGATAAAAATTGCCATTGATTGAAAAATTCCGGAAGCACTTTTCCGAATAAATATATTTGAGAAACTATAATGTTAACCAAATATTACATGAAAACTAAATTAATATTAACCTTCATTGTTATGACTATTTTTGCCGGTTTTTCAAAAGGCCAGAGCAGAGATAACTATAATATGTGGTTTCAGTATCTAATGACGGCCCAGGTATCGGATAAGAGTACTTTGACAGCGCTTACGCAGTATCGTTCTTTCGACCTGGCATATGATACAAGGCTCTTCCTGCTGAATGCATATCTCGATTATGAAGTAGCAAAAGGAGTAAAGCCTGCAGCCGGAGCAATGTTCCTTGTTCTGGAATCTTATAATTCTGATAATACCAAAAGAATACGTTATGAGAAAAGACCTTTCCAGCAGGTAACTCTGGAAAGTAATATCGGAAGAACTTCCATTTCCAACAGGTTTCGTGTGGAAGAACGATTCCTGAATAACCCTGATGAATTTATTGTAAGAATCCGTTATCTCCTTTCCATAAGGATCCCCTTTAACAGGAAAGGAGAGAAGGAGAAGCTGTATGGAATTCTGAAAAATGAGATAAGAATGAATATGGTGAAAGATGAGCCTTTTGACAGTAACCGTATAACTGCCGGGATTGGAATAAAGGTAGGAAAAAACTCTGCTATTGAACTGGCTTTTATAAACCAGCTGGAAACGGGGAAAACCAGTAATTATGGATTCTTAGGGTTCAGGAACAATTTTGACTGGAGAAAAAAAGAAAAACAATAACATCATAACGAATTTATAGCTATGCTTACATTTCTTGGTTTTTTAATGATTGCTATTTTCATGGGGCTCATCATGAATAAAAAAATGACACCCCTTACTGCTTTGGTTCTGGTGCCGGTTCTTATTGCTTTGGTAGCCGGTTTCGGTCCGGAACTGGGTAAGATGATGAAGGAAGGTGTAAAAGAAATTGCACTTACAGGGGTAATGCTCATTTTTGCGATCTTATATTTTAGCTTAATGATTGACACGGGGCTTTTTGAGCCGCTTGTGCAGTTTATATTGAAAATTGTAGGGGATAATCCTGTGAAAACTACAATAGGGACGGCTCTTCTTACAACATTGGTTTCTTTGGACGGAGACGGCTCTTCTACTTATATTATTGTGGTGGCAGCAATGCTTCCGCTCTACAAAAAACAGGGAATGAATCCCCTTGTGCTTACCTGCATTATTATGCTGGCTGGCGGTATTATGAATATTCTCCCTTGGGGAGGTCCTACAGCCCGTGTGATGAGTTCTCTGAAGCTTGGTCATACTGAAATCTTTGTTCCTATGATTCCGGTAATGGTTATAGGGATTATCTGGGTCTTTATTGTTGCTTACATTTTAGGGACAAAAGAAAAAAAGAGAATAAGCCAATATGGAAAATACACCAAGTACAACAAACAGGACATCGTTGGAGATGAAGACAATACACTTCGCCGTCCCAAGCTTTTGATCATCAACTTTATACTTACAGTTATCCTTCTTTGTGTAATGATCCTCGATATTATTCCTTTAGGAATTGCATTTATGATTGCATTTTGTATTGCAGCAATTATTAATTATCCCAAACTGAAGGATCAGCAGAAAATAATTTCAAAACATGCAGGCAATGCATTGTCGGTTGCGGGAATGATATTCGGAGCAGGAATTTTTACAGGAATATTAAATGGTACAGGTATTATGCAGGCGATGGGGAATAGCATGATCGAAATTATCCCAAAGAGCTGGGGTGGTTTTCTGAATGTTATTACGGCAGTATGTAGTGTTCCTCTGACGTTTTTTCTTACCAATGATGCTTACTATTTTGGCATATTACCTATCATTACGGCAACAGGCACCCAATTGGGAATTCCGCCTGATGTTTTGGGCAGGGCGAGTTTAGTAGGGCAGGCTTCACACCTTCTGAGCCCGTTAGTTCCTTCTACCTATTTGCTGGTTTCTCTGGCAGGTGTTGAATTCTCGGATCACCTGAAGTTCACACTAAAGTGGGCAATTGGATCTTCAATTGTTATGCTTGTGGGAGCATTGATTCTGGGTATTATTTAGTTTTTAGATAATTTTGTATTCTTATATACTTTAATATGGTAACTTTCTGATGAGTTCTGTTTCCCGACAAAAAACCTTTACTGACGCATATGTAAGAAGTCTTTCTTTATATGTATTTGCTGCAATTATCTGTGGAGCATTAACGGGGTATTATTTCCCGGAAATAGGAAAGAAATTAAGGACTGTAAGCTATTACTTTTTTTTGATTCTGGAATTCCTGATAGTGCCTGTAATCTTTATTGCAATTACTTACGGAGTCAGCTATGTTTTCAGTATTCAAAATGCATTTCGGGTCATTATGCAAATGATTTGCTATTTTCTTCTGATTACGACAATAAGTATTGCACTGGGCTTTGGTTTTGGATTTTTATTGAAACCCGGTGCTGATACAGGAATCGATATTACATCAGTTGGTAAATATGTTTCAGGGTCACCTGTAATTGGCTCCGGGAGGCTGCTGTATGTCAATAACTATATGATGATGCTTCTGTTATCAATTGCAGGAGGTATAGTTATTAATTTCTTTAAAAATAAAGACAAAGTTCTTCTGTTTTTGGATAATAGCAGAGAGGTATTTTATAAACTAATAAAGTATCTGTATTTTACTCTTCCCATTATTGTTTTCTGTAATATAGCTTATGGTATTTCTGTATACGGAATCAATACTCTTTTGCCATTGAGCAAACTTGTTGCGACGGTATATTTGGCTTGTATTATTTTTATTATAGGGATATTAGGAACAGTATCTTACCTCTTCAAAATTAATCTTTGGGACTTTTTGATAAGTATAAAAGAAGAAATCGTGCTTGTCTTGGCAACTTCTTCATCAAAAACTTCTTTTCCAATGATCTTTGAAAAGATGGAGTCTCAAGGCTATAACAGGAAAATTCTTCGTTTTGTTATTCCGCTTGGATATAATTTTAATCTTGCCGGTGCCTGTATTTATCTTTCAATTGCCTGTTTATTTCTTGTTCAATTGTATAACATTCATTTAGATTATACAGACTATATCTGGTTGTTTACTGTTGTATCAATAGCTTCAAAAACAGCATCAGGAGTTCCTGGGTCTGGTTTTTTGGCTCTTGTGTTCACACTCGACAGATTTGGAAAAATTCCGATGTCAGAAATTGCCCTGTTGTATAGCGTCGACCGTTTTATGAATGAGGCCAGAGCTGTTACCAATTTTATAGGGATTGCTATTGGAGGTGCCGTTATTTCGAAAATAAATCAAAAACACATTAATATATAAATGATACTTTCCGATTTCTCTATTCTTTTTGAAGAGATTCTTCAAAACCCAACAAAATCAGCAATCATAATTGCCAACTTAATTCTTATCGAAAGCCTTTTATCAATAGATAATGCAGCTGTTTTGGCAACAATGGTGATGGATCTGCCAGAAAAACAAAGAAAAAAAGCACTTAAGTATGGTATATGGGGCGCATATTTATTTCGTGGTTTGGCGCTTGTTTTTGCTTCAGTACTCATCTCTGTATGGTGGGTAAAACCATTGGGAGGTTTATACCTTATTTATATCGCTTTAGACTGGTTTATTAAAAAGAATAAAAATCCAGATGGAGAAGAGGAGGAGAAAGAGCAACATCCTAAAGAATCCGGATGGCTGTATAGAAATTCTGTGGGTCTTTTAGGGAAATTTTGGACGACTGTAGCGCTGGTAGAAGTAATGGATCTGGCATTTTCCATAGATAATGTTTTTGCGGCCGTGGCATTTTCAAAAAATCTACTTTTAGTTACCATAGGAGTATTCATAGGTATTTTAGCCATGAGATTTATCGCACAGTGGTTTGTGCGTTTAATGCAAAAATTTCCTTTTTTAGAAACCATTGCTTTTATTGTTATTGCAATTTTAGGAGTTAAGCTTACATTGTCATTGTATGAGCATTTTTATCCAACTACATCGTTGGCTGAGTTTTTAAGCGGACATACAATGGAAGTTCTGATTTCGGCAACAACGGTTCTCTTATTTGTAGTTCCAATTATTACCAGTTATTTGTTTGGATTCCCTAAACGATCTAAATAACTTTTTTAAAAGACATAAAAAAGACCACTATTTAGTGGTCTTTTTATTTATAGAATTTATCCTTTAGCTTTCTCATCAGTGAAAAACTGAAAGCTTTCTTTTTTGTTAATCAGCTGCATTGGATATAGTGCAGGATTGTACTCACCATTCAGTACTTCGTTCAGCGCATGCTTTTTCGATTCCCCGAATGCAACGGCCAGAATATTTTCTGCTTTATTAATCAAGGGTGCAGTCAGGGTAATACGGAACATTTCCTGAGATTTCAGATAATAAGCGTCTACCCATTTTTGATTCTCATTTAGGATTGCTTCGCCCGGAAATAAAGAGGCTGTATGACCATCATCTCCCATTCCCAGAAGGATGAAATCGAAAATACCTTCATCTCCAAGAACATTTCTTATCTGTTGTTCATATACTTCAGCAAACTTTTCAGGTTCCGTTCCGTTTTGGTACATAGGAAAGATCTGATCTTTGTTGACAGGAACTTTATCCAGAAGCGTCTCAAATGTCATTCGTGCATTGCTTTTCTCATCATCCAAAGGAACCCATCTTTCATCAACCCAGAAAAAATAAACCTTATTCCATTCAATTTGCTCCGCATACTCCGGAGTAGCTAATAAACTGAAAATAGCTTTTGGAGAAGAGCCTCCGCTAAGTGCTACGACAAAACGATTATGCTTCTCAATAGACTTCTTTGAAAGGTCAATAAATGTATCTGCTGCCTTTTTATACAGTTTTTCCAGATCATTAAATACCGTAATATTCATTTTTTCTTTTTTATTATTATAGTTTACACCCATTTATGTCCTTGTCTTTTAACAAGCTCCATGCTGTCCTCAGGTCCCCAGCTTCCTGCCGCATAATTAGGGAAAGAGGTGTCTTTGTTATTTTTCCAGGATTCCTGTATGGTTTTTACCACGTCCCAGGCTTCCTCTACCTGATCCGAACGCATAAACAAAGTAAGATCTCCTAAAAGAGCTTCCAACAATAGCGTTTCATAGGCTTCGGGTGTATCTTCCTGACAAGCGAAGTTATCGAAAATCATTTCTACAGGTTCTAAAACCAATGAAAGTCCGGGTTTTTTCGTCATAAACTGCAGTCTGATATCCATCATCGGTTGGATATTGATAATAAGTCTGTTGGCTGAAAGATGGTGCGAACTGTTTGAGAATGTAGAGTGGGGAAGCGGCTTAAACTGAATCGTAATATAAGAATGCTTCTCCTTCATTTTCTTTCCGGTGCGGACATAGAAAGGAACATCCTGCCATCTCTCGTTATCCAAATAGAATTTTACAGCAGCAAAAGTCTCTGTATTGGAATCGGGCGCAATGCCGTTCTCCTGGCGGTAGCCTTTGGATTCTACTCCGTTGATGATGCCCGGGCCGTATTGGCCTCTTACGGCATAATGACTGACCTGATCGGCTGAAATTCTGCGTATTGATTTAAGAACATCTACTTTACGGTCTCTGATTTCACCTGATTCCAATGAAGCGGGCGGTTCCATAGCAACCATACACAAGATTTGTAACAGGTGATTCTGTACCATATCTATTAATGCACCTGTCTGTTCATAGAAAGCACCTCTTGTTTCTACGCCAACCTCTTCAGCCACCGTAATCTGCACTGATTCTATATAGTTATGATTCCATAAAGGCTCATAAATTGAATTTCCAAATCTGAACGCCAGAATGTTCTGTACCGTTTCCTTTCCCAGATAATGGTCGATACGGTAAATCTGCTCTTCTTCAAAAGTTTCGCCAAGAAGATTATTAAGTTCAATGGCAGACTGCTTATCATGGCCAAAAGGCTTCTCTATAATAATCCGATCTTTAGCAGGATCAGAAGCTAATGAAGCATTCTTGATATGATTAGAAATTGTAGTAATAAAATTAGGGGCAATTGATAGATAAAACAATCTGTTTCCTCTGGTTCCGTATGCCTTGTCTAAATCTTCTAATTTCTGATTCAGTGCCTGATAAGAATCTTCCTGATCCAGTTGATGCTGGAAATAGGTAATATGGGACTTGAATCCGGACCAGTCTTTAGGGGTTCCTTTTTTTCTGGAAAAATTTTCCAGATTTTCTACGACGTAATTTCTGAAATTTTTATTGGTATTTTCTGATCTGCCTAATGCTACAATATTAAATTGTTCAGGCATTCTGCCATCTATATACAAATTATAAAACGCCGGAAATAACTTTCTCTTTGCTAAATCTCCTGTTGCCCCGAAAATGATAATAGTAGTCGGATGCAGGACTTTTTCTTCGCTCATTATTTCCTGATTTTAGTTGTTTGCAGATTGCCATGAAGTGTGAAAAGTACCTTCCTGATCAACGCGCTGATAGGTATGTGCTCCGAAATAATCACGCTGAGCCTGAAGAAGGTTTACCGGAAGAGATTCTGTTGTATAAGCATCAAAATATCCCAGAGCGGATTGAGTTCCCAGAGCCGGGATTCCGTTTAAAGCTGCATAGCTTGCTGTTTTTCGTAAAGAAGCAATTTTTTCTTTAACGATAACAGAGATATCCTGGTCCAGCAAGATATTAGAAAGATCCGGATTTTTGGTGTAAGCCGAATAGAATTTCTCCAATAGAACTGATCGGATGATACAGCCGCCTCTCCAGATTTTTACAACATCCTGTAACGGAATTTGGAAATCATATTCTTTAGATGCTTTTACCAATAAAGCAAGTCCCTGTGCATAGCTTATTAATGTAGCCAGATATAAGGCATCTCCAACTTCTTTGATGAATGATTCTGTATTTTCCGGGCTTGTAATTTCTTTTTCTGAATACAGTTTTGAAGCCTGAATTCTTTCATCTTTATAAGCAGATATAATTCGTGAAGTCACAGCAATATCAATGGTAGGGATAGAAACTCCAATTTCCATTGCCTGCTCAGAAGTCCATTTTCCGGTTCCTTTTGCTCCGGCTTTATCCAAGATTTTATCTACAAGATAAGCGTCAGTTAAAGTATCCTTTTGTTGGAAAATATCACGGGTAATTTCGATCAGGAAGGAATTCATTTCTCCGTTATTCCATTCTTTGAAAACTTCGTATAATTGATCGTTGTTTAGATTTGCTCCTCTCCTAAGCAGATCATATGCTTCACTGATCAGCTGCATAATGGCATACTCAATTCCGTTATGCACCATTTTCACATAGTTCCCGGCAGAACCTTTCCCCATGTATGCAGTACAGGCTTCATTGCCAACTTTTGCAGAAATAGCTTCCAGCATTGGCTGAAGAAGACGGAAAGCTTCCAGATCTCCACCCGGCATAATGCTGGGACCTGTTCTGGCTCCTTTTTCACCTCCCGAAACACCCATTCCCATAAAGTGTAGATTTTTTGCTGCTAAATCTGCAATACGTCTGTTGGTATCTTCGAAGTAAGAGTTTCCTGCATCTACAACAATATCCCCCGGGCTTAGAAGTGGTGTGATATTTTCTAAAACAGCATCTACAGGCTTGCCTGCAGGAACCATAAGAATAATTTTTCTTGGGATTTCCACTGCCGATACAAAGTCTTCCAAAGTAGTACTCCCTTTTACTTTCATTTCGGAAGTAGCACCATCGTGTAATTCTTTTACTTTTTCTTCATCAAGGTCAAATCCTGCAACTGAAAAATTATGATCAGCAATATTATAAAGAAGATTGCGCCCCATTACTCCGAGGCCAATCACTCCGTAATTGTATTTCTCCATTGTTTAAATGTTATGTGAATTCTGTTTTTACAGACAATAAAATTACGGAAATGGGGGTGGAGAACAAAATAATAGAATGTGAAATATTATTAATTTCCTGTTAGAGACTATCTATCATTATAAAAAAATACCAGTGCCTTTCCATTTGATGATAGGATAGTATCCAGACCGGATATGTAACAATTACTCTGGTATTACAGTAAGAGAATCTATATAACTGTGTCAATGGATTTTTTCAATATTGACACATAGAAGGTTGGGGACTTATTGGATTCTGAATGTTAGATTTCTTTGCTGAAACAAGGCTGGTCAGGACTCTCAGTATTACTCAAATTTTCCATAGCAAATAACGTAATAGAATCAATAATAGGAAGTACTTTTTGCCCTTTTTCAGTTAGACTATATTCGACTTTTGGTGGAATTTCGGGATATGATTTTTTATTTAAAAAGATTAGAATAGCTAAAATTAGCTAATATAGAGTAGTTTACAAGAACCTAAAGTGGTATCGGTAACGATTTAGTAATGGTGCTTACTGCACTCGCTTTCATCTGATTACCCTGTAAATCATTAATGCAAATGTAATAAAATTATGGGTAAGGTACACTACTGCTTTACTCTTTTCTGTGATAGCCTATACAAATAAAGTTCCATAAAAACTTCCCCACTGGGGTAATACTGTGAGTTTTATCTCAAAATTATTTCCAAATTTTGGATTACCAACAATAGTTGTATCTCCGAAACAAATAGTGCTAACTTCAAAAAGACTATGCTATGGAAATCGTGTTGAGTAAAATATTATCGAAAATTCATCATCAGGAAGATAAGCTGTCTTCTCAAATGATGCAAATGGTAGATGAGGCTTACCAAATGACCTTGTTCTTAAACGAAATGCTGGGCACAATAAAGGCAAAAGTGATAAAGGATAACTTTGCAAATGAACAGCAAGAGATAGAATTTTTTAAAAATATCAAACCGCAGGTTTTAGGAAAACTCATTTACTATAACAAAGTATTCCGTATTGAAACATCCTGCCCTGTGAGCAACGGAGAAATACACCAAAGCTATTATGAAAACCTCTTAAAAGCCCTTAAATCAGAATATAAAGAAAGTATCTGTAACGAAGACTTTTACAGATACTATCGAGCTGGCAGAACAGACCGTGACCATACTTATTTCAGGCTTGGGCAAATCAATTACCACGATGGATTAAAAAGTGGCGTATTTGAAATTGACCTTAGTTTTTCAACCTATTATGATAACAAGATAGCCTATATAATAGCGAATGAATTACTTTATACTTATATGATTACGAAAATCAACCCCGAAATAAATCCTGATATGATTATGATAAATGGAGATACAAACAAGGATATTTCGTGGACAAATTCACAAAATGCACTGATCGAATTGATATACGCTCTTTATGCCTCGAATTCCATTGCGTACGGAAAAATCGGCATCCGAAAATTGGCTTTAATTTTTCAAGTGCTGTTCCAGACACCACTGAACGACATACATCACTCTTTCCACCGAATGAAAACAAGGGCTGGTTCAAGAACAGCGTTTTTAGATCAGCTCAAAATCTCTCTCGAAGAATATATGGATAAAGACCTTTAATTACTTCAAAACAATAAGTTCAAAGCAGTACACAAAACGTACTGCTTTTTTATTTGCCCATATCTGCCAATTGGCAAATGCTCTTAAAACTACAACACAAAATATCCAAAACCTCTTAAAACCCTTATTAAACAAGGGTTTCTACTAATTCTAAATATTTTCAAAAAACCGCCAAACCAATGGGTAAGCATTGGCAGACAAACATTGCCACCTTTGGGAATTTTGCATTGTAAACATTAAAGAGCAATGCGATGAAAATAATCACAATTGAAGAAGAAGCGTGGAAACAGCTCAACAGCCGTATCAATGCCATTGCGGATTATCTGAAAAGATTGGACGATACAAGCTACGATGACCTGTGGCTCAATAACCACGAGGTATGCCAATACCTGCACATCAGCGAAAAGACGTTGTGGCGTATGCGTACCAAAGGCGAAATAGCTTACTCAAAAATGTACGGACAGTACTTCTACACCATCGGAGCAATCAAGGATATGCTCAATGCCAATGCTGTACAAAGTAACGATGAATTTGTACAGGAACTAATGGCAAAAGGCAAAAGCTATATCGAAAAAGGTAGAAAGCTGAAATCGGGCAAATCCTAAAAACGTGTGGCTATGAATATTGACAGAATGGAATTTTTGGCGTGGATGGAACGCTTAATGGGTCGCCTTGATATGCTGGGCGACAATATAGACGAGTTGCAAAGGAAACGCAACAGCATAGACGGCGAGGAATTGTTGGATAATCAGGATTTATTGCAAATGCTAAAAATCAGCAATCGCTCCCTGCAACGGTATCGCTCCATTGGCAAGCTACCTTATTATACGATAAGCGGAAAACTGTATTACAAACTATCCGATGTACATCAGTTCATAAGAGAGAGCTTTAATCCACCTCCAAAGAAATGAACGCCAATAAGTGCCAAACACTGCCTTTGAGTGCCACATCGGGCAATGCAGTGAACGCTTCCTTTACTTTCGGCGATGAACTTTAAATTCTTCAGATTATGAGTGAAGAAACAACGAACAAACAGGAAATGCCCGAACAGTTATCGGACATATTGTTAGTGCTGGATAAAGAAAAAATGAAAATCCAAGCCGTAAAGAGCATTGACGAAAACGGAAAAATGGAAACCGTTGACCCCACGAAAAAGAACCAAAATCAGTTTATGCGTGTGGACAAACACGGAGATTTCTTTTCTAATTTCTTTTCCAACTTTATAAGCCAACTGAAAAACCCGACCAACTTTTCATTTTTTAAAGTAGGTGAACCCGAAGCTATCGAAAAGGCAAAGGAAATGCAGAAACAGGTTGATAATCCTACACAGGAGGGCGAAAAAGTGATGAAGGAACACGAAGTAAAAACCAACACACAAGAGAATAATAAACAAGAAAATAAAAATGATATGGCAACAGCACAGACAACACCGGAAACAAGCGAATACCGCTATAAGCCGGAGCAGATTGATTGGGACACAATGAAAAATCTCGGATTGAGCAAGGAGTTTCTTGAAAAAAGAAACCTGCTCGACCCTTTATTACGAGGTTATAAAACCAACGAACTTGTCCCGATAGGCATTAATCTCGGAGGCTCTATTCTCCGTACAGATGCCCGCCTGTCTTTACAGCAAGGAGAAGACGGCAATGCCATCGTGGCAATGCACGGCATCAAAAAAGAACCTAACCTGCACTTTGATTTCTTTGGACATAAGTTTACAGATGAAGACAAAAAAAATCTTCTGGAAACAGGTAATATGGGGCGTGTGGTTAATCTTACCAATTCTAAAACGGGCGAACTAATGCCGTCCATTATCAGTATTGACAGGCTTACCAATGATGTAATTGCACTGCGGACAGATTTCATTAAAATTCCCGATGAAATTAAAGGTGTAAAGCTGAATGATGAGCAAAAGCAAACCTTAATGGAGGGCAAGCCGCTCAAATTGGAGGGTATGATTTCGACAAAGGGAACGGAGTTTTCGGCAACGGTACAGTACAACGCTGATAAACGCTATACCGAATTTTTGTTTGACCGTAGTAACTCAAACGGACAAAAGCAAAATAACCAACAAAACAATCAGCAAAGCCAACCGCAGGAAGCTCCAAGAACATTTCGTGGAAAAGAGCTGACCGATGAGCAGCATAAGGATTTCAAAGCGGGTCAAACCGTGTATATGGCAGGTCTGGTTGATAAGAAAGGGCAAACGTACAATGGTTACATCACGTTCAACAAAGACACCGGAAAAACAGGTTTTGAATTTCCAAATCAATACAAGGAAAGAATGCAACCTACCGAAGCCCACAAAACGCAAACAGCCGTCAATTCACAGGGCAAAACCAACGAAGCGACCAAAAATATCCAAGAGCCTTTGAAGTCGGGGCAACAAAGACCCAAAAATGAAAAGCAACAGGAGCAACAAAACAAGCCCGCAAAATCAAAAGGTAGAAAAGTGAGTTAATTATGAAAACAATCATTGCAGAAAAACCAAGCGTAGCGAGGGAAATAGCAAGTCTGTTGGGAGCTTCCGAAAAGAAGGATGGTTACCTGACAGGCAACGGCTATTTTGTTACGTGGGCGTTCGGTCATTTAATCGGATTGGGAATGCCGGAAGATTACGGCATTTCTGGGTTTGACAAGGCATCACTGCCGATATTGCCAAACCCTTTTTTATTGACAGTCCGCAAGGTCAAAAAAGACAAAGGCTATCAAACCGATACAGGAGCATTAAAGCAACTGAAAGTTATTGAGCAACTTTTTAGTAAAAGCGACAGCATTATCGTAGCTACAGATGCAGGTCGTGAAGGCGAATTGATTTTTAGGTATATCTATGAATACCTAAAATGCAACAAGCCCTTTGAACGTCTTTGGATTAGTTCCCTTACAGAAAAAGCCATTAAACAGGGCTTTGAGAACCTCAAAGACGGAAAAGATTTTGACGGATTGTACCAGGCAGCACAAGGCAGAAGCCGGGCCGATTGGCTTGTGGGTATCAATGCCACACAGGCATTGAGCATTATGGCAGGCAACGGCGTTTACTCTCTCGGCAGAGTGCAAACACCTACATTGGCATTGATATGCAAACGTTATCTTGAAAACAAAAACTTCTCAATTAAAAAGTATTGGCAGATACAGCTTTTGCACCACAAAGAAGCTATTGACTTCAAAAGCATTTCCAAAAGCAAATGGGAAGACCAAAAACTCGCCGATGATACGTTGAAATCCGTTCAGCGTATCGGAACTGCGACAGTGACATCGGTAGCAACTAAAAGCGTAACAGAACAACCACCCCTGCTGTTCGACCTTACAGGACTGCAAAAGGAAGCCAACAAAAAGCTCAATCTTTCTGCCGAAGAAACTCTCAATATTGCCCAAAGCCTGTACGAAAAGAAATTTATCACTTATCCACGTACCGGAAGCAAACACATTCCTGAAGATATGTGGACGGAAATCCCTAACCTCGTAAGGGCTTTGCAAAACAGGGAAACCAGCAAAAAAGCCTTGGAGAAAATTAAGTGGGGGCGTTTCAACAAACGTATCGTGAATGATTTGCGTGTTACTGACCATCACGGGTTGTTGATAACGGATAAAATCCCCTCCGCACTGAACGCAAAGGAAAATGAAGTATATGATATGATTGCCTTTCGTTTGCTCGAAGCCGTTTCACAAGCCTATATTAAAGAGATAACCGACGTTTCTTTGGAAGTATCGCACTATGATTTTACGCTGAAGGGCTGTAAGATTATCGAAGCGGGCTGGCGTGGTATCAAAGGTCGTTTCTCCGATGAAGATACCGAACCCGTACAGGATTTGCCCGAACTGAAACAAGGCGATGAGCTCAAAATTAAAGAAGCAACCGTTTTGGAAAAGAAAACCAAACCGCCCGTGCTTTATACCGAAGCCGGACTTTTGTCAGCAATGGAAACCGCAGGTAAGGAAATCGAAAACGAGGAAGAACGGAAAGTCCTGCAAAATATCGGTATCGGTACTCCCGCTACAAGAGCATCAGTCATTGAAACCCTGTTTACCCGAAGTTATATCCAAAGGGAAAAGAAATCCTTAATTCCGACTGAAAAGGGGTTGCAGGTGTATGAGTTGGTTAAAGACCGAAAAATTGCAGACGTTTCTATGACGGCTGAATGGGAATTGGCTTTGCTGAAAATCGAGAACAAGGAAGCGGATGCCGATGCGTTTCAAAAGGAAATGGAAACCTACGCCTCAACGATTACCAATGAACTATTGCAAACCTCTATTGCCCAAAGCAACCTTCCGAAACTTACATGCCCAAAATGCAAAAGCCACCAACTCATTATCCGTGATAAACTTGTCAAATGCCCCAATGAAATTTGCGGTTGGGTACAGTTCCGCAATGTGTGTGGTGTACACATCGGCATTGCCGATATTGCAAACCTTGTCAATAAAGGCAAAACCTCGCTTATCAAAGGAATGAAAAGCAAAGCCGGAAAGAAATTCGATGCCTACATCGTGTTGAATGAGCAAGCCGAAAGTTCCTTTGAATTTGAGAATAACAAAAGCTACAAACGCAATGGAAAATAAACCGACTATTGTACCACAAGAAATCAGAAATCTGATTTATACCATACGTGGCAGACAAGTGATGCTGGACAGCGACCTCGCTACGCTGTATCACGTTGAAACCAAAATACTGAACAAAGCCGTAAAACGGAATATTGAGCGGTTTCCCGAAAAATTCTGTTTTCAACTGACCGATGAGGAAGCGGATTTTTTGAGGTTCCAAATTGGAACCTCAAACGTAGGGCGAGGCGGAAGACGTTATCTGCCCTACGTTTTCGGCGAGCAAGGCATTGCGATGTTGAGTGCCGTGCTTCGCTCCGATGTGGCTGTAAAGGTGAGCATTGAGATAATGGATGCGTTTGTAGAAATGCGAAAAATGCTCATTAGCAATGCTTCCTTATTTCATCGTTTGGACAATATAGAACTGAAACAACTACAAGCCGACCAAAAATTTGAGGAAATCTTTAAGGCTCTGGAAAGCGACAAGCTCCACGCTGAAAAAGGTATTTTCTACAACGGACAGGTTTTTGATGCCTATACCTTTGTTTCGGATATTATCCGAAGTGCCGAAAGTTCCATTATCCTGCTGGATAATTACGTGGACGATACGGTGCTGACCTTGTTAGGCAAACGCAATGCAAACGTAAGAGCTACTATCTACACCAAAAGCATAAGCAGTCAGATACGGTTGGATTTACAACGCTATAACAGTCAATATCCACATATCGAAGTAGAGATTTTCTCCGATGCTCACGACCGATTTTTGATTATTGATAATACAGAGCTTTACCATATCGGGGCATCACTTAAAGACCTGGGCAAAAAATGGTTTGCCTTTTCACGAATGGATATTGAAATTGGCAGGATGCTTCAAATTCTGAACACTTTCTAAAACAAAACCCTCCGAATTTCCAGAGGGTTTTGTTTTAGCCTTTAGAAGCTTCCAAAGATACTTTTCTAAATTCTTTTAAAAGTTTCTCCAATTCAAGAGAAGCCTTACGTGCTCTTGTACCTGCCGCTTTGTTTCCTTTTTCAGCCTGCAATTCTGCATCCCTTTTCAATGCTTCATAGCCTGCGTTGATTTTTTCAATTAATTCGTTCATTATCATAATGGATTAAAATTTCAGTGCTAAAATAAAATAAATAATATAAGATTTTTAGAACCTTGTTGATTTAATGCGGATGTGTGTTAAATCATAAAAGTATTAAATCAACTTACTACCATCTTTGCTCCATCGATATTTTATGAATTGTGAGAACTCATCCTCATCAGCATGTTCCAATACAATCACTTGTGGCTTGTAACCACATTCTTTATCAATATTAGCAATTTCATCAGAAATCACTTTGAATATATTTTTCACTTGAATAATATTATCATCTACTTTCTTTTGTTCATTCTCAACATCTTCATCCAATTGTTTGTAGATTTTAGGAAAATATACTTGACTTGGTTGATCTAAAACTAATATTGATGGTATTTTAGAAGTCGATGTAGTACTGTGTAGATATAAAAAGCCTAAGAATGCAGATAAATGAATAGCTAACCAATTTGAGCCGCTTCCCATTTCTGAAAGAAGAATATTTTCTTTATCCTTCAAATTGTATTTTAAGCTAAACTTCTCCAAATCGAAAAGTATTTTGCCTGGTTTAAACTCTTCCTCAAAATCGAGTAAGTCACAAATACCACTCATCTTTTCACTTAATATTACTTGGGCTTTTTGTAATTCTTCTTTCAGGTTGAAGCCAGCAAGTTTATTTTTGAGTTCTTCAATTTCTGATTCCAACTCTGTATAGCCACTTTTACTATTAGATAAAAGTTTATTCCTTTCGATAAGGTTTTGAGCATTAGCTTCAGTTCTGCCTTTCAATAATAAGTTTCTTTCATACTCATTTTTAGTATTAAACTCTTTTAATACTTGTGTATTTAAGCTATCAGCTTTAATCTTTAGATCTTTCAACTCTTTCTTCAGAATATCTCTTTCTTTTCGAAGCGAAGCATTTTGACTTGAAGTATCATTTACATAAGTACCTATTTTTTCAAACTCATCCTCCAAAATTTCATTAGATTCTTTGATAATCGAAATTTTATCCTTTATTTCTCCCACTTCTTGATCACAAAGGGGGCAATGAACTTCACTAACATTTGCCTCAATAGATGCTAATGATTTTAATCGATTTATGTTTTTGGAAAAATTTATAGAAATATCATTATTAGATTTAATAGTAGATAACAAATCTAGCACTACATCTAATTCTTTCTTTTTTTGGAATATAGAATTGTCTATCTTCCTCAATTCCTCATTAAGGTTTTGATCACCAATTGAATTGGCATTGGCATTGGGTAAATCTTTTATAAGGTTTTTAAGATCAGACAATGTAATCTCCTCTGATAGGTCTTTACCTATAGAAGTATAGTATAGTGATACGATGCCATAAAGATCCTCTCTTAATTGATCGTTACTTATTTTTAACTTCTCATCTAACTTTTTCTTTTGATTCAATTCTTTCTGTTTACTTTCTAGACTTCTCTGTAAATCAAAAAAATCAGCATTTCCCCATCCCATTAATATAGGATAATCATCAATAGTTTTTTTTCTCTTATAGAAATCATCAAATCTATAAAAAAGGCTATGCTTATTAGCAATTAGATTTTGATGCTGAAATAGAAATGGTATAAAGCTCCGCATTGTTACCTTTCCTCCAGACTTTCTTTTATCTTCCTCTTCATCAGTTCTTGTATCTAAAACAGAGATTCCTATATGTTTCTCAAATTCTTTTTTAGCATCATCTAAATCGACTAGCTTTTTGTCGCTGAAATATTCTATTGAAAAATTGGTAAGAACCTCTGAATTAATTTCAATACTGAAATACATTTGATTACTGTTTTTTAATCTTCCAATAATCATATGTTTGTCTCTAACTCTAAAAATCATGCAATAAAGATCTGTCCAGTCTGTTATAATCCCTTTTGGTATAGTAGACCGGCTTGCAAATAAACAGTAGTCAATAATTTCAATGATTGCACTTTTACCTGTTTTAGAATCTCCAGAAATAATATTTAGACCTTCATCGAATTTCAGTGTACGTGTTTCCTTGTTATTCTTAAAAAGAAATATATGTGAAATTGCTGCTTGCATAATTTTATAAATTAAAAAAAATTGTCTTATGGTCTTCTTTAGAAAGAATTGAACCTAAATTAAACGCTGCTTTATAATATTCTCTTAGGATAGGGTCTTTCTCTCCTGTATAACTTTCATTCTGCCCTTGTACCAATATTAAGTAATCTGAAATTTCGATATTGTAGATATTTGATAATGTAATCAAAGCTTCTTTAGTCTTCTTCTTATAATTAGTTAGTAGAGTTTCGATGACGATTAGTTCCATCTTAACTTCAGAATTTAAAAACGTATTAAATGTACTCTTTGCATTACTTTTTACAAGTTTACTTTTAATTGTATCGTTGTATATCAGTGGGAGAATATAATAGATAAGTTCTACTTTTAGTTTATTATTATTTGCACCGACTAAAGCCATCAGTAATAATTTTGATGTAAATAATGGACTAAAAAGGATTTTTTCTGTTTGAGCTATATTCATAAATCAGTTTCTTTATATAACCATTCAAAATCACTGGTTTCATTAATATTTTGAATTCTACCATTTCGAAAAAATCTTTGAGTTCCATTAAAACCCGAAATTTCACTATGAGTATTTGTAATACACTTAAAATAAACTTCTTGCGACTTTTTAATATGAGAGTTATCTTTAAATGACTCGTCTGATAAATGATAAGAGGCAGCACTTTTTTCTGTTTGAATAGCAGAATTGATCTCTGCTTCATAAACTATTATATTGTCTTTTAGAGTAGGATTTATTTTTAGAATTTCTTCGTAAGCCTCTTCCGATCTAACGTAATCTTGAAATGCCTGATGTAAATCGTTTTTCTTTATTGATATAGCATTCAATTTTTCAATAAATTTATAGCCCTTAGTCAAATCTGAATCATGTTGACCTGGTTCTTTAATAGATGGAAAGGGAATATGATCTTTAGTGAACTTTGATAGACTGAATCGCATATCTGAATTGAAGTCAGTTATATTAATTTCCCATTTGTTTGAATCATCAATAGCTTTCTCAATAATCCATTGCTGAAGCACACCTATTGCAGAACTTCTTAATTTATCATCTATTAATTTGAATGTTGTATGTTCTTTTAGTTGAGCCAATATTTCATCAACTTTAGGTTCGCCACTATTAATAAAAAACTTATCTAAAATCCTTAAAAAATCAGTCTTAGATATAGTTTTGGCATCAAAAATTACATCTTTAAAGGGTTTAGAAGTGGCTGAAATAGCATGATCCTTTAGTTTTTTATATTTGACAGTTTTGGTGAGTTGACTCCAGTCGTGAAAAATACTGTCACTTGGCACATTTTGCGTAGTATGGAGAATAAACTTGTCATTCGACTTCAGTTTTTCATATTCTACAACAAGGTTTTTCAAGGTCTTCCAAACATCTACAGAGTTACTGGTAAGGTTTGATTCTCCTTCATGATGCTTAACTTCAATAGATTCAGTTCCATATTGAACATCTCCGAAGCATTCAATATAGACATGTTCACCATTTTTAGCATTTAAGCAATACTCTAATGCAACTAACTTTTGGTATTCAAATCCTAATTGCTTTTTCGTTGAGTCATTATCTAAAGTTTCATTCATTTCACAGTTTATGTTTTTATCAGCCCATTTTGTATTTGTTCAGTTTTTTAAGTTTACAACTACCTACCCTAATACATATCCTGCGTGTTATGATTTAATTGTTAGAGTATACTTGTATTACAAAAATACAAAATAAATCCCTCTCTCTTAATATACTTACGCCAAATCCTACCTCTCAACGCCAAACCCTGCCACATCTGCAAAGGCTCTTATCTGCTTCTATAATTTTAGGTTTTCATCAAAAATCTAAACAAAATTTATAATATGGATACACAACAAAAAGACCTATCGTATTTCAGATTACGATTGCAGGAATTACTAAACAGTAGCTTCCCCGAAAAGGCACACGACCAAAAATTTATCCACCAACGTTCTTCGTGGGCTTCCAATGCCTATGAGGGTGCTTTTAGGGCAGGAAACCCGATTGAGCAATGCAACGAGATTGCCAATCACATTCTTTTCGAGGGTTTGCACTTCTCCAAGTTTGATACGGTTTTTCAAGTGGTCTGCAATGAATTTGATACCGTAATGGCAGACGAGGAACTGCGACCGTTCGCCCTTAAAATGCTCCCTGTCTGTGAACCTGTTTTTGCCCGATATGAACTAACAGATGATTTCGCATACGGTTATGAGTTTGACCTGCTCTACACCGAAACAACCGGAGCCATCGCAATATGGATAGAAGAAAATGGGCTTCAGTAAAAAGCAATATCTCCAACAGAACATTGATGCCCTGCGGATTGCTTTTACATTGGAAAAGGAGAAACGACAAGCCACCGTAGGCGAAAGACTGTCATTGATGCGTTATAGCGGATTTGGTGGTCTTAAATTCGTGCTGAACCCCATAGCGGACGAAACAGACATCAACCATTGGCGGAAAACCGACCACGATTTATTCCCCATTACACAGGAACTCCACCAATTACTCAAAGAAAATTCCGAAGACGATAAGCAATACCGTAGATATGTGGACAGTATGAAAAGCTCGGTATTGACGGCTTTTTACACTCCACCACAGGTCATTGATGCGATTTCCGAAACCTTGCGTGAAAGTGGTGTGAACATTCAAAAATTCCTCGAACCCTCCGCAGGTATCGGCTCGTTTATTCAATCCTTTTCCGAAAACCAACTACCCAAAATTACCGCTTACGAAAAGGATTTGCTGACAGGCAAAATTTTAAAACACCTTTATCCCGAAAGTACTATTCGTATAAGTGGTTTTGAGGAAATCCCCGACAAGGAACAAAATAGCTATGATATAGTCGCAAGTAATATTCCCTTTGGCGACACCTCTGTATTCGACCTTTCATTTTCTCGAAGTAAGAACGATGCAAAAGTTCAAGCTGCGAGAAGTGTTCACAACTACTTCTTTCTGAAAGGAAATTTTATGCTCCGTGAGGGCGGTTTACAGGTGTTCATTACCTCTCAAGGTGTTTTGAACAGCCCGAAGAATGAGCCGATACGCAGGGCGTTGATGGAAAACAATAATTTGGTTTCGGTTGTCCGACTGCCCAATGACCTCTTTACGGAATATGCAGGTACGGAAGTTGGAAGTGATTTGATAATCCTGCAAAAGAATACGGCAAAACAAGGTCTGACCGAAACGGAAGAACTGTTTTGCCAAAGCAAACAGACCAAATACAATACGCCAAGCAATGCTTTTTTTCGCAATGGTACGAGGGTTATCCATACTGACCTTAAAATAGATACCGACCCTTACGGACAGCCTGCCTTAATTTATACACACAAAGACGGCGTTGCCGGAATTGCCAAAGACCTCAAACAAATGCTTTCCGAAGATTTTGGAAAGCACCTGAATTTGGATTTGTACAAAGGCGAACGCAACGATGAGCCTGTTATCATTCAGCAAAAGCCACAACCTGCACCAACTCCGGTAATTCATCGGGAAAGCCCGCAGGAACTAAAACAGTTGAGCATATTTGACCTGTTTGAAAATGAGGATAAGCCTGTAATGGTGGTTGCCCCAGCCAAAAGTACCACGCAAGCCAAAAGGCAAACCGCTAAAAAAAGACAAGGTAGAACAGATCGTCAAACCAATTTGTTCAGCGGAGGAATGCAACAGTCGTATATACAGCCACCCTCAAATCCCATCGGCACAACACAAATAAACGGTAAAAAACAGGTAGCCATTGGCGATTTGTTTTCACAAACCAATGGGAATGGCCAAGCGGACACCCCAGCCATTCCCAACATCGTAATCAATACCATTCCCGAACCTGCTGCGTATAGTGGCAAACTGCAACCGTTCCACCGAAACGACTGCCTTATCGTGGATAAAGGTTGGGTCGGTCATCTGCAAGATGTAGATACCGCAGACGGTACGGCTGTTTTCCACCCCTTGCAACTGCCGTCCTTACAGAAAGTAAGAGCCGAAGCGTATATCGGTGTACGTGATATTTACCAACAGCTTTACAACAAAGAAGCGGAGCTTCAGACCGAACATAAGGAAGAAAGGGGAACCCTTAACAACCTTTACGATGCTTTTATAAAAAGGTACGGAAACCTCAACGATGCTAAAAATATCGAACTCATCAAAACGGATAGTGCAGGTAAAGAAATGCCCTATTTGGAGCGTGTTGTTGGTGGCGTGGTGCATAAGGCGGATATATTCAACCGTCCGGTAAGTTTTTCTACCGCAACCATAGCAACGGACAATCCCGAAGAAGCGTTATCGGCTTCGCTGAACAAATACGGAAGCGTGGATTTGGACTATATGTCCGAAATCAGCGGTATGCCTGCCGATACGCTGAAAGAGGCCTTACACGGACGTATTTTCTACAATCCATTAGAAAAGGAATATGAAATAGCTGAACGTTGGATTTCGGGCAATGTCGTGGATAAAGCCAACGAAATCAAAACCTACCTCGAAAACAATCCCAATGATACCCAAGCCAAAGAAAGTTTGACGGTATTAGAGGAAGCAAGACCAAGGCGGATTGAATTTGAGGAACTTGATTTTAATCTCGGCGAGCGCTGGATACCTACAGGGATCTATGCCCGGTTTGCATCACATTTGTTTGAAGCGGAAGTCAATATCCATTATGCAGAAAGTGCTGATGACTTTTCCGTAACCTGCAAACGGAAGAATGTACATATATGGGACAAATACACTGTCAAAGCCCAAAGCCGTACCTATGACGGAATTGCCCTGCTCAAACATGCCCTTGTCAACACTACGCCCGACATTTCCAAAACAGTACACATAGATGGCAAAGATGTCAAAATGCGGGATATGGAAGCCATACAAATGGCGAATACCAAGATTGATGAAATACGCATTGCCTTTACCGATTGGCTTCACGCCCAAAACGATGCCTTCAAAAAAAGGCTGACCGACCAATACAACGACACCTTTAACTGTTTTGTGCGACCGGACTATGACGGCTCACATCAGGAGTTTCCGGGATTGGATCGCAAAGGATTAGGTATTGAAGATCTGTATTCGAGCCAAAAGGATGCGGTATGGATGATAAAACTGAATAACGGTGCTATCTGCGACCACGAAGTAGGTGCAGGAAAGACGTTGATTATGTGTACGGCAGCACAGGAAATGAAGCGTTTGGGAATGGCTCATAAACCGATGATTATCGGATTGAAAGCCAATATTCCTGAAATAGCTGAAGCCTACCGCACCGCTTATCCTCACGCCAAAATCCTCTATCCGGGCATTGATGATTTTACACCTGAAAAACGCCTGCGGATTTTTGGCGATATAAAAAACAACGAATGGGATTGTGTGATACTCACGCACGACCAATTCGGAATGATTCCCCAATCGCCAGAAATACAAAAGGAAATCCTGCAAAACGAATTGGATACAGTGGAGGAAAACCTTGACGTGATGCGAAGTCAGGGCGATGAAATAACCCAATGGATGCTCAAAGGTGCGGAAAAGCAAAAGGAAAATCTTGAAGTAAAGCTCAAAACCCTACAACACGATATTGAAAACCGCAAAGATGATATTGTGGATTTCAAAATGATGGGTATCGATCATTTATTTATTGATGAAAGTCATCAATTTAAAAACCTGATGTTCAATACAAGACATTCAAGGGTTGCGGGATTGGGCAATCAACAAGGAAGCCAAAAAGCGATGAACCTGCTTTTTGCTATCCGTACCATTCAGGAACGAACTCAAGCAGATATGGGTGCAACTTTCCTTTCGGGTACGACCATTAGTAATTCGCTTACTGAATTATACCTACTTTTTAAATACCTACGACCACGGGCATTGGCAAAACAGGGCATCAATTCTTTTGATGCGTGGGCGGCAATCTATGCCAAGAAAACAACCGATTATGAGTTTTCGGTGGCGAATAACATCGTGGCAAAGGAGCGGTTCCGTTACTTTATCAAAGTGCCGGAACTGGCTCAATTCTATTCCGAAATTACAGATTATCGTACTGCGGAAATGATTGGGATTGACCGCCCCGAAAAGAACGAGATATTTTACAATATACCGCCTACTCCAGACCAAGAGGAGTTTATTCAAAACCTAATGGAGTTTGCCAAAACAGGCAAAGGGGAATTACTCGGCAGAGCACCGCTATCCAAATCAGAGGAAAAAGCAAAGATGCTTATCGCTACGGACTATGCCCGTAAGATGTCTTTGGATATGCGAATGGTAAGCGGTATCTACGAAGACCACCCTGATAACAAAGCCTCTCACTGTGCCAACAATATTGCGAAATATTACAACAAATTCAACGCACAAAAAGGAACGCAATTCGTTTTCTCGGATTTAGGTACTTACAAACCGAATGAATGGAATGTGTACTCCGAAATCAAACGCAAGCTCGTGGAAGACCACAATATACCTGCGAATGAAATCCGTTTTATTCAGGAAGCCAAAACAGACAGGCAACGTAAGGCACTTATCAAGGGAATGAACGACGGTACAATCCGTGTGCTGTTCGGCTCAACGAGTATGCTCGGAACAGGCGTAAATGCACAGAAAAGGGCTGTTGCCGTTCATCATTTAGATACGCCGTGGCGACCGTCCGACCTTGCCCAGCGTGACGGTCGGGCAGTCCGCAAGGGCAATGAAATTGCCAAGCACTTCAACAACAATAAAGTAGATGTCATTATTTACGCCGTTGAAAAATCGCTGGATAGCTATAAATTCAACCTGTTGTTTAACAAACAGCTTTTTATCGACCAATTAAAATCCAATAATCTCGGCAAACGCACCATTGACGAGGGCAGTATGGACGAGAAATCAGGAATGAACTTTTCGGAATATGTGGCAATCCTGTCGGGAAATACTGACCTGCTGGATAAAGCGAGGGTTGAAAAACAGATTGCCGGATTGGAAAGCGAAAAGCAAGCGTTTAACCGTTCCAAGTATAGTGCTAAATCCAAATTGGAAAACTATAAGGAAGAATTTAACGCAGCTCAATCACGCCTGAACCGAATGACAACGGATTGGGATAATTTACAACAACGCATACAAAAACGGCAGGACGGCATAGTTTTAAACCCTGTTCAGTTAGACGGCTTATCGTCCAACGCTAATGCAAAACAAATCGGTACAAAGCTCAATGAAATTGCAGAAAAAGCCCGAACAGGCGGGGATTATCAGGAAATTGGCAGCTTGTACGGCTTTCAGCTTATCGTCAAAACGGAAATGTCGGAAAAAGACGGCGTAGATATTCGGGTAAACCGATTTTTCATACAGGGAGAGGGTAACATTAAATACAACCACAATTTCGGGGTAATTGCAAAAGACCCCGAAACCGCCTCTTTAAATTTTTTAAGGGCATTGGAAAAACTGCCGTCGTTTATTAAAAAAGAACAGGACAATATTGCCGAGTTCCAAAAAGATATTCCGATACTTCAGGAGGTCGTTAATGGTACGTGGTCAAAGGAAAACCGATTGAGTGAACTCAAAACGGAATTAGCGACTGTTGAGCGTAAGATACAACTATCTATCGAACCGGAACAAAAACAAGAACCTGCGGAGCAAACCGAAAAAAAGCAAGAAACACCAAAGATTTCAGAAAGTATTATTCGGACAAAAGGCGTTCATCTGCCACGAGGGGTATTATAAAATATTACCTCTCGTCTTGTTCGTCCATTTTCTTTATCAGAGCTTCACACAGGCTGTCGAGGAATTTGGTACGGTTTATTTTTCGGGCTTTCAATTCCATAAATGTATGATAGAAATCGCCCAAATCAATATTAAAGGCAGTTTCAAATGTTTTGGCAATCAATTTTATATCGGTATTTCCGTTGTTGAATACGCCTTGTGCGTAGAGTGCATAAATCAACTCGGTCAATGCCGTTTTACTTCCTGTCCAATGGAGTGAAGAACTATCAGATACCTTTTTATGATTGCTATTTAGCTGGTCTTCAAGATAAACTTGTATCAGGTCATTGGCAATTATTTTGGCGACCTTATAATCGTGAGAAGTGCAAAAACGGTGGTCTGCCTCAAAATAAAACGTATCCAACCACATCCTTATATCGTGTTTTCCACGAATAAAGAAATTTTCATCAAGAAAAGAATTGCCACTACGGTAATACTTGTAAAAGTCAATATTGTTGTCAAAGAATTTTTTGAGTTTTTTCAATTCTTTGTTAAGAAATTTCTTTATCCGCTTTGCACCATAAGGCTTTTTGCTTTCTATTTTATAGATAGCATTGTAATAAATCAGCTTTGAAACAATGACAGGTTTCTGATGTTTGAAAAAATGGATTTCCTCATCAGTATTTTTAAACCCTCGTTTTAAAACATACTCCTTTAATTTGGACAGGGTTTGGATAATAAGTTGAATTATGGCTTCAACTCGTTGTATCGAGCAATTATCTGCTTCAATCTCCAATTCGTTGATAGCCGTTTCCAGTTTATGTAGTGTTTCATTATAAAATTTATCCAGCATAATACCATTTAAAAATCAATTCTTTGATTAGTAGAAATATAAACATAAACTGCTTTGGGACTTAGCACAGTAAGGGCTTCCACCTGTGTTCTTAGCAAGGTCTGGATTTCATTAGCAGAACTGTTTATCATAGTGAGCACCTGAATATTATATTTCTCAATTATCTTCTTTAGCCCGTTCATTATATTTTTGGATAAGAGTATATCCAAACTTAGGTTGGTCTGATTAATCTTATTCAGCCAAGCATCTTTTTTAGCTACCGCCTCGTTAAACGATTTTTGGGAGTCTGCTATATGTATACAATGCACTAACCTGCCTTTTTTGTTGAAATCAACGGCGAGCTTTTTCAATAATTCACATTCTTCACTATGTAGTCGTACATCGAAAGCGATATTGTTTTCTATACTGAAAGTAGCTTTTTCCGGAACGATGATAATCGGCACATTGACTTTATAATTCTTCTCTGATATTTCCTGCCTAATTTGTGAATTGGATTTTATTCCGTTGGTGTCATATCCGATTATCAGGAAATCTATCGCGTTGTTCTGTAAATAGTTAATGATTGCGTCCGTGAAACTTTCCTTTGTCAGTCCGAAAGAAAGGTTTACTTCCGAAGTATTCTTATAGCTTTTTATCTGTTGATAGAACAGTTCTATTTCACGTTCTTTCAGCCCTTTTCTGAATTGATTGTTTTGTTCCGGTTCAGCCGTATCTTCCAACACGGTTAGTATATGAACATCTGCATTGAACTGTTCTGCAAATGCTATTGCATATAAGAAAGTATTGTCTGATGTTGAATAAAAATCAACAGGCAAAAGAATTTTTGGTTTTATTTCCATAACAAATGTTTTATTTATCTTCTACATTATATATCAGCATTGCCGTTTCAGAAAGACGTAGCAGCCTTTTACTATGGTTTATATTGAACAATCTTTTCATAAAGGGTAATTGTCTATGTATGATGCTTAGGATATTGATATAGTTATCTTCTACATACTTTGTCAAGCCGTCTTCTATATCCGTATCAATAACAATATCCACCTGAACATCAAGACCCTCAAAATTTGTAAGCCAATGTGCTTTCTTTTGTTGTGCAGCCATAGCTTTTTCTTCTGTATCGACTATGTGTACACATTTTAAAGGTGTCTCTGACGGGGAGAGTTTTGTGGCAATCCGCCTGATAATGACACATTCATTTTCAACGAGCATTACCGCAACGGCAAACGCCCCCGTAGAGGTAAAAACGGCTTTTGCAGGCACTGCCAATATCGGTATATCAAAACCACTGTCAATCAGCCTTACTGCGTGCGAGCCGAACAGTTTTTTGTCTATAGTGTTATTCCCCGACGTACCCATTACAATCAGGTCAATTGATTTTTCTACGATATGGCTCTCAATTACATCTTGGAAATAGCCATTTTCAAAATGGAACTCTACGGGAACGTGAAGCTTATTGTTGTTATGAGCCAACTGCTCCAATTTTTTTGCTTCTGTCTTAAATTCGTTCCACTCATCATTTTCCAGCGAATCGTTGAAAATCTGTGCCAAAGGGTGTACCCGATAGCGTTCCTCGTCCGTCTTCGGTTCAATAATAGGTGTAATATGCAGAATGTGCAATTCCGAGTTAAAATTATCTGCAAGCGATAGGGCATATAAAAATGCGTTCTTTGCTACTTCTGAAAAATCTGTCAGAAAAAGTATTTTTTTCATCTGTTTATTTTTATTGTTTTTAATGGTCAGATGGAATTTCGCATAAGAAAATATTCATTGTTTTGGGTATGGAAATGAATATTTTCTTATGCTTCATTTCATAATAATTTGTATTAAGATAAACGATAACCTTTGATTGAATTTCCCCGTATCGCTTTGCGGAACAGCACCACCCGTTTGTAGTGGAAACTTCCGTAAGAATGTGTAGCAATAAATATCAGTATAGGGACAATCAGCCAGGTTAATGTTCCCAATACGATTTTCCCGGAAGCCATTAACGCATTGAGGCTGATGTTTTGGTATATTGCCATTCCGTTCGGAATTTCCCCGGCATCGAGATACATCGAAATGTCGGTCAGACTTTGCCACTGTGACTGATAAGTTGCCCATCCGATAATTGCACTGCCTAATGAGGTAGCCAGAAAAGACCTTACCACAATTAATATAACCATTATTCCCATCATTTCATTCATTTGCAGGTTGAGGGTAGCGTAAAACCATAACCCAATGAACAGGATGCCCATTCCCAATCCTTTCAGTACCGTCGCATATTCGAGGTAGCGGATGTCCATCTGCGGTTGTATAATCAGGTAAAGACTTAATGTATGCAGAGCAAAACACACAAATCCAAAAGCGATATAATACTTGATGTACCATTTATTTTTAAAACCGAAAAATGCCAATATTCCCGCAATGACGATACCGGGTATCATCCAAAGATTGATATGTGCGTTAATCAGGTTATTATACCCTAATACACCAACTGTATATTGTGTATATACCGATGTGCTTGCCAGATATAGCCCGAGAAAGAACAATAATATGGTAGCGTGGATAACATTTTTCTTTTTAAATGCTCCGAAATCAATCATCTTTCGTTTGAGCGATTTCTGCCTGTATATCAATGCTACAAAAAGAACCACTCCGATAATCAATGAACCCGAAATGTAAGGCGAAATAAACCACCCCTGTTGTTTCATAAACACAAAAAAGTAATTAAGCGACATAAAGGAGGTTGCTATCAAAACAAGTGACAGCCAGTCTATCTGATACAGTGGCATTTTGAAACCAAATCGTTGGTTATGTTGAAAAATAAGCGATACTGCCGCAATTACAAGCATCGTAGCGGACATAAACATATAAGGTGTCTGCCAGCTACCATTGAACACCATTGTAGAAAAATAATAAGCCGAAAGCTGCCCAAATCCAATGGACAAGGGGTAGAATACAGCATAGAATTTTCCACGGTCTCCTGTCGGAGCAATGATGAACATAATGGGTAATACCATTTCTATCAGCGGAAACATCTTGAAAAAACCTATGAGAAAACTGCAACTTATCAGAACAACAGGACTATCTGTAGTACCGCACATATATGATAATATAGCAAGGATAATAGCTGACACTGAAATGATTTCTTTGGTACGGAAACGCATCTTGACACGCATCAGTATCATTATGGCGCAGCCCATACCAATTGTACCTGCGTTATTGGCAAGCGAGATATATTCCGTATAGGTAGCCATTGCTCCCGTAATATCCGTAATGACACTTGTATATACTCCGGAAACGGTCATCATCGAGAATAAGATCGTCAAAATCAGCAACAGCATCAAAGGTTTGGGAACCCAGCTTGCAAATGGACCTTTATTGTACATCTTCCTGTTATTTTAAGTTCACTTCTACATTCATTCCTGCACGAAGCAATTTCAAGTCTTCGGGTTTATTCTTATCTGTAAATTCAATACGTACCGGAATACGCTGTTGCACTTTCACAAAATTTCCTGTTGAGTTATCCACCGGAACAGCGGCATATCTCGCACCTGTTGCACCTGATACAGCGGTTATTTTTCCCTCAAATTCTTTACCGCCCAGTGCATCTACCTGTATTTTTGCCAAACCGCCTATCTGTACGTTGCCCATTTGTTTTTCACGGTAATTAGCCGTTACCCAAATGTTATTGATGTCCACGATAGTTCCAACCTGTTGGCTTGGGTTTAACAACTGCCCTACATTGACTGTTCTTCTTCCCATAATGCCATCGTGGGGAGCTGTGATAACGGTATAAGAAAGGTTCAGTTTTGCCATATCCAAAGCACTCTGCGTTCGTTTGATGTCAGCATCGTTCATTCCCAATCGCGATTGTACTTCGTTTACTGATAATTCGCTCGTAGTTTTAGAATTAATCACGGATTGATATTGCGAAATCTGGGCTTCCAACTGGGCTTTTTGTGCCTCGAAATCAGTCTTTATCTGGTCAAATTGCTGACGGGTTACTGCTTCGTCTGCCAAGAGGTTTTTGTAACGATTAAAATTCTGTTCCGCATTCCACAGTCTTGCTTTCGTAGCTTCTATATTCGCTTTTGCTGCCTGCACATTTGCTCCAACGGTATTTACATTGTTGGTCGCTGTTTTTACCGAACTGGATGTTGCGTTTTTAGAAGCCAAAGCCGACATATAAGTAGCTTCTGCCTGTCCTAATTGAGTTTGTATTTCACGGTCGTCCAATATCAATAATGTATCACCTTTTTTCACATATTGATGTTCCACAAAACGGATTTCAGTGATATAAGCCGAAACCCTTGTATTTATCGGGTTGATGAACGATTCTACCTGTGCGGCATTGGTGTATTTGTCGTTCCCGACATTGAAATAGGATTTTACCACAAAATAAAGTCCGCCCAAAACCAAAATGACTATCAAAATATTGATGATTTTGGTCTTTTTTTGTTTGGTTTTCTGCTTGTTTACCTTTTGCTTTTCCGCAGATTGTCCAGTCGGTTGCGGTGTGTTTTCCTGATTGTTGTTTTCTATATTTTCTGACATTGTTTTATCTTTAAGTTTATCAATTTATTATAAATTTCCGCTTTCTTTTAATAATTTGTAGTACGCATAAACGATGCTTATTTCCGAATTAGCAAACTGTAACTCTGCGTCTAATTTCTGATTACTTGCATCAATCAAATCCAATAAAATAGCCAACTGGTTGTTGTATTTACTGTTCATAATGCGATAATTTTCATCGGATAGTTCTTTGTTTGTTTCAAGTGTATTGTTCTGAGTAACGGCTTCATTGTATTTAATGTAAGCGGCATTTACAGCAACGTCAATCATCTGTTCAGCTTCGTTTGCCTGTGCAATGGCTTTGTCTTTTTCAAAACGCACCTGTTTGATTTTTTTAGGGGTTTTGTACAGTGCGTCAATATTAAAATTCAGTGAAAGTCCGGCACTCCATCCGTTAGTGTACATATCCAGAGCAGGCGTTGATGTAGTAATCGGACGTGCCAGCTGATTTCCTGCAAATGCAGATAACGAAGGCATCATTTCTGCACGGGTTATCTTTTCGGAGGTTTCATAAATATCAACTGCCTTTTTTGTCATCAATATGGTTGGATGATTTTGTGCGAATGCTCTGTAATCTTCCATCAATAAAGCTTTAGGAACATTGCTAAGTATGGTTTCGTCGGGCACAATCTGTGTATTTTCGGACAATCCCAAAGCGGTGGTAAGCTGTTTATTGAGAATTTGACGGTTATTTTCTACGACCTGTAAAGCAAGTTTAAGATTAGACAATTGCAGTTCGCCGCGGATAACATCATTTCTCGTAACCATTCCCTGATTATAAAACTTATTGATGTTTTGCAAGCGTTGTTCCGCCAATTGGATATTCTGCTGATATACTGATTTTTGGTTCAGTAGTTGATACAAATCCAGATAGTAGCCCAACACCAAAAGTTTGATGCTTTGTTCGTTCGACTGATAATTCAGCTCTGTTAATTCTTCTTTCAAAGATTGGGCTTTGATACCATTTTTTACCATTCCGCCTTTCCATATCAACTGACTGGCATCTATCGAAAAAGTATTGCCGAAATGTGGCATATCTACTCTTGTGGAATTGGAAAAATCCTTATCAATAATGTGGGCATCCCCAAGATAATATCCTTGCAAAGCCGCATTCAAAGTAGGGAGTTGTGCGTTTTTAGCAACTTCTACATCTTGCTTTGCTATGGCAATATCTGTTTTGGAAACTTTCAGATTCGGATGATTTTCTTTGGTCAGCTCAAATAACTCTTTAATGGTTATCGTTCTTTCTTGACCTTGCTGGGCATAGATTGTTTGCGAAAAAACAAAAAGCCCTAACAATAGCATAGTGATTTTTTTCATTTTGAACTTGTCATTAATTACTTAAATATTACTTGGCAAAGTTCTGAATGAAAGGGTCTTCATAAAAGGTTAGTAATTCACAAAAAGAGGTTCAAACGGTATGTTGCTAATGCTTTCCGAAACATACCAATAAAAAAGGCAACCCACAAAAGACTGCCCTTGCATACCATTTAAGGATAAATGTGCAACTATTTTCTATTTATCCTCGGATTGGATATTTTTATAGTATTCTTCTTTTAGATGTTCAATTTTCTCCTTTAGTTCTTTGTTGATTCTTTCAGGAAATGTTTTCAGTTTTTTCAGTTGAAACGCTAATACAATACTTACAATACCTGCAAATATGAAAGACAAAGCTGTCATTACCACTAAAGAGATTCCGGCAAAGATTGGATTGACAATCAATAAAAATGAAAGGATGATACCGAGTACGCTTACAATTGCCAGATTTCCCCAACGCAACACGCCATAGTTTTTCAGCTCAAAAGCGAAACCAAGCCCCTGAAATGACCGGAACAATAAGCTGAACCCAATAAAAAATGGCAATGTGGTAGCTGCAACGACTGGTTTGGTTATCAATATGACACCTATCAGCAGTGTGAATATTCCGCTTGCCAAATACCAGCCCCAACCGTCTAACTCGTCCTTGTTTTGTACGGAAAAGAAAATTTCCATAATGCCGCTTGCCAAAAACGATATACTGAAAAGCATAACCAATGAAAGATAAGCAGATTCAGGGACTGTAAACAGATAACCGCCCAATACAATAAATAATGCCCCGATGATAGCAGGTACATACCAGTGCTTTATGGTGTTTCGGATTGTTTTAAAAAATATTGCCATAGACTGTCTTTTTAAGATGTAAATTTTAATACTGATGCAAAGTTCGGGTTTGCAGGACTTTCAGTAAAGGTTTATAATGCCTAAAAAGAGGTTCAAACAGTATCTGCACAGATTAAATACTACTATTAAAGGAAAGGGTGTGTTCGATGCTAAATGGCATCGACTAATTTATTCGTTTTCTTGAAATTAGAGGGGCTAAGTCCTGTGTGCTTCTTAAAGAATTTGCCAAATGCGTATTGGTCAGAAAAATCAAGCTCGTTGGATATTTCTTTAATAGAGTTGTCGGAATTGAGCAGCAGGATTTTTGCATTGTTCAGCAATGCTTCGGTAATAAATTTGGACGGTGGCTGATTGGTTATTTCCCTGACGGTATTGGAAAGGTATTTGGAAGAAATCAACAATTTGTCGGCATAGAATTTAAGCTCTTTTTCTTTCATGAAATTTATGCTTACCAATTGCAGGAACTTCATCGTGATGCTTTCTTTTCTTGAATTTTTAAGAATGTTTATGTCCTTTCCTTTTCCCTGTAAAAAGTCTCCCACCAAAATATACACCAGCGATGTGAATAAAGACAGCTTTATCTGCTGGCTAAACGTGATTTCTTTTTCTTCCTGATTATAATAAAAAAGCTGTTCACATAAGTTGAGTATATGAGCAAAAGCATTATCTGAAACTTTCTCAATATTATTGTTACTGCTGCGAAGTGCTTGCTGCATTTCATATTTATTGAAAGCAAAAGAAGTTTGATTGTTTAGCTCATCCCTGTCTATTAAAATAAAATATGCTTTCACATCATCTGTAAAGGCATTTACCTTATATACATTATTGGGTATTATCATACCCAAATTTCCTTTTTTGTAGTGATGTATCAACTCATTGGATTTGATGCTGATGCTTCCCTTTTCAATGATAACAATAGTAGTCTTTTGGGGGCTAAAAGAGTCCCCTAATTTCACTTTCCGTAATAATGCACGTTCTGTAAATACACTTATCATCCAATGGTTGTTGTTAAGTTAATCAGATATTGAGCGTTACCGTAAAAATATAAAAAATAAATTTTAAAGGTTTAAGGTAAAATCGAATAATCGCTGAGTATAAATACAAAAGTAAAAAAAGTATACAAATTTAGCCCCGAAAGGCTTTAATTTAGTATTCACAAAACTATATTCTATGATGATGGCTTATTCATCAAACAACGTATCCCGAATGGTCTTGTTTGATTAATAAACTATCCCTCCTGCACCAAATGCTGTAAGTTCGGGTCGTTCTTGATACGCTCCATTTCATTTTCAACGATATGCAGAATGTGCGATTTTATCTGACGGTAATTGCTTTCAATTTTCTGTTTCATTTTGTCTTCTCCGTGTTCATCAACAAAGGATAGGATTTCCGGTATCTTCTGATATACTTTAGTTTCTGCGGCAACTTTTTCATTGTCCACTACAATTTCAGCGTGGAAAATCTTTTGGTCGATACGTTCATCAAAGTTGTCCGAAACTGAACCCACAAACATACCCTGTGTAAGTGTTGAAATTTTCGATGCCGGAATAAGGCTGTCTAACTGTGTGGAAATAGAGGTAGATTTATCATTCCTGTTAATCGTCATACTTTGGCGTTTCTGCAATACTTTTCCGAAGCGTTCCGAAAGACTTTTTGCCGTTTCTCCTACAACCTGCCCGCTGAAAATATTACCTACCGTATTTTGGATAACCTTACTTTCCTTGTCGCCGTAATCTCTTGTTAATTGCGAAAAATCCTGAAAACCCAAACAAACCGCTACCTTATTACTTCTCGCAGTTGCGATAAGATTATCCAGTCCTCTAAAATAAATGGTTGGCAACTCATCTATAATAACAGAACTCTTTAATTGCCCCTTTTTGTTGATGAGCTTCACAATCCTTGAATTGTACAAACCCAATGCTGCGGAGTAGATATTTTGACGGTCGGGATTGTTACCTACACATAATATCTTTGGCTCTTTCGGATTGTTGATGTCAAGCGAAAAATCATCGCCTGTCATTACCCAATACAACTGCGGGCTAATCATTCTTGACAATGGAATTTTAGCCGATGCGATTTGCCCCTGTAATTGGTCTTGTGCTCCGGATTGCCACGCATCCATAAAAGGCGACAAATAATTTTCCAAATCGGGATATGAGGTTAAAATAGTAAATACTTCCGAATACTTTTTATTAAGCAATTCAATGGCGTGTGGGAATGTACAATACTTGCCATTCTCGTAAATTTTCAGATACCAAATAATAGCAGCCAAAAGAATGATTGGGCTTTCCACGAAAAAATCCCCTTGTTTCTGTATCCAGCTTCGATTGAGGTTCAGCATTATGGTATAAGCCGCTTCGTAAGCATCGGATATGTCCGTCATAAAATCGGGATTGAGTGGATTGCACCTATGGCTCTTGCGTGGATCATCAAAGTTGATGACGTAGAATTTTGGCTGAACTTTGTACTTATCCCGATGCTTCAATAAATGATTGTAGGCAATGGTGGAAAGGTCATCAAACTTAAAATCATAGATGTACATACTAAAGCCTTTCTCAATTTGCTGCTTGATGTAATTGTTTACGATGGCATACGATTTCCCCGAACCCGGAGTACCCAACACGATTGATGCCCTGAAAGGATTTACAATATTTATCCAACCGTTGTTCCATTTGCCTTTGTAGTAAAATTTGGTAGGCAGGTTAATGGAATATTCGTTTTCCATCAGCTTAGTTTCCTGCTGAAAGCTCTCGTTTTCATTATTGAAAACATCGTCCATCAGATTAGTACGGAGTAATCGGCTCATCCATACACCTGCCATCAACAAAGCAATATAACCTAACGAGATAGTAAGGATATACAGAAATGTTCCTATTACCGGAGTAAGTTTTAATAATGGTGTGTTCAGAAAGAACAGCACAAAACCAACGCCCAAAGCCACGTATATTTTAGACCAGGTTATCTTCTCATTTTTTACGCCTTTCGTTCCCAAACAACTCAAAGCAAGCAAAACCAAAGCGAACGCCTTGGTATAAAGGGTATGTGAAAACAAGCCCGCCGTCCGGTCGAAATTGCCTAATATCTTGTTGATTATTTCCAACGTCCAGCCACGTTCTAAAAAGAAACCATAGCAAAACCAATAAAGGTGCATCAGCACCAAAAGAATACTCACTGCCCGCATAAAAGCCATTATTTTGGCTAAACCTCTTAAATCGTCTTCTCCCTGCATTCTTTTTTAGTTTTAATGTTCGGGCGTGAATTTAAAGGCTCTACACAGCGGCTATAAGAATGTGGCAGTCAATGGCGGTGCGTGGCAGTGTTTGGCGAAGTGATAAGAGTTGTAGCTTCTATGATCCTTTTGTATCGTAACATTTATGAAGCATCCAAATAAAAAATACTTTTAGTTGCTCTTCTGTTTTCTGTCCGTCAGCAACATTTTTTGTCCTGCTGAATTGGTGGACAAGGAACACTTCCGTAACTACAATAAACACAACAGTCTCCTTGTTTTGGTTTAAGAACTTGTTTGCATTTTTCACATTCGTAGAAATATTGGCAAGCGTCTGTCGGCATTGTTTCTTCTTTCTTGTGTCCGCAGTTGGGGCAAGTAATTGTTGATTGCAATATGATTTCCATTTGGTTTTATTTTTTGTCGGTTACAGAATATCCTGTTGAGTTAATTGCTTTTTCGACCTCAGAAATATTCGTTTTTGAGTTGTCAAATTCCACGATTGCGTTTCCTTTTTCGTATGAGGCGTTTGAACTTATTATTCCTGTCAATTTATTTACTTCGTGATTTACGTGTTCGCCACAACTTGCACAAGTCATTCCGCTAATCGTAAATTCTACTTTTTGAATATTGGATTTGTCCACCGCTATAATTTGCTTTTCTGTCTTTGGGTAGAAAATGCTTGAGTAGTATGGAAAGGCAAGCATTACGATTGCAAATGCTGTTACAATTCCTAAAAACATTTTTGACTGAATGAATTTTGGTTTTTCTTCTGTCTCACAATTGCAATCTATCTGCTTTTTGGGTTTCAACTTTTGATACCAAGCAAAACCAAGAACCAAAATTGTCAACCCGATAAAATAGGGTCGAAAAGGTTCAAGCCAAGAAAAAGTGGAAGCAAGACCGCTTGTTCCTGCAATAAGAGCCAATACTGGTGTGATGCAACAAAGAGAAGCTGCAATTGTAGTCAAAAGTCCTGCACCAATTAATTTTTTGTCAGTTTTCATATTGTTTCTAATATTTTGTTTTCGTCAAGTATTTTGAAAAATGGTTTCAGCATTTTTTCATACTCTTTAGTCAGTGAGTGAAAAATAGTTTGAGCTTCTCGTTCGGTTTCAATAAGTTTTCTGTCTTTGAGTTTCCGCAAGTGTTGTGAAACCGCTGAAATTGTCATACCAAGAATATCACTTATATCACAAACACAAAGTCGTTTTTCTTCATAAAGTAGAAAGAGTATTTTCAGTCTTACATTGTTTCCCGCTAATTCAAGTCCGTTCGATAAATAGTCAAAAGAACCGTTGAGTTCTGAAACTCGGTCTTTACAGCGGTTTATTTGTTTAATGTCTGCTTGTTGTCGTATGCAAGAATTATTGTCCATAGCACAAAGATAGTCAATTTGTTTATTTAAGCAATTACTTAAATACAACTCAAATTCTTTCAGAATTATAAAGTGACAGCTCAATAAATCTTTTTAAAAACAGATTTTTAATTCCAAAATCTGACCTCTTACAGTCTTCTTTTTTTTTTCTTCTTCATTTTGTTAGCAAAATCCTGTTCCTCGTAATCATCGCCCTGTGCTTCGGGTAACAAACCGCCAAATGCCTCAATCAAACCGTCTTCGTGTTTTTCAGTAGTATTCAGGAAGTCGAACAAATGATGAGGTTCTTCCGCAGGAAGATCTGCATCATTTGATGTGGATGTTTTTGGTGGTTGTACGGCAGGTTCTTTAATCTCCAGTTTGATATTATTGTTCCAATAATCATTAAAGGTATTGGCAGAAAGTTCCTTGTCTAAGCGTGAACCGTTCCAAACCGTTTTAGAATTGTGGTCTATAAAAGTTATTCCGTAAATACGTCCTGTATCATTTCTACGCACCACTACATTAATGCCCTGTTCGCCTAACTGCTTTTTAAAACCCTGCTCATCATTTGTTGATTGCAGGGCAATGGTAACAGCAGCTTTAATGGTAGGTTTTGTCGGGTGGTCTTTTAAATCCTCTTTGCATTTTGCAAAATGCAGTTCCAAAGCCGGAAGCCCTGCATTTTTACCAAACAACGAAGCCTTGAACGGATGCCCGGCTCTTTCGCCTTTTTCATTTAAAGGAATGTACAATAAACCCTGCCGTAGCTGTCCCTGCAATTCGCCCTCCACTTTTTCGGTGGTAACATTAAACAGGGAAAGCAAGGCATTGTATTCGCCCAAAGTCTGAAATTTATAATAATTCGGCAGGTGACGGACAACCGCAGCAATCTGACTTTTCACATCGCCTGCTTTGTAATCTACCGGACGGAAAACCTTGTCATTCTGATTGTGCTCTTTATCAGTTGCGGGTATCAATCCGTGTTTTCTTTCTAGTTCACGGCAAATATTCATAGACCTCATTTTTTCGAATTTGTCCGAAATCTTTTTGCCCTCTTCGTCCACGCAAACCGATACGATATGAATATGGCTACGGTCAATATCGGTATGTTTAAATACGGCAAAAGGCTGTTCGCCGTAGCCCATTTCCCGCATATATTCTTCTGCCATTTCCCGAAATTTATCATCACTTACCTTGTCATTCGGGTCGGGATTGAGTGAAATATGCAGGGTATGTTTCTCTGTATTGCGGTTGGCAATCAGGTAAGGGGCAAAAGACTGGGCTAATTGTGCAACGGAATAATGACCGCTTGCGGTTTCAATTATCTTGTTGGCGAACAAAATTTGCCCGTTTTCATTCTCTACTTTAAGCTGATTGTATGCCAACGCCCCGTATAAATTTGCGCTTCTCCCGATTTTTGCTATCATTTCTACCGCTATTTTTTCAGGTGTTTGGCTTCAAATTCCTCGCTTATCTGAATGATTTTTTGACAAAGCATCGCCATTTCTGCCGTCTGTTTTTCCAGTTTATACAGGAATGCTGCTGCCTTTTTCTCGGAAAAATTCTTGTACAGCAGCTTTACAATCTGGTTATAGTTTACACCTACGGAACGAAACTGGCTGTGAAACGAAGTCAATCGCATATAAAAATCAACCGTTCCTTTATCAATTTTAACCGATTTCATTTCCTTACTGAACAGCAGGGAAATGATAAACTTTGCTTTATTGGGCATTCCCGATGCTTCATAAAGCGATAAGAGTTTGGCGTTTTCTTCATCTGTAAGACGGAAAACGTGGCGGTGGATGCTTGGGTCGGTCTTAGCTTTCCGTCCACCCTTATTCTGTTTATTGTTACTGTTCTCGTTCATCACAAATCCATTTTAAATCCATACAAAACCCTGACTTCGGAAGGTGTTTTCTGCCCCCTGCAAAGGGCAAGTTGTTTTGAGGCACTAACTCGGTTTCGAGTGCCTCAAAACACAACTTGCCGTGTTCTGTTGAACACAAAAATCCGCCCTACGGGACGGATTAAATGTAACAGGGAAAAACGGCTCGATGCCGTTCTCGTTACCCTCCGATTTGTCAAAAGAATTTTGCATAAATCCATTAATAAAAATCACTGTACAAAGTAAAGCCCTGTTTACGAAAGCATTGTACTGTATAGCTGTGCCAAACACTGCCTTTGAACGCCAAACACTGCCACACCGCAATCAGCGGGCAAATCAATCGCTTTATTTGCCGTATAATTTTAGTGCAGGTAGTAAAAAATGTATCTAAACAAAGAAGAAAATCAGGTTTGCAAACAGACAGTTTGGAATAAAAGCATAGGGTTTTAAAAGCATAAAACAATAAAAGTGTAAAAGCATAAAAGCGGTAAAGCAATTTACCTGTTGCAAGTTTTGCCACTTGCCAAAGAATGTGCCTTACAAGGCAAAAATGAAAGCAGATACCTGTGCAGGAAAGTACCCAAAAGGGAATGCAGGAATATAGGAATGAGGTAATAATCAGATAAACCAATATTCAATCCTGCAAAACAAATAAAGTGTGTAACAATAAATTTTTAAATAATGGAAACAACAAAGAAAACTTTAAAAATCAGCTTCTCCACCCAAAAAGGCGGTGTGGGAAAATCTACAATGACCACTTTGCTGGCAAGTGTGCTTCACTACCGTTTAGGTTTTAATGTGATGGTGATGGACTGCGACTTTCCGCAACACAGCCTGACCAATATGCGTGAACGGGATAAGAGAACCATAATGCAGAACGACTACCATAAAAAGGCGGCAATGAAGCAGTTTCAAGCCATCAACAAAAAAGCATACCCGATTATTAAATGCAAAGCTGAAACAGCTTTGGAGAAAGCATCGGAATACAGAAGCCAGTCGGCGGTTGTACCGGATGTTATTTTCTTCGACCTGCCAGGAACAGCCAATACCAAAGGTGTACTGACGACCTTAAAAAAAATGGACTTCATCTTTTCGCCCATTACTGCCGACCGTTTGGTAGTGGAAAGTACATTGGGCTTTACCAAAGCCTTTCTCGGACTTCCCCAAACGGATGAGGGCAATCCCGAACAAGAGATGTGGCTGTTTTGGAACCAGGTGGACGGCAGGGAAAAAACAGGTTTGTATGATGCGTATCAAAGTGTCATCAAAGAACTCAACCTGCCCATAATGGAAACAAGGATAATGGACAGCAAGCGTTTCCGAAAGGAAACAGACGATACAGGCAGTTATGTATTCCGGTCAAGTTTGCTACCTGCCGAACCACAGCTAATGAAAGCAACCAAAATGGATTTGCTTGTCGAGGAATTTTTAAAAATCACTCATCTATAAAAATATTAAAGTATGGCTTCAGATAACAAAAACAACGATTTTGAAAAGCCCAATGTTGATGAGGAATACCTTATGAACGTCATAAGCGGCGATGAGCCTGTTGCTCCACCGAGCAATAATAAACTGCAGGATATACCAAAGGAAACAAAGCCCAGGGAAAAAGCCCGTAACAGTTCATCAAAGAAAGCGGACTACGAGGAAACATTTTTGGTCAATCGGTTTCCATCGGGGCGTAACGGCAAGGTAGTTTACATACGCCCTGAATACCACGAAAGATTGCTCCGCATCGTGCAACTGACAAGAGAGGAAAGAACAACGCTCTACTCTTACATTGACAACATTCTTGAACATCATTTCAGAGAGTACGGGGACGATATTACCGATTATTTCAATGAACATTTTAAACCCATTTTATAATGAAGAAAGATAAAAAGAACAGGAATACTGTTGCAGCCGGCAGCAACTCCGATACAGTTAGCAATACAGCTAAAACAACCTATGAAAATGCATTTATGCAAATGAATAAAATGCAGAAAAGAGGCAATAAAAGCATATACCTAAGTCCTGAACATCACGAGCGTTTAACCCGCATAGTCCAGATTATAGGCGATGATAAAATACCCTTGTTTGCCTATCTCAATAATATTCTTGAACATCATTTTAAAGTATTTGAAGATATGATTACAAAAGAGTTCAAGGAAAAGTACAAAGGCTTGTTTTAAAAAACCTACGTTATGGAAACAGTAATTGTGATATGCCTGCTCATAGTCATTGCCCTGCTGGTGCAGGACAAGATTGTCATTAAGAAAAGGTCGGAGCATAAGCCAATGCAGAAGAAAGTCAATCCGAACCTGCCCGATATTATGGGGCAGCCAAAACCCGTAGAACGCCTTTCAATGCCAAACGCTGCCAATGAACGCCAAATTGAGGAACCGGAGATAAACCCCGCTAATTTAGACATTGAATACGACGAAAATGAAAACGTCGGCATTCAAATCCGCAAGGAAGAGCTGGACGAAGTTTTCAGTAATATGCCTGATTTGGAGGAAGAGGAAGAAGAATGGAACAGGTACGGAATATCCGGTGGCGATGACGGTTTTGCCCAAGGGGTTACCTTTGAAGAACTAAGCTCCGTGGGGGTGTTGCTCCAAAAAGAAGAATTGGAACCAGCCCAAAAGGAAACAGCGATAGCGATAGTTCAAAAAATACAGGGAACCGAATTATTCAGCCTATTGGAAAATTCTATGGAAGATGCTTCCCGAAGAATAGCCGAGCTTTTGGATAGCACCCTTTCATCTGAAACGGAAGACAGTTCTTCAACTTTGCGGAAAAGTGATTTGAGTGATTTTGACATTGGGGAGTTTTTATAGACTTCCCAATGTTATTTTTAAGCACAAATAAATCACACTAAACTATGTTCTAACTTCTCTTTCCATTTCTTCCAGTCTGGCATCATTACCTCCTGTAAATCATAGAAAGCCTTTGTATGGTTGTGATGCACTAAATGGCACAATTCATGAACAACTACATACTCAATACTACCTTTAGGAGCTTTGATTAACTCTGGATTTAGAATAACCTTACCATTTGGCGTACAACTTCCCCAACGTTTTTCCATAGAGCGGATATGTAATTCTGGTTTATTGATTTTGTATTTCTTAAACATGGGATACACTTTACTCAATACCTCGTCAAAATGAACGAATGCCTTCTCTCGATACCACTTATCGAGAATATCTTTAACGTTATTTTCCTCTTTAGAAAGTACCGTAATATGCCCTCTGAAAAGCTTCACCTCATTTCTATTACCTATTTCTACACGTAGCTTATATTGTCTTCCCAAATACAGATGTGTTTCTCCATTGACATATATTCGTTCTGGTGTGTATGGATGGTAGGATAAAAATTCACGTTGTTGTTTGATGATCCATGGAGCTTTTTTTTTGATATGCTGTGTAATTTTTTCCACCGCTGTATCATACGGTGCTATTATTTTTACAATACAATCTGGATAGACTTTAATAGTCAAATTTTTTCTATCCTGAAATTCGAGTCTATATTCAATTGTAGCAGAACCAAATTGTATCTTATGGATATTTTCCACCATCATACAAACTTGATTTTAGCTACTTTTAATGCCTCTTCTACGGTCTGATCAATATCATCGAAAGACAAGTCAATGTCGTATTTGCTTTTCAAATCGAAGATGTAATCATCAATAGCGATGCGAATTTTACCTTCTATATCAGGTTTGTTCTGCCAATCTACCATCAATTGATCATTTTGATATACTACTGAACGGATTACTTGATCTATACCAAGAGCAAGCTCTGTAGCAACTTCGATTTTATCAGAAAGCACATCTTTAAAAATATCAGTTATAAGATTATAAATAGCAATACCTGTATCATTTCCTAGCAAAGCATTTGGAATATTCCCTCGTTCTCCTTTTAAAAATGCCTCCTCATACTCTTTAGCTTTTTTTAGGAATTCAGCTTCGTCAATTCTTTGCTGATGATATTCTTCAATCGCTTCACGAATGAGTTTAGACAGCTTTTTATAAAAGATGGGATCCTCATTCATTTTGATATTGATGGCTCGAATAGTTCTGCTGGCGATATGATCCGCTTTAGCAGATTTACTGCTTAATTTCTCAACTTCAGCTTCTCGTTGTTCTTTGTCAAAAATATCGACTAAATCCGTTATCCTAAGCACTTCGCCCTCTGTCGTGATATGCTTGTCAATTAATTTTTGTACCTGTGGCTCATATTCCTTGTAGTCAATATCATCAGAAAATCTCCTTTTGACAGAAACACGCAATGCCAAAAAGAATTTCAAATCAGACTTATACTTGTCAATTTGTTTTTCAGGGGTGTTGTTAGCAAAATCAATACTGGATAATGCCAGTTTTAGTAAACGTGCAAAAGCAGATACTTTCTCATAAAACTGATGCCGGATAGCTTCATCGCTAAGCAATTCTTCATAAGCCGGTTCATCATATTTGTTTTTAATAGTTTTGAAAATATCCCAAACCTCGGAATGTGCCTGAGGTAATTTTTTGATTTCTTCTACTATATTTGTCCAGCTTCCGGCTAAATCTTCTGCATCAAACATATTCTCACCGGAATATGTCTGAATGGCGTTGTCCAAGTTCTCCAAATTACCAAAATAGTCTATTATATAACCATAATCCTTTCCAGGATACACACGATTTACACGAGCAATAGCTTGTAACAAAGTATGTTCTTTTAATTGACGGGTCAAATACAACGCAATATTTCTTGGAGCATCAAAACCCGTCAGTAGTTTGTCCACCACTATGATAATTTCAGGAAAGTCTTGTTTTTTAAACGCACCGATTACAGACTTTTCATATTTATCCTGTGTGCCGTATTTATCCATTCGGACATTCCAGAATTTTTTCACTTTATCGTCCGATACATCAAAGGCGTCTTCTTCGCCTTCCCGAGTGTCGGGAGCAGACATGATTATTTCAGAGCTTACTTTGCCAATTTCGTCCAAATACTCTTTGTATTTAATTGCTGTGGCTTTATTGGGTGTTACCAGCTGCCCTTTAAAACCAGTGCCTTGAAAATTATCCACATAATGTTCAGTGATATCCCAGGCTCTGGCGTAAATAACCTGATCGGCTTTATTAAGGATATTTTTCGAACTGTATTTTCTCTTCAAAGCCGCTTTTCCGTAGGGTGTAAGTGGTTCCGAAACCTTGTCAAAATAATTATCCAACGGTTTTTCATTAACCTCAATAAGGTTATGCCTGCCTTCATATAACAAAGGGACAACGGCTCCGTCTTCTACGGCATCCGTAATCGAATACACATCGATAATGCCTCCAAACTTACTCGCTGTGCTTTTTTCTTTTTTCAACAATGGCGTCCCAGTAAATGCGATAAAACAGGCATTTGGAAATACTTTCTGCATTTTGACATTGAAAGAACCGTATTGTGAACGGTGTCCTTCGTCTATCAAAATGTAAATTTCTGAGCTATCAAATGATTGAGGGCTTGCATTAACAGCAGCTTCAAATTTATGAATTAGGGTGGTGATGACTGCATCGCCGGATTCTGTAATCAATTTTAAAAGGCTGGTATCCTTCTTTAATTTTTCCTGTTCGTTATCATCCAGTATTTCCCCTCTGAGTTTTTTAGCTATTTCCTTTGATGCTCCTTTATCAGCATTAACTACTGGCACATGACATTTTTTGAACGTTTCTGTTATCTGGTCATCCAGATCAATACGATCTGTTACCAAAAGTATCTTAGGATTTTTAATATTCGGATGTGAAGCAATTAATTGAGCTAGCATCACCATAGTCAAAGATTTTCCGCTTCCTTGTGTATGCCAAATCACACCACCTTCGTGATTACCTTTGGTATCGATTTTTAGGATTCTAGTCAACGTGTTTTTAATCGCAAAATACTGCTGGTATCGGGCTACTTTTTTGATACCGTCATCATACAAAGTGAAATCATATATAATTTCCAATAATCGTTTGGGATGGCAAAAACTAAAGAGTAGTTTATCCTGCGTAGTAATAACCTGTTCCTCTTGTTCTAAATTTTCAAAATATTGCCAGACCTTTCTAAATCGTTCTTTAAATAATACTGTACGCTCATTTTCTGGTAAAGCTTTGTGCTTTAAAATGTTGATTTTATTTTCCCAAAAACGTTCTTCTTCTTTAGTACGGAACATTTCTTTCCAAACTCCCCAAAATTCTTTGCTGGTAGCGGTTGTACCATATTTTGCTTCATTAGAGGCCAAAGCAAATGTAAGATTGGAGTACAAATACAAGCTTCGAATTCCGTCTTCTTGCTGGTTTCTTAAATGCTGTTCAATGGCTTTTTCTACAGGCTCTTTTATTTTAGGCGACTTACATTCAATAATGACCATCGGAATACCATTAATAAATAGTACAATATCTGGTCGGTAATGATCGGCTCTATCTGAACGTAGTACACTATATTCTTCAGTTATGTGATAGATGTTGTTTTCCGACTTTTCCCAGTCAATATAACGAAAAGAGAAACTTTTTTTATCACCTAAAACCGTTTGGTCAAAACTTTTCCCTAATGTGATGAGTTCGTAATAGGCCTTATTCGCTGCTATAAAACCATCTTGTACTGGTAAATCCCTGATTGCAAGTATTGCATTGTTGATGTTAGATTCGGAAAAAGCAAATTCCTTTTGCTTATAATCAATTTTATTAATCTTCTGTACTTGGCTTTTTAGAATATCTTCTAATAGCACATTCGAGCTTCTTCCTCCACGGGCTGCTAAAGCCTCCTCTGGCGATAGGTATTTCCAGCCCATATTCATCAGCAATTTTAACGCCGGAATTTGGGAAATATGGTCTTCTATGAATGAGGGTGTGTCCATGATACTTATATCTTCTTTGTAGAATTTATAATTAGTTCACTTGGATAGCCAAGCATTTTCATAATTAATTCTTGTGATTTGTTTTTAAAGGCAGGTATTAAATTGCCTATAAGACTAAGCCCCAACGCTCCAAAAATTGTAAAAGCGTAGTTGTATGTTTCAATAAATTGAATTGTTTCAGGACTGTACTTTGGAAGCTTAAGCAATAGATAAATTAACCCAGCAAATAAAACTGCTTGAATTATCCATGATAAGTATTTTATGCGTCTAATAAATTTGGTATTAAAGCTCCTAAACAAGTTTAATTCACTATTATCAGGTAATTCCTTTAGTAACAGTATTGAGTCATAAGCTTTTATAGAACACAAAATTTGAAAATCGCTACGACTTTCAAATAATTTAATATTCTCAGTCAACTTTTTATAGGTGAAGTTTACGAACTCGTTTGTAATTAGTGATTGATTGCTTATTTGAAGAAACACGAATACAATCTCTGGCAAATTACTTGTGCTATAATAATTTTCGTTTAAAATGTTTTCAAAAGTGATTGTTATTGCATTTCTGTTTCTGATAGAAACTATATAGTTTACCCAATCCTTGTTTATACTAAATATTGAAACACCCACAATAAACGAGAACATAAGAAAATCATCATTGACAAAAGGAGCTGGAGAGTCTTTACTCGGTTTACTTTTACATTTTTTTTCAAAATATTTTTCAAAATCTACTTTCTTGTTTTTCTGAATAGCATTTACAATTTCAAAATAATACTCCTCAGACTCATTCAAATCTTGACTTTCAGGTACAATAATAGTCTTACCTAACAACAAATTATTAAATGCTGTAAGTTTATGGCTTTCAGTGACTCTTGATAGATAACCTGTTTTTTCTTCTAAAGGAACCATTTCTTTCTTTTTAATCCATAGTTTAAGCTATCCGCATCCCAGCCAGGAACACTTCTCATTTTGCCGAGCAAGCGTGAAATAAGGTTGGAATACTTCATTGTTGCGGGTTCTTCTCCTGGTAAAAAACTACGCCAAGACAGGTAAGTGAATGAGAATATTTGCTGTGTGATATAACTCAAATCATGAAATATCAAATCATTCAATCCATTATTGTCATAATTGCCTTGTGGGGTGCGTATTTTAATTTGAATGGGCTTGCTCATCCCTTGCCTAGATGTTTTCAATTCATTCGGTCCCAACATTTGAACAATACAAGTTTCTGAATCCAAAAAAACATTACTTGCTCGGCTGGGGATAAACGCACCGATAACATTGCTGTTACCATACTTCTGTACACCCTGCTGAGTGGTGTCAAAAATCATATTTGGGTGCGATTGGCTAATTGTAACAAAAGCAAATTTTATCTTATACTGATTAATTTCTTTGACCAGTTGACTGATTACATCGAACTCTGTGTTTTTGATAGGTTTGAATATGTGAAAAATTAGACGTACAGTATCACCTTCTGCCCAACCATATTCTGATGATAGCCTTTCGATGGAATTTTTTAGGCTTTTAAGCAACTCCGAAAAGTAATTTTCAAAAGCTACATCTTTTACTTTATCTGATAATAGATACTGACCATCTCCCGAAAGAAAGGTTGTGATACCAACCACTCTGTTTTGTTCGGATCCTGCGTATTGATTTTTCCTGAGCCAACTATGCCCAATACCAATTACTATTTCTCTATCGACCGAACGCTGCGAAGGCAAAACCCAAGGAATACCGCCAAGCTTTGCATAAATTTGCAATGCAAGTGAATTTAAAATGTATTCATTATGGCTTTTTACTACCTCTGCAGTAACATATTGAACCGGAATTTCAAGAGCAAGTAATTTTGCTTTTATAGCATAATATGGATTATTTCGGTCATCATATCTTTTAAATGCTGCTGGGATTTCAATAATAGCTAAATCTGGTTTACTTTCATCATCACTTCTAATTGCATTTAGATATTCATTTATAGTATAATCCTGAATTTCCTTAATGTTAAATACTATATCTTGCAAATCGTATTTCTTTTGCAGTCCTTTTTGGAAATATCTGGATTGCGGAATACCATCTTTAAGACTATAAAGGAACTTTGTGAAATTGCCACGGGTATTCTTGTTACAGATAGAAAGGATGTTTGGTGATTTGATATCAAATGTATTGCTGTCATAAGGGCCATAATTAGACAGACCTGCATCTGGGTTATAATTATTGGTCTTTGTAACAGCATGGTCAAAAATAAACGTAGGATTTTTTAGTTCCATCGTATTTGAAACAGAGATCGGTTTGCTATCTACCGTAAAACAAAAACTTTCTTTATTCTGGAATAAAACCAGTTTTCCGTTTTCACTAAATAAGTGTTCTGCTATTTTACTAATTTCGGTATAGAGATTTTTGGGATTGTAGATATCAGATCGTTTACCCTCAATGATGTTCAATATTTCATCACTTTTATCTGGTGATGTGGCAAAACTCAGGTACTTCCCGATGTTGAATTTTGTTTTTCGAATTAGCAATTCACTTAATTCAAATTCTTTCAAACCTTCATTGGTTTCAACTTTTGCTTTGTTTCCTATTACTTCTTTTAGAACTCCAACAAATTCTTCATTGGGAGCGAGAATATTCGTTAATCCAGGCAAGGTTTCTGCATGCAATACATCAAGACCAATCAATTCAAATCCTTCTGAATGTAACTCAGCACAACTAATGTCAAAAATCCAGTTACGTTTGATATTGACCAAGAAACCGAAACGTTTTTTTCCATTGATCTCGGTCAAACGCAATTGCACTTCAATGAGCTTTTTATAACCTATCCTGTCTTTTAAACTATCTGGCAAGGCATTTTTAATGATATCGTCTTTACCCGAAAAGAAACGGAAAGGATAAAAATCTACGGGAGTGTATCTTGGGAAACGGTCTTTGAAAGTTCTGAAAAAGATATGCTTTATCAATGAGGCTGTGATCTGATGATCACTATATGTACTTCGTTCTGTTAATATACCAATTGGAGTGCTGTCATCACTGTCCTTGTTGGAAATGTATATAGAATCACCGTTTCTAAAAAAAGAATGCGTAGCATTGTACAAACCTCTTAATTCAGTAAGACGTTCATCGCTATATAATTCAGTATTGATTTGATATTTTTCAAACTCAATATTTATTGGAAAGTAATTAAGCTGCATATTCTTTTTAAAGTTTTATTGGTTAAGGGTTGATGTGCCTGATCTATTTCAATCAATTGATAAACTATAATTCTAATTCTTTCTCAAGCTTTCTGGTAAAAACTTATCGATTTCTGCATCTGAAAATGTAAACTCCTCATTTTGTTGAAGTGCTTTGGAAGCAATTTGATAAGCCTTATTAATTGTTTTAGGAGCACCTCGATATGTATTGATAAGTTCTTCGTTCAATTCGTCTCTGGTCTGCTGAAGATGTTCTATTGCTTTATTTCCAATCCTAATATCGACAAGTAATGAAAGTAGCTTTTCTCTTATTTCTAGAATATTTAAAGCTGCCTGTTTATGTTTTTCTGCTATCGCCAATAAATTGAAATCTTTGGAATAAAGTGTTATTCCAAGTAATATTGTTGAGCAAAGTGCAGCGATAAATTGAAATGCTTCCCCTTCACCGAGCACTACAACTAAAATACTGGTAGTAGTTGCTGCCGATAAGAAAATTTCAGCAAATTTTAAGCAATCACTTCTTTCCTTAAGAACATCGGCACATTTTTCATGGGTTTTGTGTGTATAAACAACTCTTCCATAAATTTCTCGAATTTGAGACTCTAATAAGTTTTTTTGCTCACTCATATCTATATTTTTAAACTATTCAGAAATAGGTACATCAATTAAATCTCTGGCAACTACTATATTATCTTTAATGATATAACATTCTACAAAATGACTACCTTTAAAACTTGTAGTTTCAGTCTTCTCACTAGAGTTTAAATCAATTATTTGTCCTCTAATGCAGTTTCTCTTGACTGCTTGTTCTCCGCGGTTAGTAACTTTCCATTTGATTACATAAGGAGCAGGCACATCTATTCTCTCAATATAAAACCTTAAAGATTTATTCGGCATCAATCTAATTTTCTTTAACAGAAATTCACGTAATAAACCATCTCTATAACCATTTTGCTTCACTTCACAATCTATTTTTAAATCGTATCTAATATCAATAGGGTATTTTGATTCAATAAATTCCTCGGTGTTTCTATAGCTGGAATTAAGTGATGCGGCTTCTTTTTCTTCGTTTACATATTTCGGGAAATCATTTCCAAAAATATCCCTCCATTTATTATGTTTCGTTTTATCAGAAGCAGCATCAATCGCTTCTTCAGCTAGATCATACGCCTTCTTTGCCTTCCTCTTAAAAGACTTTTTAACTTTCACTCGCTGCTTGCTTCCTAAAGCACCATATTCATTTTGATCCTTGGGCTGGTCATATAAATGTTTGAAAAAATCTCTACACATTTCATCATAATATGCAAAACTCTTTTCGTCATAACAAGTAGTTGATTTTAAAAAATTATAAGCAAGCGTGTCTATCAAAAGCCCACCCATACAAACCCCATGCTTATTTTTCCATGATCTGGCCATCTTACAGAGTCTTCTAAGGTTTCGATTTTTATTGGCTACAAACTCGACCATGGCATCCATTTCCTTTCTTGGCTTTGTAATTTTCCAAGTGCCATCAGCATAAGTATCTGGATATTTGTAGTCTTGATCGTCTAATTCAAAAACTGGCTGTACATCGATATGGGAATCTGTAAAATTTACCGTAACTACACATCTATCCACCTTAATATCAGAAGAAGAGTAGGTATTTGAAATTGCAGTTTTAGTATCTTGTAATAATTTACTTTGTCCTCCGGACTTGTTATAATCTGCCCATTTTGATGCAGGCATAATATATAGCATGTCTAAATCTGAAATCCCATTAATTCCCGTATACCTTCCATAAGAACCAACTTGCAAGCTATTTGCAGTTTTAGAATCTGTGTTGCGAAATTCTGTGTTCAAAGATTTTGTAATACGCCCATAGCGATAAGAAATTGTATCAGCCTTATCATCGCTTATTTTGATATTTGAGAGGAACTCCTTAAAGGTTTCAGATGTATTCATGCGTTAAATAGTATTTATTTTCAATCTCTTTTTCCCGGTTAATAATTGTTGCATCAAACCTTTTTTCTGTTGTTTAATCGCTTCTATTTTCTTCTTTTGTAGTTCGATTTCCTTATCTGCTGTATTTAGTAACCGAACAATTTCCTTCTGCTCCTCAATTGGAGGTACGGGTATTTTGAGTTTTAGGAATTCAGATTGCCCTAACGTCTTGTTTCGCCCTGCACCACCGGGAGAAGCCAACTCTAATAAGTTTTTCCCTTTTGCTGATTTAAAAAAGTACAACAGGTAATCCAGATCTAAAACCCCTTCTTTAGGTTTGTACATAGGAAAACGATGTGAAGCTATCATTCCTCTCTCTGCTTCCGTTGTCTTTGCTATTGCTTGCTCCCATGCAAAAACAATATTTACAACAAAGCAATCGGGTTCTATCCAAAACACGGATTTGTTACCTAAACTTTTTCCTGTTACTGGTTCTTTATGAAAAATGCCTTTAGCATGAGATCTTATACCAATTTCTTGATAAAAAATTTCTTTCTCAGGAATAAAACCTGTTTTAACTTTAATAACTCCTTTTGCAAGCGGTGTTAAAACTACGTTCATTCCGATGTCAGAAGTCAATTTTAAAACAAGAGCACGTCTGCGATTTATAAAATTTTCAAGTAATTGCTCATTATATCTAATTGACCTATCCCAAGTAAATGAAAGTTTTGCAATTTCATTTTGCTCGTTAATTGGCGGCAACGCTATAGCTATTTCTTGAAATTCTGAAATCCACCGTCTTTTATGATCTTCAGTATTAATCTTTACTAGCTGAAGTCTCTCATATAAGAACTTTGTGTCGTTACCCGCCTTTGCTGTTAAAATTTTTATGGCTGAAGATTTAATTTTAAAGCGAAAGTCAATATACCTGCTAGCAGTAGTAAAATCGTCAAAAATTATTACAGGATTATCAGGGTTATATATACCATCCTGATCTTCGGTATAACCTAAAACAAAAGCTTTATTAGCTGTTAATACAGGCATGTTGTTCAAGTTGTTTACCTTGTTGATATTATTCGTTAAATATTTGCTCGGCTGTTCATATTCTAGAACCTCAAGTATTTCAACGATATTCCAATTAGAGGGAACTGTTCCTAATGGTGTTTTCTTATATCCAGTCTTTTTATCCATACTAGTATCCCAGATCTTTTAAATAGTTAGCCATTTCTGCTTCCACATCATCAATCTGTTGCTTTAGTGTATTAATCTCTGATTGTACCGCTTTAATATCCACCTCTTCCTCTTCTTCAAACGTATCCACATAGCGAGGGATATTCAGATTAAAATCGTTCTCTTTAATTTCGCTCAAGGGCGCTCGATAAGCATATTTGTCTTCAATTACACTACCTTTATCAGTAGCAAGAGGAACACTGATTTTAAAAGCTTTGTATGTTTCAACAATGTGTTTTATATCTATATCTCTCAGTTTGTTTTGATTTTTACCTGTTTCAAAACCTTTGCTCGCATCAATGAACAAAACATCTTTATTGGATTCCTTTGCTTTGTTGAAAATCAGAATAACAGCTGGAATACCAGTCCCGAAAAATAAGTTGGCAGGTAAACCAATGACAGCTTCTAATAAATTTTCTTCAATCAACTGCTGACGGATTTTACCTTCGCTGCTTCCCCTAAACAATACACCATGCGGCATAATCACTCCAACACGACCAATATCTTCATAAGTGGTTTCAATCATATGACTAATAAAGGCGTAATCACCTTTGCTTTTTGGAGGAACACCTCGATGGAAACGATTGTATTGATCAGCGACCGCATTTTCCGCTCCCCATTTATCTAATGAAAAAGGTGGATTTGCAGCCACAATATGAAACTTCATTAATTGATCACCTTCCAAAAGGCGTGGGTTATTTATGGTGTCTCCCCATTCAATGGTAGCGTTATCAATCTCGTGCAGAAACATATTCATACGAGCTAAAGCCCAAGTGCTTCCGTTTACTTCCTGTCCATATAAAGAAAAGTTTCCGGATCCTACTTCTTTGGATAGCTTAATCAATAAGGAGCCCGAACCGCAGGTTGGGTCATTTAATCTATTACCCGCTTCAGGAGTAAGGAGCTTCGCTAATAGGGTAGAAACCTCACTTGGGGTATAAAATTCTCCTGATTTTTTTCCTTCATCACCCGCAAACATTGAAATCAGGTACTCATAAGAATCACCGATCACATCATTACCTTCCAAATGCGAAGGCTGTAAATCCATTTCAGAAAAATCGACAAGCAAATTTTTCAGTCTTCTGTTACGGTCTTTTGTTTGCCCAAGATTTGATTCTGAATTGAACGTAATATTTCTGAAAACACCTGCTAATTTCAAGCGGTTGGAATCTTCAATTTGTTCCAGAACACGGTCGATTAAATCACCTAATTGTACATCATTACGATTTTCAAATAAATAATCGAAAGTTGCATTTTCAGGAAGCTTAAATCGTTCATTTGCCAAAGCCCGTTCTATACGCACATTATCACCTTTGTACTTTTCGGTGTAAAATGCTTTCTTGTCTTTCCATACATCAGAAACATACTTTACAAAAAGCATCGTCAGCACATAATCTTTATACTGTCCGCTACTTAACACTCCTCTGAATGAATCACAGGCTTTCCATACTATATTGTTAATCTCTTTTTGAGTGAGCTTCTTTTCCATTTTATTTTAAAATATCATTTATTACTGCTTGAAATAATTTATTTTTTTCGTCTATCAACCTTCCTGTCAAAGCTAATTCTGCTCGATGCAAATCACTTAGCTTGGCTATCTTTTTTTGAACTTCTAATGGAGGAAGAGGGATTTCTACTGCTTCGAGTTCATTTTTACGAATAGAAGGAATAGAGCTACCTGCACCAAGGGACTGAAAAAATGATTGATACTTAGTCGAATTAAAAATCGTAACCAAATAGTCTGAATCAACAAGATCAGACTTCGGCTTGATAACAAAAAAGATAGAGGAAGCAATTGCTTTTCCTGTATCAACACTGTATTTCCAAGCAAAATTTCGCATCCCTTTCCCCACAAATAAAACATCTCCCTCTTCTAAAAGATGGCTTTTGGACTTTTCTGTTATTTCAACCCATCCATCTCCATTACCATCAAACAGCCCAAAATCATTAAAATTTTTAGCCTGAAGATAGATAACTGCACCTTTTTCTTTTGGCTTGTCATAAAAGCCAAATTGCAAATGGGATATATCTTTTAATTGCATTTTCAATTTTGTATTCCGTTTCAAATTTAAGCAAATATACAGGATAATATTTAAATACACAAATATATTTCTTTGTAGATAGTTTCAAATAATAAAATTATCTTCCCTATTTCATGAAGAAGATCCAGCAATTCAGCCACTCACTGCCAAATCATTCCTTTGACTGCCACTTTATTATAACGCCCTGATTTCTGAAACACCTTTGTCCCGAAAGTCCGCAAGGTGCGGGATAACAATAACAAATTAATGTGTTTCAATTATGGAAAAACAGAGAAAAAAAGTTTTGCTGGCAGCCGTGGCAATTCTGTCAGGAATTGGTGCGTTCGCACAGGGAAACGGTTCGGCTGGCATCAACGAGGCTACTCAAATGGTAACGTCTTATTTCGACCCCGCAACCCAATTAATCTACGCCATTGGTGCGGTCGTGGGCTTGATAGGGGGCGTTAAGGTTTATAACAAGTTCAGTTCGGGCGACCCCGACACATCGAAGACTGCAGCATCCTGGTTTGGTGCGTGTATCTTCTTAATTGTTGCAGCTACCATCCTGCGTTCATTCTTCCTTTAATCCGTTGCCTTATGAGTAATTATAACATCAACAAAGGCATTGGGAGAACGGTGGAATTTAAAGGGCTGAAAGCACAATACCTGTTCATTTTTGCAGGCGGACTGCTCGGAACCCTTATCCTGGTCATGATACTTTACATGGCCGGGGTTAATTCCTACATCTGCCTTTTTCTTGGGGCAGGCGGTGCTTCGCTCATTGTATGGCAGACCTTTTCGCTGAACAGGAAGTACGGCGAACACGGGCTGATGAAAATTGGAGCCAATAAAAGGCATCCCCGCTACATCATCTGCCGCAAGCCTGTACACCGCTATTTAAAATTCACACCTAAACAGAATGCCGTATGAGAAATGTAGCAAAGACCACCACACTGGAAAACAAGTTCCCTTTGTTGGCAGTGGAGAACAACTGCATCTTATCCAAAGATGCGGACATTACCGCCTGCTTTGAAGTACGCTTGCCGGAATTGTTCACGGTAGCTTCTGCGGAATACGAAGCTATTCACTCCGCCTGGCACAAGGCTATCAAAACCTTGCCTGATTTTACGGTCATTCACAAACAGGATTGGTACATCAAAGAAAGCTATGCGCCCGATTTGGCAGAGGATAACCAAAGTTTTTTGGCAAAATCCTATCAACGCCATTTCAATGAGCGACCGTTCTTAAATCACTACTGTTACTTGTTCCTGACCAAGACCACTAAGGAAAGAATGCGGATGCAAAGTAATTTTTCATCGCTATGTAAAGGTACGCTGATACCAAAGGAAATCAGGAACAAGGAAACGATACACCGCTTTATGGAGGCGGTCGCCCAGTTTGAGCGTATCGTGAACGATAGCGGTTTTGTAACCCTGAAACGTCTGACCGAAGATGAAATCATCGGAACAGAAGATACACATGGATTACTGGAACAGTACCTCACGTTATCAAGGGAATCTGGAACACCAATGCAGGACATCGCACTCGGAACGGAAGAAGTCCGTATCGGAAACAAAAGGTTGAGCCTGCACACCTTGTCCGATACAGACGATTTGCCCGGAACGGTATCGGCTGATACCCGTTTTGAAAAGCTATCCACCGACCGGAGCGACTGCCGTTTGTCGTTCGCTGCTCCCGTGGGATTACTCCTTAGCTGTAACCATATCTACAACCAATATTTGTTTTTGGATAACAGCGAAGACAACCTGCAAAAGTTTGAAAAGTCCGCCCGCAATATGCACTCTTTGGCAAGGTATAGCAGGGCAAACCAAATCAACAAAGAGTGGATAGAAAAATACCTGAACGAAGCCCACAGCTTCGGTCTGTCGTCTATCAGGGCACACTTCAACATTATGGCGTGGTCGGAAGACCCTGCGGAGCTGAAACAGTTAAAGAACGATTGCGGTAGTGCATTGGCATTGATGGAGTGTAAGCCTCGCCACAACACTACGGACGTAGCCACTTTGTTTTGGGCTGGAATGCCCGGCAATGCAGGCGATTTTCCGAGTGAGGAAAGTTTTTACACTTTTATCGAACCTGCCTTGTGCTTCTTCACAGAAGAAACCAACTATCACAATTCGCCCTCGCCGTTCGGTATCAAGATGGCTGACAGGCTTACAGGAAAACCTATCCATTTGGATATTTCCGACCTGCCTATGAAGCGTGGGATTATCACGAACCGCAACAAATTCATTTTGGGGCCATCGGGTTCGGGAAAATCGTTCTTCACAAATCATATGGTAAGGCAATACTACGAACAGGGTGCTCACGTCCTGTTGGTGGATACAGGGAATAGTTATCAGGGCTTATGCGAACTCATCAAAGGAAAGACCAAAGGCGAAGACGGCGTGTATTTTACATACACCGAAGACAATCCCATTGCCTTTAACCCTTTCTATACCGATGATGGCGTGTTCGACATTGAGAAGCGGGAAAGTGTCAAGACTTTGATACTGACACTCTGGAAACGTGATGATGAACCGCCAACCCGTTCTGAAGAGGTTGCTCTTTCCAATGCCGTAAGCGGCTATATCGAACGTATCAAAACGGACGATGTTTACCCATCATTTAACGGTTTCTACGAGTATGTCAAAGGCGATTACCGCAAGGTACTCGAAGAAAAACAGGTAAGGGAAAAAGACTTTGACATTGCCAATTTCCTGAACGTACTCGAACCCTATTACAAGGGCGGCGAATATGATTATCTGCTCAACTCCGATAAGCAGTTAGACCTGCTTTCCAAACGCTTTATCGTGTTTGAAATTGATGCGATTAAAGACCACAAAATCCTCTTTCCCATAGTCACAATCATCATTATGGAAGTTTTCATCAACAAGATGAGGCGATTAAAAGGTATTCGCAAGCTCATTTTGATTGAAGAAGCCTGGAAAGCAATCGCAAAAGAAGGAATGGCGGAATACATAAAGTACCTCTTTAAAACGGTTAGGAAATTCTTCGGAGAAGCGATTGTCGTTACGCAAGAGGTAGATGATATTATCCAGTCGCCCATTGTAAAAGAAAGTATCATCAACAATTCCGACTGTAAAATCCTCTTAGACCAGCGTAAGTATATGAATAAATTCGATGACATACAGGCAATGTTGGGGCTTACAGATAAGGAAAAAAGTCAGGTACTTTCTATCAATATGAACAACGATGCAAGCCGACTGTACAAAGAGGTTTGGATTGGCTTAGGTGGTACGAACTCGGCAGTCTATGCCACCGAAGTTAGTTTGGAGGAATACCTCGCATACACCACCGAAGAAACCGAAAAAATGGAGGTAATGCAATTAGCTTCCGAATTGGACGGTAACGTAGAACTCGCCATTAAGCATATCGCAATGCAAAGGCGTGACAAAGCAAATCAATAGTCATTAACATTTTAAAATTCATAAAAATGAAAAAGTTCCTTTTTATGGTGTGTACGGCACTAATGCTCGCCGTAGCACCGTCCGCTAAAGCACAATGGGTAGTAAACGACCCCACAAATCTGGCATCGGGTATTCTCAACAGTGCGAATGAAATCGTACAGACTTCTTCCACGGTATCCAATGTAATTAAAAATTTCAAGGAAGTGGAAAAGGTGTATAAACAGGGTAAGGAGTATTACGACAAGCTACAAGCTGTAAATAATCTTGTAAAAGATGCACGTAAGGTACAGCAGACTGTATTGCTTGTCGGTGACGTATCCGAAATGTATGTTACCAACTTCGGTAAGATGATGAACGACCCGAATTTTTCTGCACAGGAATTGGCAGCTATCAGCAATGGTTATTCGGCACTTTTGAATGAAAGTACCGAACTGCTGAAAGAACTCAAACAGATTGTAACCTCATCAAGCCTTTCGCTGAACGACAAAGAGCGTATGGATATTATTGATAGAGTGTACAAAGAAGTAAAGGAATACCACAGCTTGGTACGCTACTATACCAATAAGAATATCTCTGTAAGTATTCTAAGAGCAAAAAAGCAGAACAATACCAAAAGAGTGCTTGACCTCTATGGAACTCCTAACCAAAAATACTGGTAGTTATGGAATTTCAAAATCTTCACGAAGTCCTACGCTCATTATATGATGAGATGCTCCCACTGTCCGCCGATATGGCGGCAGTGGCTAAAGGGATAGCCGGATTGGGGGCTTTGTTCTATGTTGCCATAAAAGTATGGCAGGCTTTGAGCAGGGCTGAACCCATTGATATGTACCCTTTGCTTCGTCCTTTCGCTTTGGGGCTTTGCATTATGTTTTTCCCAACTATCGTATTGGGAACAATCAATGCCGTGTTAAGTCCGGTGGTACAGGGTACTCACACAATCCTCGAAAATCAGGTGCTTGACCTCAACAATTTGCAGGCGAAAAAAGACCTGCTCGAACGGGAAGCTATGCTACGAAATCCTGAAACAGCCTATCTCGTATCAAATGAGGAATTTGATAAAAAGCTCGAAGAATTGGGCTGGTCGCCCGGCGATTTGATTACGATGTCGGGAATGTATATGGATAGGTTTGCCTACCAAACCGAACAAGCTATTAAGAATTGGTTTCGCAATCTGTTAGAGGTACTGTTTCAGGCAGCAGCTTTGGTTATTGATACCATAAGGACGTTCTTTCTCATTGTCCTGTCCATACTCGGGCCGATAGCCTTTGCGATAAGCGTGTGGGACGGTTTTCAGTCCACGCTCACGCAATGGCTGACCCGATACGTCAGCGTTTACCTGTGGTTGCCTGTGGCAGACCTGTTCAGCTCTATGCTTGCCAAAATACAATCCCTCATTATCGAAAAGGATATAGCAATGCTTGCCGACCCGACTTACATTCCTGATACCTCAAATACCGTGTACATCATCTTTATGATAATCGGTATCGTGGGCTACTTCACTATCCCAACGGTAACAGGCTGGATTATTCAGGCAGGCGGTGCAGGAAACTTTACCCGTAACGTAAACCAAGCCGCAATGAAAACCGGAAATATCGCCGGAGCAGGAACAGGTTCGGCAGTTGGAAATATCGGTGGCAAGTTAATGGGGAAATAAAAACAATCAAATCATTTAAAAATGGAATTTAAAACATTAAGAAATATCGAAAACAGTTTTAGGCAAATACGGCTGTATGCCATTGTATTTGCCGTTCTCTGCCTAAGCGTGGTAGGATTTTCACTTTGGAAATCTTACAGCTTTGCGGAAGAACAACGCCAAAAAATCTATGTGCTGGATAATGGAAAATCGTTGATGCTTGCCTTATCGCAAGATGCAAGTATCAATCGACCTGTGGAAGCAAGGGAACACGTCAGGCGTTTTCACGAACTCTTTTTTACGCTTGCTCCCGACAAGAACGCTATCGAAAGCAATATGAGCAGGGCGTTCAACCTTGCCGATAAATCAGCTTTTGATTATTACAAAGACCTGTCGGAAAAGGGCTATTACAGCAGGATTATTTCGGGGAATGTACAGCAACGCATTGAGGTGGATAGTGTCGTGTGCAATTTCGACACCTATCCTTATGCGGTGCGTACCTACGCCAAACAATTCATTATCCGTTCGAGCAACGTGACCAGGCGTAACCTGATTACTTCCTGCTATCTCGTGAACTCTGTCCGTTCGGACAACAACCCGCAGGGCTTCAACATCGAAAAGTTTGCAGTGATAGAAAACAGGGATATAGAAGTTATCGAACGCTAAAAAAACAATCTTATGGAAGCATTATCAGATTTAAACACGTTTGCAAAAATCCTTACCGATAAAGGATATAACGGCTATTTCCATACGCAGGGAGCGTATGCCGGAAAGTTGAAGGAAAGTATCGGCGAATACCTCGAAAACTGCCAAAAAGGTACAGATAGTTTGCCTAAACAGGACTTGTTGCTGACGGGCTACCTGCAATGGTCGGGCGAAGACAAGCCAAGTGTAGAATGCAGTATGTGGGTAAAATACCTGAACGGCAAATTCTCGCTCAACAGAATGGAGGTTGCAAGGAAAGACCAATTTGGGCAACTGCTGAAAAAATCGGAACTGACAAACCTGTCTGTAATATCCGTACCCAAAGCGGTTGAGGCAGTCGCTTTGGTCAATGAAGAACCGAAGCAAAAGGCAGGTCAAAGTCCTAAGCGTTTCAAGCTATAACAACAGAAATAGTAAGGTTATGAAAAAACTAAGAGCAAATATGGACAGGTACTTTGACAAACTGGACGAACGCTGGCGGGCATTGCCCTTGCGGAAACAGCACCAATACACACTTTACTTTTTTGTGGGGTATCTACTGCTTACGGCAGGGGTCATTTGCAAAGTATGGTACGATACCTCAAAGTCCGGTAACGATATGGTCATTGAGCATATCGAAAACCCTGTCCTCAAAAAAAGTGAAAGCCCTGCAAGATTGCAGGACACATTATCAACAATTCTAAAAAACAAGATTTATGAAAGAAAATGAGAACAAAAAGTCGGTTGTTCGGGTAACGGAAGGGAACCAGGCAGCAACCGCTGATGTACCGCAAGACGGTACACAGAACAAAGCCGAAAAGCTCAAAAAGCCGCTCATCTTTGGCTTAATGGGAATTGTCTTCGTAGGTTGTATGTACCTCATATTTAAACCATCCGCAGACAAAAAGGAAATCGAGAACATCGGGCTGAACGATGCAGTACCAGAGGCTACCGGAGCAGGAATGCCTGCCGACAAAGGCAAGGCTTACGAGTTGGAAATGCTGGAACGCAAAGAGCAAGAAAAACGCAATGCACTTACCACGCTTTCTGACTATTGGAATACTGAAGACAAAAAAGAGCCTAATGATGAATTTTCCGAAGAAGACGAAAGCAACAGCTATGGCGGTGGCAGAGGTTCGGGCAGAAACGGCAATCCGGCATTGAGCAGTTACCGCAATGCACAAAGCACATTGGGTTCATTTTATCAGGATAACAACTCGGAAACAACAGAACTCCGCAGGCAATTGGACGAACTAAAAGAACAATTAGCCGAGAAAGATGTGCCTAAATCTGTAACCGTTGATGACCAGCTTGCCCTAATGGAGAAATCCTACCAGATGGCGGCAAAGTATCTGCCAACGGGTACAAATTCGACAGAAGCTCCACCTGTTAAAAGTGCAGGTACAGCTACGACCGGTTCAACTCAAAAAGAACATTTTGTAGCGTTTACACCGACAAGGAAAAACACCGTTTCCGCTTTGTATCGTGAGCCTACGGACAGTGCCTTTTTAGCCGATTGGAGCGAAACAAGAAACCGGGGCTTTTATACCGCAGGTTCTATTGAGCAAACGGCACAACCGAAAAACAGTATCAAAGCCTGTGTACACGATGCACAAACGGTTATCGGCGAAACAGGGGTACGATTGCGATTGTTAGAGCCAGCCCAAACGCCCGGGCGTACCATTCCAAAAGGAACGATTGTAACAGCTAATGCCAAATTTCAGGGTGGACGATTACAGCTAAAAATTACCTCCGTAGAATTAGAGGGCAACATCATTCCGGTTGATATTACTATTTACGATTTGGACGGACAGCAAGGCTTGTACGTTCCGTATTCGCCCGAAATGAACGCCCTTACCGAAATGGCGGGCAATATGAGCCAGACTTCGGGAACAAGCATAATGCTCACGCAGAATGCAGGACAACAGGTTGCTGCTGATTTAAGCCGTGGCGTGGTACAGGGTGTTTCGGGCTATTTCGCCAAAAAGGTAAGAACCCCAAAGGTTACGCTAAAAGCGGGGCATCAGGTCTTCCTTGTATCTAAAAAATAATGTTGAACTCAAATAATTTAAACAATGAAAAATCATTTAAAAACCTTTTGGGCATTTGCCCTGATACTCGGCTTTGCCGTACAATCTTTTGCACAGGATAGTGCAAAAACTCCGCTTGCATTAGGCAAGATAGAACCGTATAGAATGGAAGTTACCTACGATAAAACTTCACATCTTATTTTTCCGACCGCCATTCGTTATGTGGATTTGGGAAGCGAATACCTGATTGCAGGAAAAGCGGAAGATGCGGAAAACGTGTTGCGTGTAAAAGCATCGGTAAGGGAATTTGAAGCGGAAACCAATTTTTCCGTAATCACGAATGACGGACGTTTTTACAGCTTCAATGTATATTACAGTTCCTATCCCGATGCGTTGAGCTATGACCTGCTTACGATGCAAAAGGCGGTAGATAAAGCCAACGGAAACGATGTGCTTTTTGAAGAATTGGGCAACAATTCGCCATCATTGGCAGGCTTGCTTTTGGAAACCATTTACAAAAAGGACAAACGTATTGTAAAGCATATCGGGGCTAAGAGTTTCGGTATTCAGTTTATCCTCAAAGGCATTTACATACACAACGGCAAATACTATTTCCATACGGAATTGAGAAACCGTACCAATGTGCCGTTTCAGATTGATTTTGTGAATTTCAAAGTGGTGGATAAAAAGGTAGCCAAACGTACCGTAGTGCAGGAACGCCCGATGATACCGCTTAGGACTTACAAGCCACTGGACGACATTGCCGGAAAAACAATCGAACAAAACGTCTTCCTGTTAGACCAATTTACCATTGCCGATGACAAGGTACTGCTGATTGAGATTTTCGAGAAAAACGGAGGCAGGCATCAAACGCTCCAGATAGAAAATTCCGACTTAATCAAAGCCCGTTTGATTAACGATATGCACCTGAAATTTTAATAACCTTTTAAAGTAAATAATATGAAAAAGTATATCTATACCGTGATGCTCATCTTTATGGCCATCACGGTCACACAGGCACAAAGAATGTTACCTAAACAGAAAGGATTGGAAGTGAGTACGGGTGTGCTGTCCAATGATAAAATCGGTGACGATTATTACATCAGTGCAGCAATGACCGTAAACGGCAAAAATGGTAACTATCAGCTTTGGGCGTTGGAATACACGCACCAATACCACGATTATAAAGACCTCCGCATACCGCAGGAAACTTATACCGCAGAGGGCGGTTACAGCTTCTTCCTCTTGGGCGATGCCCGTAAGAACATCACGCTGAACTTCGGAATAACAGGTGTAGTCGGTTACGAAAGTATCAACCGTGGCGAAGCAATGTTGTATGACGGAGCAAAAATTTTGAGCGAGGATAATTTTATCTATGGAGCAGGCGGTCGCCTCACTTTTGAAACGTATCTGTCCGACCGTTTTGTGTTAGTCCTGCAAGGGCGTACAAAGGTTTTGTGGGGTACAGACTTGGAACAGTTCCGACCGTCCGCAGGCGTGGGATTAAGGTTTAATTTTTAAAACGTAAAAACAATGATAGCAATATTCAATAAATTCAGGATAGGATTAAGCTCAATATATGTACTCTTGGCAATCCTCACAGCTTCGGTTACGTTGGTATCTTGTAGCAAAGACGATGAACTCGAAATACAGAACGATTTCCCTTTTGAGGTCAAAGTAATGCCTGTACCCAAAGATGTTGCCAGTGGGCAGACCGTAGAGATACGGATTACCATACAGCGAACAGGCAATTACAGCAATACGCAATATTTTCTCCGCTACTTCCAATTTGACGGTCAAGGCACATTGCGGTATTATGACGAACCACCGTATTTGCCAAACGATTTGTATTCGTTGCCAACGGAGCAGTTCCGGTTGTATTACACTTCGGCATCTACCGTTTCACAATCTTTTGATGTGTGGATTTCAGACAGCTTTGGGAATGAAAAGCAGTTGAGCTTTCAGTTCAACAGTAGTGATTAATGCTACTTATATAAAAGCAAAACCGACTGTTACAGGTCGGTTTTTTGCTTTTCAGCTTTCGGTGTACGTTGTTTTTTGTTTAAATTTACTTGAATTATAATCTTAACGGGTATGGATACAGTTACGGCTCAATTGGTGTTTGGTATTATTGTTATCGTTATTGCGATAGTGCTTATTTATTGGATAAACCGCAGGAAATTTTACAGGCGTAATGGTATGGGTGCAGAGGGATTTTCGAGTTTTGAAGCATCTGTATTTACCCGTTTTATAGAACGTATCGGCAAATGGATTGCCTATGCTTTAATTGTTGTCGGTATTGTCTGTATATGGACTTACAGCCAAATGAAAAAGGAAAAGGAACTGCAAAAAGTGGAGATACAAAACCCTCGATAATCAATCTGCTCATTCAAGTTGCCACTTAAGATATTTGTATAATTTTGTAGTATCTTAAACAGCTTTAGGCAAAATATAATTTGAATGAAACTACGAATTGAAAATTGGATTGATAATAATAATTTTTCAGAAGATGTAAATGTACTATTTACAGATGCCGTTACTTGCTATAAAGCTGGAGCGAATAGAGCCTCATTATTATTTTCATATTTGGCTTTTCTGACGATACTGAAGGAAAGAATAATTGGAGGAACTAAACCAAACTTATTTCCCCAAGGGGAATGGGACAAAATAATCTCAAAATTACAAAATGAAGACTTGTGGGAAGCAAGTGTATTTGATTCAACTCAACAACAAGAAAAAACTGACCAGACTACAAAAGAACGCACTAAAGACCCAATATTTAACCTTAATGACAATCTACGATTACAAATAAAATATTGGAAAGATAGAAGGAATGACTGCGCTCATTACAAGGATAATATTATAGACACTTTTCATATTGAGGCTTTTTGGGCATTTATAGAGAGTAATATGTCCAAAATAACAATAGAGGGTGGAATGCAATCTCTGATAAATAAAATTCATAAACATTTTGACCCAACTATTACTCCACCGGATAAAGACATTTCTCCATTAATTCAAGAGATTGAATTTTCAGTAGAAAGGTCAAAATTGAAACATTTTTGGGAAGCATTATTAAATAATGGAGAATGGGATTTCGACTTATCTATAAGGAAACAGGAACTAATTAGTAAAAGTTTAGAGGTAAATAAAGGTTTTGTAAACGATAGTTTGATTGCTATTGTCAAAGCCAATAAGTATTATTTAAAAGACTTTCTGTCGAACCATCCTGATAAAATTTTGAGCTTTAATTTTAATGAGGAAGAAGTCCGAAAATTTTGGAAAACACAATTAACTTCTTGCAACAACATTTTAGGATTATATACTTCTTTTTTAAGAAATGGTTTAATCCCACAAAATGAAATAGCAGAAGCAAATAAAACTATATTAAATGCTATAAGAGAATATTCTCCAACCATCAATGAGCATCAGATATTATCAGGAAATGGCATCTTAGATACTTTTAAACAAGTGATTTTAAACAACATTAGTTTTATTGGGTATAAGTCATATTTATGGGTAAACGATAGAGCTGATATTATTTCCGGAATAATCAAAAATTGCCCGTCCGATAAGGATATAATTATGAGATTAGTTGAGCACTATAATCAACGAGATAATTCTGATTGGTTATTGGAAAGATTTAATAATATATTTATTGATGGTAGTACCATTACCATTGAATATAAAAATATTTTGCAAACTGATAATGTAGAGATACCAGAGAAATTAAAAAAATACTTTGCTTAAATATTGTGAATAAGCAATATCAAATCGGATAGCCAAAAGGTTATCCGATTTTTTGTTTACAGAGGTAGTAAACCGCCAAACACTACCTTTCAACGCCAATCAATACTACATTTTCCAACCCTGTAACACCCCTTAATATCTTCGACTTCCACAGAAAAAATGAGCAAAAAATGGAAGTTATCGCAATACAAAAATCCGCATTGGACGGAATGAAAAATGAGCTAAGGGAAATTTTGGAAATGACCGAAAATGCTGTACGGAAATACACGCCGATTTTCAAAGAAGAGCAATGGCTCGACAACCAGGAAGTGTGTTTGATGATGAACATTACCAAACGGACTTTGCAGACCTATAAGGACAAAGGCTTATTGCCATATTCCAAACTGAACCGCAAGAATTATTATAAACGCTCGGACGTACAGGCTTTACTCGAAGCCGGACAGCCGTACAATACCAACGACAATGGATTTACTGACGAATGAAACGGAAGAAATCATCGCCCATCAGGAAATGATAATGCAGTTGAGAAACCGTATTGAAGAAATATTGAAAAACTACCGTCCTGTAATGAACGGAGAAATATACTTGTCGGGCGAAGATGTATGCAAGCTGCTCCATATCAGCAAACGGACTTTACAGCAATACCGTGACGATAATATCCTGCCGTTTATACAAATTGGGGGCAAGATAATCTATAAGGAAAGTGATATTCTGACCGTCTTAGAACAGAACTATATAGCCAATGACAGACATTGCTTGTAATTAATTTTGTTCTGACTATGTTTCAACGGAAGGACTTTAGTATATTTGCTATGTAAAATATAACAATACTTAAAGTGTTTTTGCTTTAGGTCTTGGTACTGAAAACTGGTAATTTTTTGTATCCCCAAGACAATAAGTAAGAACGCTCACGTCATAGGCGTGGGCGCTCGCTTATTCGGGGATTAAGGCGTACCAGTGCCTCAGTATCGGTAAGTGTGGTTGCCTGCGCTTCTTTTTTTTGTGCAGGGCTACATCAACTCAAAAAAGTAATGATATGGAAACTGGTACAGCACAAAAAAAAATTACCCTCGCCTTTATCAATGATAAAAGCCCGATTTTGGATTTGACCTGCAACGACCTCGCTGCTTCAGGAATTGAAGTATCGTTCCGCTCTGAAAACATTGAAGACGGACTATCCCAATTATCAGCATTAAAAACACTCCCCAACGTTTGTATTATTGACCTTGATTTTTACAATAAGAATGTGCTGGCACAGCTTCAAGAATTGAGAACACAATATCCAACCATTAAACTGATTGCACATAGTGATGCAGAAAAAGCCGTAAAATCTCTTTTAGAAATCGGTTTTGCAGGTTATCTGCTCATAGGTAGTGATGTGGACGATTTTAAAAAAGCTATTGATGTTGTTACCAATGGCGATAGATATTTTAGTGTGGGAGTAGCGGAAATTACACAGGAATATTTCAGCAATAAGTAACGTTCCAATTATAATAGTGTAAAATATCTGTTCTAATCAAGCGGCGTTCTTTTGCTTCTTTTCTTTGGTCGCTTATGTGAAAAGAAAAGAAGTCACTGCATACCTAATCATTGGGATAATGAATATCCCATACAATAATGTCGCAACCTGTTTGGTAAAATGTAAGGAAAGGGAATTGCGCAGGAGTGCATTTTAACAAAGGGGTTGCACCGATTTGATGCAAAAAGACTGCCCCGACCATCGGGAGGATCTGTCTTTTTGCCGCCCGACTTTTCGGGTCAGGCGACTTTTATCGGGTGGGTGCGGAAGTCTTTCAGATTGTGAAAAAATCCTTTGTATTCGGTCATTCCCCTGCGGAACAAGTTCCACAACAAGGAACAACCCATTTGTGTCAATGATGAATTGATAAACAAGTCCTGGTGTTCCAACGCTTCGGCAAGTGAGCAACTTGGCGTGTTGTCCTCTTGTTCGGATTGCTTCAGCAATTCGCCAAATTCATCGGTAACAAATGGCAGGCTTGCCACCGTTTGGTATTTCTCTGAATTGGGTTGCTTTATCTCTCCGATAGTAGATAGTAGCACTTGTCCTGTATCTTGGCTGTTGCCAAAATCCAACCAATATTTTGGTTCATCTTGGTAGTGTCTGCGGTAACTTATTTCTTTAAGAATTTCAGCAACACCAAATCTTGCCTGTACATTATCCACACAAGTAATAGTAATGATTGCCCTTGCTTTTTCGGGCATTCTGCCAAACTTATCCTTTTCAAATTTTACCGTTTCGGCTTTCCAATTTGTACCGATGCAACGATTGATACGGTTTATCAGAGCAACGGATTTATGCAATCCTGTTTCGCATTCAAAAAATCGCTGTCTGCCTAAATTGGCATTCGTGATAACATCATCGTCCCAAAGGCGGACTTGCAACCCTGCGTGTCCTAATGCTATCAAGCTCTCGTTAATTTCCATTAAAGCGGTCAGTACCTTAGAGCCTGTGCCACCTGCTCCGATAAGGTTTACCGAAATCGGATTGGTCGGATTGAGCAGATAATTGTCCGTAAAATGGATTGCTGTTTTTGCTGTATTCATCACAATAGATTTTTAAGGGTTTTGTTATTCTTTTTTAATACTTCTTTCGGAAAGGGTTTATCTGTGCTGATAAGGTCTTTCCAAAGGTTTACAATGTTTTTTTTCGTCAAGTTTTCGCATAATGAATGGCTGAAATAGGAATTGAAAAAATAATGTTCCCACGCGCGGGTAAATTCCTCAACCGAAGCCGAATTTTTAATGTCAATACTAACAGTACCCATACATACGTTGCCCTTTTCGTAGATATTGAAAAATGGGACGTAATGCAATGGCGTTTTCTCGGTAGGTCTTCTGTCGCTTGCCAAAGCAAATACAGTAAGACTGCTTTTGCTCGCTAACCAAAGCATTGGTGGTACTTGTGCCTTTCCGTTGGGTATGCCCAAACTATCTACAAAATACAGTTGTCTTTGCTGTGCTTTCGTGTACCATAGCACCGTACCTTTTTCGCTCGGACTGATATGCAGAATATTGGTCGGCAAAATTCCATTTGGCTTTAAAAAAGCTGTGTTCTTTTCTTCATCGGTCTGTAAAGCCTTTGCCAATACGTTGGCTTCTTTTACTGTCAATGGGTGGGCATTGGTAGGCGTTCCGTTGCTATCCATATCGAAATGCTCCACGTACATTGCTGTATCTGTGCCTTTGGTTTCGTAGAATACCAAAGCGGATTTTGGATAATACAATGTACCGAAATCTTTGGTTATGTCGTTTACGGTGTTCATTTTTCTGTTGTTTTATAGTCATACAATAGGGTACAGAGGTCGTCCAATACGGCAAACAGACGGTTCTCAAAATCGAGGTTATTTGTCTTTGTTTTACTGCCGTCAAAGGATTTGCAAATGGTCGGTTCTTCCAATACTCCGCACTCGTTAAACTCGTTGTTGATGCTGTCTTTAAGGCTTTCATATAACCAACCTTTGGTATCGGAAATAAAAGAGATATACTTTTCCATTCCGATTGCTTCGGTTTCGTAATCATCATTATAGGGGTCTTCTTCGGGCAATGGTGCATTTCTGAAAATGGGTGCGTTCGGATATTCCGTATAAAGGGCAAAGGCATTACAAGCTATCTGCCAACATTTCCTGTCGAATATATCAACGCTTTTAAATCGGCTCAAACGCTGTTCAAATACCTTTAAATTGATACGGTTAAATAGCTTCTGTTCTATATTATCGCCAATATATTCTGCATTTCTTAACTCACTTTTATACGTTTCGGTTTCGCCCGTTTCTTCGTCCTGTTCTACCCAATCTTTATGCGTTTCATATAGCCAATACAAATAGCTGTCTTCTTGCCTGTAATACGGTACATCGGCAATATGGTACAGATAACTGCATACTGATATTAAAAGCTGTGCAGTCTTTTTACGCTTCGGGTCTTTGAGCATTTTAAAGAGTGGTGCAATAGGAATATAATACAAGGTTGTGCCTGTATTGTATCGTTCCTCACTTGTGAAGTAGGTTTTCTTACTGTCCTGTAGCAATTTGAAACTATCCCAATTGATATTGGTACGTTTTACTTTGGTTTCCACATCCCACATAGCCAATGCCATATTGTAGGGAAAATCAAAATCTTGGGTCTGCATTGGCTCAATGCTGTAATGTTCGGCAAGTCGGGAAAGGGACTTGTAAAAATCCCTCTCCGTTTTCTGACAAGCCTGTACGGATTGTGCTGTTTTCAGTTTAGGCAGAAACGTACACTTTAGAATACCATTGGTAGCATTGCTATCGGTACGGATTTCTGCTTGTCTTTCTGCACTTGGTTTGCGTCCTTTGGTCTTTGTAGCCAATTTGCGAACCCGCCCAACTGTCGGTGTAACTGTTGTTGTCGTTTCTGTTCGGGTATGCTGATAATTCCCGATATGATATTGCGTTGCATAATTCATCGTTTTATAATTTTTGTTTAACCTTTCGTACCCATTACGCTTTCAAATTTGTACTCTACCACATCATCTTTGATTTGCGGTGCGGATGCTTTTGCTGTTGTCAAAATCGGGTACATATTGGCGTAAAAATTCATTACGGCTTCCACGCTCCAACGTGGTTCTGGGTCGGTCAATCTGATGTCCTGTCCTTTATCATTGAGGATAAATACTCGCTCTAATTGGGTTGCTAATAACATAATGGTCGTTTTTAAGTGTTAATACTGTTCTTCTTCGTCCGCTTCATCAATAGGATAATCGGCAGTAACTTCTTCCTCTTTTTGCGGTTCGGGTTTTGCTTCTTCCATTGCTCCGAAAAGGCTTGGTGTGGCAAACTTGTCGGACAATGATGTTTTACGTTTGCGTATCTCGTCCGCTTTTTCGGGGAACTCCGTTATATCGGGTACTTTTATCCACGCTTCACGGAATTTGCCCTCTTTCTCCAACTCGTCAGCCTTTGCCATAGCATCTTTAAACTTCTTGTCTTTGGCTTCTTTCTCCTTTTTGGCTTTCTCGGCTTTTTCCTTTTCTATTGCGGAATGCTTTTTAACTTCTTCCAATTGCTTTAGGAATTTTTCCATATCCACCATTAAGCCCGATACCTTTTGTATAGGTGTTGTTATCTGTTCAAAAAATCCCTCGTCAAACTCTTGGGGCGTGGCATTAAAGGTCAATGGGGGAATACCGTTTTTGGCACTATCTCCGCATTCTTCGTTGTTGAGCAATACAGTTACAATTAAGTTGCTTTCTATTCCTTTTGAAATGTTCAGTTGTAAAACTCCTGTAAAGTCCAACTGCTGTATCTGATTGAAAAAATTTGTGTTCATTGTTCTAAAATTTTAAAGTTTCGTCTAATCGTTTTTTTATTGCTTTTAGTTTCTCGTACATATCTGCCCAATAGACTTTTTTCCTTTTATCGAACTCGGAGAAACTTTTATCCTCGTGGCGGTATTCTTTGTATTGCCTTGCTATTTTGATGGCTTCTTTGAGGTTTGTTATTTCAATGGGGCAACTGTTCAAATCTGTTACTTGCATAGCTTTATGAGTGTGATTTTTCAGCGGTATAAAATCCATTTTCATAATAGCCAAATAGCTGTTCCCAAAGTCGTATTAGGCTGTCGGTATCTACATAGAAATACTCGGTTCTACTGCAATAGATGATGTAAATAGCTTCATCCCTGTATTGCGTTTCAAGGCTCTTGTCTTTAGCCATACTTTTTGCTTCCTCTATTGTTTTTGCTTTCATATCCGTTGTTTTATAAGGCTACCACCGATTAAGGCGGTAGCCTGTTGTTATTTAATTAAGGTTTAGGATTTCCGCACCATCTAAGGCAAAACCACTACACAATTCAAATGCTTTTTGTGATTTGAGTTGGGCAGTACCACCCAATACAATGCTCTGCAACTTGGCTTCATCGTTCTTATAATTTCTTACGTTCTGATAGTAGCCTGTAACAGCGTTGTACGCTCCGAACAATGTGCCTTTGGTAGTGTCCATTTGCTGTGTATCGCTTATCATTGCATACGCAAAAGCATCCTCAACGACATTTTTGAACACAGTGGAAATTTCATCTTCCGCACCTTTTTTGATGAGGTCAAGCGTTTCCTTGTTTGGGCAAAGTGCCAACTGTATTAGCTTTCTTACCTCTCGGTCTGATACCTTTACTTTTGCCCATTCGTTGAAAATGCCCTCTAATTGGTTGCTCAATGTGTTGGCAAGTCCCATAATCTTGTGAGCGTTCTCGATACGTTGTTTTGCCCCCGAAGTGTGCTTGATACGGACAACATTGGTCATACTGCGTAACGAAGCGTTTAAGGTATTTTGACAAACAATTCTGATAGGTGTAAATGCGGCTGTGATACTTCCGCTACCATCGTGCGAAGTGGTTAGGAAAATGTACTTTTCCGTAACGTCATCCCCTTTACCTACTCGGATATAGTCGGGCAATTTGGCTGTGATAAAAATACGTTCTCCGTTGCCTAACGCTCCTGCGGTTTCGTACAGAATGCCCTCGCCACCGCCTACAATCGCATCAAAGAAATTAAAGGCTTCACGGTTCTGTACAATGTGGTAATCCTTGCCGACTACGCCCAATACTGCATTGTTATCGGTGCGTATGTTGGCGAAATAGTTGGGTACTTCTAATTCGCTACTGCCTATCTCTATGCCGTTGGCAGTTTCGATAATGCCCGAACCTTTGGTAAATAGTGGAGATTTTACGACTTCGTAATCTAACCCTGCGTATTTGATAGCTTCCTCGCTTGTCGGGTATTGCTCCACGATTTGTCCCAAGTTGTGCCACGCTTTTTGCTGAACGCTGAAAAATGAATAACGTCCTGTTCTCTCGTTGAAATTGATATTATGTGCCATAATACTTAAAATTTGATGTTAAAAAATGATTGAATACTCGTTGTTAAAATGGGAGGTCGTCATCTACTCCCTGTGTTGTAAATCCGTTACTTTCAGATTGTGCAGTAGCCTGTACGGTTTCGGCTCTCCTGCCTCCTGCAAGCGGTTTGAAGTCGGAGGTATGAAAGTTCAAACCTGCCTTTGCTTCTCCGTCTTTGCCTACCCACGCTCTTGTGCTTACCCTGCCAGTCAGTTCTACCAATAGACCTTTAGTGAGTATCTTCACTGCGTTCGGGGTTCTCCAATATGAGCAGTCGAAATAGGCGGTTTGTTCCACTCGTTCGCCCTGTTTGGTTTTGTAGCTGTCGTTTACCGCTACTGAAAAGTTTACTACTTGTTTTCCGTTTGACGTTGTGCGTACTTCCGCATCCCTTGTCAGTCTTCCTGTGATGTTCATAATCGTCCTGTTTTAAAAGTTTTACATTTTGTTACGTTCGCTTTTCTCGTTTCCTGCTTCCTGTTGTGGTTTGCTCCGCTTCGCTTCGCATAATTTTTTCCAAAAGAAAAACCGGAAAAAAGAAAGCAGATAATCCAAGCGGGCAACAGCGAAGACCAAGAAAAAAAATGATTTAATGGGGGTTCCTTTAGGGGGAAACCGTTCATTCATTTTTTTTATTGGTGGGTGGGTGCGGTGGCTGCCCGCTATAACTTAGCTGCCTTTTTACCGGTTGATTGTGGAAATATTCTGTTCTAATTTTTATGGAATAAATGACCAGGCTATGAGAGCCTGAAATAGAGGTTGGAATAATCGAAAAGTAAGGGCATAAAAAAAGCAGAACCGTTAAGTTCTGCTGTGTTGTGAAGTAATAAAAGTTAATCAGATTGCGGCTAAAAATGCTTCTTCCATAGCCTGAAATTTTGGGGCAACTAAATCCATATCCTTACTGATTTTTTGGCTTGTGATTTTGGCGTAAATCTGTGTGGTGGAAATATTTTTATGCCCCATCATTTTGCTAAGACTTTCAAGCGGTACGCCCTCGGTCAAAAACATTGTGGCGAATGTGTGACGGGCGGTGTGGAATGTAACTTTCTGTTCTGTAACAATACTCGCTTCCTCAATAAGTTTACCTATATGCGTGTTGCAAGTCGCATTGGATGGCATTGGGAATACAAAATCATTTCTTGTAACTCCACGATATTTCTCAATGATGCGTTTGGGGATTTCCAAAAGACGGACGTTGGAGGCAACATCTGATTTCTTCCTCCTGCTGATTATCCATTGGTGTCCATCAAAGAAAGACTGGATATTGCTCCATTTCAGTTTCTTAATATCAATGTAAGAAAGCCCTGTAAAGCAACTGAAAATAAAAAGGTCTTTTACAAGTTCATATCGGGGCTTAGATGGTTTCAGGAGCATTAAAGTTTCCACATCCTCTTTTAAAAGGTAGCTGCGGTCGGTTTCTTCCATACTGATTTCATAATCTTCAAAAGGATTATCCCGTATCAAGCCTTTCTTGATAGCCAATTCTGCCAAAGCAATAACTGGCATTGTGTAAACCCAAACCGTATTATGGGTACATTCCTTATCAATGCGAAGAAAGAAATCAAACTCACGGATAAAATCAGAAGTGAGTTCTCGGAAAGCCATATCGTCACGATGGTAACGCTCCCTTATAAATTCGCTAAGGTGATTGTAAACAGTGTTGTACTTGCTATATGTGCTTTGAGAGCGTTTTCCCTTAGCGACCATTTTTTCAAAGTCTTCGTTTTGGTCTTTAAAGACTTTTAGTACGGCATCTTCCATTACACCAACACCTAAAAACGAGAGCTTTACTTTTTGGGCGGTTGCAAACCCCTCGTGCTTCAGCATATCTTCGTAAATCTTGTCGATACGTCCACGTATGTTATCCAATTTTTGGTTAACGCTCAAAGCGGTGGCACTCTTTCCCTCAACTCTTCCGTATTTTAAATCCCAATTATTAGGATTGATTTCTAACTTTGTTCCGAAAGTTTTAGGTGTTCCATCAATGGTAATACGTGCCATAATTGGTGCATTACCGTTCTTTTTCAGTTCGTTCTTTTTCAGGTAGAAAAGCAGTTTGAACGTGGACTTTTTTGTCTGTTCCATAACTCAAATGTTTAATGTTTAAAATTAAATTACATTGAGTTACAAGGGAATATAAAAATGGGTGCAAAAGACTGAAATATAATCAGTTAAGCTATGTCATTACCGTTATCAATCGGTAACGAATTAGTAACCTAACCTTGTGTTTTCACGACCAAAACCTATCAGACACCGAGTTCCAAACTAAGACTACTGTTTTATAAAGCATTGTATAGCAACGGGTTTAATCGTTTTGCTTATTTTTGCTTTTTACTAATCTTTTTTTCAGAAAAAGCCATCTTCTACCAAGGCTTTTAGTTCTTCATTTAGAACCTTTTCACTTATTTCCGGGAGATGGCGCTTTAACTGACCATATCGTTTTTTATCTTCTCTTAATATTTCAATAATTAACAATCTCCATTTACTCCCAATTATAACGAACATTTTTCTTATAGGGCAATTGTCAATTTTTTTTTCATTTTTTTTCATTTTGTAAGTGATTAATAATCAGTAATTCATACCTGCATGTAAGTAGCATTCTTGAAGGTTAGTACTTGACTTCCGGTGATACAGACAATAATTTTGTTATAACAATATGGCTGCAATATATGTAAAAATATATAACTGGGTATGCGTCTAATTACTGATGGATTATAATAATATTCTAGATACTTTATAAAAAAATCCAGATTGGAAATTTAGTATAGCTTGTTAAGTCATATTTTATTTTAAACCAATTATAATTTAAGTAAAAACTTATGAAAGCAAAAGAAGTAGTAGCAGAAATGTGGTCTGCATTAATGACAAATAATGATCCCAGCGTTATCGAAAAATATGTTCATCCTCAATATAAACAACATAGCCCATATGTGAAAAATGGACCTGAAGGTCTAAAAGATTTATTAGCAACACTCCGCCCGGATTATAGTTATGAGCCTGTGAGATTTATTGGAGATGATAGTTTTGTTGTTATGCACGGAATTCATCACAATTGGCTCAATAATATAATGACTGGTGGAGAAAAAGTTGTTGGAATTGATATTTTCCGAGTGGAAAATGACCAAATTGCTGAACATTGGGATGCGTCTATTCCTATGGCTCCCGCTAGTATTTCCGGGAGAAGCCAGTTGGATGGTCCAACAGAAATTAAAAATAAAGAACTTACCGAAAGGAGTAAGAATATTGGTGAAGAATATGTTGAAAATGTATTGATTGGCCAAAAAATAAATGAACTGGATAAGTTTGTTAATGCAGATGTACTACAACATAATCCCGGTATTGGAGACGGAATAACAGCTTTAAAAGAAGCCTTGGAGGTTGATGAAAAGGAATACAAACGAGTTCATAGAGTTGTAGCTGAAGGAGAATTTGTTGCAATACAGTCAGAAGGAGAAATTCGAGGACAGATTCATACATTTTGGGATATTCTAAGAATAGACACCAATGATAAAATTGTTGAGCAATGGCAGGTAATAGCTGTATTTCCTGACGTAGTAGCGCATTCTAACGGACCTTTTTAGAAGTAGGATATCCCCCTATTAGGTAAAATAGAGAGAATTATGAATGAATTAACAGACAAAGTAGCCCTTGTCACAGGGGCGGGTAGAGGAATTGGAGCTACAATAGCTAAACGGCTTGCTCTTGAAGGTGCTTCGGTTATTTTACATGATATTGAGAAGACATCACTTGAAGAAACAGCAAATGAGATTAGTTCTGCGGGAGGCATAGTTCAACAAATTATTCAGGTTGATTTATCTAAGCACGACGCTGGTGAGATCATTGCCAAAGAACTAAGTATCGACAAGATTGATATTTTAGTTAATAATGCGGGTATTGCACCTGTAAAGTCCTTTCAGGAAGTCGATCAGGAATTATTTAACGCGATGATTGATATTAATTTGCGAGCAGTATTTTTTATCTCACAAAAACTACTTCCTCATATTAATGATGGGGGACGAATTATTAATATTTCATCGTCCCTGAAGAAAACATATGCTCCGGGATTCATTACCTATGTTGGCATTAAAGGTTTTATTGAAGCATTTACCAAATATCTTGCAGGAGAAATTGGTGAACGTGGAATTACAGTTAATGCTATTTCGCCAGGAGCTATTGACACAGGATTAAATCCTTGGTTTGAAACAAATGAAGGGAAGGATACACTTCTAAAAGATCAGGCTTTAAAAATGCTAGGAAAGCCGGAATATATTAGTGATGCAGTCGCATTTTTAGCAAGTAAACAGGCTGGCTGGATTTCAGGTGCTATTATTGATGTAGACGGAGGTTTTAAATTGGTACCATAAGCCTAATTGAAAATTGAGCAATTCTGGTTATTGATTGATATTATAGTGTATTATATAACAATAGCCAGACTTGTTTAATAAAAGTTGCTATGTTGGCTATTGCCGATGAGCCTTCAAAACTAGCATAATATATTTATTAACCCAAAATCTTAAATGCATAAAAATACTGCTTCTCACAAAGGTGAGGAGATAAAATATAATATGAGAAATTATTAATTAAATTATTTTTAAGATCTATCTTTTATTCCGAAATCAAGCCGTCATTTTTTTGTATATATCGTCAAAATGATTGCCTAAAAGTATTATACGTTCTTTGTCAAATGCATTAATGTATTTCATGAATATTTGCTCTGTGCTATGCCCGGTGGCTTCCATAAGCAGTGGTGTGGGGATTCTTCCATAAAAATTTGTTGCAAAGGTACGTCTTCCGATGTGGCTGGTTATTGCTTGCCATTTTTCAACTAATATATTTTTGACTCTATGTCCTATTCTTTTATTAGCTCTTAAAATGTTATCGAGCCCTGCCATTTCTGCAACCCTTTTAATATCCTGGTTGTACTTTTTAATATCAAGTGCTTTAGGAAAGTAACCGTTATTTTTTTGTAAAATATTTAACACAACGGGGTGTAAGGGTAGGAGGATTTCTTTCTTTGTCTTCTGCTGAATAAACTTAATACAAGTTTTTCCTTGGACATCTAATAGTTTTTCCTGAGAGAATTTCATAAAATCCGAAAACCTTTGACCTGTAAAACAGCTTATAACTAACCAATCTTTAGCCGGCTCTAGTTCATTTGGAACTTCTGTATGTTTTATTTTTAAAAGGTCGTCTTCTGTCAAAGAAATAATTTCTTTTTTTTGTTTTTCTCTTTTTATATCCAAATCCCTTACAGAGGTTCTTATGCCCTGTCTTTCTGCATAGTTTAATATGGTTTTAACAAAATGTATAGTCCTGTATATGGTATTTTCACTATATAATTCTTCCTGACCAAAAGAAAGAATTTTTTTTATGAATTCAGAATTAACATCTTGAATCATTAACTGGCTCATCATAGTGCCTTCAAATCTTTGTATAAGATTAAAAAACACCTTATATCTTTTATATGTTGAATTACAAATGATGCCGTTTTTACTTTGTATGTATAGCTGCATGAAGTTTAATAATGATTCTTCGTGATAAGAAATTTGTTTTTCAGTACATACTTTGTGTATTTCCCGGGACAAAGATCTTTGCTTGATTTGTTTTCCCTGGGCTTTTTGGTTATTGATATATGCTGAAATTATAGTTTTCAGACGATCGATTCTATTATTGAGTTTTTTATACTTTTTAAGGTATATATTTTTTGGACGTTGTTTTTTAGCGTCCCAATCCGGTTCTGGAATTCTTAATATTGTACGAAACGAATAGGTAAAATTATTTTCTGTGATGGTTAAGTTAATATTTTTTGTGGATTCTTTGCTGGATAAGTAAAAATTAAATGTCATTTTGAAAAGTTAAAGTATTAATAATCAGCTAATTTAAGAATAAAAAAGTAGTCCTGTATAGACTACTTTTTCGGAACAAATATAAATTAATTAAATAAATGCCTAGAACTTTAAATTCTTATAAATCATACTATTATAGTGTTTAAATTTTTCTTTATCGTGCTAATTCTTTTTTCATAAACAACTACTTAAAGATCCAAGATTCTACTTTTTGCCTGTATAAAGTATTGCACTGTAAATCAGTAGTATAAAAAGTAGTCTATACAGGACTACCCATTCACAGCTCTACTGATAATAAGCAAGATTTTGTTTTTATTGGTTTGCAAATTACCCTTAGATATTTACTATTAATTAGAGAGTATACTGTAAAAAAATGAGCTGTATAAAAAACACAACCTAAAATAATTTATAATGAAAAACAACAAACAAGATGAAGAAAAAAATGTTTATGTACCACCAAAAATTGAAGTTGCATTCGTGGAAATGGAACAAGGGATAGCTTCCGGCTCAGCGAAGATAGTACCCACAAATATTTATAGTGAAATAAAAGAAGAATGGGAAAAGGGTGATGCTATAGAAGGTGAGCTAGACTGGTAGCAGATTCCTTAATAAAACTTAAACTACCACAAAAGTACATTTACAAAAGATTGAATTATGAAAATAAAAAAACACAACGATATATATAACAATTATTACAAACCAATTATAACCCTGTTCCTATTCTCTGTATTGTTCTCATGTCATAATACTGATAGAGATAATAAGCTAATTAATGGAACAGCTACAATAAAAATTAATATGCTTGGAGATGATTTTGAAAATAATACAGTTTTAGAAACTCAGGCATCGTCAAATAACAACACTTCAATAAAAGGAGAGGGGGTACAAAGAAAAGAAATTCCATTTAATAAGGATTATACATTAGTAGCCGAATTATCTCCTGTTTCCTCTGGAAATATTCCTGAAGCTTATGCTTCTCTTAATGATAGAACTAAGGCAGTTGCAGAAATTAATAATCTTAAAGAACGAATCCGGTATAAAGTAATTGTATTTGAGACAAACGGGGAATATGTAACAGAGCGAGATTATACTCGTGGTCAAGAATCTTCTTCCGAAATACTTAGTTTACAAGGGGGTAAAGACTATATTTTCATTGCATATTCTATCAATAGTACTATAGATCTACCACCAGTTAGTTTTTCTATACCGAGTAATAAGACACTTGCTACATCAAGTATTTCAGCAATAGAAGGCAACGTTGATTTTATGTATTATAGAAAAGACATGGGTGTGTCAGGCGATAAACCCAATAATTTAGATATAATATTCAAACACAAACTGAGTCAGATTACAGCCACTATTGATGCTTCTGAAACAGGATATAACATTACTAAAGTAAATGCAAATTTTGATTCCCATTATCCCGTACTTGACGTTGCTTTAGCAAGTGGGGTATTGACAAGAAGTGGAATACCAGGTAATATTTCAATAGATTTTGGTACCCCTGAAACAAAGACTGTAACAGCTAACCCAGTAGTACTTAATACTGAAACAACAACAGGTAAGCTTGTCGTTTCGTCATTAACAATTGGCCAAATAGCCCAATCCACATCTAAAGATGTTTTAACCGGACTGAAAATTGTTCCCGGGGTTAAATATGATTTGAAGCTTAAAATTAAACCAACGGATATTTACCTTGTACATGAAGGTATTTCGGCAGCGCGTATCAATGGTGTTATTTGGATGCGTCATAATTTGGGGGTAGATACTGGTATAGATCCGGATAAGACTCCTATAGCATCTAATCTTCATGGTAATTATTATCAGTTTGGACGGAGTGCAATTGTTGCAAACGGAACGGAAACTAATGTAAATGCTAATTATAATTCTGTAGCTGCAGATGAAAAAGCTTGGAATTCGGGTACAGATATTGCACCAGTAAAAACAACTAATGATCCTTGTCCTTCAGGATATAGAGTTCCGACAACAATAGAATTTAGAGCACTTAGAACCGGGATAATTGAAACGCAGACGGGAACATGGAAAGAAGACAATACTAATTATAGTGCAGCTAAAATTTTGACCAGTAAGAGAAACAGTAGTGTTAAACTGACTTTTCCTGCCCAGGGATACTTTTTTTATAACAATCCGCTTACTCAAAGAGGAATGGTTTCTCATTATTGGTCGAGTAGCAAAGGACCTGACTACTATAGTATATATCTTAAAATTTCTGAAAACCCTGTTGCCAGTTTTAGTTGGTACCGGCAATTTGGATTTAATATTCGATGTGTAGCGGAAAGCAATAAAATAGCAGCGATATAATTGGGTATAAGCTTTTTAGTCGTAAGGTCAGATGGGTAATATGAACTTATCATGACCCAGAGAAGAAAAATTGATATATTAATTTAATCTATAATGACTAAACTCTGGTATAGATAAAATTAATTAAGTCTGAGGATTCCTTAATAATGGGAAAATGAAGATATTCAAAGTGATATAATATAGGTAATAGGGTAAAGCATTATTATGTTTATATCTAATATTGTGACTTTATATAATTCTGTGGATAACCGCATTTATATTAATTTAAAGTTAAATCGTAGTAATTTTTTTATAATGGAATTAAAGAATAGGAAAGCTGAAATCACTGAACAGTTTCTGTTAGAATTAAATAAGCACCTGGTGAAATTAAAATCTGGTGAAATAGACACTGCATATGAGATCAATGAATTTGCAAATCTGTTATTTATAAATCCTAATCATCTTAGTGATACTATAAGTGCAGTCTTAGGGAAGTCCCCTTGTGCTGTATATGAAGAAAAGCTGCTTGATATTGCTAAGGATTTTATTAGATATTCTGACATGCCAATTAATGAAATAGCTCAAAGATTAGATTATGACCCTTCTAATTTCACAAAATTTTTTAAGCGACATACAGGAAATACCCCTGTACAATATAGAAAAGCTTTCCGTGAAAAGATATAGGTTAGGTTTAAATTGTTTTACCCAGCTATTCATTATATAAAAAGATCAATTTATTCCATTCATCACAAATCAGTTCTGATAGAATTTATAAATGATTCCTAATGTCTAAAAAACAGAAAAGGTTACTATTTCCTTTGATACTGCATATGATACCTTTACATTATAATTAATTTTTATGATAACAAGAAAATATTTATTTGCTACTATTATTACAGGAAGTCTGATATTATTAGGTGGAAATAAGGCTAATGCACAATTAAAATCACATGTAGATTCAGCAGTTACTAGAAAAGTATTTGAGCACCATATGATGGCCTTTCGTAAAGGGGACGTGGATGAAACATTAAAAGATTACGCAGAAGATGCTGTAATAATTGTGGAAGGTGTAAACGAGAAAGGCTACGTAAAAGGATTGAAAGAAATTCGAAAGCAATTTGAAATAGTATATAAAGATTATTTTCCTCCTGCGACTACAAATTTAAAAGTAAAAACCGTTACCATCGTCGGAGAAGTAGCCTATTTAACGTGGGAGACTTCGAGAACAGATTTTACAACAGATACCTATATTGTAAGAGATGGTAAAATTGTAGCTCAAACCTTTGCTGCGAAATTTAAATAGTCAGCAGAGGATCCAATATCCTGGCTGATGAAAAGTGCTAAGTAAAAAGGAAGATTCTTAATTTAAAAAAACAAAGTATTAATAAATTAAATAAAAACTTATGAGTAGTATTACACCAATTCGCAATCCACAAAAAGATCATCTTGTAACCCCGGAAAATTCTGTATTAATTGTTATTGATTATCAACCAATACAGATAAACTCTATTAATTCTATGGATAGGAATGACTTGGTAAGGAACATTTGTGCTTTATCAGAAATGGCTAAAGGCTTCAATATCCCGATTATTCTATCAACAGTAAATGTGGCAACCGGAAGAAATAAAGAAACCGTTAAAGCATTAAAAACAATTCTTAACGATGAATACTCTTTTGACAGGACATCTATTAATGCATGGGAAGATTATGAGTTTTTAGAAGCAGTAAAAAAAACAGATCGGAAAAATTTAATCATGTGTGCATTATGGACCGAAGCATGTCTGTCATTTCCTGCTCTGGACGCCTTAAGTGAAGGTTATAATGTATTTGCTCCTATTGATTGTGTCGGAGGAACATCAAAAGAAGCACATAATGCTGCATTAAGTAGAATTCAACAAGCTGGTGCTAGATTAACATCATTAACCCAGTTATCTTGCGAATGGCAGAGAGACTGGAATAGGGAAGAGACAATACCGGTATTTTCTAAAGCATTGGTTGCTAATGGATCTTTTCTTGGAGAGACACTATAAGCGACTTGATTTATATAGAAAATTAAGATGAAGCACTTCCTGTAAATTCAATTTAGGATATTGGTTATTAAGCTTTTAGCTTCTGCCTATCATAGCTGTCTAATCTTAGTCGGAAGCTGAAAACTGATAGCTTAAGCTTGAGAAAAATAAACACACTCGATGCATTATTGAAAATTAAACCGCTGCTGTATTGGGCGGTTTAATTAATGTGTATTGTGTTAATAATCAGTCTTGTAATTTTTTGTTGATAATTGCAGACTTGTTTAATATATCATTGGGTCTATTTACTAATATTTTAAAAAAAGCATAATGAAAAAGGTAGCGATAATAGGATTAGGTAATATTGGAAAAGCTATTGCCATAAATCTGATTAAGAATAAACATGAAGTTATTGTTGCATCAAGAAATATTGATGATGCAACAACATTCTCTCAGACATCTGAAGTTAATGGATTTGTTATTGTAAAAGAAATTGAAGATGCTATAAATGAAGCCGATATCGTAATTCCTGCAATTTGGTTTACAGCATATCCAGATTTCTTCACAAAGTATGAGACCTTGTTAAAAGATAAAATAATAATCGATGTTTCGAATCCGATTATTCCTGATGGAAAAGGAGGATTACAGAGAGTTATTGAAGAAAACAAATCCGCAGGTATGAGCAATGCTTTACTTCTTCCAAAAGGAGCAAAATTAGTTAAAGCGTTGGGTTCTCTAACAGTTGAAAGCCTTCGATCCAAATCAAATCAAAATATAGACTTATTTTATGCTGCTGATGATATAGAGATTAAAGAAGATATTGAAAAGTTGATTGAAAATAGCGGATTTAATCCTGTTTATATAGGTGGGATAGATCAGTCAATAAGAATGGAGGTTGGTGGAGATTTGCATGAAATAAATACTAAATAATACCAATTGACATCAATAAAGAATAAGATAATGATTTAATAGGTTTATTTCTCTTAGAGAGATTAAGACTAAAAACTAATAATGATGAAAAGTACAATAATGATGTTCTTTGCTTTAGTGTGTTTTACATTAAGTTGTAGTAACAAAAAAGAAAAAGGATATATAGTAAAACTAAAAACCGATAATCTCAAAAATAATAAAGTAATTATTTATTATCCTTTAAAAGATAGCATGGTTGTAGATTCCACCTATACCTACGAAAAAGGCTGGGCTATCTTTAGAGGAGAAGTTTCAGAACCAGTAATTGCAAGTATAGCAGCCAAGAGTACACCAGATAATTCTATCGAAATAAAAGGAGGTTTAATTCCCGGGCCTGTGGGAGAGTTTGTTTTGACCAATGATGAAATAACTATTGAAGGTGATATAAATAATCTTCATTTGGCAACAATAAAAGGAGGCAAGGCCAATCAGGAGTGGAGTAGCATTAAGAAAGAGCAGAGTCGGTTAATTAATGAAAATTGGCTGGAAATGAAAAGAATTTATACTTCTTATGATCCGGATAAAGACACTGTAGAATTTGATAGATTAACTAATTTCATAGAACGCAATAATGAAAAAGAAAAAGATCTAAATACCAATTTTATATTAAAAAACCCAAATTCAATAGTAAGTGTTTACCTTCTGTACAAGATTCAAAATGCTATAGATTTTAATCTGTTAGAAAAGTTATACAATGGACTGAACAATGACTTAAAAACAATATCATATGCCAAGGAACTGGAAAGTTATATAAAGAAAAACAAGTCTACGGCGATAGGAATGCAGGCTTTCCCAATTAATAAAAATGATATAAACGGTAAACCATTTGATCTGCAGTCTTTAAAAGGGAAATATGTTTTACTGGATTTTTGGGGGAGTTGGTGTATGCCCTGTCGAAAATCACATCCCCATATGAAAGAATTATATAAAAAATATAAGGCAGAGGGTTTTGAGATTGTAGGAATAGCTCAGGAAGAATCACCAACCTATGAGAAGTCTCGAAAATCATGGCTAGAAGCAGTAAAGAAAGATGATATTCATTGGATTCAGGTACTTAATAATGAAGATATCAAGAGGTCTGATATTGTGAAAGATTATGGTATAACGGCATTCCCAACAAAGATTCTATTGGATCGGGATGGTAAAATTATTGCTCGCTATGTAGGTGAAAATAACGATTTAGATATAAAATTGGAAACGTTATTTAAAAGATAATAAGCCAAATTATTCTGATAAGGAAAAGCTATTCTTAACAGACTCTTAAAAATGAAACTATTCAATAGTTATGTAATGATTCTGTAAAGCTGTCATTACTATAGAAGTACAAATCACAAAATTAATTTATATGAAAAATTTGTTAAAATTATTTGTTTTAAGTTTTGCATTGATGGGATGTAGAAACGAAGTTATGGTAAGTAGAGATGAGAGTGCTCTAAATCGATCGGCCTCAGTAGCATTAGATACTGAGTATATTTCCTCTTCTCCTTACAACCTGAATGTTGTTCTTTTTGTTCCTAAAGACCAAAAGATTAATCCTGACTATGAGGATCGAATTAGTGAAACGCTTACCTATGAACAAAATTACATAAAGGACTGGATGAATAAATGGGGATATGGTGATTTAACATTTGGTCTTTTAAAGAATGCTGAGGGTAAAGTGAAAATAAATATTGTTTATGGTAAAGAGGCAAGTTCATCTTATCCATATAGTGGGGGTGAGCCAAAAATGTGGGCTGAGATTATGGAGTATTTTAAAGATAAGCCGAGTACCAGTGAGCATTACTTTGTATTAACAACAGTCAATAAGTTAGGGGAACAAAAAGCACCTTATTATGGAATAGGCAGGAAGTCTTATGGTATTGATTTTCCCGATATGAAAATCGGAAATATGAAAGCTAATCCGGCAAATACCGATACCATTGCTTCAGCATCTGCATGGATTGGAGGTAATTTTCATGAAATGTTACATGGCTTTGGACTTCCTCATAATGGCGGTTTGGTGTCCAATAACACTCAATATGGACAACCGGTAATTACAGGCAACGGAGGTAATTTTGTTGTAAGTAAGAGCTCAATGGATGCCTGGGACTGTGCTTTACTTTTGTCAAGTCAGCTATTTAGTAAAACAACTCGAAGTGATTGGTATAGTGATGTAACTGCGGAAATTAATAAGATCAATGCTAAATATGATGCTGATGCAAAGAAAATTATAATATCCGGAGAATTTACAAGTAATAAAAAAGTGCTGTATGTAGGGTATACAAATGATGCTAAACGCAACGCAAACGATGGTAACTATGATTCCGAAAACTGGGTTTCCAAGCCAACGGAGACTAATAGTTTTAATACAGAAATACCAATCTCTGAGCTTAAAAATTTAGGTAATTACCGTAATGATTTAACCATAAGTCTAATCTGTGAGAACGGATCTAGACCCAATTTTCAGTATAGTTATCAAATGATAGACGGAATACCGCATATTGAGGTGATAAACACAAAAGATTTATTAAAAAAAACGGACTGGGTAGCAATTGATACGGATAGTCAAGAATCGGCTGATGTTATTGGAAATATTCTTGATGGTAAATCATCTACTATATGGCATACTAAATGGAGAGGAGGAGAAGCTCCATTACCACATCAGTTTGTTGTTGATATGGGAGCTGCAACTACAGTGAATGGATTTGCTTTTGCCAATCGCAGCAATTTAAATGGAGCCATGAAGGATATTGAAATCTTTAAAAGCAATGATAACAGTACCTGGACAAGTGTAGGCACTTTTTCATTAAAAGCTCAGCAAAGCTGGCAATATGTAGATCTGGCACAGGCACAGTCTATGAGGTATGTAAAAGTGAAAGTAACTTCAACTAATGGAGGTTTTAACTATACACATCTTGCTGAGTTTGGAGCCTACTAAATTATAATATTCTTTTTTTGGCTTTTAATACCTGATTTTGAAGAGAAATATTTTTTACTGAAACAGTCAAGACTTTATTAAAGCAAGAAAAAATGATAGATAGAAACGAGGAACTTCTTTAAAAGGATTTAAAAATGGGTCTTTTGTCGTATTAGCATACTCATATGCAGGGGAAAAAGTATAAATAAATATAAAAAATAACTAAAATATGTTTGAAAATAAAGTCGTCCTTATTACTGGTGTAAGTAGAGAAACTGGTTTAGGATATGAAACAGCTAAAAGATTAAAAGAATTAGGATTAACCGTAATTATTACAGCCCGTGAGCTTGAAGCGGTAACTGTTCTGGGAAAACAGTTAGGTGTAAATGCTGCACAACTGGACGTAACAAGTCAAGAAAGTATTGAAAAACTTTTAGATGTAATTACAAAACAATATGGGAAACTGGATATATTAATTAATAATGCCGGTGGCTTTTTTGACCAGAACAGTGATCTTCTGACAGTAGATGTTAATTTTATGAAAGAAGCATTGGATTTAAATCTTTTTGGGGCATTGAGAATGATACAGGCTTTTGTTCCATTATTGAAATTAGCAGACAATGGGACTATTGTAAATGTAACTTCTGGAATAGGATCCTTTAGTGATCCGGTATTTGGCCTGGCAAATTATTTTGCTGATGTTCCGGCTTTTGCCACTTCTAAATTAGCTTTGAATGGACTAACTGTAAAATTAGCGAAGAGGCTGAAGAAAGATAAAATAAGGATCAATGCTGTTTGTCCTGGATTTGTTGCTACAACTCCCGGTATGGAAGCTTATGGAGCCCGACCTGTAACAGAGGGGGCTAATGGAATTGTTTGGGCAGCAACTTTACCAGAAGACGGTCCAACTGGTGGATTCTTCAGAGATGGAGAGGTAATAGGCTGGTAAGTATAAAATAACAGCAATATTCAGATTATATAAATTATAATGTTTGCATTTATTGGGGTACTCCCAACATTTAATATAATATAATAACAAAGGGTTTGACGCTATTTAGAGTCAGACCCTTTTTTCATAAGAAACTGAAACTGATTTATCAGCTTCACTCTGATCATTAAAGATTCTTTATAGGTGCTACCAAATCAAAGTCGATTAATGCAGTATAGAGATTCCAATATTTTCTGTAAGTTTTAATTTTTCCATTCTCTAGTGTAACTATTAGATTTTTTGTGTTTTCAAAAGATAAATAGTCTTAACAATATTCAAAACCTAAATCCAGGTAACTGATTCTTCGGCCACTTTGTGAATGATTTCTTCCCCCATTAATCTCGCAAATATTCTACAAGTGGTTGCATAATCACAAATCTCACCCAATAGAATTTGTGGTTCAGCATATAACAAAGCTATTCCGGGCTCATGTATTAGTCTTGTAATTTCCCTTGTTGCTATCGCATTTCTCTATTTCTTCCTTTTTAAATTTTGGTATAATTAACGATACAATGTTGCAATAATGAATATAATTTTTATTTTTGAAACAATATTGCATTAAGGTGATTTTTAAATATCCGAATCGAATACATTGAAAACTATGATAAATATTGAAAATACAAGTAAATCTTATAAGGGGAAATTGGCTGTGGATGGACTTTCTTTATCCGTACAGAAAGGAGAAATATATGGATTACTTGGACCGAACGGTGCAGGGAAATCTACTACATTGAATATGTTGCTGGGATTTCTAAAACCAGATTCAGGGATAACGCTTCTGGATAATATAAATACTGGAACAAATGCCAGAGAAGCTCGGGAGATTATAGGCTATATTCCTGAAAATGTAAACCTCTATTCCTATTTGACGGGAATTGAGAATCTTTATTATTTCTGTCAACTGGCAGGAAAAAAATACAGCACGGCGGAGCTTTCAAATATTCTTTCGGATTGTGGATTGCAGATAGATTCACAAAATAAAAAAACGGAAACATACTCCAAAGGAATGAGACAAAAAGTAGGAATTGCTATAGCCTATGCCAAAAAAGCCAAAGTATATCTGCTGGATGAACCGGCAAGTGGTCTCGATCCTTCGGCAAGCAACGAACTCTCTGCTTTACTGAAGAAACTGGCAGAAAACGGCGCGGCTATTCTGATGGCTTCACATGATATTTTCAGGGTCAGAGAAACATGCAGTCGTATAGGAATTCTTAAAAATGGGCTACTGGTGAAGGAAATGTCAGCTTCTGATGTAACAGCCAATGAACTGGAAAAAATTTATCTGGATTTTATGCAAGAATAAAATTTTGAAAAATTATTGCAACAAAGGTGCGTTTATTTTAAAAGTATTTTTATTTTTGTTACAGTGTTGCAATAATGATTAGTTCTCGTAAAAGCTTTATCCTGATATAATAATGATCAAAAGTAAATGAATGATTAAATTAAAAATTACATTTTTAGTCGCTAAGCATGAATTCAAAGCATTTCAGGAAAATGGACTGAAGCTGTTTATCTTCTTTTATACATTTATTTTATTGGGCGTTTGGGGGACCAACTATGTACAGCTTACCGCGGCATCAGCTAAAAATAAGCAAGCTGAAGAAATAATAGACAGCGAATGGAAAGATCAGAACCGAAATAATCATAGCGCTGCACATTGGGGAACATTTCTTTTTAAGCCTGTCAGCTATCTATCCCTTTTGGAATCAGGTACTAATGTTTATTCAGAGAATCAATACAGGGTAGAAGCTCATAAAAGACCACAAATGCACTCCTACAGATTACCGGATCTGGAAGCATTTATGAGGCGTCCTGATTTGAATACAGCATTTTTCTTTCAATGGTTTATGCCGTTGATTATTATTGGATTGGGCTTTTCTTCTGTTTCTTCAGAACGTGAAAAAGGATTTCTAAAGGTACTATCTGTACAGGGTGCTTCATTTGGGCAACTGTTGGCAGGGAAATTTATGGCTCTTTACACTGCAACTCTAATGTTTATTGTACCACCATTGGTCATAATGGTTGCTGGACTTATTTTTGAGGGTGAACCTGTCAGTTATTTGATCAGAGCAGGATATTGGATTATTTTATATGCAGTGTATTTTCTGCTTGTTTCAGGCGGAGTTCTATTGATTTCTGCTTTAAGCCGTTCATCCTGGTCTTCATTAATGGCTAATATTACAGTATGGGTTTTTAGCGTTCTGTTAATTCCAAAATTCAGTACTTCAGTAGCGGATAACCTCTATCCTTTACCTTCCTATCATGAATTTGAGCATAATGTTAAAACAGGTTTCGACAAAGGGCTTGGGAATGATGGCGATTATACTTCCCGATCTGAAAACTACTTAAAAAAGCATCTCAACCAGTTCAACGCGACCAGTATAGACCAGTTACCGGAAAAAGTTCGTTTTGCTCTTGATCTTGTTCAAGCCGAAGCTTATGAAAATAAAGTAAACGCTTTTTATTCTAAGAAAGTAGAGGGGAAATTCAATCAACAGCAGAAATTTATGGATTACATGGGGCTTATCAATCCTTTTATGGCGGTACGACAACTTTCTATGGCATTTACCGGAACAGATGTACAGCATCATATTGATTTCTTTAATAAAGCCGAAGAATACAGAAATAATATGATGAACAGATTGAATAAAAGAGAGCTTGAAATTGCTGTTTCAGGGAAATTAAAAGTAAATAACCAAGATTTTTATAGCCGTTTTCCGGATTTTAACTACAGGTACCCTGCTGTAGGATCTATTATCTGTAATCATACAATTGCTATTCTGTCATTGTTATTGTGGACTCTGATATTGATTTTCTCTTTCAGATTAATTATTAAGCGAAATAATTTTTAGGATATGAAGGATAAAGTAATGTTGTTATTATACGAATGGAAACATATTTTTCGACAGCCGAGAGTCTGGGTTCTTTTTTTTCTGTTTTTTGTAATTGGAGGTTACGCTATTTATTCCGGGAATGCTTTGACAAATAAGAAGTTGGAAGCTATTGACGAGGCAAAGAAAGAATCTGTTAAAGATTATCATAATACCCTGAAGGCTTTTAGTGATACTTTTACTATTGAGAAAAAAAAGCAGGCAGAAAATGCAGGAAATCCCTATGTAATAGATTATCGATATCCGCGAATGGCCTTTGATTATCCTTATCCGTTAACGGGTTTGGCAGCCGGAATAAAAGATGTAACTCCTGTTACGGAGAAGGTCAATTATTATACAGATTATGCCGCTGTTGACAGGGAGATAACCAACCCTGCTATTCTTTTTGAAGGACGCCTGGATCTTGTGTATGTTAATTTATACCTTATTCCATTGCTCATTATAGTTTTGGTATACAATACTCTTTCTTCGGAAAAAGAAAATGGGATTAGCCGTCTTTTGATTGTTCAGGGCGGAACTATAAAACGTGTATTGCTTATTAAGCTTACGTTTCGTTTAAGCTTAGTTTTTCTGGCTGCAGTCTTTTTAAATGCCTTAGGGATGTTGCTTTCTCCATCTGGATATCCTTCCGTTTGGGATGTCTTTCTTTGGTTCTTTTTGCTGTTGTCATATTGTATTTTTTGGTTTTCTCTGTGTTTTATAATTATTTCTCTGGATAGAAATAGTGTATTTAACCTGTTTTCGTGTCTTGCACTTTGGATTTTTTTATTGTTTCTGTTACCTCTGGTAATTAATAAAACAGCACAGTTGAAAAACCCTTCTGAACTTAAGCTTTTGGATCTCCAGGAGAAAGACAGATTAATAAGTGATGATGTATGGGCAATGAATCCAAAGTCTGTTACTGACAGTTTTTACAGAAATTATCCGCAATATAAATCAGCGTATACTCCGGCAGACACTCTGGACAACCAAAATGATGCATTTTTTGCGGGATACTATCAGATTAAACAAAATCGAATGAAAGCTGTGGTTGATTCCTTATGGAAAAATGAGAATATGGCTAATCAGACAGCTCATAGTTTAATCAAATATAATCCGGTTCAAAATACAGAACATTTGTTCACCCTGCTGGCCCATACCAGCCGGAAAGACTACCTGCAATATAAACAAGATGTTAAAGATTTTCAGCGGATATGGCAAAACTGCTTTTATAACAGAGTTTTTTCGATGAATAAAGGTAAGAGAACATTGTCTTCATTCTCTCCGGAAGAGCTTAAAGAAATACCAGAGTTCAAAGTAAAATACCATGAAGTAGACCTATCGGAGTTTATATATGGTATATGGAGTTTGTGGCTTATAAGCATAGTATTCTGTGCGGGAGGCTTATTCCTGATAAAGAAAATAAAACAATAAAAAAATAATAATGAAGAGAAACTACCTCCTGGTAACGGCAGCCCTTTGCGGAACATTTTCTTTAATATATGGACAGGAGAAAAAAGATTCTGTGTCTGCAAAATATATTGATGAGGTCATACTAACCGCGATGAAGCAGATTAAAACAGACAGTCTTTCGGGAAACCTGAAGAGAAATGACAAGCTATTAGAAATTCCTCAGAATATTGTAAGTATTAAAAGTGATTTACTCAATCTTCAGGGAGCATTTGATGTACAAGATGTGCTTCGAAATGTAAGTGGGATTTATATAGGTGATGCTACCGGGGCTGGTAATATCTTTTCCGGAACATTCAATGCCCAGATTCGTGGATTTAACCCTGTCAGTACATTCAGAAATGGACTGCCTTCTTTTGCTGGAGGCCTTTCGCAAGAAGATGTTGCACTGATAGAGCAGGTGGATGTTATAAAAGGGCCTGCGGGGTTTATCAATTCAATGGGATCAGGTGGGGGATCTTTAAACATCAATACCAAAGCGCCCCGAAGGATAAGGGAAGCTAATATAACTGCCGGGAGCTTTGGCTTTTATAGAGCCTCTGTTGATTTGGGAAGCGCGGTAAAAGAGAAAGGTCTTTCATTCCGATTGAATGCGGCTTATGAATCACAAGGCTATTATTTTGATTATGCTAAGCGGAGAAAATTTGTCGTTGCACCTGTTATCCAATATAATTTTAGCAAGAATACTTTCCTTCTTGCAGAGTGGAATATGATCCAGGGAAGAGCTCTTGAATCAAGTAATTTCATTCAATATGAATCTGAAAATATGGTTCAGAAACATCCTTGGAGAGCTAATTATCAGGGAGACCCAAATCTTCCTGTGTCAAAGCTTGATGAGCATTACGGAAGGCTGGTATTTAATCATAATTTCAGTGATAAATGGAAAATAGTATCCCAGTCATCCATTAAAAGTACACCCCTGGATCAATGGAGCCTTTTAGGAGGAACTAAAAGCTATAATCCGCCAATGTTTGATGAAGCAGGGAATGCTTTGCGTTCAAGTTTTAGAAATAAACAGAAATACCTGACCTATAATACTCAGCTATTTTTAAATGGTAGTTATAATATGACCAAAGATATTGTTCATACGGTACTCACAGGATTCGATTTTAATAGCAGTAAGAGTAATACAGAACATATTCAGGGAGCTAAAGAATTTATTTTTAACCGGCACCAAATGAATTATGGAATCAACAGAGACCTGCTGATTCAACCTGAGGCTGATGATCAAATTGATTATACAAAATCAAAAGACGTAACTATAGGAGCCTATCTCTACAATAATTTCAAATTATGGGATCGTGTGATTATCGATGCTGGCTTCCGATATAGCAGGAATAAACGTAACCGATATCTCAAAGGTCCTTTTTCACCTGAAGGCGACAGTAAAATTTACAGACATTATGCCTTTAGTCCAAGAGTAGGAATAACTTATCTTATTGAAAAGGATTTTGCAGCTTTCTTCTCCTATGATCAGAGTTTTGAACCAATGCCGGGAACAGATCCACAAGGCAAGGAATGGAAACCTATGGAAACCTACAACACCGAATTTGGGTTGAAGAAGGACTGGTTTGGTGGGTTATTATCTACTTCTGTAAGCGCTTATCGTCTTATAAGAAATAATACGTTTTCCCAGAATCCGGCAAATGGTCTGATGACGCAGCTAAACCAAGTTAGAAATAAAGGAATAGAAGTCGATATAATTGGTTCCATCTACCCGAATATTACCTTAACAGCTAATTATTCCTATATCAATTCTGTTTATTCAAAAGATCCTTATGTACCGGAACTTGTTGGTAAAAGATTTTCAAGCGTTCCAAGACATCAGATCAATACCTGGTTTATGTACAAATTTCAGAAAGGAAAACTTCAGGGACTATCATTGGCCATAGGACAAACAGCAGCTTTACTGCGAGAGACCGATGTGCCCGGAGTCCGTATACCGGATTTTATAAAACTGGACGCCAGTATTATGTATCAGCATAAAAAATGGTTTGTGAGGGGAATATTTGATAACCTGGCTAACAGACGCTATATAACGGATGGAAATGTAACAGACAGGTACAATGCCGATTGGAGTGCTGTGATAGGACAGAACTGGATGTACAAAGAAAGCAACCCGTTCAATTTTAAATTACAGGTAGGCATGAAATTTTAACATTTAAATGCAACTAAGTTGCGTTAAAATGTTTATCTTTACAAAAGAGGGAAAGCCGAAACCCTTAAACAGTAGGCCAAATTATAAAATGTTTTTACAATGGAAAACAACAAAAAGATGAAGCTTAAAATTGAAGATCTTAAGATCGAAAGCTTCGTAACAGCATTGGATAAAGATTTATCCAAAAAACTTCAAGGTGGTTTAGGAATTTCTGCGGCAGGAGACCATGATCACCCAACTCATACAATAAAAACACAGGACAGGCTTCACGTTTGTGGAACAGTTCAGTGTTAATTATTGAGGGATTATATTGTAGGGCTGCTTTTATATAAAAGCAGCCCTTTTTTGTAATTGTTTTTCGCCAGGATATAGAACCGGTTTAATCAATATCCATTTATAAACATCAAACCATTTTACTGGATTCGTATAAAAAATGATTTAAGCAGTTCCTTAATTTGGTCAGTTAACTTTCTTTCTATCATCTCTTTTTCTTCATGGGAGTACTGAAACTGATTTGCGAGTTCTTCAATACTTAAAGGTTTTTCCAATAGCTTAAGGATTATTGCAGAAAAAGGATCTATAATAAGGTGAAACGTTTCCTTATCTGTGCTGTAAAAAACATTGTAAAAAACCTCGGTATCGGATTCCCTGTTATTACTTTCTTTCCAGTTCAATTGCGATTCATGGATATGGATAAAAGGATTGCGGATAAATAGCCTTTCTGAAAAGTCAACCTCATTATTTTCTAAGATTTGGTCTAAATCATTTTGTAACATTGTTAGCCGTGTCTGAAAACATAAAGTACCTTTATGTTCTTTCAGGAATTGTATTTTTGCTGTTTCCAATAAGTAAATATCGGAAATATAAATCATGTCCTTCTGAGGCAAACATTCTATTAGATTCAATAAAGAATTACTAAAATCATCTAAGTTTTGAGAGTTATATACTGTATCCCGGATCTGAGTGATAGTTTCCAGTATTTCAATAGTTTGAGGATAATAAGCCCTAAAGAAAGTTTCTTTTATTTTAATGTTTTTCAGAGTATTGTTATTTGTAACAGAAATATCAGAATCTGGGAGCTCCGGATGAAGAATGGAATTAAAAGTTTTGCCTTTTGTAATCATAAGTAATGAAAAAGCAATACCAGCTGTACCCGTCATTAGTCCCAAATCCTCACTGTTTTGAACTCCCCATTCAGAATGTCCGGTTTGTCTGCTTTTTTCTAAACCTTCCTGAACAATCTCTGTTGCAAGTTCCATAGATTCTTTATCGTCAAATGTGTTGTGGTATTGGAGGAGAAAATCAGCGAGTCCACCATAACCACTAAACAGAATATGATTGCGTTTGGATCTTGTCTCAATATCTTTTTTGCATCTTTCGACTGCCTTTATACAGTCTTTTTTATATACACTACCAGCAGTTATTTTGAATGCTGCAATTCTTGCTGTTCCAATACCACAGGCTCCGTGTGCCCAGGTGTTGAGGTCGAAATCTTCAGGAAGAAAAGTTTCTTTAGTCCAGTCAAATAGATTTGGAAGGTCGTTTTTTGAATTTTCCCACCTTAAATCCATCCAGTTATCTTTTACAGGATTATAATACAGGCTTTCATACAGGAATGCCTGTTCGGCTAACCAGATAAATTCCTGATTATTAAAATACTTTCCAAGTTGCAGCAAAGAGAAACCAATACCTGAATTTCCGTGTGAGAAACCACATAAGGAATCTACGGAGAGCTGGTTGCTTCCCCATTTAATTCCTAATTCTGCAACCAAGGATTTTTTGAGAAGATTTGTGACCAATACCGTTATATCATGATATAGGCTATTGCTTTTGGTAAAATGATAAAGCAGTGTAAGAACAATTAATATTCCTGATATCCCAATCAGCATATCTTCAGTCTGTTCAGCCAGTATTTTTTCACGATACCGATCATAAAGCTCTGAAGCTTGCTTCAGGTATAAGTTTTTACCTGTAACCCGGAATAGTTCCAAACTAAAGTAGATAGTGCCGCATATTCCATCATACAGGCTGGTTCCGACTATATTATGATTAATGGAAAAGTGATATATTTTGGAAAAGGATTTTTCGGCTATTTCGAGATAATCGGTTTTGCCTGTACTTTCATACAATACGAGGAAAAACCAGGCAATTCCCCCGGTTCCGTTCCAAAGTGACGGGTTGAATGCAAAAGAAAATTCTCCGACATTATGATCATAACTAATAGTATCCCAATAAAATCCGTTTTGGTCCCGTTTTATTTTAGACAGAAGAAATTCACTTATTTCATTCAATCCGGTTTCCAGTTCATTAAGTTCTTTATTGATGGTCATAATCCTTGATTAGGGTGATGGTTTGTCTGACTAAAAAAAGCAGGTAAGATTCTTCAGAGTTTACAATTCCTATGCGGTTATTAGTCATATGAATAAAACTCAGTAATGCTTCATCTATAGCTTCAGCAGGTAAATGGGAGTCAGTATATTTTTTGTTTACTTCTCTGTTGATTTCAATAAACTCTAGTGTAAAGGGATCTCTCGAAGTGTCAGATAAATTCCAGAAGTTTACTGCGTTGCTATATAAGGAATCTTTATAAAGATCAAATTGCTGCTGGAAAGCAGCCAAAAGACTCTTTTTGTATTGTTCCTGTTCATTAGCATCAAATGAAGCAGGTATCGGAAGCCAGCTTTCTACAAATTTGTCGCATAATTGCAGACAGTATTCAGAGGACAATCCCAATCCTTTTAAAAATGCCAGATGGGTATTCAATGCAATGGAATATCTTTCAGATCCTGTTAAAGGAACACTTTCTGTCAGTTGATTAAGAACAAAGCGTGATGATGCATAAAATTGATTTTCTGCATAAACAATAGTGTCTGAATTACCATATCTTTCTGTTTCCGGAATATACTGAGCTTCTTTCAAAATAATTTTTATATCGGAATCTGATATATAATAAGTAAGCAGAGAATGAAACAATGAAACTTCTTTGGAAGATAAAAGAAGTCTTAAACGGATATGATAACCATTTTCGAAATAGCGAATAAAAAAAAACTTTACCGTTTTCTTCAATTTGTATTGTATATCTTCAATAACAGGATGTACAATTTCTTTTAATACCCGGTCCGCATGACCTTCATAATACAGATAGTAAGTTTCCCAGTTTTTTTTCATCGGCTTAAAAATTATACCATTGGATCAAATGTTCAGAAACTCTTTCGCGGGAATTGTCGACTGTAGGCAGGGATTCTTCCACATAAATATAGGAGGAAGCCCTGTTCAGAAGCTTTTTGAAAAGATTAAAAAGGAGCGGTTGTTCGAAATCTATGAATTGAGGTTTGTAATCGTCCCTGTATCCTGTATTTTTCTCGGATGAATCGTCTTCAGGGATGTAAGAAGATTGCAAATAAAGGAAGAGAGAAGAGGGTAATATATTTTCTAAAAGCCATTGGTGAAAACGCAGAAAATAAATACTGTCTGTTTCATCTTTTTCTTGTACAGGAATAGCGGCTAAACTTAGAAGCCATCCTTTGCGCCGGAGGATAAGCTGGTCTTCAAAAACAATTCTTGGAAAAATCTGAATAGCCTCATTGGTAAACTGTTTAGAGAAATTTTTATCGATAGCCTGAATTAGCGGGTAATAGCTAGCATAGACACATGGATTGAACAATGACATAAGCTGATAAAGATTAGATCTGTTTGTTATGGTTTCCAGACACAGATCAAATGCGTAAACCTCTTTCTTTGAAACAGTTTCTATTAGACATAGTAAATCCTTTCCAGAATCGTATACAACAGCTATTTGATCTAATGGAATCTGTTGTGTTTTTTTCATTTGTGTGTTGGATGATGGCATTTTCACTTCATGATCCAGCAATGGAGGATGAATGTTGGCGTTAAAACTGGAATCATCATTAAGTTCTATGAGTATTTGATCTGAGAATAGCCGGTTGTTGTAATCTCTGTGTATTTCTGATACTTCATCATCGAAGAGGTGCAGAAACCGCCCGCTCATCTTGCCCATTCCCTGCATCAGACCATTGACAACAGCTTTTGTTTTGCCTCCTGATGGATCGTCAAAAAACTGCAAAAACGCAGATCCTGCTAAGGTCTTATTTTTTGATAAGGGAAGGACATTAAGATTCTTTTGATAAATTTTTATTTCATCCGGATTTTGAGGTTCATAATGAAGGGCTTTCCAAAAAATATCAGACCATGAATTCTCAGTCTCTTTTTGGGTTATATCGTGTTTGGATTCAAATTCATTTTTGTGACGGTAATATTCATGATAAAATGTAACAAGAGGTATCTGTTGATTTGGCTGATACCTGGACTTGAAGAAATTAGTAATATTATTTTTTTCATGACCTCTGATATCAAAAGCCGATAATCGGTTAGCAAGGTCAGACAGTAACTGTCCACATTCCTGAATCAAATTTTCGTCAATTATATGAGATACAGTTGTATAGACATCTTCATAAATAAAACCTTCCTGGCGGTAATCGACAGGCAGGTATGGAAGTTTTTCAAAACCCCCTCCATTTTTATATCGATTAATAATTTCGTCCAGTACAGTTTGCATTTCCGCTTTGGGTAGTTTAACAATACCTGCCTGATTTTCGAGATCAGAAATAACATTGTCAAAAATTCCAGAGGTCTTTTGGAGAAGGACTTCACGTTGGGGTATTTCGGCTGTACCAAATTCTTTTTTAGCTTCATGCAAAATGAGAATAAGTTGATAGAGTTGATTTGCAGGAGGGTTTGTTTCTTTATGTTTATGAAGAAATGTAAGTAGATGGCTATCCCAGTCAGGATCGATTTCAGAACATTCCAGAGTCAGCTCTAAAAAGCCAACATCAACAAGTTTTAGTAAGTAATCTTGTAATTCAGGAAGTTCAGCATCAATTTGTGACGAAAGAAGTTCCAACAAAGCAGATAATGTTATACTTTCTTCTGAACTCATTATCAGTTCTTTGATATACTGATTGATACCGCTGGTTTGTATTTCCTGAAAAACTTCAATATTTGCGCTGTTCATCAGGAAAGTGAAACGACCATCAATTTCTGTTATGCTGCTATTGGTATTTACAAATAACAGACTCCGCAAGGCAAGATGTTGTTCCATCAATTTTTTGACTCTTTTCAGCAATTTATTGTTTAGCCTGATTTTACAATTAAGATCGGTTGAAGATGAATGGGTATTATTACTGGCTGCAGTTTTTGTAAGGCCTAAATAAGTGAATGTACTGAAAGGAGAAGTTTTATAGGCCATTCGGGTAAGATAACGGAGAACACTGAATTCAATACGTTCGCTATCTTTATTGACAGAGGAGAGTGTCTCAGCGAAATCATCTAGTTGGCCATATAGATCTTTGCTGGAAAGTAAAATACCATTCCGGAAAGGATATTCTCCAATGAGTTTTTTAATTTCCTGTCTGTGTGATGCCTGGTAATTCTGAAACTCTGCTTCCCATAGCTGCAAAAACTCTTTATACATAACGTTTGCACCTTGCCACTCTTGCCAATATTCTTTAAAAAGTTCAAATATTTCCGGTTGTATTTTTTGAACCATTGTCAAAGCATTTTGGCGGTTGTTGTAAACGGAGCGCTTTAAGTTTAGCAGCCGTTTCTGTTCCAGGTTATCAGAACTTTTTTCAATAAGGATATATAATTGGCTGCATAAATTTTCATTACATATTTTATGGAAGTCAGTAATCTTTTGCCAGGTATTCAGCTGATGGTGAGTATCAGGAATAATGAGTGTATTCAGTCTTTTTACGGGCAATGCAGCGAATCGTGTGAAAATATAAGGTAAAATATTCAAGCTCATTTTTTATTATTTTCCTAGTTCTAATTGATTTTTAACTAAATTAAAATAGGCTCCTCTTGTCTTTGTTAAAGTTTCATGAGTTCCTTGTTCAACAATGCTTCCTTTATCCATAACAATAATATTATCTGCATGGACTACGGTGCTTAGTCTATGGGCCACAATTACAACTGTCCTGCCCGTAAAGAAGCTATTCAGATTTTCAACGATTAATTTTTCATTATTAGCATCCAGGGAGTTTGTGGCTTCATCCAGAAATATATAGTCAGGTTGTCTATAGATAAGGCGTGCTATAAGCAGACGCTGTTTTTGCCCTTCACTAATTCCGGTTCCGTCTGTGCCGATTAGAGTTTCATAAGAGAAGGGAAGGCTTTCTATATAGTCCTTCATATTGACCATTTCACAAGCAATTTTTACTCTGTTTAAGTCTTTTTCCGGGCTTCCTATCCAAATATTGCAGGCTATTGTATCTGTGAAAATGAATGAGTCTTGCATTACAGCCCCACAATTTCTGCGTAAACTCTTTGCAGTAATCATTTCAAGATCTTGTCCACAAAAAGTAATCATCCCCTGTGTGGGCGGGAAAAATTTCAGCAGGAGTTTCAGAAGAGTTGTTTTTCCACTTCCACTCATTCCGACAATAGCAGTCACTTTTCCGGCAGGTATGGTCAGATTTATATTCTGTAATACTTCAGGAGATAGCTTACCATAACGGAAATGGACATTATACAATTCTATTGAACCGGGATTCCCTTCAGACATAGTCAAGCTTGAATGAGCATCTTCTGTAGGTTCATATTCGACTTCTGAAATACGTTGCAGACTGAACTTTGCCGTCTGCATAGAGCGTATAAAATCTGATAACTGATTGACTGTACCGTTTAGCGCTCCATACATATAGGTAATTGCAAGCATTGCCCCAAGGGATAGATTTCCGTTAATGACCAAAGAAGCTGTTAAAAATGTTGTTGATACTCCAGCTGTTTCATTGATAAAAAGAGCAACCCCCTGTATCCGTTGGTCTAACTTTAGACTTTCCATCCTGACGGCATAGGCTTCCTCCTGCATGGTTTTCCAGATCTGATTTTTTTCCATTTCTGCTCCCGTCAGTTTTATTTCTGTCATCGCTTCAAAGGTTTCTATCTGGTGGCGCTGTGTGTTGGCCAGCAAACTGAATGTACGCTGATCCAGGCGTCTCCTTTTTTCTTCAAAAAGATTCGTCCATAACACACTAATAATACTGGCACCTAAGAATAATAAAAAGAGTTTCCAATTGTAGTAACATAACAGTCCACCATTAACGACAAGAATTATAGCAGAAAGCCCTGCACTAACACAGTGTTTTGTAAGAAACTCTTCTATTCGTTGATTATCATAAATTCTTTGGAGATTGTCTCCGCTGTTTCTGTATTCGAAGAAAGAAAGTTTAAGCTGCATCAGCTTATCTACAAATTCGTATATCAGCTTTATACTAATAGTCATTCCTACCTTAAAGAGTAATCTGCTGCGCAAAAAATCTGTAAAAATTCTTCCGGTGAATAGTAGAATCTGACCAATGCAGATCAGAGATAATATTCCAATATCTTTTCTAATAATAGCTTTATCCACAACAGCCTGGGTAAGTAATGGGATGGCTAATGTTAAGAGAGTAGCAGCCAAAAGCGTTAATACGATAAAAGAAATATTTTTATAATGATTATCTATTCGTTTCAGTAAAGAAAACAGATGTACCGGAGGTTCCGGGGAGTTTTCTACCTGATCAAAAGCTTCTGTTGTTTCTAAAAAGATGGCAATTCCTTTATCTCCTTGTCCCGATAATCTCCAATGCTCCATAAAATCGCTGAGAGCATAACGCATATTCTTTCCAAGCGCCGGATTTCCGACATAGGCATGGGTTTCGGTAAGATGCCATAAAACAACAAAATGATTATGATCCCAATGGAGTATACATGGCAATGGAGCTTTTTCTAGCAACACGTCCTGACTTATTTCCGCGGCAAATGTGTTGAATCCAAGTTTTTCTGCGGCATATTTTAATCCGGTTACAGAAGTCCCCTGACTACGGACATCACACAGCTCCCGTAAGTGATTTAGAGATAATTCTTTTCCATAATAATTGGTGATCATTTTGAGGCATGTCGGGCCACAGTCCATTGTGTCCAATTGTCGGAAAAATGGATAATGGTCTCCTTCAAAAAAATGCTTAATTCTTCTAAGTATTTTAATTTTCATTGGTGGATCTATAGTTACTTACTGATTAATATATTCTTATGAACTATAACCTATATTCTAAAGGGATAAAATTAAAAATACATTAATGCAATACAGTTGCAATATAGAAAAAATATTGATCTCAAAGAGTTTTTCTTTTCAATAATTAATGAAACTTGGTTGCGTTAATTAGAATTGATTAGTTTTGTAGGTACTAAACACTCAAACTGATGAATAAAATATTTTCACTCTTAATACTTTTTGTAAGTATGGCTCTTTCTGGCCAAAAATCAGGAGGTAATTCTGATTTAAAAGATCTTAAAGTAAATCATATATATGTAGTTGTTGATTCTACTACATTTAATGCTTTAAAACAGAGTAATGAGTTAAATACTTTGGCAAATCAGGACAAGGGGCTTCCAAATTTTCTTCCGCTAGATAATTCGGCAACAACTATTTATATGAGGTTTAAATCTACCTATTTAGAAATTATGGGACCTGAGAATAGATTCAAAGAAAAAATTGGATCTATAGGAATCGGATTTTCATGGGATACTTTTAATAGTACTCTTGATACTGTACAAAAAAGCATCCAGAAATCTAAAGATTTAAAATTTCAAAAAAGTGAGGCTAACTGGCCGTTTGGAGGTAAAGAAATATTATGGTATACCTTTTTCTATAGCGATTTTAAGGGGAGTATTGCGACTTGGTATGCGATATACAATCCTGTTTTTTTAAACTATTTATTCAATATTAATTATTCTGACTTTAAAAGAGAGGACTTTTTAAAAAAGGTATTTGATCAAAATAAAAAGATTATCGATTTATCGGGTATTGTGATTAACGCCAATGCAAATGATTTTTATAAAATGATTAAAGAATTTAAAGCGCTAAATATTAAAATTAAAAAGCAGAAACCGAGATTAGTCATCTATAAATTAGATTCAGTCACAATTGAATTAAAGCTAACAGAGAGGAGAAATAGTATGATTAAGGAACTTAGATTTATAAGTAAAGGTGAAACAAGGCTAAATATTAATTTGGGTAATATTCACATTAAAAATTCAACGAGTAATCAAATCTCAATGACGTTTGAATAAGCCTTTTGTTTAGCTTTTTTTGAAACATCATTGAGATTTATTATTTTAAATATTCATCAATATAAAACTAGTTCCCACACGTAAAATATACTCTCGGTGCTATTTCAGTATATCCGTTATCTTTAAAGAAAGAGATATAATAAGAACCTGGAGTATCCAAAGCAAAGCTCAGTGTACCACTTGTAGCATTTGTATACTGCCATTTCGCTGAGTAATTCTGCCCTTTTCTTATATATACCAATCCATCCGTTACTAAAGGAAGCCTGAATTGTTTTTGTGATCTATATCAGATTATTTATGTTTTTCTAGTTGTAAATTAATTTTATTTATTATTTAAGTTTTTTATATTGAATAATTAATTTTACTTTTAATAAATAATGAAATATTTTATATTAAAAATTGCATTATTGAATTTTAATGTTATATTTGATTAAAATATTTATATGAAAAATTTTTTCATTATTTCAATTTTTACATTATTTTTTTTTAGTTTTTCAACAAAAAATACAGAATTAAATTCATTTTTTCAAACTAAAGAATTGAAAGGAATTGTTTCATTCGAAAATTGGTATTGGATGACAATATGTGGAAATGAGGTTGCTTTTATTACTGAAACAGTAGAAGAAGCTTTTGAACAAGCTTTTGATTTGTGGTATGGAAGTTGTGGACCAGGTAGAGACAAATGGGATATCTTAGTCTAAATTAAATAATTTTTATGTTATATAAAAAGGCTATTTTTTTATCTCTTTTTTTATTGATGCAACAATTTTTAAAGAGCCAAGAATATAAATTCATACCTGACTTAAGAGTCAGGTATGAATTTATATTTCAATCTGATTCTACTGATGCAAGAAGTAAAAAATCAGAAATTATGAATTTATTTTTGGCTAAAGATAAATCTATTTTTGAAAGTAATGCTAAGTATAAATATGATTCCATAGTCTCTAATTATATGAAGTTAAATTCAAGAATCATAGATTTTGATGCTATTCAAAAGCCCCAAGTATGGATATCAATATTCAAAGATTTCAACAGTAATGAATTGATATATTCTGATAGAATAATGAAATATAAATTATTTTATCAAAGTAATATAGATAAAATGCAGTGGAAATTATTGCCAGAAACAAAGGTAATACTAGGTTATAAAAGTAAAAAAGCTATTTGTTATTTTAAAGGAAGAAATTATACAGCTTGGTATACTGAGAAAATTTCAATACCTGATGGTCCATACAAATTTAATGGGCTGCCTGGTTTAATTTTAAGTATAGCCGATACGGGTAATCAATTTAGTTTTAATGCAATATCAATCTCAAGAAGCAAAAGCAAAGAGATTTCAATAAATATCAATAATAATATCAAAACGACCCGTGAAAAATATTATTTTGATAAAATTAAAATAATTAAGGGATTAAAAGGGAATAATGGGCGCTCTCCAATTATAAATCTAAATCCTATAGAGAAGACTTAAAATAAAACTATCCTAATTAGGGGTGTTTTTTATATCGCATCAAACTATTTTGTTAGTTAGCAATTTTAGTGTATAGTAGCGTTTCTGCTGTCATTTTTTTAACATGATACCATAGCTGTAACCTAACATAGTATTTGCAAATAAAAAGAGAACACTACCGGTGCTCTCTTTTTATTTAAGTGAAATATCTGGTTTCGATAGTTTAATTCCCACACGTAAAATATACTCTCGGTGCTATTTCGGTATATCCGTTATCTTTAAAGAAAGAGATATAATAAGAACCTGGAGTATCCAAAGCAAAGTTTAATGTTCCGTTGATGCTATTTGTATACTGCCATTTTGCTGAGTAATTAGTTCCCGGAGTTTGCCCTTGCTTATATATACCTATCCAAGCTTTTGGGTCTGAAGATCCGTTGCTAAAGGAAGCCTGAATTGCCTCATTTAGCTTATAGCTGGATTTGTTTAGTGTTACTTTGGCATTATTCTGAGGTATTTTAACTTTGAAAGTACTCCATACTGCTTTGTGGTCTGTAGGCCAGATTCCTTTTGGTTCAGAAAATTTATCTTTTGAAGTTTCCGGAACCGAAATATTCTTTACTACTGTATTTTTGGGTCCAACTATATAACTGTCGCTTACAGAAATATTCCCGTTATCATAATAGAAGATATAATCAATTCTGTCCCTTTCATCAGATTTAGGAGTCCACGAGGACTGTGCAGGCCATGTAAATCCCGGATAGTTTACCTCATCCGGATAGAGTACTCTGTAGCTGTCTTTAAAACCAGCTTTGGAAAGGGTAGCGGTAGAACTCCAGTTGACAACTGTACCACGATGATCGTATAAATTTTTAACCGCTTCTGTCCAGTCCAAATGTGAGGCTTCATTAAAATCTCCACCCAGAATCACTACTTTTCCGCTTGCAATATCCTGTTTTGCGCGGGTAAGGAAATCCTGAATTTGCTGAGGTCGTTTGGACTGATCATTCATTTCCGTAATTTTAGTTACGTCTGTAACAGGAGCTGGTAATTCTTTGAAAGTTACAGGATCATAACCCCTGGGATAATATACAGCGTAGTGCGTATAGTCTAAATGACCGGAGTAAATAACAACTTCGTTCCCGGGAACAACTTCGGTTACCAAACGGTGGTAGGCACTAAAGGCTGAGTATTCTTTAATTGGATATTTGCTTAATACTCCATTATCCTCGCTTCTGGAAGCATAATATGTTTTTCCTTTTGCCTTTAAAGAAGCTACAATACGTTGGTCAAACGAGGTGTTGTTGTAATTTCTGACTTCCGAAAGGGTTACAAAATCAGGCTCACGGTCAGCTATTTCATTAACAATAGCATCGTAGCCTCCAGATACCTGTGTGCCTTCCTGCCAGATATTGAACTGCATAACACTAAATGAGTAGGTCTGATCTTCTGATGTGGATTTACTTTGTAAAGCATATTGCTTCGCTTCTAATTCCGCAGCACTGGCATGGATCTCAGGCCGTGAGCAGGAAACCAATGATGCAACAGCAAGAGTTGTGGAGAATAAATGTTTTTTCATAGTTCTAGTAATATTTAGGTTTGGTTTTGCTAAAATATAAATTAATGTGGTTATTTCGATTCGGTATTACAAAATGATAATCCGGATAAAATCTAACGAAAACGTATTAGTAATAAATTTATTGTGTTGTAAATAATTTGTGACAATAATATTTACATTCGTAATACCAAACCTAAATATTATTTTATGAGAAAAATTAAAATATTGGAACGTTACGTACTATATTCATTACTCCTATTGGGCAGTTCGATATTTGAAATGAGGAATTTACGGAGTGCTGCCTTCCTGTACACGAATAGCTTATCATGATGATATAAAAATATTTGGAAAATAGTATTCAGGTGCTTCACATGGTTATATCTTAATTAACAAAGTAAGGCAACATCCTGAAATGTTGCCTTTTTATTATACTTTTACCTTTTTGAGGTTAATGGACTTTATTTATGATTCGTTTTGTTTAATCTGTGGATTGTTATTGATCTCTTTATTTGGAATCTGGAATTTGAATTTATCAGGTGCTAAATTGAATCTTCCGAAAGTATGGTTAGTCCCGGGATATATTCTCTCCAGAGGTGTACTCAGTCGTTTCATATCAAACCATGCATAGCCTTCTCCCCAAAGTTCGATTCTTTTCTGAAGAATGATTTCATTGATAAGTTCATTTCCTGCTTTGGAGGACAACGAATAAGCTTTATTTCTTTGAGAGGTAATTTCATAAAGAACCTGTCGGGCTTCAGCCTCACGGCCTTGCCTTGCCAATGCTTCAGCTTCTGTATAATACAAAGAAGAAGCTCTGATATAGATATAATCTCCTTCAAAGAGGGTAGGGTCTTTAAATTTCCAGCTTACATATGGCGGGTAATTCTTTTGGGTACCATTAAAGGTATAATCTGCTTTCTGACTGCCATTGAATACTTTTCTTCTGTAATCAGTTTCTGGAATAGCATCATAAAGTCTTTTGTCTATTAATTTATAAATTTGCGCAGCTCCGGCGTAGCCCCTGTTTGTATTATCGAACATAGAGAAAAAGGAAGCATAATAATTCCCAATACTCATGGTAGCTGTAGTATTATGGAATCCCCATATTACCTCTGGATTATTGATATTCGAAAAACCAGTTGTTATGTAATCATTTTCAGTCATCAGCGCTATTCCCTGTCTGCTTTCATTGGCATATTTACCTGCTTTAGCATAATCTCCGGTTTGCAGATATATTTCAGAAGCAATTGCTTTAGCTGTTCTTTGGTCTATCTGAGCTCTGGAAGAGCGTGCATAGCTGCCTAAAAGGACAATAGATTCTTCAATATCTTTGGTAATCTGCTGATATACATCGGCTACTGTAGATCTGGAAAGTCCCTGGCTTTGATTATCATTCGTTAATACCAAAGGTAGCCCCGGATCCTGTTTGTGCTCTTTGTAGTCGTTGGCATAGAAACGAATCAGATAAAAATAGGAGTAAGCTCTTAACGCATGCAGTTGCCCAGCAATGGCTCCGTTAGCTATACTATTATCGTTTTTTAAATCATTCAAGAGTTTATTGATTACAAATATTCTGGCATAAAAAGTAGTCCAGACAAATTCAGCAGCAGAATTATTGGCATTTGTAGCATCATAATTATAAAACATTCCTAAATGCTGGTTGGTGGACTGTATTACATCATTGGACATAAGGTCTGCTCCCGCTTTTATAGCCATAATACCAAAGTCGGAATGTAAAGTAGTTCCTCCGGCTCCATTACTACGGAGGTCCAGATAGATCCCACCCAGGATTTTTTCAGCCTTTGTTTTGTCATCGTTTAGCTGATCACCCGAAATATCTCCGTTTGGCAAAGTATTCAGGTCACTAGAGCAACTATTAATGATCGTACTTATAGATAGTGCTGTGATTAAATATTTTATTGTTTTCATATGTTTTTAAAAATTGAGTTTGAAGCCTAAAGAAACGCTTGAAAGTAATGAGTATCTGTATGAATTAGAAACGCCTGTTAATGAGGCTCTTGGATCATAACCTTTTCTTTTGGACCATAAGTAGAGATTGTTCCCTGTAAGATAAATTTTGAGTGCTGACAGGCCTATCTGTTGTGTGAAGTCCTGAGGCAGCTGATAAGAGAGGGTTATATCCTGAAGGCTGACGTAATCTGATTTTATAAGATACAGTGTAGAGTTTCCGTTTTGATTAGTCGAATTAAGATCTACACGTGGTAATGCAGCGTTCGGATTTTCGGGTGTCCATGTTTTATCCAAATCTGTTGAATAGTTGGAAGCATAAGTATCGGAATGAAATAAACTTCTGTAGATATCGTCATAACCATAACCACCAAACTGATAAGCAAAATTAACTACCAGATTGAATCCTTTATACGTAAAATCGGTACCAAAACCACCATATACTTTTGGAATAGCAGACTTGCCTGTATTGTAGTCAGTTGCCTCCTTATAATTATTGGTAATAGTAGTTTCTTCCTTTTTAGTATTAGGGTTTATACTTGTACGGTACCAAAGAGCATCACCATTATTAGAGTCTGTACCTGCAAATTTTTTCAGATAATAGGTATATCTGTCACCACCTTCAGTCAGAATAAATAATCCAGAAACCAATCCTGTATTTCTTTGCTCAGCAGGTAACTTGGTTATTTTATTTTTATAGTGGGTAGCATTTGCATAAAAACTCCATTGTAACTGATCAGAGCGTAGAATATCTATATTCAGATTTGCCTGAACCCCTCTGTTGATCATGTCACCAATATTGCCATATCGGATATATGATCCAGCATTGGAAGGAGGCAGGGGAAGGGTGTAGATCATGTCCGATACTTTTCTTTCAAAATAATCGGCATTCAGGCTAATTCTGTTTTTTAAAAGAGAAATTTCAAAACCTGCATTCAGATTTTTAGAGGTTTCCCATTTTAAATCTTTATTTCCTTGTTTCCTAAGTGATAAAACAGGCTTTCCCTCTCCGAAGTTATTGATTCCGTAGATGTCCTGATAAGCATAATAATCTCTGTCGGAGTTTTCCAGTAGTATATTGTCATTTCCCTGTTGTCCGTATGAAATCTTTAATTTTAAAGAATTAATGGTATTGTTGCCTTTTAGAAAATCTTCCTTAGCAATATTCCAGGCGGCTCCTAAACCATAAAAATTACCCCATCTGCTGTCGGGAGAGAATACCGAAGAACCATCTCTACGGATATTGGCATTAAAGAAATATTTATTGTCATAATTATAAAGTAATCTGGAGAAATAGCCTTCTACTGCATACTCATAGCCATTCCCTGATAAATCCGTAATTTTTACAGCATTATCAAAGGACAGGGAGTTAGGCAATACAAGCTGCTGTTTTGTTCCCGAGAATCTGTCGCTTTTTGTTTTATTCAGCTCATGACCAACAAGAATATTGAAGCTGTGTTTACCCAGTTTTTTCTGGTAGGTAAGCAACTGCTGGTGATTCAATGTATTTCTGAATATAGAACTCATTGTAAGATTGCCCCCAACAGATGCAGAGGTACCGCCAATTGTATTGCCAAACCGCAGATCTTTTATGTTTTCTAAATACGCACCGAAGTTGTAAGTGAAATCTAATCCTTTAATAATTTCATAATTTAGACCCAGGTTTATATTGGTGATATTACTGGTTGTTTGGGATTTATCCTGCTGGAGATTACCAACCGGATTTTCATAAACAGCATAAGATCTTGCAGCTCCATTAGGGCCTTGCCCATCGCCGTAATCATACAAAGCTTTTCCGTTCTTATCATAAACAATCTGGTAATTATTATTTCTCAGAAATACCGGATAAAATGGTGCAATATTTCTGGCAAACTGGAATGGATTGGAAAAACCTCCGGTTTCACCAAAGTCTTGTTTACTATGAGTATATGATAAACCACTGGTCAGTTTTAGTTTACTGGTAATAGCATAATCCAGATTAGACCTTATTCCAAATCTTTCAAACCCTGAAGAGATAAGATAACCCTGGTCATCCAGATAATTCAGAGAGGTATAAGACTTTACCTGCTCATTATTTGCTGTAATTCCTATACTTGCCTCTCTTCTTAATGCTGGTTTGAAAAGCAGTTTTTTCCAGTCATCCTGATACAATAGCTGTGCATTAGGGTTAAACGAGCCATCTTGTGAAATTAATTGATTAAAAGGCAGATTGTATGCATTGTATCCCAATTTGTTTAGTGCAGTGATTCCGACCTCATGCGGAGAGGCTCCGGAGGGAACTGCACCAGCTTGTTTTAATCTGGCAATCTCGCCGACTCTTGCCCGGTTATAGAATGCAGTGTAATAATCTTTTGGAGATGTATAAACCGGATAATCCTCTATTGATCTGAAGTTTATACCTGTTTTTACATCAGCTTCTACGCGGAGGCCATTGGTTTTTCCTCTTTTGGTATTTACAATGATTACACCGTTGGCACCTCTGGAACCATATAAAGCATTGGAAGATGCATCCTCCAGAAAAGAAATACTTTCTATATCTGTTCCCGGAATACTATTCAGATTCCCGTTGTACGGAATACCATCTAATACAATTAGCGGGTCGCTTGATGCATTGATAGAGCCTATTCCCCGCATTCTTATGGTTGGCTGGGAACCTGGCTGCCCGGAAGATATTACCTGTACGCCGGCAACCTTTCCGCCGATCCCCTGCAAAATATTACCGTTTTGAAGATTTGCCAGATCTTTTGTTTTTAGTGACTGTACAGATCCTGTGATCTCTTCTTTCTTTTGTTTACCAAAGGCTACCACCACAACTTCCTTTATGGAATTTTCCTTGGTCAGGCTGTCCCTGGTTTGTGCAAAACCATATTCCGCAAACAGAATCAGGGCTAATGCTCCAATTTTACATTGTTTTTTTTTCATTATATATTAATCTTAGTTTAAATCTTGAGAAGACACATAGTTTATTTAGTCCCTGTTCATTATTGCTGAAAAGAGATAATAAATATCCAGCCTCCTTCTATGAGATGAGGGAGGTTGCATTAAAAGTGTTGAAGATTGAAAGGAAAAAGGAGATTTTAGTGTGAGAAAGAACCTGGCCTCCCGTTTTTATTACTTCTTCAATAATGCATTACATGGAATACATATAACACATACATTGAAAAGTAAAGTATTTCAGTGTATAATAGTTTTTTGTACAAGAAGATTCTTGAGCAGATACTGTTGGGAAACTTCCCGGGACAGTGTCGGGTAAACTTGTGTTCATAAAACGAATTTGATTTTTTTTACTGCTTCAAAAGTATTTAATTAATCAAAATTTGCGGTAAACAGTGGATATGATTTATATCATATAAAGTCTATCTAGTTAGTAGATATTTATTTTTGATATTATTCCTGTTTGAATAAAAAGAGTGTACTGTTGTGATTTGTGAAAATTATTGTATTGTATTTTATGTAATTGATAGTTGAAATATTAATTTAATCACAATTGTCTAATTGATAAAAACAACCCCCAAAAACTAAAATGAACAAGAATTAATAACTGTTTATAGACATTTCTCTGCTTATTATGGTCAGTTTTTAAAAAAAATCCAATAATTACATTACTTTTTTATGGACTAAATTTCACTAATTATGCAATTCAGATCTAGTTGCCAGCTATAAGCCCGCCGGAATATTTGTCAAAAAAATCACTTCTGTATACCTCACCAATAGGAATTTCATGTTCGCCAATATAAATGGTATGGCTGTCGAATGATTCAATATGCTGCATATTTACCACATAAGATTTACTAACCCGCAGAAAAAGGGGTGATGAAATCTTTTGATGAATAGTTTTAAGATTCATAGCTGTAATAAGCTTCTGGTTTTGTGTATAAATAACGACATAATCTTTTAAGCCCTCAATAAAGAGGATATCATCGAGCTGGATTTTATAATACCTCTTATCTGCCTTTATCATCAGGGAAGCATCATTACTGCCTTCAATTGTATTCTTTACTGTAGTCTGAGAGAACAAATCTTTATATGAAGCAGCTTTATCAATCGCTTTTTTTAATCTTTGTTTTTCTATTGGTTTCAATAGATAATCTATAGCATCCAGTTCATAGCTTTTCAGTGCATATTGAGGGTAGGCGGTTGTAAAGACAATCAGAGTTTCTTCAGGAACCATTTCTGCAAATTCAAGTCCTGTTACTTTAGGCATCTGTATATCCAGAAATATCAGATCAGTCTTATTATCTTTAAGAAAGCTAAGGGCCGTGAGAGCATTAGAAAATTCTCCCAATATTTCAACAGGAGATATTTCATTAATTAATGATCTCATCTCTTCTCTTGCCAATGGCTCGTCATCTACAATTATACAGTTCATAAAGATAGGGGTATTGTTAAATTTACAATATATTCTGTTTCTGTCGACATAATATTCAGACAGTATTGATCATGATACAATAATTCCAGCCTTCGTTTAATATTTTTAAGACCTAAGCCACTATATTTGGTACTCTCTAGGGGCGAATCCTGACTTCTGGAATTTCTGCATGTAAAAATCAATTTAGAGTTTTCTACAGCGAAATCAAGGGTAATATAGGTGTTATTATCAGTAAGATCTACACTATGCTTAACAGCATTTTCTACAAAAGTAGTAAACAAATTAGGCGGAATGAAAATATGATTGAAGGACTGAATATCCTGATTGTGATTAATAACAGCAGTAAAATTTTCACGTCTCAGTTCTTCGAAATTAAGAAAATTAGAAAGTGAATTTATTTCGAGGGTAAGCGGAGTTGTTTTATCATTGTTTTCATAAAGCTGATAACGCAGAAAGCCTGAAAGTTTCATGAGAATCTCGGTTGCCTTTTCCGGATTCTTTCTGATTAGTGCTTTTATATTATTCAGCATATTGAAAAGAAAATGTGGATTAATCTGATTTTTTAGTACATCCAGTTCCATTGACAAAGAAAGATTTTTAAGTTCGGAAATTCGTTCTTTATCTTTTACCCATCTTTGGAGAAGCTTTAAAGTTGTAGTCATTAAAATAATCGGTGTTGAAATAATAATTCCGTTGTATAAGCTTTTATCCTGACGTAATTTAAAAGTTGTATTGTCGATTTTATAAACCGGAAAAGTATTGTTAATGATATAACCTATAAAAGACAGACTGGCAGTAACCAATACAATAAGAAGGATGATATAAAGAAGATATCTGGATTTGAAAAAGAAAAAGGGCACTAGAATATACATGTTGACATAAAACATGGTGATAAAAACAGACCAGCCTAACAAGACCATATAGAATTTATAAATTTGCGGAGAATAGGAGGTTAGTTTTGAATTGCTGCTGTAAAATAAAAGGAAAAGTCCGATGAGAAAAATAAGATGTCGGATAATTCTGTAGCGGTCTTCTACAAGAAATTTAATAAAACCATTGATCTGAATGTCCCGGGTATCTTCCATATGATAGATATAATGCTATAGATTCTTAGAATCTGTTTAAATTTTATAAAATACTTTATTATTAATCTTCTTCGATAGTTCGTCAAGCTCACTATAGACTTAACTCAGAATGACATTATCATTCTAAACATCTTCCATTTAGAGATCTCTGTTTGAACTGAGTTTATAGAAGACTTGACGAACTAAACCATCGAAACCTTTTATTTTTTGAAATAAAATCTAGACTAACTTTTAATTTGCAAAACTAAAATATCCAGAAGAAAATTTTGAAAAAATATACAAACCCGTCATCTTTTTATACCAAATCATAAGTAGCCGTTTTGTATAAAATTTTTCGGATTTTATATAAAAAAAAGAGTTAATATGTCTTATTTTTTTTCTTTTGCCTCATTATAATTTAATCTTATGGACTTAAAGGAATTCAACAATCTATCGAATCAGATCCTTAGCGATGACTCTTTAACAGAGCAACAAAAAGAGGAAAAGATAATTCAGTTTGTTGATCTTATCCGCTTTATAAAATGCTATAATTCTTCTATAAATACATCTGAATGCAAATTCAGAGGGAAAATAAACGTGATAGTAGACGGAGGAAAAGAGAAAGGTATTCTTTTTTGTGATCTCAACAGCCTGCATTCTACAATCACATATAAGCAATTAGTTTCAGAAGCTAAAAAGAATCATGGAAGAGCTAAAGAACTATGGCTTGTATTTGTACGGGAGAGAGAAACAATTGATGCGGGGCAGGCACTGGAATTTATACAGCAGGAAAACATGAGCTATTTTTTCGATAAGCTCTTTTTATTCGATTTTTTCAGAGAAAAAATCTATTCTTTAAATTAAAAATAAAACACATGATGAAAAAAATATTATTAATGGGGGGAGCTTTACTGTTTCCTATGCTTTCTTTTTCTCAGAAGAAAGATAGTGCAGCCCCTGCAAAAAAAGTACTCTCTTATTTTGCTGACAGATTTCCGGTAACACGTGTGATTAATGTAGAATACAATCAGGTAACGCCATATAATTATACCCTGAAACTTCTGGATAAAGATTTACCCGAAGGTAAAGTCAATAATCTGTATCAACTGAAAGCGAGTGCTAATATTCATTTCATAAAGAGACCCAAATGGATGCTGGGGACAACACTATCTTACCAGTATACATCTATGAATATTAACAAATCCGGTATGTTGTCCGGAGGTCCAGGATCAGAAAATATAAATTTCCAATACCATACAGAAGCTCTTAACCTATCCTATTTTTCAAAGCTATTTAAAAAAAATATTGTATACTCAGGAAGTCTTATGGTTGACGGAAGTGACCGGAAATTTGAAAAAATACGCGGGGTTATTTCAGGCACCATGGTACTAAAGGCAACACCAGAAACTCAGATGACTTTAGGGCTTATTGCTTTTCTGGATCCCAGCTCAGTATTTTCTATTGTGCCTTCCTTTGCATACAGGCATCAGTTTGCCAATGGCTTAATAGCCGATGTTTTATTACCCAAAGGTTTATATGTAAGAAAAGAAGTGTTTTCACAGAACGGAAGAGTTTCGCTAGGCTCAGAACTAGATAATACATTCTTTTATTTATATAATTTTAATAACTCGAGCAAAACATATAGTTTTAGCCAGCTTGAAATTAATTCAGGGCTAACTTATGAGCATAATCTCGGAAGCTTTTTTATAGCTACACTAAAAACAGGAATTAAAACGATTCCTATAGCTCAGGCATTTGAGAAAAATAAAAAAATGAAAGATTATATTTTCGATGCGAAACCAGAGGCTTCTTTTTATTTTAATATAGGGATTTCCTTTAATCCTTTTGCAAAAGCTAAGAATAAACGTTTCTGATGTTTATTACTGAATACAAAAAGAAATAGTATTAAGGTATTATAGTTCAGGCATAAAAGTCGGGAACTACGCAAAAAGTTGTGTTAATCTGAATAGAAAAAGTACTCTGTCCTTTACTCCTCTGATCTACATTCTGAAGTTTTTGATTTTTTATCTGAATGACATTCACTTTTCTTATTAAGATAGCGTTACTCCGGAACGCCCTGAATTTTCATAATTTATAATCTATAGAGATAAAGCTCCAGACGGAGCACCTCATTCATCATGACAGACTTTATTTATATAAGGTTTCATGATATAAGAAATTAGAAAATTAGTAAAGATGCTCCGGAGGAGCCTGATCTATGTAACAGGTGTACAGGAAAGTAAGTATTCCGGAGGAATACTATCTCTCTACAGTAATATTCTCTCTGTATCTCCCGGGATTTGCATCTGATTTGGTATTTTGGGCACTAAATCCTAAAAAAAATCAGAATCATTCTGGCAACCAGTTTTAGAATAATGAAAATAGTTATTCTGAACTTACATTAAATATACTTTTATATTTCTCAAAAAATTAAAAAGCTTATTTTTGCGAGATATTTCGACATATGTGGAAGTTTATTAAAAGAGTTATTTTTATTGTTATTGTCTTCAATATACTGGCAGTAATCTGGGGACGATTTTTTAATCCGCCTATTACTTTTATACAGCTGGGAGGGCTTGCAGAATACGGAAAATTAGACCGCGATTATATTTCGTTTGACGAAATGGGAGATAATGTAAAGCTTGCTGTAATAGCCAGTGAAGATCAGAACTACTTCAAACACAATGGTTTCGACTTCAAAGCGATAGAAAGAGCTATGAAGCACAATGAAAAGAAAAATAAGAAAACCGTTCAGGGCGGTAGTACAATTTCCCAGCAGACAGCCAAGAACATATTCCTGTGGAACGGGAGAAGCTGGGTGCGGAAAGGTCTTGAGGTTGTATATACTTTTATTATAGAGCATCTTTGGAATAAAGATATTATTCTGGAACGTTACCTTAACTCTATTGAAATGGGGCGAGGGGTATTTGGTGTAGAAGCTGCTTCTAAATACTATTTTAATAAATCTGCAAAAGATTTAACCAAAAGTGAAGCTGCCTGGATTGCAGCTGTGTTACCAAATCCAAAGAAATATGATCCTAAAAATCCATCGCCGTACTTACAGAAAAAGCATAGCTGGATTATGAAACAAATGGGTTATATGAAGTTAAATTGATATCTTAGCAGTACAGATTATGGGAAGGCTCCTCAGAAGAAATAAAGATAATTTTAACAATATTCTAAAGAAATATTTCGTTTTTAAAAACGAAACAAAATCCTTAGAACCTCTTAAAGATATATTTAACAGTATTGTACAGGAGGATTTTGAGGTTTTTTTAGCTTATCTGAAGAATAATCCGGAGATATGTGATAATTTCGGTTATTATATTCGGAACTTATTTGATGGAAAACCTTTCAATTTATCTCTTACTGAAGCAGATATCCTTTCGGAGAATGCCTTTTATCCGGAATTAAAGAAAAGAATACTAAACAAAATTCTGCCATCTGTAGATAATGAAAACTCTGTTTCTTATCTGGTAGATACCGTTTCTGTACATACCAAAAAAGATCTGACTTATCTGAAAAATATTTCAGATGCTGAAATGGATGAGCTTTTCCGACTGCTTAAAATCGATGATTTTATTCGCAATCCAAAAGTAAAAAATGAGCTGATGTTCTCTATGAATATTCTGGCGTGGCGTGTTATCGGAAATGCACTGGATGTAGATGTAGTGAGAATGGCGCCGGAGTACAAAAACTTCGACAATCCGTTTTTGGCGTTACAAAATGAACTGGACTTGCTTTTGGAAGAGTTTAAAAAAGATCCCGCGACAGAATTGAATTCGAAATCGGAGATCTATAAACAGATGAAAGTCTACCTGCAGCAGTGTCAGGAGTTTGTGAATCTGGCCTTTAAAAATGCTTCTAAATATGGGATTTCCAATAAGATTAATCAGTCTTTGCTGAAGATCCGCCAGCAGTTGGAGAGAGTAAGCATTATTCTTAACCTGTTGGTAATAGATAATCCGGATGATTACCTGAAAAAATCAAGACAATTATTTTTCAGTATTCTGGATTTCAAATCTCATAAAAATAATATTTCAGATCTTGTATCCGACAGTACAAGGCTTATTTCCCATCTTATTACAACCCATACTTCGGAAGTAGGGACCCATTATATTACTACAGGAAGAAAGGATTATTTTAAAATGCTTCTGAAATCTTCCGGCGGTGGTGTTATTGTAGGGGCATTGTGTGTACTGAAAATGTTGTATAGCTATAGCCATAGTAGTGATTTTGTACATGCATTTATGTACTCTTTTAACTATGCTATGGGATTTGTAATGATTTATCTGATGAATTTCACCCTTGCTACAAAACAACCGGCAATGACGGCTGCAACAATGGCACGAGTGCTTTCAGAAGGACGTAATACCAAGAAGAATTATATAGATTTTGCACACCTTGTTTCTAAATTATTCCGTTCACAGTTTATTGCTTTCGTTGGGAACGTATTGCTTTCATTCCCTGTAGCATTAATCATCATTTACGGGTTAGAGATTATTTTTAAACAAAACCTTGCGATAGACAAATCATCCAAATTATTACAGGATCTGGACCCTATACATTCTAAAGCTATTTTCCATGCTTGTATAGCAGGATTCTTCCTTTTTATATCAGGTATTATAGCCGGAAATGTGAGTAATACAGGAGTCTTCTATCAGATACCAAAGCGTATTGCAAAAAATCCGTTTATCAATTATTTCTTCGGAGAAAAATTTGCCAGAAACTTATCGGTCTATTATTCCCGTAATTGGGGTGGGATTGTATCCAACTTTTGGTTTGGTATTTTCTTAGGAGCTACAGCTCCAATAGGACTGTTTTTAGGACTCGATCTGGATATTCGACATATTACATTTGCGGCCGGAAACTTTGCATTAGGTCTTTATGGTAAAGATTTTAATGTAACCACTTATGCTTTCTGGATTTCCTTTATAACAGTCTTCTTAATAGGATTCTTCAACTTCCTGGTAAGCTTTGGATTATCTATGGTATTGGCATTCCGTTCGAGAAAAGTGAATATGGGGGAGGTAAGACTGATTATCGCAGAGATCTTCCGTTATTTCTTCAGAAACCCACTAAGATTCTTCCTGCCAATCCGTTCGAGACTGGATGAGCGTGCAATGGATCTAATGAAGAGTACGAATACTACAAAAACTGAAGGTCATTAATCTTTTCTTCACCGATTACGCCACGGAATTTTTGCAGAAAAAAAGTCTTACGCATTCTGAAATCATTTTTCAGAAGAGGTGATTTAATTTTTATATCCAGCATGCCGTCTTTCAAAGAGACACTGGTGATTTCCTGATAAAGAGATTCGTCCAGATAATCTTCAAGAAAATCTCGGATAGCAATAGCTTCCATTTTTTCTTCCAGCCCGTAGATCTTTATAAAAGATTGGACCAATTCAGAAGACATATATTCGCGTTTCTTTTTTTTCATTTCTAAATCTATTGATTTTATTCAAATTGTGGAATCTCTAATTATAATAAATTTGTTAACCACAGAGGAACATCGTTTTAAAGTGGTTTAGAGATACTTCTGATGCACTATAGAAATACACAGGTCTATGTTTAACTATGTAAAACTACCAGTAATCTGTATTCTATGTATCTATGTGGTTTTAATTTTTATCACTTTCCAAAGAATTGTGGACAACTATAACTCAAAAATTCTGCTTTCTTCATTAATACGCTGTACAATAGATTGTGTGCGGTCTTTATGGGTATCCGTAATAAAAATTTGCCCGAAGTTCTCTTTATTTACCAGTGCTATTAACTGACTTACCCTGTTGTCATCTAGTTTGTCAAAAATATCATCCAGCAAAAGAATAGGTGACTTTCCGGTGATATCTTTTATCATCTGCATCTGCGCAAGTTTCAGGCTGATAAGGAAAGTTTTCTGCTGTCCCTGTGATCCTGTTTTCTTTAATGGAAACTGGCGCATAAGAAAATTAAGATCATCCTTATGAGTACCCCTTGAGGTATAAGTCAACATTCTGTCTTTTTCCAGATTCTGGATCAGAATTGCTTCAAAATCCTGTTCTGATAGATCAGACTGGTAATTGATTTCTATGTCTTCCTTTCCATCAGAGATCAACTGGTAGAATTTCTGTACAATAGGAGAAAACTTCTCATTAAACGATTTTCTCTTCTCATAGATTATATTCCCGGACTTTATCAGATGGTGCTGATAAATATCCAGAGAATCGGCATCAAAGTAACGGTTCTTCTGAAAAGCTTTTAGTAAAGCATTTCTTTGCTGAATCGTTTTTTGGTATTGGATTATATTGAAAAGATATTCGGTATCGGTTTGAGAGATCATACCATCCAGAAATCTTCTGCGCGCTTCCCCCGAATCAGATATCAGATTGTTATCATAAGGAGAGATAATAACCGAAGGCAGAAAACCAATGTGGTCAGCAAGACGGTCATATGACTTGTCATTCTTCTTAATAATCTTCTTAGAATTCAGCGGCTGCTGAACTTTTATAATATTTTCTTTTTCATCGTCAGCTACCATTGCTTCGATGTTGAAGAACTCTTCGCCTTGCAAAATATTGTTCTGATCTGTATTGCCCAGAAAACTTTTTCCAACCGAAAGGTAATATAGTGCGTCTAATATATTAGTCTTGCCTACGCCATTGTTCCCGACAAAACAATTGATTTGTGGTGAAAAGTCAAATTGGCGAAAAGCATGATTTTTAAAATTGTTTAAGCGAATAGATTGTATCAGCATACTTGGAAAAAACTTGTGTAAAGATACAACAATCAGAATAATTTCTGAAGGAGATGAAGCAAAAACGGAAGGCCACTAACGGTTTCTACTCCAAAAGAATAATAAGCATCAGGCCTTGATGGCTGAGCGAAATAAATAAATATAAAACCAACAAATACAGACAGAGAATAGCAGAAAGCGAAATCTGGTTGTAACGAAAAAACAGCAATGAGTGAAGAAAAAAATAATAGCAGATAAGCCAAATATTTAGTATTCTGAATACCGATAATCTGCGGAAATGTAGTAACAGTATCATATTGCATATCCCGAATATCGAAAGGCAAAATAAGACCCGATACTAAGAAAAAAGTGATGAAGAAAACATCCCATTGTATCACAGGCATAATAAGCCAGGAATTGATTAGCGCCCATACGAGTGCCACATGAAAGATTTTGATAAACGGAATTTTTCGGATAAATGTATTAAGAAACTGAGTATTATATAAAAAACCTAAAATGATGATAAAAAGCCATTTAATTAATGATTCAGGATGATGCCTGTGGATGATAACTGTGACACAAAAGATAAAAGTAAGTGTATTGAAAAGCAGAACATAACCAAAAAGCCTTCGTGTCATCTGGTATTTTGTATACAGATAACCATTCAGAAAAGTAAGGAATATAAGAAGGATAAGTGCAGAACGGAACGGTATTCGCTCTGCCATAAAGAACAGTGTAAGTAAAGTTCCCATTAAAGAAACATAAATCTGACTGTCTACAATGTATTTTTTAAGTAAATTTAACACACATCAAAAATAAATATTTATGCAACGCATTGCCAAAATTTTTAGCCTGCTGTTGGTCATTTTATCGGGTGTCTCATTACATGCCCAGAATTACTATGATCAGCAATGGAAAAAGATTAACGATAATTATGCAAAAGGAATGGTAAAATCCAATTTGCCAATAGTATTGGATATTCAGAAACAAGCTATGAAAGATAACAACACCATTGAGCTAATCAATGCTTTGAAGGCAGAGTTTGTCATTGTCAACCAAACGCGAGACGATGAGAAAAATGATTCTGCAAGCCAGTTTTTTGAAAAAATCAAGAAGCACGAAAAGAATCTGAAAGGTGACGAGTTATTAGTGTATCGTGCCTTACAGGTAAAGTTTGTAGACGATTATTTAAAACGAAATCAATGGAGAATTCAGGACAGAACCAATATAGACAATCAGGACTTTGGTCAGATTGAAACGTGGTCTAAGCTGGATTTTAAGAAATACTTTACACAGAATTTCAATGATCTTGGAAAGATTAAAAATGAAATTCGTAAAATTTCCATGACCAAATACCAGAAGTTATTTGCCAATACACAGGATATTGCTTACTTCCCGTCTGTTCAGGACTGGGTAGCTTTGCAGTATGTAGACTTTTTAAAAGATAATGTATTATTTACACCAAATGAATTAAAAGCAAATAATGCTAAAATTCTGGAAGTTTACAATGATCAGATTGCATCTAATTCAGGAAACCCTAAATTGTTTTATGAATACCTTAAAGCCCAGTATGAGGTAAGCTTTGGTCAGTTATCAGAAGCGGAAGCCCGTAAAAAATATGAAGCAATTGTAAATTCTTCCACAGATGGAGATTACAAAGTCTATATTCTGAATGATATAGCAGGAAGCCTTGCTTCTGCAAACCCTAAAGAGGCAATGTCTATTTTGAAGAAAGCAAAGGAAATGTATCCTAAGAGCGAGTTTCAGAATAACATAAAAAATACAGAGAATAGTATTACAACTCCGGTAATAACGGTAAGCTATGAATCGTTCACATTACCTCAGCAGCCTATTCACTTATCTGTTAACTATAAAAATGCAGATGCCTTTGCAATGAATATTTATCAGGTAACTGATATCAATTCATTTATCAGCCATATTAAAGACAGCTATAGGAACCCCTTGTTAAAGGTTGCAAAACAACTTGTGAAAAAGGAAAGTTATCAGTTGAAAAATACAGGCGATTATAAAAACCATATTTCTTCTGTAGAATTGTCTGCATTGAAGAATGGTCTTTATATTGCCGAATATATTGTGGATGGGAAATCTCAGGGAAGCTACTGGTTCTCCGTAACAGATTCCCGTATTATCTATAATAAAATTGCGAGTAATGGGTCTAATAATGTACTGAGGCTGATCAGCAGAAATAATGGTGAGTCTAAGAAAAATACAAACCTTACTTTTTATGACTATAGCGAGTATAACAAGCCTGTAGTTAAATCTTCTGCTAAAACAGATCCGCAGGGTATTTTTGTGTTCCCGGAAAATAAAACCCAAAATTACAAACGTTATCTGATTGAAGATTCTGAGAAAAATATCAGCTTTATAGAAGCTTATGGCGGGAATTATTATGATCAGCCACGAGTTGATATTACCGAAAAGACAGCTCAGATATTTTTAGACAGAGCTATTTACAGACCCGGGCAGACTGTTTATTTCAAAGTGATTAATACCCAATACAGCAACAAAAAAGAAACTGTTGTAGTTGGAATGAAGCAAAAGATAAAGTTGGTAGATGCTAATGGTGAAGATGTTTCGGAGCAGACATTTACAACAAATGAGTTTGGAAGCTATAATGGCAATTTTATTCTGCCAAAAGGAAAATTAAACGGTCAGTTTATGCTGGAAACGGATGAAGGTTCTGTAAGCTTCAGAGTAGAAGAATACAAACGTCCGAATTTCGAAATTACCTTTGAAGATATTAAAGGTGAATATAAGTTTGGACAGACTATTCACATGAAAGGTAAAGCTGTTTCGTTCTCGGGAGTTCCGCTAAGCAATGCTACATTGAATTATGAAATTAAGAAACAGGATATACGTTACCGTTATTTCTACTGGTTCGCGCCAACTTCTAATGAAAACTCAATCCTGGGAACGGTTAAAACCAATGAAAAAGGAGAGTTCGATATTCCTGTAGACCTGAAAAAAGATGATAAGCTAAAAGGAATACAGGTAAATGAATATGTGGTAAATGCATCGGTGACAGATACCAATGGCGAAACACAGGAGAATTCGTCAACATTCCGTGTAGCCTCTGTAAGCCATTTTATAGAAGCTGAAGAAGTAAAACCAGCTTTCGCGAATGAAGATATAAAAGTAAAAGTTGCGACTAAGAATTACAACAACCAGAAGCTTGGGAAAAGTTATCAGGCAAAACTAAGTCTTCTGGAATCTCCTGAGCGTATTTTCAGAAATAATTTTGAAGATTTTGTACAGGATGTTCCGGTATTTTCTAAAGAGAATTTCATTCAGAAGTTTCCGCACGATTATTTTGATAAATCCGAATTAGCAAATAACAGAAAAGAGAAACAAACAGTACTGCAGAAAACAGCCACTGATGAAGAATTTAGTCTTGGGAAATTAGCAGCAGGAACTTACAAACTGGAATTCTACAACATCGAAGGACAGGATACTATAAAAACTGAAAAAGTCTTCGAAGTGTGGGACAGAAAGTCTTTAGGAAACGGACAGAAGCCTTTCTTCAGATTAATGAATAATCAGAAAGATTATGCAAGAGGAGAAAAGGCCAAAGTATATCTTTATTCTGCTATCCCGGAGGCTAAAGTGTATGTGTATGTACAAAACGGAAACGGAGAGACTAAAACCGAAGAAAAGTATATTAAGAATGGTGTGTTGGAGTACGAAATTGCAATTCCTGCGGACCCGGCTGTGAAGCAACTGAACCTTCAGTTTACTTTAGCGGCTTATAATGATATCCAGACACTTTCTACAAACTTGCCGGTTCGTAATGAAACAGAACCTATGAAGATAGAACTGACGACTTTCCGTGATAAGATCCAGCCGGGAAGCAAAGAAAAGTGGACGGTGAAAATTACCGGAAAGAACAAAGAAAAGGCTGTAGCTGAATTATTAGCGAATATGTATGATATGTCACTAGATCAGTTTGCTGCTAATACTTATACATTCAGAAATTTCAATTTCGAAAGATTTATACAGCAAAATTATGGAGTGGGTACAGAAAGTCTAAACTCTGTACGCTTTAATAAACGTGAAAAATATTTGAATGCTAAAACCGTATTTGCGCCTTATTTTAACTGGTTCGATCAGTATGGGGCATTAGGCGGACTTGCAACTAATGTCAGAATTAGAGGAGGATCCACATTACGGAAAGCTAATGTAGCTTATGAAGCAGCTGTTGATCAAAAAAGTGTTATGGATATGGTTCCTGCTCCGGTAGCTGCTGCTAAAGTTGCAGATTCTTCAAGTAAGAAGGAAATTGAAGAAGTTGTAGTTACTGGATATGGTAAAGCGAAGAAAAAAGAAGATCTGGACAAGGTTCCTGTTCGCAGTAATTTGAATGAAACTGTATTCTTCTATCCAAACTTAAAGACAGATAAAGATGGAAATGTAAGTTTTGAATTTACATCTCCGGAAGCGCTAACCAAGTGGAAACTGATGTTCCTGGCACATGATAAAAATGCTAATGCTGCAACACTGGAGCAGACTATTGTTACACAGAAAGATTTCTCGGTTACTCCAAATTATCCAAGATTCTTACGTGAAGGCGATGAAATCAATATGCAGGTGAAGCTGAATAATCTTGTAGAAAAAGCTTTAAGTGGTAGTGTACAGCTGCAAATTCTGAATGCTGATACCAACGAAGATATTTCTTCAAAATTCGGACTGAATAATATGATTCAGAATTTTGATATCAATGCAACTTCAAGCAAATCTGTTAACTGGACTTTCAAAGTGCCAAACGATGTTTCCGGAATTATTATAAAAACGGTTGCAAAAGCAGGGCAGTATAGTGATGGCGAACAAAAAGCAGTTCCGGTATTGCCAAACAGAATGTTGGTAACGGATGCCTTACCAATTTTTGTAAAAGAAGGACAAACCAAGACTTTTGTGCTGGATCAGTTAAAATCGAATAACTCGACAACAATTGCCAATGTTTCTAATACATTAGAGCTGACAACCAATCCAATTTGGGAGGTACTGTTTGCATTGCCAAGTCTGAAGAATGATATTAATAATTCAGCAGATGTAGTATTCAATAAATGGTTTGCAGATGTTCTGGCTTCTGAAATATTCAAGGCTAATCCGAGAATGAAGAAGATCTTTGAAGAATATCAGGAGAAAGGCTTGTTGGAAAGTAATCTGGAGAAAAATCAGGAACTGAAGCAGCTTTTATTAGAAGAAACACCTTGGGTATTCGAGGCTAAAGATGAGAAACAGCAAATGCAAATGTTAGCACGTCTGTTTGATGCTAATAATATGCGTAACTCTATTTTAGACGATTGGAGCACACTGAAACAATTGCAAAATGGTGATGGTGGGTTCTCATGGTATGCAGGTTCTCCAAGCAGCTTCTCTACATCGCTTTATATTCTTAAAAACTTAGGGAAAATAAACGAATGGCTGAAAGATAAAGGCGGCGTGAACGATTATCAGAATACACCGCAAAATGAAATGGTAAGTACATTAACGGCTTATTTGGACCGTGAGATCAACCGTTACTGGAAACCAAAAGATATGAATCCGTGGAACAATCTGGTATTGGATTATCTGGATACACGTCATTATTGGGAAGCTCAATACCCGCTAAAAAATACAGGTGCAACACTGAAATCTCAGGTTATTGCTAAAGCAAAAACAGCTAAGATTACAGACTTTACATTCTATGGGTTATCAAGAGCTGCATTATTATTCAATAACTATGGATTGAAAGATGTTTCTGAAAAACTAATGACCTATCTGAAGGAAACTTCTACAGATACTAAAACTCAAGGTGTATACTGGAAGCAGAATCTGGATGCGTGGGGCTGGTATGCTTCGAAAGCAATTAACCATGCTTTGGCAATGCAGGCATTTAATAAGCTGAAACCTAGTGATGCAATTATAGAGGATATGAAAATCTGGCTTATAACTCAGAAAGAAGTCAACCATTGGGAAACCAGCCGTGCTACTGCAGAAGTTATCTATACAATAATGAACAGCGGTAAGTCATGGACAACTCCGGAAGCAGACAAAGCAACTGTAATCTGGGGAGGTAAAGAGTTGACAAAAACTGACACTCAGGCAACAGGTTATATCAAATCTTCTGTAAAATCCCCGGAACTGGATAAGAAACTGGCTGAAGTAACAGTAACCAAACCAGGTCCTGGTATTGTTCAGGGCGGGCTGTTCTGGCAGTATTATGAAGATCTGGATAAAGTGAAATCTTCTGAAACTTATATTTCTGTGACCAAAGAACTTTACAAAAAAGTGAAAACAGAAAATGGAGAAGAACTTAAAAAGATTACAGCTGATACACCACTTCGTGTAGGAGATAAAGTGACAGTGAGAATGATTCTGAATACAGACCGTCCAATGGAGTATATTCATATCAAAGATATGAGAGCTGCAGGATTTGAACCAACAGAAGTATTATCAGGATACCAGTGGAAGAATAATTTAGGTTACTATCAGTCGACTAAAGATGCATCTACCAATTTCTATATAGAACAGATGCCAAAAGGCAAATATGTTTTCGAATATGATGTGGTAGCTAATATTGCAGGTAAGTTCTCTAACGGAATTACAACAATGCAGAATTACTACGCACCTCAGATGAATGCACATACACAGGGAACAAATGTTACTGTAGCGTCTCATTAGATAAATACCTTGGCTTAAGACCAGAACGGATTCATAAATTTGTTCTGGTCTTGCTTTAATAATTTTTGATTATTAAACCTATTTTCATCGTTTCTCATCACATGTCGTTTTATTCCTTTCTCTTTTTTATTTCTGCCGAAGTTATTTATAGAACGATTACCCCTCCATCTAACTACTCTGGTTGTTAATAATTCCCAGAATTGTACCATTATCTTGATTTATTTTAATCTAACTTTTTACGTACTTTAGAAAGAAGTAAATCAAAATTTTTATTCTCTGCCTATTTTAAAAAGTAATAATAAGTAAATGCTGTTTCGGAAAGTCCCCGGGAAACAAATGTAACTGATAACTTTTTTTTATAATATACATGATGGCGTTCGCTCATGTTTGCATTTTTCTATCATTAAAATTTAAAGCTTTTCTCACGAATTGTTATTGCTTGCTAACCAGTTAGTTGCGGGTTGTTTTTATTTGTAGATATATGATAATGAATGTTTTATATTATTTTTTTTGATAAGAGATTGTTTTATGCAATTTTTTTTAATTTAATTTGTAAATATTATATCAGTTTTTTTTATAAAAAAAATATGTAAATTAGGAATTTTAATGATAATATTTTTATAAATAAAATTATTAATTATGAAAAAAATTATTATAATTATGTTTTTTGCAATAAGCATTGTATTTGCTAAAAGCATGAATATTGAAAAATCAGCACCAATTAATTCCAAAGTTGCAACTGCTCCAAAATCTGATCTAAAAAGCAGTAGGATGGATAAATTTTTGACAGCGTTAATTGGTTATGCTTATTTGTATGAGAGTACTTGTGGACGAACTTTTGGTATAGTGCTGAGTAAGCCAATATATGACCTGACCAATAAAGAATATGATGATTTAATGGATAAGTTAGAGCAAAAGAATGCTCAAATATGTGAAGGGTATGTTCCCGAGGCTAGATTGGTATAATTTTTTGAATATGAAAAATTTATTATTATGATTTTAGCATGCCTTTTAAAAAAAAATATGAAAAGGATAGTTACAATTTTCTTATTTGTTATAACTTATAATTTTGCATTATGTCAGAAAAGTGATAATAAAGCAGAGATGAAGATTGTTTATGAGATGAAGATGGGAAATATTTCTGAAAATAAAGATATTAGCATATATTATTACGACTTGATATTTGATAAGACCACTTCAATTTATGCAGACTCCAATGCCAAAGCATATTACGATTATATTGCTAAAGAAAGAGGCAATTACAGACTATTTATGAGACCTCCGAAAGGAAAAGGTAGTGTTTATAAAGAAAATGAAAAATTAATCGTTTCTCAGCCAATAGGCAGAGATATTTATTCCTATGATGAACCTGCATTAAAATGGACTATTATAAATGAGAAGAAAAAAAAGATTAGTAACTACGATTGCATTTTAGCTAAAACAACTACTGATACCGGTATTGTTTTCTATGCATGGTTTACACCTAAGATCTCCATTCCGGAGGGGCCATTCAGGTTTAAAGGGCTTGCCGGGGTTATATTGGAGGTTTATAATGAAATTAATACAATCCATATTTCGGCAGTAGAAATAAGAAAATCAAATGCAGGGATATATCCTTTGCAGTATCCGAAAGTTTATCATATTAGCAAGAAGGATTTCCTGGATAAAAGAAAAACATTTATTGTAAATCCTAATGCAGAAGCTCCTCTTGATTTTATCATAAAAGAAACCGATTCCGGATTTGAATCAAAGAAGACAGTATATAAATCAATTAATCCAAATTATCTTCTTGATTAGTATGTTTTTGATTTGTTTAAGAGTCTGTTTGAATTTTCTTAAATAAATCCAAACAGGCTCTTAGTTTTATAGATAATTAATCTAAGTCGTAGGAATAAATGAATATGTCTGTTAAATTATACACTTCCTGTAAGCTTTGATTTTATGGGAATTGAGGGTTAAACTAACTTTAATGGAAAAAAGAGGATTAAAATTTCTCTTTTTTCCATTTTTTTTGTATTATTTTTGTGAAAAATAGAATGATGAGGAACAGATTATCACTGTATGGGATAAGCTTGTTTTTACTCCCTGTTTTGGGATGGGGACAATCGGCTCCCGACTTCAAAGAATTGCTGGAAAGTGCTATTGTACGCGATGCAGATTTAATGATGCAGAAGACCAAAAATAAGGTCACAGAACTCGATCAGCACAAACTTAAAGATATCTTTCTGCCTACACTGGAAATTAGTGGACAGGCAGGTTATCTTAATGCGACAACCCGTCTAAGTTCTCCGGAAATAAATCTGGAACCTTTTCTTACTATTCCAAGCGGTGCGTATAGCAACAATCTTAATATTTCCGGGTTTTCAGGAATCGCGAAAGCAGATGCAAAAATGCTGCTGTATTCCGGCGGAAAAGTAAAATATCTGAATAAGGCACTGGAAGAAAAGAAAAAGTCGGAAGATATCCTATTGGAAAAAACACGTGATGAGGTTATTACAACCATTTCCCGTGCCTATGACCAATTGGCACTAATTCACCAGTCCAAAATTGTTCTGGATGAAAGCAAGAGACGGCTGGATGCCAACAGAAAAACAGCAGATAAGGCTTTAGGTTATGGTCTTATTACACCATACGATCATAAAAAAATCGAACTGGCCCAGGCAACTTTGGATGCAAAGGTTGTAGAATATGAAGGGAAGAAAGAACTTCTGCTGACTCAGCTGGAAGTATTGACCGGAGTAGAAAAAGAAAGATTACGTTTGATAAATCCTGTATTGGTTCCGGTGGAAAGTCTTCCGTTGCAAAAAAGCATCGAAGAAAGAGCCGAAATTCGCGCACTCGATCATGGAATTAATGCTGCAGATTATAAAATACAGGCAGAAAGAACATGGTGGATTCCAAAAGTTCAGTTAATGGCTTCTTTATACTATATTGGTCTTTATAGTAACAGGATCAAAACTTCAGATAATATTATTCCGGCAATTCCGGAGCTGAATTATCCCGGTAGAAAACTTGACTGGAGACCCAATAACCTGGCTGTATTTCCATTGCTTACTGCGGGAGTGGGATTCAAATGGGAGATATTTGATGGTAAGGAAGGTAAACATGCTGAAGAACTGGCAAAAGTAAATAAAGAAATGCTGCAGACTCAGAAATATGATGCTACGAGAAAGCTGACACTGAATTTGGCGAATAATCAGTCTAATTACGATATTGCCTATGCGCAAATTGCATTGAAAAAGAAACAAAAAGAACTGGCACAAAATGCATTGGTTCAGGCTGAGAAAGAATTCCGCTACGGAATGGCAAAATCTACACAGCTGATAGAAGCAGAAAACGATCTGGAAGCTGCAGAGCTAGACTACCAAAACGCTATATTCAACCAGAGAAGAGCGGCTATCGAGCTGATGAAATCTACTCAGGAATTAGATGTAACCAAGCTTTATCAAGGTTTATAAAAAGAACATTATGAAAAAAAATATCTATATACCTCTTTTCAGTTTATTTATTCTGGGCAGTTGCGGAAGCGATAAAAGCAGCATGTCCGAATTTGAAGGGAAAACCAAAAAGGATGTTATTTCTTTTGCCCCTAAAGTTACCGGAAGAATTGTGAAAATATTAGTAAGTGAAGGTCAAACCGTAAAAAAAGGAGATACACTGGCTTTATTGGATATTCCGGAAGTTACTGCTAAAATAGCGCAGGCAAAAGGAGCTGTAAGTGCAGCTCAGGCGCAAGAGCAAATGGCAAAAAATGGTGCAACTGCAGATCAGATGAAACAGCTTCAGGCTAAATATAAAGGATTGAAAGAGCAGTATGACTTCGCACAGAAGTCTTTCAGGAGAGCATCCAATATGTATAGAGACAGTCTGATGTCTCCACAAGCCTATGATGAGGTTTACGCTAAATTGCAGGGCGCAAAAGCACAATTCGATGCAGTAAACGCAGAACTCGATGATGTGAAAAGAGGAACGCGCTATGAGAAAATAGAAATGGCAGCCGGACAGGCTTCTCAGGCTCAGGGAGCTTTACAGGAAGCTAATGTAGCATATTCCGAACGTTATGTTATTGCAACAAACGATATGGAGATAGAAACCATCAGCCTTAATCCGGGAGAATTGGCAACAGCAGGTTTTGCATTGTTCAACGGTTATATACCTTCGAGTACTTACTTCCGTTTTACAATTCCGGAAAGTAAGATTGCTAAATATAAGAAAGGTGAGGAGGTAAAAATGCAGGTAGTCTACAACAAAGAAGAGCTGGAAGGAACAATTGTTTACATCAAGCAGCTTACCCGTTACGCTGATATTACAACCGCTTATCCCGACTATCAGCTTCAGGATGCTATTTATGAAATCAAAGTAAAACCAAAGGATATGAAGAAAGCTCAGAATATCCTGGTGAATGCAAATATTATTCTGAAATAATAAGGTCTATGAAAGAATTTCTGCGTCTTTTAAAGCGAGAATTTAAGCTTTTTGTAGCCAATGATACCCTGAGATCAGTATTCTTTCTGGCTCCGATTCTGTATGCTGTTTTACTAGGTTTTGTTTACCAAAGCGGAAAAGTAGAGAATATTCCGGTATTGGTTGTAGACAGGGACAACACTCCCTTGTCTAATCAGCTGACTGATATGCTGGATGATAACAGCAGTATAAAAGTTATTAAATATATACAGGAGCCACAAAGCATAAAGGATGAAGTTATAAAAAATGAAGCTGCTGCAGTGGTTATGATTCCGGCAAAATTTGAGGCAGACATGCTGCAGAAAAAATATCCGGAGCTTAATGTTTATGTGAATACAGGAAATGTTTTAACAGCTAATTTTGCTTCTAAAGCGCTACAGCTTACAATTGGTACTTTTTCTGCGGGAGCTTCTATAAAAGGTCTTCAGAAAATGGGAATGCCGGCCGTAAAAGCTGCAACTCAATATGAGCCTTTTAAGACTAATTATATTACCCTGTTTAATACAACCAGTAACTACCTTATCTTTATGTGGCCTGCGATGCTTGCAGTAGTACTGCAGCAGGTAATCCTTTTGGCAATGGCAGTAAGTTTTGCTGCGGAATTCCAGAGAGGGTCGTTTATTAAAGAATATTACGGAATGCGCAGATGGGCTTTCCCTACCATGTTGATAAAAGTAATCCCAATATGGTTTTTCTCGATTCTTATTGTAGGAATCTATTACCTTATGCATATGATTTTTAAGGTTCCAATGCCGGAAGGTATTTTTAACTTTATATTGCTCACGGCAGTTTTTGTTGGATCTGCATCATTTCTGGGCGTATTTATTAGTATTTTGATTCCGGATGCACTGAAGGCTACTCAAATTTTAATGGTACTGGCGTCGCCGTCCTTTATTATCAGTGGTTTTACATGGCCGCTTAGTGCAATGCCAGCGGCAGTACAATTTTTAGCCAATATTATTCCACTGACACCATTTTTACAGGCATTCAAAATACTTCTGATTCAGAAAGGCTCTGTTGAACTTACCTATCCGTATTTACAACACCTGATTATTCTTCTGGTTGTATACGGAGTTTTAGGCTGGATCGCTTTGAAAATAAAGTTATGGAAGATGTTCCGCTATCTTAAGCCTGAAGAAGTAAAGTCTGAGGACGAATTAATCGATTTAAAATAAATTAACTTATTCTTTAAGTGAATAAAATTAAAAGGTGAACTTGCTCACCTTTTTTCATGAAATACCTCATGAAAATTCATAAACTTTCATAAATAGGCTAAGAATAACTGAAATATTGTTTAGCTTTATTGGAAAATATGGGTTATGTCAGTTATCGTTACCGAAACATATAACGTACCTGTAGAACAAGTATGGAAGGCCATTACCGATAAAGATGAAATGAAAATCTGGTATTTTGATATTCCCAACTTTGTTCTTAAAGAGGGAGCTGTGTTCGATTTTTTTGAACCCGGGGATGAAAAAAAATACCTTCATCGCTGTCAGGTACTTGGTTTTGAACCTAACAGGTTTTTAAAGCATACCTGGACACACCCGGATCATAGCAGAGGCTCATCGGAATTGTTATGGGAACTTGAAAAAACAGATAACGGAACAAAGCTAACCTTAACACATACAGGATTAGATAGTTTCTCCGATGCCGGAGCCGACTTTGCAAAAGAAAATTATAAAGCAGGTTGGAATGAAATTCTGGGTAAATCACTTAAAAATTTTTTAGAAAATAATGGAGATAAAGTTTAATACACTTACCCCTAATTTATGGACAACAGAATTAGATGAAACGATTGAATTCTATACAACAAATTTAGGGTTTCAGTGCCTGAAAAAAGATGAAGAATGGCAGTGGACATTGCTGAAAAAAGATGATGTTGAGATTATGTTTTCTAAACCTAATGAGCAGATTCCTTTCAAAAGCTCAATGTTTTCCGGATCATTTTATTTTAACATTCAGGATGTTAATAATCTTTGGGAACAGCTGAAAGATAAAACAGAGATATGTTATAATATTGAAGATTTTCCGTGGCAAATGCGGGAATTTGCTATTTATGATAACAATGGCTATATCCTGCAGTTTGGTCAGGATGTAGAAACTTTGAAATAATTATTATTGGAGTAAATTTATATTGATTTAATCGTTTTTTAGACAAATAATATGGCTGTACAATCACAAAAGGTAACAGATAATCCTAATGCCAATACCTATTTCATGGTATGGAATTTAAAAAACACAGATAATATTAAAGAAGCTTTTCAGAGAGTATGTGCTTTGGTTTCGAATCTTAATAATTCGGCAGCAGTACGATTTCCAAATGTAAGGGTTAGCTGCGTTATGGGAATCGGTTATAATGCATGGAAAAAGCTGAAACTTCAGGAGCCACTGCCTAAAGAGCTTGATATCTTTAAAGAAGTAAAAGGGGAGAAGCATATAGCTGTTTCTACTCCGGGTGATTTGCATTTTCATATCAGGGCAGATCAGTTCAGTATTTGTTTTGATATGGCCACAGCAATTTCCGATGTATTATCTCCTGTTGCCAGCTGTATAGAGGAAATACATGGTTTCAGATATTGGGATGGAAGAGCCATATTGGGATTTGTAGACGGAACAGAGAACCCACAGGGATCCGACCGAGATTTCTTTGCAAAGGTGGGAACAGAAGATGAGGTATATGAAGGCGGAAGCTATCTGTTTGTACAGAAATATACTCATGATATGAAAGCATGGAACTCATTGCCTGTACCAGAGCAGGAAAAAGTAATTGGTCGCTACAAAGCAAGTGATATAGAAATGACAGATGATGTGAAGCCAACAAATTCGCACAGTGCTCTGGCTAACGTAGGAGATGATTTCAAAGTGGTTCGGGATAATATGCCTTTCCGGACAAGTTCCGAAACCGGAACTTATTTTATCGCTTATGCCAGTACGTTCAGTACCGTACAAAAAATGCTTGAAAGTATGTTCGTTGGTGATCCTGCAGGTAATTATGACAGAATACTAGACTTCAGTACTGCAAAAACCGGATGTTTGTTTTTTGTACCAACAATGGATATGCTTGGTGATTTTTCGGGATAAAATTTTGTACTTTTGACTCAATTATAAAAGGGGATGAATACCCCTGAAAATAAAAATAGGTAAATGAAAAAAAATATAGTTATAGGGCTTATGGCTCTTACACTTTTAGCTTCTTGTAACAAGGAGAAAACAGTTATAAAAAGTATTCAGGAATATAATGCTACAATGCAGGATAAAGGCTATCATTTCGGAGATAAGATAGCTTTACCTTCCGATGTAACAGGAAATGCAGAAAGCATCAGTATAAGCTTCGGAGATAAAGAAAGTAATACACTGACTATTGACCCTAAATTTTTCACACTGGGAGAGAATGATGTAACATTCAATATCAAGATGAAAGATGGTAAAGTGGTCAACCAGGATGCAACAATTAATGTATTTGCATCTAAACCAGAGCAAAATCTTACTTATGAGCAGGTTGCTGAATATCCGCATGATCCGAAAAATTTTGTACAGGGATTTCAGCTAGACGGAAATACAGTCTATGAATCGGATGGACAATTCGATCAGTCCAGACTAATTAAATATACATTAGGACAGACCCAGCCTATTGCTGAAGCAAAACCTAGTCCTGCTCCCGGAACTCAGTTAGTTGAAAAAATATTCTCTGAAGGAAGTACAATAGCCGGAGATAAAGTGTTTCAACTGGACTGGAAAAATAAAATTGGTTTCATTTATAATAAAGCTAATTTGCAGCAGATAGGACAGTTTCAGTATCCTACTGAAATGACAGAGGGCTGGGGATTGACTTATGACGGCAAAAACCTGATTGCTTCAGATGGTTCTTCTAATATCTATTTCCTGGATGTTAATGATCCTTCCAAAGTGGTAAGAAAAATCGGAGTAGCCGGATCAGAAATGGCATATGGTCAGATTAATGAACTGGAGTATTATAAAGGATTTATTTATGCCAACGTATGGCAACAGCCTGTGGTACTAAAAATTGATCCTGCAACTGGGGAAGTGGTAGGGAGATATGATTTCTCTGACTATGTGAAATTACATACCAAAGGATCCGATGATGTCCTGAATGGTATAGCCTTTAAAGGTGATAATATGCTGGTAACCGGTAAGAACTGGCCGAAGATATACGAAGTAAAATTAAAGTAAGCTTTCGCTTACTTTAATTTTTTCTGCTCATAGCAAAATGGCTTTAGGGCTTTAGTCTAAAGCTGATTTAATAATTTTTCAATGTTAACACGCTTCATATAATCAGGGTTCACAAATTTATAGGTTATAGTAGCATGAGAATCGAGAACGTACACAGCGGGGATTGGCAAAGAGTATTGTTCTGTCTGATTAATTTGAAGTAAGTCTATTCCCATGGCTTTATAATGAGGGATAACAAACTCTTGTAACTCAATATCGATTCCCAATTTTTTAGCCAGTAAATTATCCTTATCAGACAAAATTTGGAAACCTGTATTTTGCTGTTGCTGCCATTCAGCATTAATACTTGCAGGTTGTGGGGTAATAATAACCAGATTTGCATCCTTTGCTTTAAACTGGTGAAGTTCATTTTGTAGTGCTTGTATTTCCAAGTTGCAGTAAGGGCACCAACTTCCTCTGAGGAAGGCGATCACAAGTTTATTTTTTAACAATTCCTGTAAAGAATGCATTTGTCCGTCAAAATTGGAAAGTTGGAAATCCGGGAATTTATCTCCAATTTTAAGACTTTTACTTCCGGTTTGTTTCTCTTCCAAATCCTGGACAGATCTTTGAAAAGCCTGTAATGTTTCTGCGGGAATTTGAGATGCTAATGTTTCGTTGAATTGGGCAATGTTCTTTGCTAAAATATCCATATGATTTTATTTAATTTTGCAAATATTTATAACTATCCGGAGATAGACAATAACGCATAAATTTGTCCCTATGGGATAAAAAAGTCAATTTTATGAATACAAAGGAAAGAGCGATAGAAGAAAAAATATGTCCACTTGAATTTGCCGTAAATGCAATAAGCGGAAAATGGAAAATTCCTATCGTTTGGCAGATTAATGAAGGTAAAAAACGTCCTAGTGAATTTATCAAAGGAATTGGTAAAGTAGACAGGCGTGTTCTTAATCAGCAGCTTAAAGAAATGGAGTCAGCAGGTCTTTTAACAAAAGTTTCCTATCCTGAGTTGCCACCACGTGTAGAATATTCCCTTACACCTCTTGGTGAAGATTTAGTAAAAGTATTGTGGCAGCTTAATGCTTGGGGAGAAGTATTGCTGGAAAAAAGTAATAAGTCGTAAGTATATATCTTACACAATGGAATTCCGGACGTTAGTCATTGTTTTCAAAATGAGCTTGCAATCGAGCCAAACAAGCTTTATCTTTACACCTCGAAAAAAATAAGATATGCACATTGCGGTAACAGGAAATATAGGGGCTGGAAAAACCACGCTCACAACGATGTTGGCTAAACATTACGGATGGGAAGCGCAGTTTGAAGACGTAGATCATAATCCGTATCTGGACGATTTCTACCACGACATGGCTAAATGGGCGTTTAACCTTCAGATTTACTTCTTAGGAAGTCGCTTTAAACAAATTAAAGAAATCCGTGAGAGTGGTAAGAATGTTATTCAGGACAGAACGATCTATGAAGACGCTCATATATTTGCTGAAAACCTTAATGATATGGGGCTTTTAACTGAAAGAGATTTCAATAACTATAAGTCAGTATTCAATCTGATGAAAACCTTCGTGTCGGCACCGGATCTATTGATTTATCTAAGAGCGGATATCTCTAAACTTGTTGCACAGATTGCAAAAAGAGGAAGAGACTATGAAGCAGGAATCAGCATTGATTATCTTTCGAAGCTGAATGATAAGTATGAGAAATGGATCAAAGGTTATGATGAAGGGAAATTGCTTATTATAGACGTTAATGATATTGACTTTGTTGAGAAACCAGAAGACTTTGGTTTTATCTTAGATAGTATTGACAGTAATCTTAATGGTCTTTTCTAAAATTTAACCAGACAATGGGAATACAAATCTTACATAACAAAAGATGTTCAAAATCCAGAGAAGCATTACAGTATCTGGAAAATCAGAATATAGATTTTGAGCTTATTAATATTATTCAGAATCCACTGAATAAGCAAGAGGTAGTATCAGTACTCCAAAAGCTTGGGATGAAAGCAGAAGATTTGGTGAGAAAAAGCGATGCGCTATTTAAAGAAAAATATGCAGGACAGGAATTAGATGAAGATGATTGGATTAATGTTTTGGTGGATAATCCAACTCTAATCCAAAGACCTGTTGTTATAAAAGATAACAAAGCTGTTATCGGAAGACCATTGGAAAATATAGTAGACTTCCTAAAATAATCTAGGCTGTTTATATGGAAAAGCAAAAGGACTGAAGAGATATTCTTCAGTCCTTTTTTATGGTATCCGGGATTATGGCATTGTCCCGTTATAGTATAAAGGTTTGTCATCCTTATCAAAACCTATAATAATAACCTGATAATTTTTTGGGGTATCATTATTATAAAACTGTATTGCAGAAGGAGCTTTATCCTGAGCTTTTAAATCAGGATTCCAGTATAATACATCACGTGTATCGCTAGGAATAGTTTTATAGGCTTCTTTGCTGTAATCCGGGTTATAAAATTCTGCTACTTTATCATAACCCAAAATAGTTGCAGTATTATCCATAAAAGGGTCTTTTACGGCTGGAGTAGCGGCTTGGATATCTCCTCTTCGGGTATAGATAGCGACAGCATTTCCAAGCAGCCCGGAACCTTTAATCACTTTTACCATGGCAATATTACTTACAGGTGTACTGTTAATCATGCTGGCGTCCATAGGAACTTCATCCATATATAATGCAGCCTTTCCTCCTCTTATATATGGGACATAATTTCCTGATTCCATTTGGAAAGTTAATCCGGCAACTCTGCCTTGCAACCATTGTAATATGTTCTGAGAGCTTTGTGCATCCTGATTTTCATTCACGAGGTCGAAGACCTGTTCATTCATACTTCTGAACATTCCGCTACTCAATTTGTCATTAAGTATTCTCTTTTCATCCCTCTTTTTCGCCTTCAGCTGTACTTCCTTGATTAAAATTTCATTATCATGTATAAGCTTCTGATTCTTTTTATTGGTTATTGCACGGGCTATTTCCGGTGCAGGAGTATCAGTTGCAGCCTGGCGGTCTTCCAAATGGTATTGTGTTACTGGTAAGGAGCTTCTGTAGGTAACAAAATCAACAGTTGGTTCAAAGGATATTCTAAGATTGGGGGGATTACTAGCTGCTTTGTTTAAAGTATTTAAAAAATAGGTAACTTTTATAGGTTCATCAGTATTTATGTTATTTAACATAAAATAACCTCCATCATCGGTTTGGACTTCATTAATCACTGTGTTATCAGGTGTTTTGAAGATCAGGTTTGCAGAAGTATTTGGAAGAGGTCTGCTGTTGACTGTTAATTTTCCTCTATAAGAAAAATAAGGTTCAGGTTTATATTTTATATCAGGTGTTCTTCCTGCCATTACATCATTCCAGTCAAAACGATTCCATTTTTCAGAAATCAAAAGACCATCCAGAGCTTCTGTATTTGCATTTTTAGTAAAATACTGTGCCGGTGCTATTATTTTTGAAGAGAAATCTCCGGTAAGCCATAAAGCACTTAAAATGTTATTTTTCTCAGTGTTTTTAGCATCATCCCGGACAACCACTGTGTAATTGGAATAATTTTCCTGAGGCGGAATTTCAATCGTGTTGTATGCACGTGGTGTTTTATCAGCTTGTGAATATGAAACAGCAGGCTGGGTTACATGTAGCTGTGAAGGATCAATGAAACATAATCTTTGAGCAACAAGGTTCTCTTTTTCGTCAAATACAGCCAACTGTAGTATACCATTCATCTTATTACTAATAGAAGATGGGATGGTACTTGAAGCCTCTTTATTATTGATGCTGATATTGGCTTTGTAGGCCAGTAAATTACTGACAGTACCAATAACTTTATAGTCTTTCAATCCCGAAAGATTATTACTTTTCAGCGTATACTGAATACCTTTTGCTGTATTGGCTATTTGTATATGTACTCCAGTATCTTTGGCTACAGGTAAATCAATATTTTGCTTTACTCCGTTATTATCTTCAACAACGATTTGGTATGTCTTTCCTTTTTTGGGAGTAAGGTTGAATACTCCTACATTCTGATCCAATCCTTTGAAGCTGGTAATTTTTTCAGCAGGATTATCTTTGTCTGTTACATAACCATGCCATTCGGATGGAGGAGTGCCTTCAGTCTGAAGTCTTACAGCGAATTTGGTAGGAAGATTTTCTATAAAGGTTCCGCCTTCAGGATAGGCCTTAGCCGTCCATTTTGAATCTTTATTAATAACCAGTCTTTGTGGAGAAGCCGGATTATATACCGGAATAGGCTGTACAAGCTGGAACTCTTCACCAAAATTAGCCATCCATGTCGTATAGGCTCTCACGAAATAAACATCTTCTTTTAATTTTTCGGAAAGGCTAAGACTACCATTACCTTCACCATTATTTATTGGAAATACCTTTTTAGCAATTATATTTTTATTACTGTCATACAGTTCAACAAATAAGGAAGATGATATTGTGGATCGGTTATAACCGTCAAAAACAAAAGCTTTAAACCACATATTTTCTCCGGAGATGTATTTTTCTTTATCAAAAAGAAGATAAACCTTTTCCTGAGAATATTTTTGATCCAGTACTTGTATTGCCTGATCAATTTTACTTTGTGCTTTTATATTGTAAATGAAAGATAGACAGATTGAAAGTATAATTCTGTTTTTCATGCTAATAATAGATCTTGATTTTAACTTAGAAATTTAGTGATTTTTCAGATATGTAGCATTAGTTTTTATTTAATATAATAAAAGCATAATCAGCAATAAAAAAACCGGATACTAAAAGCATCCGGTTTATATAAATTATATATTTATCAGGAACTAAATTCCGTCAATAATAGCATTCAATGTAGCACTTGGTCTCATCGCTGCATAAGTTTTAGCTTCATCAGTTTTGAAGTAACCATCGATGTTCTGAGGTTGTCCTTGTGCTCCGATTAATTCTTCATTAATCTTAGCCTCGTTTTCCTGCATGTTTTGTGCAATTGGCTTGAACTGTGCAGCAATCTCTGCATTTACAGTCTGGTTAGCCAATGCTTCAGCCCAATACATTGCAAGATAGAAGTGTGAACCTCTGTTATCAATCTGACCTACTTTTCTTGCAGGAGATTTATCAGTAGCAAGGAATTTAGCGTTAGCTTCATCCAATGCATCTGCTAATACCTGAGATTTAGGATTGTTCTGAGTTTGTGCTAAATGTTCTAAAGAAGCCTGAAGTGCCAGGAATTCACCTAGTGAATCCCATCTTAAGTATCCTTCTTCTAAGAACTGCTCAACATGCTTAGGTGCAGAACCTCCGGCTCCGGTTTCGAACAAACCACCACCATTCATTAAAGGAACAATAGAAAGCATTTTTGCAGAAGTTCCAAGTTCAAGGATTGGGAAAAGGTCAGTTAGGTAATCTCTTAATACGTTTCCGGAAACAGAGATTGTATCTTTCCCTTCTCTTGCTCTTCTTAAAGTTTCAGTCATTGCATCCATTACATCAAGAATTCTGATGTCAAGACCTGTAGTATCGTAATCTTTAAGATATTTTTCTACTTTTTTGATGATCTCTCTGTCATGAGCTCTTCCTTTGTCTAACCAGAAAATTGCAGGAGTTTCAGATAACCTGGATCTGTTTACTGCCAATTTTACCCAGTCCTGGATAGGAGCATCTTTAGTCTGACACATTCTGAAGATATCATCTTTTTCTACTTTCTGAGAAAGAAGAACATTTCCAGCTTCATCCTGAACTTCTACAGTTCCGTCAGCTTTTACCTGGAAAGTTTTATCATGAGAACCATATTCCTCAGCTTTCTGAGCCATCAGGCCTACGTTCGGAACAGAACCCATAGTTGTAGGATCTAATTTTCCGTGAGCTTTCATATCATCGATTACAGCCTGGTAGAAACCTGCGTAAGAACGATCCGGGATAATAGCAACAGTATCTTCTTCCTTCCCTTCTTTGTTCCACATCTTACCACCACCTCTTACAAGAGCAGCCATAGATGCATCAACAATAATATCAGAAGGAACGTGGAAGTTAGTAATACCTTTATCAGAGTTTACCATAGCAACTCTTGGTCCGTTAGCTAAAGCTGCCTCAATATCAGCTTTGATATCAGCTTCCTGAGCATTTCCTTTGATTTTCTCAAAAAGATCAGCAAGACCATTATTAGGGTTTATATCTAATGACTTGAAAGTCTCAGCATATTTTGTAAATACATTTTTGAAGAAAGTTTCCACAATAGCTCCGAAGATAATAGGATCGGAAATCTTCATCATAGTAGCTTTCAGGTGAGCAGAAAGAAGTACATTTCTGTTTTTAGCTTCTTCAATAGCCTGCTGAACAAAAGCTTTTAATGCATTAAGATTCATTACAGAAGAATCAATTACTTCTCCGGCCTGAAGCGGAGCAAAATCCTTCAGTAAAGTTTCAGAACCATCATTTCCTTTGAATACAATTCTGAATTTAGTAGCGTTTTCTACAGTAGTAGATGTCTCAGTACCATAGAAGTCTCCACTGTTCATATGAGCAACATCTGTTTTGCTGTCAGATGCCCAGTCACCCATTCTGTGCGGGTTGGCTTTAGCGTAGTTTTTAACTGCTTTTGGAGCACGTCTGTCAGAATTTCCTTCTCTTAACACTGGGTTTACAGCACTTCCTAAAACCTTAGCATACTTAGCTTTAATTGCTTTTTCTTCATCATTTTTCGGCTCAGCAGGGTAGTTCGGAACAGCAAAACCCTTTCCTTGTAATTCAGCGATAGCTGCATCTAATTGCGGAACTGAAGCTGAAATATTTGGTAACTTAATAATGTTAGTATCTGGTTTGGTTGCTAATTCACCTAATTCTGCCAATGCATCACCGATCTTTTGATCGTCCTTTAAGAATTCCGGGAAATTTGCTAAAATTCTTCCTGCTAAAGAAATATCAGGAACAGCGATTTCGATATCTGCTGATTTTGTAAATGCCTTTACGATTGGTAAAAACGAGTGTGTAGCCAACATTGGCGCTTCATCCGTTAGTGTGTAGTAGATTTTTGATTTTTCTGACATTCTTTTTTGTTTTTTTAAACTTAGTTATAAAAAGAGAGCCCCTCTCTATGATCTATTTTTTAGAGTAACAAATTTACTGTTTTTAGAATGATTTTTAGAACAAATCGCCAAAAATGAACTACTTTTATTGTGATAAAAAAATAAACTAAAAACCAAATGTCTATGAAGATAGCTGTATTAGGGACGGGAAACCTTGGACTTTCCATTATAAAGGGCATATTGAAGTCCGGTGAGAATTATCAGATTATAGCTACGAGAAGAAACACTCAGTCTATTGCTTTTTTGGAAAAAGACGGTATTGAAGTGACTTCAGACAATGCTTATGCAATTACACAATCGGATATTGTTATTGTGGCACTTAAGCCTTTTAATATTCTGGAAGTATTAAAAGAATACAAGCAATACTTTACACCCGACAAAATTCTTGTTTCCATGGCAACAGGAATTAGCATACAGCAAATTCAGGAATCAATAGAAAATAAAGCTGTTACTGTTATGCGGGCAATGCCGAATACAGCTTCGGATGTGGGAGAATCCTTAACTTGTTTAGTATACAATGGACAGGAAAAAGAAAAGTTAGAGAGTGTGAAAAGCCTGTTGTCTCATGTAGGTAGTGTTATACAAATCAATGAAGATCTTATGGAAGCAGCAACTGTTTTAGGAGCATGCGGAATTGCATATGTACTGAGATTTATGCGTGCAATGGTACAGGGAGGAATTCAGATTGGGTTTGATGCTAAAACGGCAGTTCAGATTGTAAATCAGACGGTAAAGGGTGCTGCAGAATTGTTGATTCAGAATCAGAATCACCCGGAAGATGAGATTGATAAAGTAACGACACCTAAAGGTTGTACAATTGTAGGACTTAATGAGATGGAACATCAAGGGTTTAGCTCATCTCTTATTAAAGGGATAAACGCTTCTTTCCAAAAGATTGAAAAGAAGGCTTAAATTTTATAGCCTAGCTTTCTCCTTTCTTTTCATTTTATAATAAGCTTTTCCTGCAATATAGATAGTTTTCTTTACTTCGCAATATACAATCGTTTTGCTTTTGTTGGTTAGTTGTGTTGTCTTTACAATTTCGATTTCGTTCACACGTTCAACTTGTTCAATTATTTGTTCAAGTTCTTCTTTTGTGTATGTAAATTCTGCATATAAATCTATATTTCCAGGACGCTTGAAGGATATCTGAGCAGATTTATCCCATACGACATACTGATGCCCCAATAGATTAATCAGTTGTACCATTGGGATGGGATCAACTGCTGAAAACATACTTCCACCAAATATGGTTCCCATATAGTTTCGATTTTTATAGCTGATGGGTAACTTAATTTGTACATCGAGCAAGTCAGGAGATACGGAAGTGATTCTTGCAGTACTTCTTCTGTACATAGGTGAAAGATTGAAACCCCATTTCATAAGTTTGGGTAATCCTATATATTTGGAGCCAATGACTGAAATTTTTTGGTAGAACGACATAAACTGAATATTTAGTTTAAAAACATTTATATATGCTTTCAAATCAGGCAGACTACTAATCGTTTTATACAGTTGAATTTGTATGTTTGGTATTCCTGCATTTAAAAGTTAGATAAAATAATGTAAAATATTCCATATATTATTGAATTTCAGTGACAAATAGAATGTCTGGCATATTAAGCTTCCAAAAGAAAAGCCTGTACTTTAAGAATAAATCTTATGTTTTTTTTATTCGTTTCTCTTGTACTGAAATTTATGATAAATTTAAAATGAACTATCAGTAGAAATTTAGAAGAATTCTGTATTTTTATCTGAAATTAAATAGACAAAATAATGGCAAACATTACACTAAAAGGAAATGCGATTTCTACAGTAGGAAATCTTCCGAATATTGGAGAACAATTAAAAGACTTTACACTGGTAAATGCAGATCTGTCTGAGAAAACTTTGGCAGATTACAAAGGAAAGAAAGTAGTATTAAATATTTTCCCAAGTATTGATACTGGTGTTTGTGCAGCTTCTGCAAGAAAATTCAATCAGGAAGCTTCTAACTTAGACAACACAGTAGTAGTAAATGTTTCTAAAGATTTACCTTTCGCATTAGGCAGATTTTGTGCAGCAGAAGGATTAAACAATGTAGATACATTATCTGATTTCAGAGGGCATTTTGGAGATGATTATGGTGTGACTTTAGCAGATTCTCCATTACAAGGTTTATTAAGCCGTGCAGTTGTAGTAGCAGATGAGAACGGAAACGTAGTTTATACAGAACAGGTTCCGGAAATTGCTCAGGAGCCAAACTATGATGCTGCTCTTGCTGCTTTGAAATAATTAAAGGCAAAAAATTATAAAAAACGACTTCGTAATTCTTTTTCGGAGTCGTTTTTTTTATCTTAGAGGTATGAAACGTTCAGGAACTGCAGATTTACCATTACACTACGGAAAAGTTCCCGCCTGGTTATACGAGCGGATGTCTGCGCTTGGACTTTCTATAGTAGAAGTTATACTCGCCGATTATGGTAAAGAAGAAGTTGTAAGGCGATTATCCGATCCTTTCTGGTTTCAAAGTTTTGGAGCAGTATTAGGAATGGACTGGCATTCCTCGGGTATTACAACATCTGTAATGGGAGCTTTGAAAAGAGCCATTAATCCGAATTCTCAGAGTCTGGGAATCTTTATTTGTGGTGGAAAAGGAAAATATTCCAGGGATACCCCACAGGAACTTCTTTATATTGCGGATAAAACCGGACTTAACGGAACAGAGCTTGTAAAAGCAAGTAAATTATCTGCAAAAGTAGATAATACAGCTATTCAGGATGGCTATCAGCTATACCAGCATAATTTTGTTGTTACAGATAATGGTAACTGGTGTGTAATTCAGCAAGGACTTAACGATGCCGATGGAACAGCAAGGCGCTACCACTGGTTATCCGAAAATCTTACTTCTTTTATAGATGAGCCGCATACTGGGATAAATGGTATTTCCAAAGGAACAATTCTGAATCTTACGGCTAATGAAGCGTCGGATAACAGAAAAGGAATTCTTGATATTTCTCATACAGATTCGGCCAAAATTATGCAGGATTTTGCCCGATTGATTCTGCCTGAACATCATGATGTAAGAGCTACGGATGTAGATCTTAAACGACTGGGAGCCTTGCTTTATATCACAAGAGAGCAACAGCCACAAAACTTTGAAGACCTTCTTATGCTGGAAGGGGTAGGGCCCCGTACCATGCAGTCGCTGGCATTGGTTAGTGAAGTTATTCATGGTGCTCCTTCACGTTTCAAAGATCCTGCCCGTTTTTCATTTGCACATGGTGGTAAAGACGGACACCCGTTTCCTGTTCCTATAAAAATTTATGATGAGAGCATTCAGATTCTCCAGAAAGGGATAGAAAAATCTAAACTGGGAAATTCTGATAAGCTGAATTCAATTAACAAGCTGCATCAGATTGTACTGAATGCAGAAAAAAACTTCACACCCAATTTTGATATTCAGCAGGTGATAGAAGAAGAAAGAGCCGTTTCATGGCAATACGGAGGAAAGTCGACAATGGGAGATGCTAAGAAACCGGATAAACCAAATGAAATACAATTATCATTATTTTAAATAATACTGTTATGAAAGCAGAAGCCATTATTCCTGTTTTACGAATGTTTGATTATCAGAAAGCAAAAGAATTTTATGTAGACTGGCTTGGTTTTGAGATTCTGTGGGAGCATACATTCGAAGAGAATTTTCCTGTATATATGGAAATACAGAGAGCCAATATTAAATTTCATCTCAGTGAACATCATGGTGATGGCACCCCCGGAACCCATATATTTATCTGGTGTGACGGAATAGAAGATTTTCATAAAGAACTCTCTGCAAAAGACTATAAATACAATAAACCCGGGCTGCAAGAAACATTTTACGAAGCATTATCTTTTACAGTAACTGATCCTTTCGGAAATAATATTATCTTTAATCAAAAACTGGAAAGAAATTATGAATCCGATTTATAAAGAGGTATATCAACATTTTCTCTTGTCCGATGAAGATATAATACAAATTGCAGAGAAGCACCTGAAAACTGAAATAGAAAAGGGTAAAATATTTCTGCATGAAGGTGAGACCGCCAATGAATATTATTTGCTTGAAAGCGGATTGGTTCGAGCTTTCGTATATGATTATGATAATAACGAAATCACGACTGAGTTTTTTACAAAAGGAGATATTGTAATTGTTCCGGCTTCACTTTTTCAAAGGACTCCTTCACAGGAAAATCTTCAGGCTGTTACAGATTGTACATTACTGAAAATAGAGTTCGATGATTTTCAGCATATTTATCATACTATTCCCGGATTTAGTGAATGGGGGCGTCTTTGGTTCAGTTATCAGGTTTTTTCCATGAAACAACGTTCTCTGGATATGGTTACACTATCAGCAACCAAACGTTATCTGAATCTAATGGAACAAAAACCGGATGTAGTAAGATTTGCTCCCCTGAAACAGATTGCATCTTATCTCGGTGTAACAGATACTTCTCTTAGCAGAATCCGAAAAGAATTGGTTTCTCATAAAAAAGAATATTAAAATAATAGCATGGACATTTTGTTCATGCTATTATTTTTTCAGCAGCTAAAAAAGCTATTCAGTATAAGCTAAAAAATAGATAAACGACTTTTATTTTTCTTGCCCTATGGCAAGTCCATATTATATCATTCACTCTTAATTTTGATAAAGAAATGAGATAGTTTAAAACCGACTTAAAACAATTACAAATGAATGCACCAAAATCATTAAAATTAGAAGTCATCATTCCTGCCTACAGAATGCATACTCAGACCTTTCTGAATGTTCTGGACGGAATTACAGAAGAAGATGCACTGAAAAGAATTGACGGACGAACCAACCATATCATCTGGATGGCCGGAAATTATGTAAATGTTCGCTATGCTATCGCTCATATACTGGGAGAAGCAACAGAAGATCCTTATCAGGATTTATTTTTTATGGGAAAGGCACTGGATGAAAGCTTTTCTTATCCTTCTCTGAAAGAACTGAAAGACAGCTTTCATGCTGTTTCTCCTAAAGCCTATCAGAAGCTTTTAGAAGCTACTGATGAACAACTATCTGAAATGTTTCCTATTAATATGAATATCCCCTTCATTAAAGAAGATAAACTCAATTTTATAGGAATGTGTATTGGGCGTCAGGATTATCTCTGTGGGCAAATGGGATTGATGCGGCGTTTGCTGGATTATCCCGGAATGAAATATGACACCGATAATAATATTCTGTATTAAATATGGAACCGCATAAAGCCGGATATCTTGATATCAATGGCATTCAGCTATACCACGAAATATACGGAGAGGGAAAACCTGTAGTATTAGTTCATGGCGGTGGATCTTCTATAAGATTAAATTTTCAGGAAGTCATTAACAGATTGCATCATCATTTTATGCTTATCGGAATTGACTTGCAGAATCATGGAAAATCTGATCACAGAGAAATCTCTGAAACTTTTGAACAGGACGCAAAAGATATTGTAGCTGTATTGGATAAACTGAATATTGAAAAAGCCTCATTTTTTGGTTTCAGCAATGGTGCAACAAGTATTATGAAGATTGCAGAACTCTTCCCTGAAAAAGTTTACAAACTAATTGCTGCTTCCGGACTTTATAAAAGAAAAGGGATGGTAGACGGTTTTTTTGAGGGAATGCAAAATGCAGCAATAGAAATAATGCCCGATTATCTCAAAGAAAATTTTCTAAAACTGACACCGGATGAAGATAAGCTTTACAATATGTTCCAGAAAGACAGCCAGAGGATGATAAACTTTGAAGACTGGGAAAACAAAACATTACAGAATATTAAAAATCCTGTATTTCTTATATATGGAGATCGGGACGCTATAAAAGTATCTCATGCAGCAGAGCTCCATACCCTGTTTCCCGATTCAAGATTACTGATACTTCCTTCAGGGCATGGTACCTATATGATGGCAGATGAGCATGGCCACACCAATAACAGAACAATAGATTTTACAATTCTGAAAGTCAAAAATTTTTTACAATAACCTTTAAATTTTACTATTATGCCTAAATTAAATCCATACCTCAATTTTGATGGTAAAGCAGAAGAAGCTTTTAATTTTTACAAATCTGTTTTCGGAGGAGAGTTCCTTGGTGATATCCACAAAATGGGAAATGCTCCCGGTACCGAAAACTTATCCGAAGAAGCTAAAAACAGAGTAATGCACATCGCTTTGCCAATAGGTAGCGATTTACTAATGGCTTCCGATATTGTTCCGGAATTTGGACAAAGCCTTCAGTTAGGAAATAACAATTATGTTTCCATCTTTCCGGAATCCAGAGAAGAAGCTGATAAACTCTTTAAAGGTCTTTCGGATGGAGGAACTATAGAAATGCCTTTGGAAGACCAATTCTGGGGAGATTATTTTGGCTGTTTTACAGATAAATATGATGTAAAATGGATGATTAACTATAGTGGTGATAAAGGCTACGAAAACAAATAATAAATAACCTTATCAGGGTTCCAAACCCTGATAAGGTTTAATCTGTAAAATCACAGTTGAGATACTAGTCAATTTCATTATTTTAGACAAACTAATTAATTTAAATATTATGGAACAAATTACAATAGAAACAACCGTAAATGCTCCTTTAGGCAAGGTTTGGGATTATTTTAATCAGCCTGAACATATTACCCAGTGGAATTTTGCCCACGAAAGTTGGTTTTGCCCCTCCTCTGAAAATGACCTTAGAGTAGGTGGGAAATTCAATAACAGAATGGAAGCAAGAGATGGAAGTTTTGGATTTAATTTTGAAGGAACCTATGATGAGGTAGTTCCTCAGCAACTTATTAAATACCATATGCCGGATGGACGAAAAGTTTCCACAACTTTTGAAGCGGTAGAAGATGGGACAAAAATTACGACGGCTTTCGATCCCGAAGCAGAAAACCCTGTCGAAATGCAAAAAGACGGATGGAATGCAATCTTAGGTAGCTTTAGCCAGTACACAGAAACACACTAAAAAATAAAGAAATGAATAATGATATTTTTCCGTGTCTTTGGTGCAACGGAGACGCTAAGGAATCAGCAGAATTTTATTGTCAGGTATTCGGAGGAAAGATTACAGTAGATACCCCTGTTGTTATAAATATAGATTTGTTTGGACAAAAAGTTATGTTACTGAATGGTGGTCCACAGTTTGAGAAGAATCCTTCAATATCTTTTCTCATCAACTGTGCTTCCGAAGAAGATGTGCAGCATTATTGGGATATGCTATCCGATGGAGGAACTGCTCTAATGGCTTTGGATTCCTATCCATGGAGTAAAAAATACGGATGGATTAAAGATAAATACGGAGCAACCTGGCAGCTTTACTTTGGGGAAATGCAAGAGCAGAGATTAGTGCCTACGCTTATGTTTATGCATCAGAATAACGGAAAAGCAATGGAGGCAATGGAGTTCTATACCAATACATTTCCGGATTCTAAGATTGAAGGCATCCTGAAGTATAAAGATGGCGGTGAGAACGGAGAAAACCCCGAAAATGTACAGCATGCTCAGTTTATAATTAATAACTATACGCTCAGTTGTATGGACTCTTCTTTTGACCATAAGTTTGATTTCAATGAAGGAATCTCCCTGGTAATGATGACAAACGATCAGAAAGAAACAGATCATCTTTGGAATACATTAATATCCGGAGGAGGGAGAGAAAGCATGTGTGGTTGGTTGAAAGACCAGTATGGCGTAAGTTGGCAAATAGTGCCTAAAAGACTAATTGAGCTGATGAATGATACTGATCCTGCAAAATCACAAAAAGTTGTTCAGGCAATGCTGAAAATGCAGAAAATTGTAATTGCCGATCTGGAAGCAGCATATAACTCCTAAATAATTAATGTATAATATTGTATCTCATGGAAAAACTTTTTTATCAGATTCAGATTAATGCTGCTCCGGACAAAATATGGAACGTATTATGGAATGCTGCTACCTATACACAATGGACATCAGTTTTTGCTGAAGGCTCTTTTTATAAAGGAAGTCTGGAGGAGGGAAGTATTGTAAAGTTTTTCGATCCGAATAATAATGGTATGTACAGCCGTATTGAAAAGAACATTCCGAATAAAGAAATGAAATTTCTGCACCTTGGTGAGATTTATGACGGTGTAGAGAAGGCTCAAAACTGGGGAGAGGCGACAGAATCTTATATATTGGAAGAAACCGGAAACGGAACAATTCTTAAAGGAGAAATACAGACACCGGAAGAATTTAAAAGTTTCTTTGAAGAGAAGTTTCCGAAAGCATTGGAAATTGTGAAAAATCTGGCTGAGAAATAAAAACTGAATTTTATAATCCTAAAAGATATATTTATGGAAACCTTATCATATGAATTTGAAATTAATGCTTCATCACAGAAGATCTGGGATATCTTATGGAGTGAAGCAACCTACAGTGAATGGACAAAATTTTTCGGTTCAGATTCTGTTATGAAATCAGACTGGAAAGTTGGCGGGCGCACATTATTTGTGAACAGTAAAGGGGACGGGATGGTCTCTACTATCGATAGTCTCAAAGAACCTCATCAGATCGTATTTAAACATTTGGGGATGATATTAAATGGAATTGAAGATCTCCATAGCAAAGAGATTATGGAATGGAGCGGTGCTCAGGAAAAATATTTTCTTACTGATCTTGGAAGCAAAACTAAACTTCATGTTGAAGTACAGGTAGATGATAAATGGAAAGATGATATGGATAAAGGGTTTATCAAAGGACTTAGTTTGGTAAAAGAATTAGCAGAAAAATAAATGAAATTATTGTCAATACTCTTTAGCGTATTTATTATCGCACTACTTGGAACAAAAATTATTCAGGGAGAATGGAACTGGATTTTTTCCGGTAATCTGGGGATGGCTGTATTTATTATTTTTACAGGACTTTCTCACTTTAAGTTTCAAAAGGGGATGGCTCTGATGATTCCGGATTTCATTCCCAACAAAATGTTTTGGGTATATTTTACCGGAGTATTGGAAATAGCTGCCGGAATAGGACTAATGATCCCACAACTGCGGGAAATAACAGCCATTCTGCTTATTGTTTTTTATGTTGTCATATTTATAGCCAATATTAATTCTTCCAAAAAGCGAATCAACATTTTCAAGGCTGACTATACAGGTCCGGGAATGACCTATTTGTATAAGGAAAGAATCCCTATGCAGATTATTCTAATCGTCTGGACATGGTATTTTGGAGTTTATTTACACTAAAGAACATAAAAAAATTAAAGATAAATCATATTGAGTGTAACATTTTGGTGTTATAAATAGTCTTATTAGTAAATGACTGTTTTTCAGTTGTCCTAATCACTAAAATATGAGTTATGAAATTAAACACTAAACTTTTTATAACCGCCGGGGTTGTAATAACTACTGCAATGATGAATGCACAAAGCACAGCTACCAAATTACCGGGAGATGCTACACTGCCATCTTCCAAAGCTAATTTGGAACAATTGGTTTCCTATGATAAAGGAAACTTCAAATACAAAGTCGAAGATTATTTTGCAAGACCAAAAGCTTCTCAGTTTAAAATTTCTCCTGATGGACAGTTTTTATCTTATAAAGAAAAAGATAATAACAAGAAAAATCACGTTTATGTAAAAGATCTGAAATCCGGAAAAATAACTAAAGCTATTGAAGAAAAAGAGGATCTGATAAAAGGCTACGGTTGGTTAAGCAAAAATCGTTTATACTTTACCCAGGATAAAGGTGGTAATGAAAATCTTCATCTGTATGCTGTCGATACGGATGGTAAGAACCTAAAAGATCTTACACCATTTGACGGTGTAAAGATAGGCTTTGCAATGCCTGTAAAAGATACAGATTTTGTTGTGGTTACCATGAATAAAAACAACAAGCAGATTTTTGAACCTTTTAAAATTAACTTTGTTACGGGTGAAGCAACACAGTTATTAGAAAATAAAGATCCAAAAAATCCTATTGACGATTATATTTTTGATAAAGATGGTAATCTCAGAGGATATACCGTATTGGTAAATGGATTAACCACCCATACTTATTATAAAGATTTACAGACAGGGAAATTTAATCTTCTGAAAAAAACAGACTGGTCAGATACATTTAATATTATAAGCTTCAATGAAAATTCCAAAAATAAAGATGAAGCTTATGTAGTAACTAACCTGGACAGCGATAAAGCAAAAATTGTTCTATACGATTTAAAGAAAAATGCTGTGATTAAAGAAGTGTATTCTAATCCGGTATATGATGTGAGTTCTATAAGTCTTGCAGGCAAAAGCAGAAACTACGAACTGGATTACATAAACTATGAAGGAGAAAGAGGGGAGATTATCCCGGTAAGTAAATTCTACAAAGAAGTGCACAATCAGTTAAAATCTGAATTTGGAGATAAAGACTTTTCTGTAGTTTCTTCTGACGACAACAATAATAAACTTCTGGTTGTTGTAAGTAGTGATAAATTGTATGGGACTTATTACGAATACGATACAAAAACGAAAAAGACTAAACTATTATACGATTTGATGCCTCAGCTGAAGCCTGAAGATATGGCTGAAATGAGACCAATTACCTTTAAAAGTAGAGACGGACTTACAATACATGGCTATATTACCTTGCCTAAGGCAGCACTGGAAGGGAAAAAAGTACCATTGGTTGTAAATCCTCATGGCGGCCCGCAGGGAATCCGTGATAGCTGGGGATTCAATCCAGAAACGCAATTATTTGCCAGCCGTGGTTATGCTACATTACAGGTTAACTTCAGAATATCCGGAGGCTATGGAAAATCATTCCAGAAAGCTGGATATAAGCAAATCGGAAGGAAAGCAATGGATGATGTAGAGGACGGAGTAAAATATGCAATCGAGCAGGGTTGGGTAGACAAAGATAAAATTGCCATCTATGGCGGAAGCCATGGAGGTTATGCAACATTAATGGGGCTTATAAAAACACCTGATCTTTATGCCTGCGGTGTAGATTATGTAGGTGTTTCCAATATCTTTACCTTCTTCGATTCGTTCCCGGAATACTGGAAGCCTTACAAAGAAATGGTAAAACAAATCTGGTATGATTTGGATAATCCTGAAGAAGCTAAAATAGCTAAAGAAGTTTCTCCTGTATTCCAGATTGATAAAATAAAGAAACCATTATTTGTAGTACAGGGAGCGAATGATCCGCGAGTTAATATCAATGAATCGGATCAGATTGTAAAAGGTTTGCGGGCAAAAGGTTTTGATGTTCCGTATATGGTGAAATATGATGAAGGCCATGGATTTGGTAAAGAACCAAACAGAATTGAGCTTTACACCTATATGCTGGGATTCTTTGCAAAGAATTTTAATAAATAAATCAATTAACTAGGAAACGAAAAGCACCTGCTTTTCGTTTCTTTGGTTATATATCTTCTGAATACAGAAATATAAAACAAAAACATACAAGATATTTTCACTGGAATTTAAACCTCTAAAAACAAGAAAATGAGTCTTACGTTTTTATATTACATTAGTCGTATCGGGAAATAAATTGTTATTTTTGTTTCACAATTCCCATTGTGAAGGACTATTACTACTTTCTCGGTATTTCTGTTGACGCTTCAGACGAAGATGTCAGAAAAGCCTATCGTAAATTATCATTGAAGTATCATCCGGATAAAAGCGATAACGATCCTTTTTTCGAAAATCGTTTTCGGGAAGTACAGGAAGCGTACAATACATTAAGTGACGAAGATCGACGCAGAACCTATGATCATCTTCTGAGTCTTGAACAGAAAAATGCAAAATCTAATTTGCCACCACGCATAAAGTCTTTTCATGCGAACAAGATTCGTGTAGTAAAAGGCGAGGAGATTATTATTACCTGGCAGACTTTTGATGCCGATGTTGTGAAGATTCACCCCTTTGGATTGGAAAAGGCCTATGGTGAAAAGAAATTTATTGTCGATAATTTTGATGCTGAAGGAAAATTTCAGCTTATACTGAATGCTACAAATACACTACTGAATAAAACAGTTGCAAATGGTATTACCATTACAGAAGTTTTTGAAGTAGAAAGAGAGAATTTTCCTGCAGCTGAAGAAAAAGTAGCTGAGGTAAGAAAAGTAACTGAAGCAGAGGAACAACTTCCGATTTATATAAAATGGGGAATAGTAGCCGCAGCTATTATTTTAGTTATTCTTTATTTGCTGATGAAAAAGCATTAAGCCATTTTCAGACGGCCCGGACATTTTTTACAACGTTTTCCTTTCTTGAATTTTTTACAACATTTCTTCTTGTCACAGTACATTTCTTCTGTATGATTAAATGCTGGTGCTAATGGTGCAACTCTGAAAGGGATGATGTTAGATTTCATGCTGCAAATATAAATTAATTTAGAATAAGTACAAATAAAAATACTTATTTAAGTACCTGTTCTCTAATATGATTTATATCTGCATTTTGAATATAAGTAATTAAACCCGGATAAAACCAGTGATAATTGTAGCCACCGCGTTTCATCTCTTCAATAGCCTGGTCTTTGTTCCAGTTCTGAAAAATAATGCGGTACATAGCGATAGTAACTCCGGTTCTGTCACTGCCATGTGCGCAGTGTACCACAATAGGCTTAGGAGCTGTTTTTAGTATTATTAAAGCTTCAATTATATCATTATCCGACATCTTTGAGGCTTTCATCGGAACACTATATAATTTACCTTTATATGAGCTTCCTTCTACAGCAATAAGATCTTTGTGCTGACGTCTCAGATCCAGAACGGATGCCATCTGTTTTTCTTGAAAAAAGTGAAAGCCCGCATTATCGGGCTTTTCACTTCTATAAATGCTGTCGCTAACTTTATGCAGATTGTGGAAAGGCTTTTCTGTGACTTTTGTTGCCCAGTTTTCAGGTCGTGGGCCTTTCAAACTTCTGGAAGTACAAGCCATTGTACTAAATGCTAAAATTATAACGATTGTTTTTTTCATATTTCTTACATTGGTCCGCCTTGCTCGTCGCCACCATCGTAATTGTTGTTGATATCCTTTTTCTTTTTAGGCTGATCAACTTTCTCACCTTGCTTGAAGCGGTAAGACAAAGATATGGAAAACTGTCTTGGCTGCCACTGCATATAATTACGTCTTGTAAAATCATCATTAAAGGTGAAAGACTCCATTCTTCTCGTATTAAATACATCCTGAATGTTAAAAGTGATCGTACCATCACCGTTCCAGATTGTTTTAGAAGCCCCCAGATTAAGAGAATACATATCTGATCTGTTCTGACTAGCTGTTTTTTGTGCACCTCTGTATTGTCCCTGTAACTGTACACTTAGGGTTTTGTCCAGTTTGAAGGTTGTATTCAGTCTGGCACGTGTAGAGAAACCGCTACCAGTGAAATCCATTGTTCCTACTTTAGGCTGTCCGGTCGTTTTATCTATAGTGTCATAAGAAGCTATACCTGTCGTTTTATACCCAAATAAGTCTAAGCTACCCATGAATTTTAACCATGATAAAGGATCGTAAGTGAAATTAAGATCTAAACCGTAACGATCACTAGTCCCAAGATTTATAGGTTTGGTATAGAATACATTCAGGTTTTCATCTGGTCTGTATACCAACATTTTATCATCGTCCGTAGTATGACTGTAATACAGGGTGGGATTCACAGTGAATTTCTTTTTCTGAATGCTGTATCCAACTTCAAAAGAGTCTACATATGAAGGGTTAAGATCTATATTTCCCTCAAAGATATTCTGATTGTTACTGTAGTTAGGGAAAGGTACCATGAAGAAGGCTCTTGGTCTGTCTATCCTGCGTGAGTAATTTACCAAAATCTGATTATTCTTCGCCACATCATAGCTTAAGAATATACTAGGGAATAGATTATTATAATTTTTGGTCTTATTAATATTAGACCCTGCAAGATTATTATAATCGATTTTTACATTTGAAAGTTCATCTCTCAATCCTAACTGGTAACCAAAATTTCCGACTTTACTTTTAAACTGAACATAGAAAGCATTGAAAACTTCCTGATAATCTGTTGTGTTGTTATAATTTGGAATCAACTGATTGGTTGCAGTAGTATTCACAATATTGTTATAATCGTTCTTATTTACATCTAACCGATAACCAGCTTCCAATTTAGAATTTTCACCAATAGGTAATTCATAATCTGCTTTACCAATAATCGTTTTCGTAACCGATTTTCTTTCAGTATTATCGTGGCTTACTAAAGCAGAATCTAGCGTTTCAATGATATCAGAGTAATTATTACTACGATTTCTTTGTACACTTAATGCTAGAGATAAATTATGCCCGCTAGTATTAAATTTATGATCTAATCCTAAATCCCCTTGAAAAGCAAGATTATTACTCCTTCCAACAGATGTTCTCGTACCTATTGAATTCATGAAATTCCATTGGCGGGAATTAAGATCATATCTATAGAAGTCATTGTAAGTGTTTAAAGGTTCTCTGTTATCACCTTCAAAAGTTCTTACTACACCAGATAAACTTAAAGATGTTTTATCCGAAATATCATAAACAAAACCTCCGGTTACATTGTAATTATTATTATAGGTTTTATTATTAGAATTCTGTGACTGATATGATAGAATATCTTTGGGCTGATCTGTTTGATTCGGAGGAATAACCGGAAGAACGATATTGTTATAAGTTGTTTCCGTTTCATTTTTACCTTTACTTTCTGTGTAGCCACCACCACCGTTTAAAAACCAGGTCCAGTTGTTTTTTCTCCAGCTTAAATTGGCATTTAGAGCTGTTCTTGGCATGTAACCTAAAGTTCCGGTAACACTGCCATTGAAACCAACTTTTTTATTTTTCTTTAGGATAATATTTAAGATACCAGATGTACCGGATGCTTCAAATTTAGAAGAAGGATTCGTAATAACTTCTATTTTCTCAATCTGGTCTGCAGGAATACTCTGTAAAGCATTGGCACCATCGTCAATACCTAAAAGTGAAGACGGCTTACCATTGATTAAGAACTTCACATTAGTATTTCCTCTCATAGAAACTGTTCCATCTGTATCTACAGATACTGAAGGAACATTGGTTAGTACATCCTGTAATGTACCTCCTTTACTAATAAGGTCGGTTGATGGGTCATATGTTTTTTTATCAAGCTCAACTTTGTAAGGCTTAGATGCAGCAGCAGTAATGGTAACACCTTGTATACTCTTGGTCTTACTATCTACGGCTTCCTGACCTTTCAGAGCTTCTATCTGAACACTGCCAATATTACCGGCAGCGGTTATTGTTTTTTCTGTCTGAAATGTCTTAAATCCTGGTGTTTCTACCTGCAAAGAGTAAGTTCCGGGAGTAAGATTAAGAGAGTAGTTTCCTTTGTCATCCGTCATGCTGCCATCAGATAACGCATTATTAGTTTTGTTAGCAAATGTAATAGAAGCATAAGGAACAGCTGCGCCGTTTTTATCAGTGATCTTTCCGGATACAGCTACTTTCTGTTGTTGAGCAAAGGCAAAAGCGGCTGCACTAAATGCGAGCGTTAAGCCTAATGTTCGGGTTACAATTCTCTGTTTGATTTCAGTTTTTATCATTATTTAATTTCTTTTTTATTCAGCCAGTCCTGATAAATCTTGGCATTCTGAACATGCTCTTCAGGATTATTGGTGAATTTATGTAAGCCTGGCCTGGAAGGATCGGCTACCATAAATATATAATCATTGCTTTCTGCATTCAGAACATTTTCTACCGAAGATTTGTTGACCAGGCAAATAGGACCAGGCGGGATACCTATGTTTTTATAGGTGTTATAAGGAGAGTCTACAGTAAGGTCTTTGTAATAGACTCGTTTAATCGATTTAGTGAAATTGGCATCCTTATTTATAGCATAAATTACCGTAGGGTCACTTTGTAATTTCATTCCTTTGCGGTAACGGTTCAGATATAAACCGGCAATTCTTTTTTGTTCATCGGGTTTTCCACCGGATTCTTTTTGAACAATAGAAGCTAATGCGTAAACCTGAGTACGGCTAAGGCCTAAATTCTTTTCTTTTGCAAGATTTTCGGGAGTCCAGAAGTCATTATAAAGACTTTCAAATTTTTTGAAAAAGTCTTCAGGTGTTACTGTCCAGTAAAAATTATAAGTATCTGAGAAGAAATAAGGCTTCAAATCTTCTGCATTGTTTAATCCTTTCTGGCGGGCTATTACATTAAATGCTTTTATAAAAGTCAGAGAATCTGCTTCTGTTTTTCGGGATACACGACCAATCATCTGATATACATCATCAAAATCCTTTATTCTGAAAGTATTCTCAGTTTGCAGCCCGGCTTTAATCATGTTGATAAGCTGAGCATTGTCTGCACCTTCCTTAATTTCATAGCGTCCGGCTTTTATCTTATTATCCAGACCCTTAGATTTTGCTATTTGTGTAAAGCTTTCAACATCGTTAAGGTATGGCTTCAGGGAATCCGTTACCTGCTGGAATGTTGCATCGTGAGGAACCAGAATAAATCCGGATTTTTTCACATTGCTCCCGTAATTCTTTTTGTAAAATTTCCAGCCGAAGAAGCCTGCTGCCGAAACGATAGCAAGTACTGCAATTAAAACTACTTTCTTCATAATGCTGTTATTTTACTTCTAAATTACCCTTAAATACCTGCTTTGCAGGACCCTCTAGCCATATGTTTCGAAAACCTTTTTCAACTTTTTCCGCATATACTTTCAATGTTCCTCCCAGAACCTTGATATGGACAGGGGTTTGATTATGATTTTGCATAAAAGTTAAAGCTGATGCTGTAACTCCTGTTCCGCAGCTGTAAGTTTCATCTTCTACACCTCTTTCGAATGTTCTTACAAATAGTTCGTTTTCAGAAGTTTGTGTAACGAAGTTTACATTGATGCCTTCCTTTTTGAAAGTATCATTATTTCTTATTTTTTTTCCTTCTAAATAAACATCCATGTCTTCTACATGTTCTACAAATGCTACATAGTGAGGTGAACCTGTATTCATTACAGTGTATTCAGAGAAAGTATCAATGTTTTCTACATCAATCATTTTTAATTTTACCAGATCTCCGTTTACTTCTGCTTCATGCAAGCCATCAATAGCCATAAAGCTTGTTTTATCCTCAAAAATATTCAGGAAGTGAGCAAAAGAAACAAGGCAGCGGCCACCATTACCACACATTGTACTTTCGTTACCATCGGCATTGTAATATACCATCCGGAAATCGTATTGGTCGTCGTTCTCCAGAAGGATAAGACCGTCCCCTCCAATACCGAATCTTCTGTCGCAAAGTTGTGCTATGAGCGAAGTGCTTTTTGGAAAGGTAAGATTACGGTTATCAACCATTACGAAATCATTCCCTGTTCCCTGATATTTATAAAATTCCATAAATATTATATATAAAAATTGGTAGTTATAGTTCCCGAATTAATAACGCGAAATTAGTGAATAATTTATACAAAAAACAGCCACATATTGTGGCTGTTTTTTATATAGAAAATGTTTAAATTATCTTCTTCCTCCAGTATTGGAATTGTTATTCTCATTACTGGATCTTTGTTCTGTAGATCCGGAATTTCTGAAACCATTATTGTTCATGTTATTATTAGAACGGGTCTCTACACGAGTTTCAGGACGTGGCTGGTAATTGTTGTTATTCTGGAATCCATTGTCTCTTCTTCTGCCATCGTTGTTTTCGGCTCTGTAACCTTGATTGTTGTTGTTACCATTTCCGTATTGGCTGTTTCGGAATCCATTGTTGTTGTTTGTATTTCCCCAGCTGTTACCTCTGTTGTTATTGTTCCATGAATTGTTATTTCGGAATCCGTTATTCTGATCTCTTCCGGAAACAATTCTTTTCTCCACGTATATTTTTCTTCTGTTATTATTATAGAAGTATGGTCTTCCGCCATCATAATAATAGGAAACACCTCTTCTGTAGTAGTAACCATCATTTCCCCAGTAGCCGCCAGGACCATAATAATTATAGTTAGGACCACTGTAATATACGTTATTCATATAATAACCTCCGTCATAATATGGATTTCTATTATTGTTATAATATCCGTCGTTGTATCCATATCCGTCTGTATATACGCCACAGGAAGCTAAAGTTCCGATAGTGAAGAGGCTTAGTGCTATTTTTGATAAAAGTTTCATGATGTGTTTAATATAATTGGTTTGATTTATTTTTCTTCTTCTCTTTAATACTTTTTGTCCAGTCGATGTAACCCTGAATGGAAATTATAGTAAAGACAATGTATTGTACTGCTGTTATACCAAGTTCTTTGTAAATCATCATAGGAATGCAAATCAAATCTCCTATAATCCAGAACCACCAGCTCTCTACTTTCTTCTCCGCCATTAGCCACATTCCTGCTAAAAATATAGAAGTTGTCAGAATATCCATATAATTAGCCCAGTCTAAATGACTTAAATCCAAAATGATGCCAATCATTGAAAAACCATTGTTAATGTATGGTTTATAGTAGTACACAAGTGTTACAAGTGCTATACTAAGGACAAAAAGAACCGCACAGATTTTCCATTCTCTTTTTGTAGCATGGGAAACTTCAACATGAATATGATCCTCCGAACTCTTAGCCCACTTAATCCATCCATAAATACTCATGCTGGTATAATAAAAATTGATGAGCATATCTCCCCATAGTCCGAAATGGTAGAGTATATACACATATATTGTTGTACTGATAATACCAGTAGGATAGACCCAGATGTTTTTCTTTGCCGAAAAATAAACACTTAGCAGGCCAAATATTGCAGCAATAAACTCCAGTAATATTTGTTGCCACGAATAGCTGAGATAGGGTGCTATAAGATAATTAAGAATGTCCATAATGCCCAAAGGTAGAGCTTTCCGGACTATATTTAATAGGAGTATCCGAAAAATAAAAATTTACATTTTAGTCTTATGTAGAAGGGGAAAGGCAAAAACAATGAGTTTTTGTTGCTAAAAAAATGTTAACATATTGTAAAAAATTTCTACTTTCGTAAATCTAAAAGAAAAACTGAAAAAATATATGGCGAGTATTTGGGCAAAGAAGCCGCTTAGTGCCTACGAGGCAGACATGAAGAAAAGTGGATTGAAAAAAGTCCTTGGAAAATGGAGCTTAACAGCAATAGGAGTTGGCGCTATTATTGGCGGCGGAATCTTTGTTCTTACAGGAACCGGAGCGTATTATCACGCGGGACCTGCACTGGCAATATCCTTTATTATCGCAGGGATAGCCTGCGTATTTGCTGCATTATGTTATGCAGAATTTGCAGCTATTATTCCGGTTGAAGGATCTGCATATGCGTATGCTTACGGAACTGTAGGTGAAATTTTTGCATGGGCAATGGGTTGGTGTCTCATTCTGGAGTATGCCATGGCCAGTATGGCGGTGGCAGTAAGCTGGTCCGGTTATTTTACTAAATTTTTGAAAATTTTTGGTGTACATCTGCCGGCATATCTTACCACGGATCCAGCCAGTTACACAGGGGAAGGCTTTTCTATGAATTTACCTGCATTTGTCTTGGTATTATTACTTACAGCATTATTAGTAAAAGGAACTAAAGAAGCTGCAGGAGCAAATAACCTGATTGTATTGTTAAAAACAGCAGCTGTAATTTTCGTAATTATTTCAGGTGCATATATTATCTTTTCTAATACCGATCTATACACAGCTGTAGATGGTGTTAAAAACTGGAAACCTTTTATTCCGGCAGAGACTATGATTAAGAATCCGGAAGACAAGATGGTATCCGCCTATGGCATTAAAGGTATTATTTCAGGAGCCGCAGCAATATTCTTTGCTTATATCGGTTTCGATGCCGTTTCTACTCAGGCTGGTGAAGCGATTAATCCTAAAAAAGATGTTCCTTTTGCAATTATCACATCATTACTAATCTGTACAGGTTTATACATCTGTGTATCTTTAGTATTAACTGGTATGATGCATTATTCAGACTTTAATCCTGCCGGGAAATTCCCGGATGCGATTAAGGCACCTGTAGCTTATGCATTCGAAATTGCCGGGAAACACTGGGCTAGTAACATTGTAACTATTGCGGCTACTGTAGGATTGATTTCTGTAGTAATGGTAATGATGATGGGGCAGTCTCGTATTTTTATCGGTATGTCGAAAGATGGGTTGATTCCTAAATTCTTTGGAGAACTTCACCCAAAAACCAGAACACCATACAAAGGAATTATTATATTAGGATTGGTAGTTGCCTTAGTTGCTGCACTTACACCAATTTCTACCTTAGCGGATATGACAAGTTTCGGAACCTTATTCGCATTTACATTGGTTTGTATCGCAGTATGGGTAATGAGAAAAAGAGAACCAAACCTTAACAGACCTTTCAGAGTTCCTGCTTACAAACTTGTTGTAGCATTAGGAGTTTTTATTAATATTTACCTAATCTTTAACCTTAGTGCACATGCGCTGGAACTTTCAGCAGGCTGGTTGTTACTAGGAATATTTGTCTATATATTCTACGGCAGAAGAAACAGTAAACTAAATAATCCGGATAAAATAACGGAAGACTAATTAACGTAACCCGCTCCGGCGGGTTTTTTATTGAATTATTATGAGAAAAATATTGTCTTTGGGACTATTATCAGTCTCTTTTATGGGGTTTTCCCAGCAGGTTGAATTCAAGACTTTACTTAAAGATAAGATTAGTATACGAGCTTTGGAGATATCGCACGGAAAAGTATGGTATTCCGGTACAGAATCTAAGTTTGGTTTTGTAAACGTAAACGATACACTGGACAAAAAGCAGATCAGGATTTCCGATAAAAATCTCCAGTTTCGCACATTAGCACAGGATAAAAAATATTTTTATGCTATTAATATTGAAAGTCCTGCTAATTTCTTCAGAATAGAAAAGAAAAACCTGAAGATAGAAAATGTTTTCCAGGATAATGCTCCAACAGCATTTTACGATGCGCTGCATTTTACAGAAGGCGGAACGGCTTATACATTTAGTGATCCTGACGAGAGTCTGAAACTGAAACTGGCACAGATGGATAGAAAAGGAGTATGGAGTATACCTGATTATAAAATTCAGTTGAATAAAGGTGAAGCAGCATTTGCGGCAAGCAATACCAATATAGCATCTTCTAAAAATTATTTATGGATAGCAACCGGGGGAATGTCTTCCAGAATTTTGAGACAAAATCTTAAAACTCAGAAATGGGAAATCTTTAATACACCTTTTGTACAGGGGAAATCGTCTCAGGGAATGTATTCTGTAGATTTTTACGGAGATAAATTTGGAATTGCTGTTGGTGGAGATTATACTGCACAGAAAGAAAATCAAAACAATATAGCTACTACAACCGATGGTGGAAAAACCTGGGAAATACAAGCTTCTGGTAAAAACGGAGGTTATATGACATGTGTTAGAATTAAGCCGGGATCGGGAGGTAAAGAAATTATAGCAGTGGGAGATCAGCATATTAGCTATTCTGCTGATTATGGAAAGACCTGGAAAGTTATTTCTGAAGAAAAAAATCTGTATGTTTGTCAGTGGCTGGATAAAGAGAATGTAGTTCTTGCAGGAAATAACAAGATCCTGAAAATGAAAATTCAGTAAATATTTTTTGAAAATGAATATGATTTATAAAAGTTTATTGGTACTTACTTCTACTGTTGTAATATGGAGTAATTGTAATGCCCAGAAAACAAAATCTGATAGTGAAATGTATATGTTGGCTGGGACATATACAGCAAAGGGAAGTAAAGGTGTTTATGTCTATAAGCTAAATACGGAAACAGGAGCTTCCAAATATGTAAGTGAAGTTGCAGTAGAAGATCCTTCTTATCTGGCAATTAGTAAAAACGGTAATTATGTATATACCGTTACCGAAAAAGAAGATCAGCAGAATTCTAAGGTCAATGCATTCTCTTTTGATAAAAAAACAGGTAAACTTAGCTTTATCAATAGTAAGCCCGCTGGTGGCGGAGCGCCTTGCCATATTAATATATCACCGGATGGTAAGCATATTGTAACAGCTAACTATATGGGCGGAAGTATTACGGAATATACGATTAATAATAACGGAAGCTTAGGCGATGCTTCTCAGAATATAGTGTTTTCCGGAAACGGAACCGATAAAGAACGCCAGACGCAGCCTCATCTTCATTATGTAGAGTTTTCACCGGAAGGGAAATATATGTTTGCTGATGATCTTGGTACGGATAAAATCTATAAATACCAAGTGAATAAAGATGCTTCAAAGCTTTTGGCATCTGATAATTCGTCTTCGGTTAAAGTAAAAGATGGCTCTGGTCCGCGACATTTAGCTTTTCATCCCAATGGAAAATATGCGTATCTGATTACTGAAATTTCTGGAGATGTTATTGCTTTTAATTATAAAAATGGTACGCTGGAAGAATTCCAAACGGTAAAAGCCGATTCATTAAATGCAAAAGGTAGTGCTGATATTCATATCAGCCCGAACGGAAAATACCTGTATGCTTCCAATAGGCTGAAAGGTGATGGAATAGCTGTTTTTTCAATTGATCAGAAAAACGGAAAGCTTACAAAAGCAGGGTATCAACCAACGGGTATTCATCCGCGTAATTTTGCAATCACCCCCAATGGTAAATTGTTATTGGTAGCTAACAGAGATAGCGATCAGATTCAGGTTTTTAAAATCGATGCTAAAACAGGTTTACTGAATAATACAAATCAGGATATTAAACTCAGTATGCCGGTTTGTATAAAATTTACAAAATAGAAAGAAAATCAGTGGAGTAGCTGTTGTTGCAGCTGCTCTTCTGTTATTTTCTCCAAATTTTCATAGTGTACTGTTTGCAGTATCTTTGCAACAACCTGATCTTTTTCATTAGCGGCATCCATCGGAATAGAGTTGAAAACCATTTTTTGTGTGTTAAAGTTGGTTATTTTTTCCTCCTGATATATTTCATTTCCGATAAAGAAAACTAGTTTGCCATCGGTAATTTTCCAGTATGTTTCTCTGGGATCGCTTTTGTAACAGTTCTGAACAGAGCCTTCGTAGTAATTATAAATTGCGGTTCCATCAGCTTTTATGATGTAATGCCTTTGCAGGCGGCACGCATCAAAATCCTTTTTTACTTTTTTATTATTTTCGTAAAACCCAGCTTCTTTAAGTTTCCATATTCCGGTAACAGCTTCAGGGGAAATTATTTGTTGTGCAAAGCTAAACAGACTAAATCCGGTAATTAAAAAACTCAAGGTTTTCTTCATAAATTGTGTTTTGAAAAAGGATCTCCAAAAATACATTAATTTTATAAATTACAGTAAATCATTGTGGATGTTCAGCTCTTAAAATTCCTAATTTAACCGTATCTTTGAGGAAAATTTTTCAGACTATGATCGAGTGGAAAACCGCAAAAGAATACGAAGATATTACTTATAAAAAATGTAATGGTGTAGCAAGGATTGCTTTCAACAGGCCAGAAATCCGCAACGCTTTCAGACCAAAGACAACTTCAGAATTATATGATGCTTTTTACGATGCATATGAAGATCCATCAATTGGGGTAGTTTTACTATCTGGCGAAGGACCGAGTCCAAAAGATGGTGGATGGGCTTTCTGTAGCGGTGGAGATCAAAAGGCACGGGGCCACCAAGGTTATGTTGGAGAAGACGGAAGACACCGTTTGAATATTCTGGAAGTACAACGTTTAATCCGTTTTATGCCTAAAGTTGTTATTGCGGTTGTTCCGGGATGGGCTGTAGGTGGAGGACACTCACTACACGTTGTATGTGATCTTACTTTAGCAAGTGAAGAACATGCGATTTTCAAACAAACAGATGCTGATGTTACCAGCTTTGATGGTGGTTATGGTTCTGCATATCTGGCTAAAATGGTTGGGCAGAAAAAGGCTCGTGAAATATTCTTCTTAGGGAGAAATTACTCTGCACAGGAAGCTTTTGAAATGGGAATGGTAAATAAAGTTGTTCCTCATGCCGAGTTAGAAGATACTGCTTATGAATGGGCACAGGAGATTTTAGCGAAATCACCAACTTCTATCCGTATGCTGAAATTCGCAATGAACCTTACTGATGATGGTATGGTTGGACAGCAAGTTTTTGCAGGTGAGGCTACTCGTTTGGCTTACATGACAGATGAAGCTAAAGAAGGAAGAAATGCCTTCCTTGAAAAAAGAAAACCAGACTTTGGAGAAGATCAATGGATCTCTTAAATAAGAAGTTGGAGGTTAGAAATTGGATTTAAATAACCAGATTCTAACCTCTACCTCTAATATCTAAAATATTATGATTGAATGGATAAAAGCAGCTCGTCTGCGAACATTACCACTTTCCCTTAGTGGTATTATTTTAGGCTCCCTTATTGCAAAATGGAAGCTTAATTCTGTAGGAGAAAGCTGGGATGTATGGGTTTTTGTACTGGCTTTAGTGGTGACGCTTTTGTATCAGGTGTTATCTAATTATGCTAACGATTATGGAGATGGTGTAAAAGGTACAGACAAAAAAAGAGCCGGAGAGGCAGAAGCCAGAGCCGTAGCCTCAGGAAAGATTACAGCAAAACAAATGCGTAATGCAGTCATTCTATTTTCTGTATTGTCATTGGCTTTTACAGTTTTATTATTATATAAAGCATTCTTTCCGGGACACATTCAGGCATTTTATGTGTTTATAGGTTTAGGGATTGCCTGTATTTTTGCAGCGATTGGCTATACAGTAGGAAAAAGACCTTATGGTTACATGGGACTCGGAGATGTATTTGTATTTATATTTTTTGGACTTGTGTCTGTAATGGGGTCTTACTATCTGTTTACTAAAACATTCGACTGGCAGATGATCTTACCGGCAACAGCTGTAGGACTGTTTAGTGTAGCTGTTCTTAACCTGAATAATATGCGGGATATAGAAAGTGACGCAGAGAGTGGTAAACATACTCTTGCATTAAAAATGGGCTTTAAAAAAGCTATGATCTACGAGATCATCTTGCTACAATTACCTCTTATTCTGATTTTGACCTATATGATGGTGTATGAAATCAGAAGTTATTATGCCTATATATTTATTATTCTTTTCCTGCCTTTAATGGCTTTACGAAGAAGAATAATGGAAACTAAGGAACCAAGAAATCTGGATCCTTACCTAAAGCAAGTTGCTATTATGTGTTTTGCAATGAGCCTGCTTACAGGGATAGGTTTGAACCTGATTAAATAAAATCTCATGTTAATTAAAAAATCTGAACCTAAATATCATTCAGAATTATCAGAAATAGCCAAAAAGTCTAAAAGGTTTTGGGGCTATTCTGATGAATGGATGAACTTGTGGGATAAAGATTTAACATTAACAGAAGAATACATAGCTGCCAACGAGGTATGGCAAATTGAGAATGAACCAGACAATATCATTGGATTTTATTCTTTTTACAGAGAAGATGAAAATTTTATCCGATTAGATTTTCTGTTTGTAAAGCCTGAATATATTGGATATGGCTATGGGAAATTATTAATAAACCATTTTTTTAGTCAGGTAATATTGCTTGCTGATAAAATTATATTGGATGCAGATCCGTATGCTGAAGAATTTTATCAAAAATTTGGTTTTAAAACAGTAGAAAATAAACCTACTAAAATAGAAGGAAGGTTTCTTCCGGTAATGTCAAAAATAATATAAAGTATTATGAAATTCACTTTTTTAGGACAAAACTGTTTTTTGTTCACTTACAAAGGAAAAAATATCCTTTCGGATCCTTTCTACAATTATCAGAAAGAACAATCCGGATTTGATATTAAGGAACACAAAATTGACTATATTTTGTTAACGCATGCACATGGCGATCATATTGCGGATGTTGAAGAGGTATTAGCTCATTATCCGGAAGCAACTATTATTGGGGTGCCAGAAGTATGCGGTTATTTTAAAAACGCGAAAAACACATGTGATATTAATCTGGGAGGATCTGCAAAAGTTGAAGGTCTTAAGATCTCCATGGTGCCAGCACATCATACCAGTTCTTTTCCGGATGGTACTTACGGTGGTGTACCAGTAGGTTATATCTTCAGACTTCCTGAAGGAAGAAATATGTACTTAGCAGGTGATACTGGAGTAATGGCTGATATGGAACTATTCCCAAGACTTTTTGGTAAAATCGAATTATCTATTCTGCCAGTAGGAAGTCACTATACAATGTGTCCAAGAAAAGCTGCATTTGCTGCAGGCGAATTATTAAAATCTCCAAAAGTAATTGGATGTCATTTCGATACTTTTCCTCCAATTACAATTAATCACGACAGTGCAATGAAGCATTTTGAAGAGAAAAATGTGGAGTTGGTTTTACCGAAACTGGGTGAGGAATTTGAATTTTAAGAAATAAAAAATGGCAAGCTACCTACATCACACCGCTACGACCAATTACCTTTGCTGTGTTCCCACCCTGGAGGATTCTCAGGAGCTGGTTGTGTAGGACTTGCCAGTGCAAATATAGAAATTATTTACGAATCCGGAAGAAAGATCCAAGAAAAAAAGTGTAATGATCCCCGTAAAATGGGGTAAATAGCTGATTTATAAATTAATATTTTTATTATTTTTTTTCTAAAATCGGACTTCCAACATCTATTATTATTAAAAATATGACGAAAAATCCTGTAGCTATCGGGTTAGTGTTGTTCGGAATTACCATGTTGGCGTTCTTTGTAGTGTACTATTTTTTTGCAAATGCCAGTTATTATAGTACCTCTATGAAGGTAAATGCATTTGGAATGCCTTTTTTGTATGCAGTTGGAGGATTTCTCTCTGTATATTGGTATAGAGGAGCTGGGAAAATAACTTATCCACAGGCTTTTAAGCAAGCTTTTGTAACATTATTTATAGGAGGATTCCTTTCTGTAATGTCCATTTTTGCTTTTCTTAATTATGTAGATACTGATGCCAGAGATTTACTAAACCATCAGTATATTCAGACCGAATTAACCAATCTGGATGAAGCTTATACCAAGCAAAAGTCTGAAGCAGTACATCTTAAAGATCAGAGCAAATTGGGTGAATTAGACAAAAATTATAACGATGCAAAGCTTGCAAGAGAAGCTGCAATAAAGGAAAATAGAAATTATTTTTCATTTAGTTTTCTTTCTGCCGTTTTTGGAGGCTTTATGTTATTTTATCTACTTTTGTCAATCGTAATAGCAGCGTTTTTGAAGAACAAAAAACGCTACGAATAAAATTAAAAATACTGAATGGATCTTTCTATTATTATCCCGCTTCTTAATGAAGAACAATCTCTTGAAGAGCTTTTTTCCAGAATAGACAATGTATGTAATGAGAATGATTTCTCTTATGAAGTATGGTTTGTGGATGATGGTTCTACCGACAATTCATGGGGCGTTATACAACTACTTTCTGCATCACATCCGCAGGTACATGCTATAAGATTTACCCGTAATTATGGTAAATCTCAGGCTTTGCATGCTGCTTTTGAGAAGGCAAAAGGCGAAGTTGTAATTACTATGGATGCCGACCTTCAGGACTTCCCGGAAGAAATACCAGGACTGGTAGAAAAATTAAGAGAAGGGAATTACGATATTGTAAGTGGCTGGAAAAAGAAACGTTTTGATAATGTAATGACCAAGAATATCCCGTCCAAATTATTCAATGCTTCGGCAAGGAAAGTTTCGGGTGTTTTCTTACACGATTTCAACTGCGGATTGAAGGCTTACAAAAAGCAAGTTGTTAAAACTGTAGATGTATACGGTGATATGCACCGTTATATTCCGGTATTGGCGGCTCATGCAGGATTTAAAAATATCACTGAAAAAGAAGTAAAACACCAGGCTCGTCCTTATGGTACTTCCAAATTTGGAGCAAACCGTTTTATCAGAGGGTTTTTAGATCTGATAACTCTATGGTTCGTAAGCCGATTTGGCGGGCGCCCGATGCATTTCTTTGGTGCCGCAGGTACTGTAATGTTTATTATAGGTTTTCTTTCAGCCTTATGGCTGGGGATTTCTAAGCTAATAGATGTTGCAAGAGGAATGTACGGACATCTGATTGCAGATAATCCTTGGTTCTATATCGCATTAACAATGATGATTCTTGGTACTCAGCTATTTATTGCCGGATTCCTTGGTGAGATGTTGATCAGAACAAATCGTGAGCGCAAAAATTATCATATTGAAGAGATAATTTAATTAAAAATAGCTAAATTCAAACTTTAATTTTTAAACGGATGAAAAAATTACTTTATATATTTCTTGTCATCGGTTTGGTTTCCTGTTCCAAAGTGAAACCAAAGGGAGAGATCACAACAAAAGATGTGAATATTCAGGATTTTAATAAATTGGATGTCAGTGGGAAATTTAAAATTTTCTATGTACAGAATCCTAAAAACATGGTTTCTGTGGAGACCTATCCTAATGTCTTTGATAATCTTAAAATTGAAGTAAAAGATAAAACGCTTTATATTTCAGAGAAAAGCAAGACAGAAGGTGTGGATATGTACAATATTATGTTATACTCTAAAAATAACTTGGAAAGTATAACAATGGCAGATTCAACAGATATTACGATTTCCAGCCAGATGTCGGTACCGGCATTTAAACTGAAGATTAAAGACAATGCTAAATTCATGGGCTCTGTTTTAGCTAATAAAGCAGATATAACTATGACAAACAAAGCAAAAGCAAATCTTTTAGGCAGAACGTTGGATGCAAATGTTGCGATTAGTGACACAGCAAGTATTATTTCTCCTTACTGGTATATTAACAATCTGAATATAACCTCTAAAAATGGAAATTATTCAGAATTTTCAGTGGATGACGAACTAAACGGAAGCTTGGGAAATACTGCAGAATTAGTATACTATGGTAATCCGCAGAAGAAAATAAAAGTAACAGATAAAGCTAAATTAGAGCAAAAACAAAAACCTTAATATATGACGTCATTAGATAAAGCAAAATTGTGGCTAGGAGAAGGTTTCGATGATGAAACGAAAAAAGAAGTCCAGGCATTAATAGATAATAATCCAGCTGAACTGGAGGATGCTTTTTATAAAAATCTGGAATTCGGAACAGGAGGTATGCGCGGAATCATGGGCGTTGGCACCAACCGTCTGAATAAATATACATTAGGGCAGGCTACACAGGGATTAGCAAACTACCTTCATCAACAATTTCCAGGTGAAGAAACTGCAGATTCGGCGAAGACGGAGGCGAGCCAAATTAAAGTTGCTATCGCTTATGATGTTCGCCACAACTCTCCGGAATTCGGAAAGTTAGTTACAGATGTTTTAACAGCAAATGGTATTAAAGTTTTACTATTTGAAGAACACAGACCAACTCCGGAATTGTCTTTTACTGTAAGAGATAAAAAATGTAATGCTGGTATTGTACTTACAGCGTCGCATAACCCACCGGAATATAATGGTTATAAAGTATACTGGAATGACGGAGCACAGGTAGTTCCGCCAAATGATAACGGAATTATTTCTGAAGTAGAAAAAACTCAGTTTAACGAGATTAAATTCAACGGAAACGATGATCTAATCGAGTGGATAGGAGCAGATCAGGACGATGTATACATCGATGCATGTATCGAAAATTCTTTATATCAGAATGTTGGTAGAGATTTGTTGAATATTGTTTTCACTTCTATCCACGGAACGACCTATACAACTATTCCTAAGGCTTTAGCAAAAGCAGGTTTTACAAGAGTAGACCTGGTTACGGAACAAATGATCCCAAGTGGGAATTTCCCGACAGTAGAATCTCCAAATCCTGAAGAACCAGCTGCGCTTTCTATGGCAATGGATCTGGCTAAGGTTACCAATGCCGACATTGTAATAGGAACAGACCCGGATGGTGACAGATTAGGAATTGCTGTAAGAAATCTGGATGGAGAAATGCAGTTGTTAAACGGTAACCAGACCAATACATTCCTTACTTATTATATTTTAGATCAGTGGAAAAAACAAGGTAGAATTACCGGGAAAGAATTCATTGGTTCTACTATTGTAACGTCAGATATTTTCTATGATATTGCAAAGAAATTTGGAGTTGACTGTAAGGTTGGACTAACCGGCTTCAAGTGGATTGGTAAAATGATCCGCGATTTTGAAGGACAGGAGAAGTTTATCTGCGGTGGTGAAGAGAGCTTTGGATTTATGACCGGAGATTTTGTTCGTGATAAAGACTCTTGTGGAAGTATTCTTTTAGCTTGTGAAATTGCTGCATGGTGCAAGGCCAATGGTAAAACAGTATATGAGTACCTTATCGATATCTACAAAGATCTTGGAATGTACTATGAAGGATTGGTAAACATTACGAAAAAAGGAAAAGATGGTGCAGAGCAGATTAAGCAGATGATGACGGATTTCCGTCAGTCTCCGCCAAAAACTTTAGCAGAATCACCTGTAGCTGAAGTAAAAGATTTCCAAGAGCAGACAAGTTTGCTAATTTCTACGAATGAGAAATCTGTAATGAATGATATTCCGAAATCTAACGTATTAATCTATTATACAGAAGACGGAACAAAAGTATGTATTCGTCCTTCCGGAACAGAGCCAAAGATTAAATTCTACGTTTCTGTGAAAGAACAGATCGCTTCGGAACAAGATTTTAAAGATAAATTAGTTTCTCTGGAAGCTAAAATCCAGCAGATTAAAACAGACCTGAATTTATAATCAACCAAATAAAAGACCGTTAATCTATAACTGTCCATCAAAAATATGAAAGTATCTAAACTAGCCGCAAACCTTATAGGCTCAGAAATTGTAAAAATAGGAAACGAAGTTAACGATATGAAAGCTAAAGGAGCCGAAATCGCTAACCTTACTATTGGGGATTTAAACTCCAATATTTATCCAATCCCTGCGGGATTAAAAGACGAAATTCAGAAAGCTTATCAGAATAATCTTACCAATTATCCGCCAGCAAACGGATTATTAGGACTAAGAACTGCTGTTTCAAAAGATCTTAAATCAAGATGGGGATTAGATTATGCGGCAGGTGATATTTTAATTACTGCAGGGTCACGTCCTTTGATTTATGCAGTTTATAAAACCATTGTAGACGAAGGTGATAAAGTAATATATCCTACACCATCTTGGAATAACAATCATTATGCATATCTTACTTCAGCTAATGCAGTAGAAGTAAAAACGACTCAGGAAAACAATTTCCTGCCTACAGCAGATGATTTAAGACCACACTTATCAGGTGCAGTTTTATTAGCTTTATGTTCTCCACTTAATCCTACAGGGACAATGTTTACCAAAGATCAGCTTTCTGAAATCTGTGAAATGGTATTGGAGGAAAATAAAAAGCGTGGTGCAGACGAGAAACCTTTATATCTGATGTACGATCAGATTTATTCTAATCTTACTTTTGAGGCAGAACATTTCAATCCGGTATCTTTATTCCCGGAAATGAAAGAATATACAATCTATATTGATGGTATTTCTAAATGTCTTGCTGCAACGGGAGTACGTGTAGGTTGGGGGTTCGGGCCAAGCCTTATTATGGGCAAAATGGCAGCTTTGCTAACGCACGTTGGGGCATGGGCTCCAAAGCCAGAGCAGGAGGCTACAGCTAAGTTCTATGAAAACCAGGAAAATGTAGATCATTTTGTTACGGATTTCAAAGATAAATTACAGGCAAGCTTGAAAGTTTTGCATGGAGGAATTCAGGAGATTAAAAATAAAGGATTGGCAGTAGAGAGTATTCAGCCTATGGGTGCTTTATATCTTACAATTAAACTTGACTTTATTGGTAAAACGAAACCAGACGGAACGAAAATAGAAAACTCTTCAGATTTAGTATTCTATTTGATTCAGAAAGGTGGCGTTGCATTAGTGCCATTCTCTGCTTTCGGCTGTGAAGTAACTGAGCCATGGTTCCGTGCATCGGTAGGAGGCTTATCGGTTGATGAAATTAAAACCATGCTACCAAAACTGGAGCAAGCACTTGCTAAATTAGCATAACAATATATTAATGTAACAGTGTATCAATGTAGCAATATACCAATGTAGAAGAGGTTAATTGTATTGCTCGATTGTTACACCGTTATATTGGTCATTATTAAATTATTAATAGAAAATGAAAGTAATCGCAGTTATTCCTGCACGTTATAATTCTACCAGATTTCCGGGAAAACTAATGGAAATTCTGGAAGATAAAACTGTAATCTCTACAACCTATAAAAATGTTGAAGAAACAGGTTTGTTTGATGACGTTTTTGTGGCTACAGATTCGGAGATTATTTTTGAAGAAGTAACAAGAAACGGAGGCAAGGCTGTAATGACGGGTGAACATGAAACGGGAAGTGACAGGATAGCAGAGGCGGTTCAGAATATCGATTGCGATATTGTGATTAACGTTCAGGGGGATGAACCTTTTCTGAAAAAAGAACCTCTTGGCCAACTTATAAAAGTATTCGAAAACGATCCTAATGCAGAAATTTCATTAGCTTCGTTGAAAATAAAACTTCATCATTTTGAAGAAGTACAGAATCCTAATAATGTAAAAGTAATTACCGACAACAATGGTTTTGCACTTTATTTTAGCCGTTCTGTAATTCCTTATCCAAGAGAAGAATCTTTTCAGGTAGAATATTTTAAACATATTGGCGTTTATGCTTTTAGAAAACAGGCATTACTTAACTTTGCCAGACTTCAGCAAAAGCCTTTGGAAATAGCTGAAAAAATTGAATGTATCAGATATCTGGAATACGGGATGAAGATAAAACTTCTCGAAACCGATTTTATCGGCGTAGGTATCGATACTCCGGATGATCTGAAAAAGGCTAAGGAGATTATAGCCAATAAAGGCTAATCTCCGGAAATATTAACTTTAAAAATATTTATGAAGAAACTTATTTTAGTTGTACTTGTTGGTGTCTGCCAAATGTTTTTCTCCCAGACAGCGGAGCAAATTATTGAAAAAAACATTCAGAGTACAGGAGGATTAACACAGTGGAAATTACTTAACTCTATAATGTTACAGGGGAAAGTAGTTTTGGGTGTTAGTGAAGAATATCCTGTGAAAATATTCCAGCAAAGACCTAATCTGAAAAAAACAAGCTTTACCATTAAAGGAAAAGAGTATGCGATTGAAGGTTTTGACGGAGAGAAAGGTTATTCTATGAATTTTGCAACGAATAAGCTGGTAGAAGTAAAAGATTATGTTGCAGAAAGTTTCGATACAGACTTTATAGATTATGATTCTAAAGGATTTGTAGCAAATTATCTGGGCAAAGAAAAAATAGGTAATGTAGATTGCTTTAAAGTAGAATTGGTAAAGAATGTAAATAAAACTGTTTATTACTTCGATGCCAATACGTATATGCTGGTAAGAGAGATTAACAAGACAGATATTCTTACTTATTATGATTACCGTAAAGTAGGGAATCTGTTAATGCCATTCAGAATTGAATCTTCATCTCAGAAAAAAGAAGGAGATTATGTACTTTTGTTTAGCAAAATAGAAGTGAATAAAGTATTCCCAAATAATACTTTTAAATTCTAATAAAATATAAATATTATAAAACGAGCATGATTCGTAATAATTTCAAGGATGAAGACTATCATGCGGGTCTCATCCGACCAAATTTTAAAAAAAATATTACAGATGAAAAAGTTCTTATTATTTGCATTGTCTGTGGCAGGAGTTCTTTTTATTGCAGCACAAAGCAAGACTATCTATAGCTATAAAGTGGAAGGACTTACGGGTGACGAAATTGATTTCTCTAAATTCAAAGGGAAAAAGATTCTTGTGGTAAACACTGCTTCTAAATGTGGTTTCACACCTCAGTATGCAGACCTGGAGAAAATCTACCAGGATTATAAAGATAAATTGGTTATTGTTGGTTTCCCGGCAAATAATTTTGGGCAACAGGAACCAGGAACCAATGAAGATATCCATAGCTTCTGTGAGGCTAATTATGGTGTGTCTTTCCCGATGGCTGCTAAAGTTTCTGTAAAAGGAGAAGATATTGCACCAATATTTAAATTCCTTACAGAAAAGAAATTGAATGGAGTGAAAGACACTGATATTGCATGGAACTTCACAAAGTTTTTACTGGATGATAAAGGGAAATTAATCAACTCATTCCCGAGTAAGGTAAAACCTACAGACGAGGCTATTGTAAAATATCTGAAATAATAAAAACAAGACTTTTAAAGAATAAAAAAACAGCAGACTCAATTGAGTCTGCTGTTTTTCTGTTATTAAAATGAAAAATGCAGCCCTTAGAGCTGCATTTTGTATTTCTGTATTGTTTTTAGAACGAGAATTTAGGGTTACTTAGCCAATGTAAGTTTATTTCCTCCGGAACTTTCATTCTTTCAGCGATCTTTTTATAACGATCAGACAAACGACACAGATAATCCTGAGCCTTTGTAAATCCATCCTGTAAACCGGTTAAAGTTTCAATTTTCCAGTACTTAACAAGGTGGTCTATAATAGCCGCATAATCCCATGTAGTATATACACCAATTTGCTGAGTAATAGCCGAGAAATCAATAAATATATTGCTCTTTGAAGCCTGATCATCCATTAGCATAGCAGGCATAGAGATTTGCTTACGCATCATTCTTTCAAAAGCGGCAATAGCTCCATTAGGATCTTTCTTGAAGATTTCTGTCATAAAAGACTTATAGGCATTTTCATGTCTTGCTTCATCACCTGCAATTTGCTTACAGATTTTAGACAGAACACTATCTCCGGCCTTATCAGCCAGCTTTCCTGTATTTACGTGAGAGATTTTTGTAGCTCTTTCCTGGAAAGATGTATAGATAATAGACTGATATGGATCTTTCTCTGCATCCGGATCGAATCCGTTGTAGATAAGGCGGTGAATTGTTTGCTCTACCTTTTTCATATCGCAACGTCCGCTCAGGTACAAATATTTATTCAGAAGATCACCGTGACGGTTTTCTTCAGCTGTCCATGCTCTGGACCATCTTGCCCAGCCTTTATCGGAAGTTACTTCTTTATCTTCATTGAAAATTAAACTGAAATAAGTCTGGTAGCTAGGTAATGCCTCTTCAGTGATCATATTTCCTACCAATGAGGTGATTACAGTATTGGGAATGTTAGCCGCTCTTTCACGTAATTTTTTAATCTCATCCAATGCATCCTCCCTTTCCATATCTGGTAAAAAGTCATTAGGTTGCCAACAATCATCCGGATCCATTAATTTATCATCAACGGCCTCTGAAACAAAACTATCCATGGATCTGATCACGTCAAATCTATCATGGTATTCCTGCAATTCTTTCGTATTCATTTTCCTCTTTTCTTTAATGCAAATTTATCTATTATAAATTAATATAGCTATTAAAATTTCCATTATTTGATTGGATATCATTTTTATATTCTGCTTTTGATTTTTATTTTGTTAAAAAAGAGGTCTTATGATTATTTATATTTCAATAATTATGTTTTGCATACAGTTTTTAATTAAAACTTTATAGATATTTATAATATAATTAATTAGCAGAAAATGCTGGATAAAAATTCCTACTTTTGGAAAACTAATAACCAAAACAAACATCATGTTGAATCATTTTAACAAGGCACTGTTGCTTACAATGCTTTCGTCTGCTTCTGTAGCTTATGCTCAAAGGGTTACGGAAGACTTCAATAAGGACTGGAAATTCTTCCAGCCCAGAAACGAAACTTTTAATTTTAACTTTGATAATGGACAGGATTTTAAGCCTTCCAATATAGATCTATGGGAAAGCGTTACTCTTCCTCACACTTTCAACAAAGATGATATGCAGCGGGATAATAATTTTTATACCGGAAATGTATTATATCAGAAGAAATTTACAGTAAGCGATGCGCAAAAAAGCAAAAGAACATTTCTGAAGTTTGAAGGAGTAGGAAGCGTTGCCAAGCTTTATATCAACAACAAATTTATTGGAGAGCATAAAGGTGGATATTCCCAGTTTGCTTATGAAATTACCAATTCAGTAAACTATGGTAAAGAAAATGTATTGACAGTAATAGCCAATAATCAGGCTCGTAAGGATGTAATTCCTGTTAATCAGTTTTTATTCCCTATTTATGGTGGTATATATCGTCCGGTAAGTATGATTACGACTAATAAAACCAATTTTGTGGTAACAGATTATGCTGCACCCGGAATATTTGTTAGTCAGAAAAATGTTTCTTCTAAGAGTGCAGATATAGAAATAAAGGCAAAACTGGAGACCACTGAAAAAACGATTCAGAATGCAGTTTTGGAAAGTTCTGTTATCAATAAAGAAGGTAAAACTGTAGCAGTAGTAAAAAGTCCTGTAAATATAAGTCCACAGGGAACTACGTATGTAACCCAAGATATTAATTTGAAAAACCCACACCTTTGGGATGGTGTACGCGATCCTTACTTGTATACCGTATCTTCCAAAATTATCGTTAATGGTACTGATACAGATGTTCTAAAACAAAACCTTGGTGTAAGAACTGTAGAGGTAATTCCCGGAAAAGGTTTCTTTCTGAACGGAAAACATTACCCAATGCATGGCGTTTCCCGCCATCAGGATGAATGGGGATATGGTTCGGCCTTGTCTTATGAGCAGCATAAAAGAGATATGGACCTGATGAAGGAAATGGGCGTTACAACTATTCGTTTGGCTCATTACCAGCAAGCCCCGCAGATGTATGAACTGGCAGATCAATATGGTTTTTTGGTATGGGCAGAAATTCCATTCGTAAACGCTGTTTCTTATCAGGAGAATGACAATGCGAAACAGCAAATGACGGAATTGGTTAAGCAAAATTACAATCATCCTTCTATCTATATATGGGGTGTACACAATGAGGTCTATTCCAAGACCAAAGACGAACAGGTTCCTGTACTGTCTCGTCAGCTAAGTGATATTGCAAAAACAATAGATCCATACCGAATGACAGGAGCTGTAAATGGCTACAATCAGGTAGACAGGCCGGAAAATCTCACAACAGATATTCAGGGAATCAACCACTATTTTGGCTGGTATGGCGGTAAAATTGGTGACCTGGAAAACTGGGCACAAGGACTGGAAAAGAATTTTGCACAATATAAGGTAATCCTTACCGAATACGGAGCAGACGGAAATATGGATATTGGCGCTGAAGAAGTAAAACAACCTGCAGATGTGGTTTCCGGGAAATCATTTCCGGAAAATTATCAGACAGAGACCCATATTCAGCAATGGGCGATTATAGAAAAGCATCCGCAGATTGCCGCTTCTTATGTATGGAACATGTTTGAATTTGCAGTTCCGATGTGGAATCGTGGTGGCATAAATGCCCGAAATCTGAAAGGGCTGATTACCTTTGACCGCAAACGTAAAAAAGATTCTTTCTACTGGTATAAGGCCAATTGGAATCCGGAACCAATGCTCTATCTGGCGAACAGAAGAGATAATATGCGTAAAAATCCGGTTTCTAAAATTCAGGTATTCTCTAATTTAAAAGATGTGAAGATTATAGTTAACGGAAAAGAATATCAGGCTAAAAACGGGGTGAATGCTAAACATTGGGTAATAGAAAATGCCCAGCTTCAGAAAGGAACAAATACCATTAAAGCGATTGGTAAGTCCGGAAGAAAAGAACTAACCGATGAAATGACATGGACTTTGGAGTGAGATAATGTAACAATGTAACAATGTAACAATGTAGCAATGTAATAAATGTAATAAATGTAATAATGTAACAATATAACAATGTAATAATGTAACAATGTAACAATGTAGCAATGTAGCTGGGACTAGTATATACTCTATTACACTAACATATTATCTGACAACCATCAACCATCAACTAATAACCAATAACTAAAAACTAACAACCAACTAATACCATGAGAAAATCAATGTTTAATTTAAGCCTTCTGACCGGGCTTTGTATGAGTGCTATAATGCAGGCTCAGGCATGGACAGGTGAAAAGCAAGAGAAGCCTAAAGAAAGGGTAGCGCTGAAATACGGCCCTATCACATCCGCTCACCGGACAGATGAAGCGATGCAAAAATTCAGAGAATACGGATTAGGGCAATTCATCCATTGGGGAATTTATGCGATACCCGGTAACGAGTGGAATGGTGTAAGTGCCAGAGGGGGAGCCGCTGCATCCGAATGGATACGTTCCTGGAGTGGCCCAACAGCTCCTAAGGATTGGAAGAATATCTATGATAATCTATATAAACAGTTTAACCCTAAAGATTTTGATGCCAAACGCTGGGCGAAACAGGCTAAAGACATGGGCGCTAAATATGTAATCTTTACAACAAAGCATCACGATGGTTTTGCTTTGTGGCCTACAAAGTACTCTGCTTATAATATTACGAAAACACCTTATAAAAAAGATATTGTAAAGCAGATTGTAGATGCTTATGATGCCGAAGGAATAGATGTATTCCTGTATTTCTCTATTTTGGAATGGAATAATCCGGATTATCTTTATAAAGCACCCCAAACAGCAGAAGAGAAAGCTAAATATTCTAAGTTTCTGAAGTATACAGAAAATCAGTTACTGGAGTTGCTGAAGAACTATCCACAGATTAAAGGCTTTTGGTTCGACGGAACATGGGATGCTTCATGGAAAAGTGCCTACGAATTTACCTATAATCTGGAGAAAAAACTTCGCGAAAAACATCCGGGACTTATTATTGGTAGCCGATTCCGTAACGACGAAAATCAAAAACGACACTTCGATACTAACGGAGACTTGTTGGGTGATTATGAGCAGGGTTGGGAACGCAAGCTTCCAAAAAATTACGAATCCCTTAACGGGAACGACTGGGATTGTGTGATGACCATTCCGCCAAACGGATGGGGCTACATGAAAGACTGGAACGGTATTTATACCAAAACACCGGATGATCTGATCGAAATGCTGATGCGTTCACGTTCTATGGGAGGTAATTTTGTTATTAATTTCGGCCCCGATGGTAACGGGAACTTTCACCCCGAAGAGGATAAAATAATGAAAGAGATAGGTGAATGGACAAAAGTAAATGCTGAAGCCATTTATAATGTAGAACATTCTCCAATGTCTCTTTCCAACTATGGATATTTTACAAAGAAGGGTAATAATACCTATTTAACGGTGTTTAACAGACCTGTTAATCAGATTGTGAGATTAGCGGTAGATAAGAAAGTTACAGAAGTTCCGGCTTCTGCTTCACTGCTTATAGGCAACAGAAAACTGGAGCTAAAACAAAGCGATATGGGATTGGATTTGGATAAGAACACATACTATGATATTATCCTTCCGAAAGATTACCAGACGGATAAAGCATTTGTTATAAAAATAGAAATGAAACAAGGATCTGTGAAAACAGGCAAGCTGATGGATGCAAAAATGTAAATAATAAAAAAGCGAAAACCCAGGTTTTCGCTTTTTTATTATTTAAAGAAATCTATTGTTAGCTGTTTATCTTCATCCAGTCTTTCGATCAGTTTTTCAAGACTTTCAAACTTTATTTCATCATGAAGATAATCTCTGAAGTATACGGTAATGTTTTCTCCATAGATATCCTGATCAAAATCTAAGATATATACTTCAGTTGTTTTTTTAGTACCGTTTACTGTAGGATTTGTACCTATGCTCAACATTCCTTTGTACATTTGTCTGTTAAGTTCTACATCCACGATATAGGCTCCGTTTTTAGGAAGCAGCTTTATAGGATCTACATCTATATTGGCGGTTGGGTAGCCAATTGTTCTTCCTATTTTTTTACCTGCTACGACTGTACCACTTACAGGGTAGTGGTAGCCTAAAAATTCATTAGCTGTTATTATATCTCCTTCAGACAAGGCATTTCTTATTTTTGTAGAGCTTACTGCAAGTTCATTCACAAGAACAGCTTTGGTTTCTTCCACAACAAAATTGTTTTCAGAAGCCATTTTTTCGAGAAGTTCGAAATTTCCGCTTTTATTTTTTCCAAAGTGATGATCATAACCAATCACAATATGCTTCATGTGGAGTTTATCCAGCAGAATCTGTTTTACAAAATCCTCTCCGGAAAGATTTCTGAAGTCATCATTGAATTCCTGAAGGAATGTTTTTTGAATTCCAAAACGTTCTAAAAGCTGTAGTTTTTCTTCCAGAGTATTGAGTAATTTTATTTCAACTTCTGGTTGCAAAACCTTTCGGGGGTGCGGCCAAAAAGTGAGCAATGCACTCTCCAGCTGGTGGGTTTCACTATGCTTTTTTAGTTTTTTTATAATTTCCTGATGGCCTTTATGTACTCCGTCGAACATTCCCAACGACATTGTAAGTCCCATTGCATCGCTATATTCAGCTATATTTTTTACAATTTTCAAGGTGAAAAATTTTAGGCATTACAAATATGATAAAAATCTTTTTCACAGACAATGCAGATATGAGGAATATCACTATATTTGCACTCAAGAAAAAAATTAGAAATGGCAAACCAAATTCAGGGAAAAATTGCACAGATTATCGGACCGGTAATCGACGTGGTATTTCAGGAAGTAGAGGAACTACCAAACATTTATGACGCACTTGAAGTTGTCAGAGAAGGCCAGAAAGGTCTGATCTTAGAAGTTGAACAACACATCGGTGAGGATACAGTGAGATGTATCGCTATGGATGCAACAGACGGACTTCAAAGAGGACAATCTGTAATAGGACATGGAAGACAAATTACTATGCCTATTGGTGAAGAAGTAAATGGTAGATTATTCAACGTGGTAGGAGATGCTATCGACGGACTTCAGGAATTATCTAAAGACAATGGTTTGCCAATCCACAGAGAAGCACCTAAATTCGATCAGTTATCAACTTCTGCTGAAGTACTATATACAGGTATCAAAGTAATCGACCTTATCGAGCCTTATGCAAAAGGGGGTAAAATTGGTTTGTTCGGTGGTGCTGGTGTAGGTAAAACAGTATTGATCCAGGAATTGATTAATAACATCGCTAAAGGACACGGTGGTCTTTCTGTATTCGCAGGAGTGGGTGAAAGAACAAGAGAAGGGAATGACCTTCTTCGTGAGATGTTAGAGTCTGGTATTATTAAATATGGTGACGAATTCATGCACTCTATGGAGAACGGTGGATGGGATCTTTCTAAAGTTGACAGTGAGTTGATGAAAGAATCTAAAGCTGCTTTCGTTTTCGGACAGATGAACGAGCCACCAGGTGCAAGAGCACGTGTAGCCCTTTCTGGTCTTACTTTAGCTGAATACTACCGTGATGGTGGTGAAAGCGGACAAGGTAGAGACGTTCTTTTCTTCGTAGACAACATCTTCCGTTTTACACAGGCTGGTTCTGAGGTGTCTGCACTTCTTGGTCGTATGCCTTCAGCAGTAGGTTACCAACCAACTCTAGCTTCTGAGATGGGTGCGATGCAGGAGAGAATTACTTCAACTAAAAACGGATCTATTACATCTGTACAGGCGGTTTACGTACCTGCGGATGACTTAACTGACCCGGCTCCGGCTACAACATTTGCTCACTTAGATGCAACAACTGTATTGGACAGAAAAATCGCTTCATTAGGTATTTATCCGGCGGTAGATCCATTGGCATCTACTTCAAGAATCCTTGCTCCGGAAATTATCGGTGAAGAACACTATAACTGTGCTCAGAGAGTAAAAGAAATTCTTCAGAGATATAAAGCTCTTCAGGATATCATCGCTATCCTTGGTATGGAAGAACTTTCTGAAGAAGATAAATTAGCAGTTTACCGTGCAAGAAAAGTACAGAGATTCTTATCTCAGCCTTTCCACGTTGCTGAGCAGTTTACAGGTATTCCAGGTGTATTAGTAGACATCAAAAATACAATCAAAGGATTTAACATGATTATCGATGGTGAGTTAGATCACCTTCCGGAAGCAGCTTTCAACCTTAAAGGTTCTATCGAAGATGCTATCGAAGCCGGAGAGAAAATGTTAGCTGAGAACAAATAATATTGCTAATTGCTGATAGCCCATAGCTATTAGCTGGTAGCCTAAAGCAATTAAAAATGATTATAAAAATATTAACCCCGGAATCTGTAGTGTTTGAAGGACAAGTAGATTCAGTTCTGGTACCTGGTATCAGTGGTGATTTCCACATCATGAAAAATCACGCATCAATTGTTTCTGCACTGAAGGAAGGTGATGTTAGAATTTTCTCAGCTGGAATTTCTGATGACTATGCTAAGAATTTTGAGACCGTAAGTGCTGACAAAGGTGAGTTTGCTTACAAAATCAAAAGCGGAGTAATAGAGTTTAATAACGACAACGGAATTATTCTTTGTGAATGTTAATTCCCTTGTTTAAGGATAAAAAAATCCCGGATCATCAGTGATTCGGGATTTTTTATTGATATAAATAGTTAATTGGCACGCCCTTGGCTATAAACACAGGTATTCTTTTATATATTTGCAAAATTATTTTATAAAAGGAATGCTGGTTCTGACGATGTGAAATCTTATGATGAAAAAACTACTATTTTGTTCGTTAACCTGTGTGATGCTCGTAAAGGTAAACGGGCAGCTAAAACTAACAGGTAAAATAACGGACTCCAAATCTAGAAAACCGATTGCCGAAGCTCTGCTTAGTAATCAAAGCAATACTGCAAAAACAGACAGTAACGGACTTTTTGAACTTGTTGTTCAGGACAGTATCGGTATGATTTCTGTAGAAAAGAAAGACTTTCTATTGCAGGATGTACCTTTTGATTTTCATAAAACATCCATACTGGATATTGCACTGGTATCATCTGTGAAAACAGAACAGAAGAATATTGAAGGTGTTGTAATCAGTGGAAAGAAAAAGTATAAAAATAAAAAAGAAAATCCTGCCTACGCAATTCTGAATGAAGTATGGAAGCGTAAGTACAGAAATGCTTTTGATTCGTATGATAATTATAAATACGATGAATACCAGAAACTGGAAGCATCCCTGAATAATCTTGACAGTACTTTTACCCAGAAAAAGATTTTCAAAGGAATGGAGTTCATGTTCAAAAATGTAGATACAGCTGCCGTTACCGGGAAAGCTTATGTACCGATTTACATGAACGAGCAAATTTCTACCTTTTATAAAAGAAACAAACCTTCTTCATCTGAAAAGAAAGTATTGGTAGCTGAAAAAGCTTCAGGATTTGAAGATTACCAGTTCATGGTTCAGACCATTCAGAACCTTTATAAGGACTTCAATATTTATGACAATACGTTAAACTTTTTCGATAAAGGTTTTCCAAGTCCGCTTTCTACAGACGGATTTAGTATATACGAGTACGAATTGATGCCGGATAACGTTGTAGATGGAGAACCATGTTTTACGATAAAATACTATCCTAAAAATACAGCTGCACTTGCTTTCAGAGGTGTTATATTTATAGCGAAATCATCTTATGCCGTTAAAAAAGTATCGTTGAATTCTGCAAAGAATATGGATGTAAACTTTGTTCGTGGTGTAAATGCTGAATTAACCTATTATATTATCGATGAAAAGTCTTTCAGACCAGAGAAGTCGCATATTATGATAGATATGTCTTTACTGAATAAAAAAGCCAATTCTAAAGGACTTTATGTAGACCGTACTATTTCTTATACAAACTTTGAAGTTAATAAACCTGAAATATCTGCTGAAGTAGACAAAAAAGCTGAAATAGGGAATCCCGAAGTTTATAAGAAAGATGATGCTTTCTGGCAGGCTAACCGCCAGGTACCATTAACCAAAATGGATTCTGTGACTTATAATAATCTTGAAAAATTATGGCAGGTACCTAAATTTAAAACTGCTATAAAAGTTGCAGAAATGCTAGGATCTGGTTTTTATAATGTAGGCAAAGCGATTGATATAGGTAATCTTTATTCCGTATACGGGCGTAATGATGTTGAAGGACCACGTGTAAGATTGGGGCTAAGAACTTTCTTTAGCCGTAATGATATGTGGAGACTGGAAGGTTATGGAGCATATGGATTTAAAGATCATAAATTCAAATATGGTATAGGTGGACGCTATATGTTTGATAAAAATAACCGTTTTACAATTGGTTATGGTTTCAAAAATGATATCCAGCAATTGGGTGTAGAGGCAATAGGGGATACCAACAGTAGTGTAGGTATGAGAAGATCATTCGCATCATCATCTATTGCAAGTACCGGAAGCAATGTCTATCTGAGTAAGGTTGTAGAAAATAACCTCTATTTTTCGATAGAGCCTTTCCGTAATTTCCAGATTACATTGGATGGAAGCTACAGAGAAATTACAGCCGCAGATCCGCAGCTATTTAGAATTAATTATATTAATAGAAACGGTATAGAAAAAAGTCAGGTAAATGATGCCAGAGCATCGTTAGTACTAACTTACCGTCCGGGAGCCAGATTCGCCGAATACGGAGTAGACAGAAATACAATAAAAACATTATCTCCGATATTTACTTTGCGTTATACGAAAGGGATACCTGGATTTTTCAAGTCTGATTTCAACTATGATAAATTACAGTTCTCATACAGACATCCAATTCTTATTGGTAACATGGGACGATCTGATGTTAGCTTTGAAGCAGGGACCATCTTCGGATCTGTACCACTGTCTTTAATGAATGTTCTTCCGGGGAACCAGTCCTACTTTAGTATTCCAAATACTTTTGCTCAGCTTAATTTCTACGAATTTGTAACAGATTCTTATTCTACATTATTCTGGGAACACCATTTTAATGGATGGATATTCAACAAAGTTCCATTACTGAAGAAGCTAAAACTCCGTGAAGTGGCTTTCTTTAGAGGAGCATGGGGTAGCCTGAAGCATGATAATGTAGTCATGAACAGATCCAACATTTTCTATACAGCTCCTAAAGATCATATTTACTATGAATATGGTTTCGGAATAGAAAACATTGGCTTTGGTAATTTCCGTATGTTCCGAATAGATTTCAACTGGAGAGGGAACTACCTGGACAGACCCGATGCACGTAAGTTTGGTGTGAAAATCGGAATGCAGTTCGGATTCTAAGATATAGAACGAAAATAATTTTAAGTATATAAAACTTGCAGGCTTTAAAAACCTGCGAGTTTTTTTATAGACAATGTTGTATTTGGGCATGTATGATTTCTTATTGGTTTTCCTTTTTTTTCAGTCATAGTTCCTATCTTTAAGACTTCAAATTCTGAGAACACATTATGCATCAATATTTAAAAGCAATTTCTTTAGCCGCTTGTATTTCGTTATCTGCACAACAGATTGAAAATCCTGCCGGACTTTCCGGATTTGCACAAAAACTTAAAGCAAATAATAAAGTTACCAATATCTTATTTTTAGGAGATTCACATATTCAGGCTGGATGGATTCCGGAAGTTTTGAGAGAAAGATTTACCGAAAAATATGGCTATGCCGGAAGAGGATTGGTATTTCCTTATGCGGTAGCCAATTCCAATGGGCCTTTGGATATTACATCTGTATCTAATCAGGCATGGCAGACATTCCGCTTGGTATACGATCAGCATGTTTTCAGTCAGATGGGAGCCTTAGGATTTGTTATGGGGAACAATAAAGATTCTTTTATAGAAATAGGCTTTAATAATCCTAATGATGCTTTTGATGAAGTAAGAATACTAAACGATAAGCAAATGGCAAGGGAGAGTTTTACTATTTATGAAACCAATGCTCCTCTCAATTCTTATATTGCTAAAAGAAAGAATATTGTATCATATACTGTTCAGCAGGGTGAAACTTTTCCGGAACTGGCTGCAAAATTTAATACAACAACTACAAGATTGGCCCAGCTAAATGGAAATGGAATTAAATTCCCGCAGCCCGGGCAGGTGATAAAAGCGGAACAGACAGAACCTGACTTTAACCCCGATTTTGAACAAAAGCTGACTATAGCAGGGCAAGGGAAATATGCGGAAGGAGAAACTGTTTTTAATTACCCTAAAGCAACAAGGAACTTTCTGATGCGTACAAATGCTGCTAAAGGAAACATTTTATATGGCTTTCAGTTCCTGAAAAAAAATGCTGCTTCAGGTATTGTTTTCAATAGTGTAGGGGTGAACGGCGCTACTTATGCTGACTTTTTAAAATATCCGCTGCAATTGGAGGAACTAAAGCTGGTAAATCCGGATGTGGTTATGATTTCGTTGGGAACAAATGAATCTTTGAGCACAATTACAAAAGAAGAATTCCAAAAGAGCGCACAAGACCTGATACAAGCTTTCAGAAAAGATAATCCTACATTACCCATTCTTTTGATTTCTCCTACAGATAATAAACTGAAAGGAGACCGAATTAAAGAAATTGTCTCATGGATTAAAGAGATAAGCGCCCAGAATAATACAGCTTTTCTTAATATGTATGAAGCAACAGGCGGAAGAGGCTACTTTGTAAAATCTTTAGCCAGAAAAGAAGCGAATGGAGACGGGGTTCATTTTCTGAAGCCTGGTTATACCCAACAAGCAGAAATGATCTGGAAGGCGCTGAATGAAGCCTTAAAATAAGTTGGAATTTAGAATTATGAAGAACGATCTATAAATATAAAAACAGCCTGTTTCATTTTGAAACAGGCTGTTTTTATATTTTAAATTTAGAAGTGAAAATTTCGTACTTCTAATTTCTAGCTTCGTACTTTATTTAATTCCTAAAAGCTCTACTTCGAAGATCAAGGTACTGTTAGGTCCTATTTCTTTTGAAATTTGCTCATTTCCGTATGCTAAATGTGGCGGAATAACCAGTTTCCATTTGCTGCCTGTAGACATTAGCTGTAAAGCCTCAGTCCAACCTTCGATAACTCTGTTTAAAGGAAACGTAGCTGGCTTTTTTCTTTCTACAGAACTGTCGAAAACCTGACCAGTGATCGTTGTACCATGATAATGGCAGATAACAGAATCTTTAACACCAGGCTTTTTTCCTTCAGAAGCTTCTAATATTTCATACTGAAGTCCGCTTTCCAAGGTTACAACACCTTCTTTTGCTCCAAATGCAGCCTGAAATTCCTGGCCTTCTTTTAGGTTCTTCTCAGCTAAAGCTTTCTTCTTTTTCGATAATAAATCTGCTACGCCCATATTTTTATTTTTTTAGACTGCGAATTTAGTGAAAAACAATTAATCAATTAGAACTGCAGATAAATTGGCAATACCTGTTCAGATGACTTAAAGTAACCATATAGTATAAGGAAAGCAAAGAAAATAAGAATATAGTATGCTAAAGAAACTTTACCAACTTTATCTATTACCTTATCTGCATAGCCATCCGGTATGAAGTGGATACACATTGCCAGAGCAATCATCCATAATACTTCTTTATAATTGTCGTAGAAAGGTCCCCAAACTCCCGCATCGAAGTTATAGAAGATCTGATGGATCATAGACATTGCAATATCAAAGTTTTCGGCTTTAAAGAAGATCCAGCAGAAACAAACAAAGTGGAAGGTTATAACAACCATAATGGCATTATACCACTTAGAATTATTAAATCCGGCAAAAGCCTTTCCGGTAAGCATCATCCATATTTTATGAATACCCAATGATACACCGTGCATAGCTCCCCAGATAATAAAGTTCCAGCTGGCACCATGCCAGAAACCACCTAGTAACATTGTTGTAAGCAAGTTGAAATTGGCAGCAATACCTTTTGGGTTTTTATTAATCAGTGGCGGAAGAACAAAGATTAGCAATAAAATAGCTGAAACTCCACCGGCCCACATATACGATAAATGAAACAGATTAACCGACATCAGGAAAGTTCCTGCCAGGAATAATACAACAAAGATATAAGAACCTACAGTTGCATTTCTGTTACCTCCTAACGGGATATACAAATAATCTCTCAGCCATGAAGACAGGGAAATATGCCATCTTCTCCAGAATTCGGTAATACTCTTACTCTGATAAGGAGAAAGGAAGTTTGTCGGTATCTTAAAGCCTAACCACAATGCAACACCTATTGCAACATCACTATAACCGCTAAAGTCACAGTAAATAACCATCGCATAGCCGTATACCGCAAATAGGTTTTCTACACCGGCATGCAACGATGGATTATCGAATATATAATTAACCAGATTAAGCGTGATGTAATCCGATATGACAAGCTTTTTGATCAGACCTGAAATAATAAGGTAAAATCCTTTTGCAAAATCCCTTTCTGAAATAACATAAGATTGGTTGATTTGCGGTACAAAGTCATGCGCCCGCACAATTGGCCCCATCACAAGTTTTGGGAAGAAGGAAAGGAATAATAAGTAATCTGAAAACTTAGTAGCAGGTTTAAACTCACCACGGTAAACATCCAATGTATAACTAAGATTCTCGAAAGTATAAAAAGAGATCCCTACAGGTAATAAAATATTCAGAGGGTTGAATCCTGTATGGAATAACTCATTGGATACATTAATAAAGAAATTGGTATACTTAAAATAGAAAAGCATCCCCAGGTTGAAAACTATACTACAGATAAGTAATATGGTTTTTTTCTTCTTATCCGGTGTTTTGTATATTGCATTAGAGAGAACAAAGTCTACAATAGCAGACAGTATTACCAGTAATACAAAGGCTCCACTCGCTTTATAGAAAAAGTAAAGCGAGAAGAAACAAAACATATATCTTCTGGGCTTAGGATATTTTCTAAGAAAATAAAACAGAACAATAAATAAAAAGAAGAAATAAACGAAAAATCCATTGTTAAAGAGCAAAGGATTCTCTTTGTCATATAAAAACTGATGAAGGAAGGCTCCTAAATCGAAATCAGCCAGTAATTTCTCAAACATTTGTAGTGCTTATTTTTTCTTTAAATACTTTTTATAATCATTCTGGATAGCATGGTAGATTTTTTCTGCCAATATATCAGCTCCTTTACCATTCGGATGGACATAATCTTTATTAGCCAACGGAGGTGTTTCATTTGCCCATTTTACAATAGAGTTGGTTCCACCCATAGATTCAAACTGATTGTAGAATGTAAATCCGTTTTCAATAGCTAATTGAGCCTGTGTCTCCAATAGGTTAGGCAATCCTTTTGCTGTTTTATAAGCACCGTCATATCGGAAAGCTCTGTCCGCAGAACTTACGACAAGGAAATCGGCATCGGAAAAACCATTTTTTAATTTAGCCAGAACAGGCTTCATTAGTTTAGCATAATAGCTGTAATCAGTATCATTAGGACGGAAAAGAAGATTTACCCCGTACTGAAGTACAATAAGATCGTAGTGATTATTTTCCTGGATCGCTTTAATAAAGTCTTCATCCAGTTTGTTCAGTTCCACACCGGTAATACCTCTGAAAGAGAAGTTATCTACGAAAATACCTTTCTGGCTTTCGAAGCTTACACCATATATAGGTGTAGATCCAGCATTACCTTTTAGTTTTATCTGGTGGGAAGAATCGGTAATAGATTCTTTATTTACACTTGCGTTTCCGCCAAGGCTAAGCTCTGTACCATTTACAGACACACTTCCGCCTCCTCTTCCGTAAATAACAGATTTGGTAATCGGTGTAGCTAAAGAATCATTTTTAATAGTATTATCGGTATAAGAACCAGAACCATCTCCGGTAAAATAATGCCCGGAGAGGTACATATTGGTAGCTCCTTTGGTCTTAAAGCTGGTATCATTCCATCCGGATGCAGAAGTGGTTGCAGTTTGTCTGAACCCTGCCACATTAGAAGAAATAGGAAGATAACCTACGCCATAACCTCCGTATTCCTGTTGTAAAAGTTTACGTAATGTCTGAGTAAGTAAGTCACCTTCGATCATACTATCTCCAAAATAAGCGATCCGGATTTTTACATTTTCACCCTTTTTCAGCTTGTTCAGCTTTTCCATGAATTTAGGAAGCGAACTATGCTCACCCTTATTAAAATTGGTGATGAATTCAGGTTTTTTGTAAAGATCAAAATCCTGCTCTGTAGTTTCCTTTACATTTATTTTTGGCTGCGAAGCTAAAGAATCAGCTTTTTGTTTTTCCTTATTAGGGAAAACATCAGCAATTAAATTAATGCGGTCAAATGGTTCCCAGCTAAGGCTGAAAACCTTGAAAATTATGGAAACTAGTAGATAAATGAAAAAACATGCAGAGACTAACGCGAGTACTCTTTTATTTTGATTTTTCAAAGAATGTGTTTTAAATTATTAAATAGTATCTAGCAAACAGATGCCAAATATAAAAATAATTTTACACAAAACAGAGACATATTAGTCTGAAAGTCCGAATTTGTTGATGATTGAGTTGATCCGTTGTTTCCAGGTTTCTGGCTGAGTGGAGTATCCTGCGGATGCGATCGCTTTGACCCAAGCGTTGTGATTGTCTGTCCCTTTTAGTTGGGAGTAGTATTTTTTTCTGGAAAGAAGTTCGCAGAATGCTCTGTAACTTTCTTTTACTGAATTGAAGCTTTTGTACTTAGAACTGTTTACTGTGTTTTTGCCTACAATCCCGAAGTGGTTATTTAAAGCTTTGCTGTTTTTACTTGTTCCGCCTCCCGATTCTACGAAGGCTACTGCTAAAATAATCGAACTGGGTATACCATATTCTTTTGAAAGTGTCGCTGCCATGTCTTTATTCTCTTTGATGTAAGAATTCTGCGCTTTGGCATTGAATGAAATGAAAGTTAATACTAAACTTATGACGACTACTTTAATATTAATAAAATGTTTCATAAATATTAAATTTGAGTGCGAAGGTAGTTTTTCAAGTCTCCGGTCTCAAATTTTTAAGAAATTTTAACATTTTTTCAGGGTTCTTTGTACTCTATTTTCTTTTTTTTGTTAAAAATTTTAACATTTATTTTATTATGCGGTACATTCAATTCGATAAATGCTTGATTATCAAGGCATTTTCGATCTGAGCATCCTGACGTTTTGTACACACCCGGCTCTGCTTGGACGATTGGAGTCTCTTCTCTGAAATTTTTTATGAAGTCAGGATAAGCATCTTTTAATAATTTTTCTAGCCTGTTTTTTATAATTGGATGATTAAAAAAGCCAGCTTCTTTTGGATACTCATTTTCAAAGTTTTTCAAGAAAAATAACTCCGGTTTTTTTCCGTTTCCGGGTACAGCTGTAAGAATATGTGTGTAGATCTTTGGTAAATGATTTCCTTTGATTCCGAGATTTGAAATAATACTTTTTACGTCAGTATCATAATTAATCTTCATTTTTTCTCCGTTGAAGTTTAAATACAAATCATCTTTCTGATGCTCATATTCAAACGGGACAACAAGCACATAACCATTATATGTTCCCTTGGAAGTTACTGAGTAATAGGCGATTCCATTTTTATCATACGCCGCAAAATTAACCTCATAATTCTTAGATCTGTTCAGTTTAGTGATATTGATCTCATGTTGAATATTGAGGTCGTTTTTAGCTACAAATTTTCCGGTAATGATCTGGTCATTAATGCCATGCACCACATTATTTCTCAGGAAATCAGCTTCCTGAGGTGCTGTTTTACAGGCTGTAAAAGTTGTACATAATATAAATGAAAAAGCTATATAGGTAACTTTTCTCATCATTGAGATATATACTGCAATAATAGCATTTTTCATCGAAATAATAATAGTTTTAAGGCATGAAAAAAGCTGAAAGTACACTTTCAGCTTTTTATATTGAATTATAGCTTACTATTAAATAGGCTTGAAACTTAGTCCTTGTTCTTGTAAAAGCTTCTGTTCCTGCTCTTTATAATGTCCGCTAACCAATTTGTCGTGGATAGCTTCAAAAGCTGCAAGAGTTTCATTGATTTCAGCATCTGTATGAGAAGCGGTAGGAATAAGCCTTAAAAGAATCATTCCTTTAGGAATTACCGGATATACAACAACAGAAGTAAATATACGGTAGTTCTCTCTAAGGTCTTTAACCAATAGGGTAGCCTCTACAGGAGTTCCCTGCATCATAACAGGTGTTACACATGTATTGGTATCACCAATGTTAAAACCTCTGTCTTTTAATCCTTTTTGTAATTTATTTACATTTTCCCAAAGCTTAGCTTTTATCTCTGGTCTGGTTCTCAGTAGCTCCAATCTTTTTAATCCTCCAAGTACCATAGGCATTGTAAGAGACTTTGCAAAGATCTGTGAACGAAGATTAAACTTCAGGTAACGGATAATTTCTTTATCTCCTGCTAAGAATGCACCAAAACCAGCCATAGACTTAGCAAAAGTAGAGAAGTATACATCAATCTGATCCTGACATCCCTGCTCTTCACCTGCTCCGGCACCAGTTTCACCTAAAGTACCAAAACCATGAGCATCATCTACTAATAAGCGGAAATTGTATTTGGATTTTAATTCGCAGATCTCTTTAATTTTTCCCTGCTGTCCTCTCATACCAAAAACCCCCTCAGTGATTACTAAAATACCACCATTGTTTTCCTGTGCTACTTTAGTCGCTCTTTGAAGATTTTTCTCAAGACTTTCCATATCATTGTGCTTGTATGTAAATCTCTTACCTGCATGTAGTCTTACACCATCTACAATACAAGCATGGGAATCCATATCATATACAATAACATCATTTCTGTTTACCAAGGCATCTATAGTAGAAACCATTCCCTGATATCCGAAATTCAATAGATATGCGCTTTCTTTTTGAACGAATTCAGCTAGTTCTTTTTCCAGCTGAAGGTGCTGGTCAGTTTCTCCGGACATTGCTCTTGCACCCATAGGATAGAACATTCCATACTCTGCAGCAGCTTTTGCATCAGCTTCTTTTACTTCCGGATGATTACATAATCCTAAATAATCATTAGCACTCCAAAAGATAACCTCTTTTCCCTGGAACTGCATTCTCGGGCCGATAGGTCCTTCTAGTCTTGGGAAAATAAAGTAACCTTCTCCATAGTCGGCAAATTGCCCTAATGGACCTGGATTTTGCTTGATTCTTTCAAAAATATCCATTTAATTGTGGTTTTTTATTAAAAAGTCTCCCGATGGAATATCGGGAGAATAGTTATATTAAATTATTACAATAATTATTTGATGTATTCTGTTTTGAAGACCTCTTCGTAATTGTGTACACAGTTACGGTTAAATCCCTGAGATTCCATCCATCCGTCATTATATACCTTAGTAATATAACGGGAACCATGATCCGGGAATATAAGTACAACAAGGTCATCTTTAGAAAATTCATGGGTTTCTGCATATTGTTTCAGAGCCTGAACAACAGCACCTGTGGTATAACCACCCATAATTCCTTCTTTTAATGCAATATCTCTTGTGGCATATGCCGAGTTTTCATCATTTACACGAACGAATTCATCTACCTGATCAAATAACAAAGCTCCGGGAATAAGATTTTTTCCCAAACCTTCTATCTGATAAGAGTGAATTTCATCTTTGTCTATTTCTCCGGTTTCATGGTAAGTCTTCAGAATAGAACCATCTGCATCTACACCAATTACTTTAATATCAGAATTCTGCTCTTTTAAGAATTTTGCAGATCCGGATAAAGTTCCTCCGGTACCACAGCATGCAAAAATATGAGTTATTTTTCCCTCTGTCTGTTCCCAGATTTCAGGACCTGTGTTCTGATAGTGGGCTTCAATGTTTAATTCATTGAAGTATTGGTTAATATAGATTGAATTTGGAGTTTCCGAAGCGACTTTTTTTGCTACTTCATAATAAGACCTTGGGTCATCTGCCGGTACACTGGCAGGACAAACATATACTGTTGCTCCCAAAGCTTTTAAGTATGCAATTTTTTCTGGTTTAGTTTTGTCACTAACAGCAAGTATACACTTGTAACCTTTTATAATACTAACCATTGCGATTGAAAAGCCTGTATTTCCTGAAGTAGTTTCTACAATTGTAGCACCTGGCTTTAGGATACCTTTTTTCTCCGCGGCCTCTATAATATGGATCGCAATCCTATCTTTTGTTGAGTGTCCGGGATTATAAGATTCTAGTTTAGCATATACTGTAGCCGGAATGTCGTTCGTTACCCGGTTTAACCTAACCATGGGAGTGTTCCCGATTAAACCAAGAATGTTATCGAATACATTAGTCATTATATATCATTTTTCTCTAATAAAGAACTATCTGCAAAAATATAAAAATATTTGGTTTCAATATGTCAAAATTATGCCAAAATCTACGATTTAAAATCCTGAGATTAAAAAAAACTTAAAAAGCATTAATTTATAGTGATTTATAGAAAGCCTAATTCTTGTCATGTTTTACTTGAAATGAAAAAAAACTATTAAAAGTATTTTAAAAACCTTAATTTCGCAACACAATTTAAAATTTTAGCATGAAGGAATGGACATTTAGGAAATGGAATACCTTTTTAGGATGGGGAATTTTTGTGGTCGCCGCAATTACTTACCTGTCTACAATTGAGCCGAATCTCAGTTTCTGGGATTGTGGAGAATACATATCTTCTGCAGTAAAACTGCAGGTAACACACGCTCCGGGGGCGGCTCTTTTCCAGTTGATAGGTGCAGTTGTAGCAATGTTTGCATTTGGAGACGGACATCATTACGGAACAGTTATTAATGCTATGTCGGCTTTATGCAGTGCTTTCACTATATTATTTTTATTTTGGACAATTACGCACTTGGTAAGAAGAATCCTGAACAAAGAAATGGATGAACTTACAGGTAGTCAGATTGTAGGTGTTCTTTTTTCCGGAGTTATAGGAGCCTTGGCTTTTACATTCAGTGATACATTCTGGTTCTCCGCAGTAGAAGGAGAGGTGTACGCCATGTCCAGTATGTTTATTGCTTTACTTTTATGGTTGATCTGTAAATGGGAAAATGAATTTAATGAAAGCGATAACGAAAGATGGATTATTCTTATCTTCTTTGTGACAGGACTTTCTGTTGGGGTACACATGATGTGTATGCTGGCTGTTCCTGCAATATGTCTTATCTATTATTCAAGAAAATATACTTTTACCTGGAAAAGCTTTATCATAGCTAATGTGGTTACACTTGTTATTTTAGGATTAGTGTTCAAGGGGATTTTCCCTTTTATTATGGCCATGTTTGCGAAAAGCGAAATAACTTTTGTTAATGGCTTCGGGTTACCTTTCAATTCGGGGACCGTTTTTGCATTTGTAGTATTGGTAGTTCTTTGTTATCTGGTAATCAATTATGCCAGAAAAAAGAAAAACAGTATTTTCCAGACTATTGCTCTAAGCCTTGTTTACATGATTATTGGTTTCTCTTGCTGGATGGTTATTCCTATCCGTGCAATGGCAAATCCGGCAATTAACCTGAATGATCCTGACAACGCTATTGGTATGTTGGATTATTATAATCGTGTACAGTATGGGGACTGGCCAACGTCTTATGGTGAGAATTATACAGCTTACCTGGATTATAACGGGATGGAAAAAAATGAAGACGGAAGTTATAAAACAAAGAAAACTGGTGATATCTACGAGAAAGATGATAAAACAGGACGTTATGTTTTAGTCGGACAGAGAGATAACATTGTTTTCAATAAAAGCCATGTAGGTTTCTTCCCGAGAATGTTCAATAGTGATAAAGATGTAATGTCTAATTATATCTCTATGTACGGAGCTCCGGACTTTACATTCAATTATAGCAATCCTGATGTTTCTGATGATCCACAGGCTCATAAAATATTTGATGAACTAAAAAAGAAATATAATGACGGATCTATAAAGGTGGATGACTATATGCAGGTGAAAAATTATAACCTGATCAACATCCAAAAGCCTTCTTTCAGTCAGAATTTTGATTATTTCGTTAGCTTCCAGAATGGTTACTACTTTGTAAGATACCTGATGTGGAATTTTGTCGGAAGACAGAACGATCTGCAAGGGCAGATGGAAAACACAAACGGAAACTGGATCAGTGGTATTTCATTTATTGATAATGCTATGCATGGTGACCAGAGCAAAATGCCTGCTTATTATAAAAATGAATCTACTGTAGTATTCTTCTTCCTTCCGCTTCTTTTAGGTTTAGTAGGATTCTTCTTCCAGCTAAACAAAGATTTTGGACGTTTTTATGCAATCCTTTCTCTGTTTGTTATTACGAGTATAGGTATTGTTTACTATACGGGTGTTAAACCTTTTGAACCACGTGAGCGTGACTATGCAATGGTAGGCTCATTCTATGCTTTTGCAATCTGGATAGGATTGGGAGCTGCGGCAGTTTTCTATTTTCTGGATCAGAAAGTAAAGAATAGCAAAGCCAATTGGATTGCAGGTGTTATCCTTTTAGGAATTCCGTTTATGATGGGCTTCCAGAATTACAGAGTACACGACAGAAGCCATAAATATGCTGCTTATGACTATGCGTATTCATTCCTGAAATCCCTGCCAAAAGAAACAATTATGATTTCTTACGGAGATAATGATACTTATCCTGTATGGGGAATCCAGCAGACAGAAGGGTTCAGAAATGATGTGAGAGTTGCTCACCAGGCTCTTCTTACAACACCTTGGTTTATCGATCAGATGATGCGTAAGGTAGATAATTCTAATCCTATACCATTATCTATGTCTCATGAAAATTATAAAGAAGGTGTAAATGATCAGGTATATGTAATGTCTAAAGAAGACTGGAATGCTATTTATAAAAACCTTGAATCTCAGGGAGCTCCGGGTACTGTATTGTCATCATTCAGAAAATACCTTGTACAGGATTCTATGACGATGAAGGATGCGGTGAACTTCCTGAAGATGAAATCTGAAGATAAAGACACTGTATTGAAGTTTATCTTTGGTGACGATAAATATGAAAAATTAAATTTCCTTCCGGTTGGTAAATTTGTTCTTCCTGTTAATGTAAACAACGCTGTAAAGGCAGGAATTATTAAACCTCAGGAAGCTGGATTGGCAGTAGATCATATCACAATAGATTATGCAAAATCTTCTATTATGAAGAATAATGTATTCTTATTAGACCTATTAGCTACATTCGATTGGAAACGTCCAATTAGTTTCTCTGCAGGAGGGGTATACGATGCGTCGAATATTTTCTTCCTGGGGGATTATTTACAATTCGACGGATTCTCTTATCGTTTGGTTCCTATTAAAACGGAAACAAATAACAGAGGCGATATGGGAAGAGTAGATGCAGACGATCTTTATAACGTAGTGAAAAGCTACAAGTGGGGTAACTTCAAAGATCTGTATAATCACTATGACGAAACTGCTACCCAAAATATCATCAGCTACAGAATGAGTGCTTCTCGTGCAGCGCAGGAATTAGTAGCAAAAGGTGATAAGAAGAGAGCTTTAGAATTATTAGACCTTGCTTCGACAGAGATTCCGGTAGCCAAATATAATGATCCACGTTCTTTAGCTGAAATAGTTTACGGTTATATTGTTGCCGGTCAGGAACAGAAAGGTCTTAAACTGGCTGAAGAACTGAAAAAGAATATCTTTAATGAATACGATTACTTCAGTAACCTAGATCCGTCACAGCAGAAATTTGTGAGAAAGCAGCTTTCTTTACAACCATATCTGTATTCTGTTGTTGTAAGTACAGTAAGTGATGCTTACGAAGAAATGGGACAGAAAGATAAAGCTTACCAGTATATTGTAAACTCAATTACACCTGTAGATAAAAGATTCTCAGACTTTGTTAAAGGACTTCAGGCTATGGGTAAAGAAAAGGCGTATAAGGAATCTGAAAATGTACAGAAGATTACACCTTTCTACGAGTACCTTTTCAATGTAATGAAGCCATATGATTCAACTTACTCCAAAGAGAAAATGGATCAGATCACAAGTCAGGTGATTAAAGCAACGCAATAAAAAAATAGAATATTCAAATAATAAAAACTACCACATTGTGGTAGTTTTTATTATTTTTAATGATATAAAAGTCCAAAAATACACTGAATGACTTTAAACGAAATTCTGGATCAGATATGGGTAATGCCGGAAGAGTCCAGAGAAGAACTTCAAAAACATATTCATGAAGTTAGTTTTCCAAAAGCTTATAATCTGATGGGAATAGACAAGGTAGAAACCTCAGTTTACTTCATTAAAAAAGGAATTGTCCGGGCCTATGTGCTGCAGGACGGTAATGAAATTACCTTTTGGTTCGGAAAAGAAGGAAACACCGTAATTTCTATGCGAAGTTATGTTGAAAACAAGCCAGGTTATGAGAATATTGAACTTCTGGAGGCCTGCGAACTATATGAACTAAAAATAGACAGTTTAAGAAAGCTCTATAAGCAAGATATTCATATTGCCAACTGGGGGCGGAGACTTGCAGAACAGGAGCTTATAAAGACTGAGGAAAGGCTTATATCCAGACAGGTTCGTGCGGCTGGCGAACGTTATAAAGATCTGATGAAACAGCATCCGGAATTTCTGCAGAGAATACAGCTGGGATATATAGCTTCTTACTTAGGAATTACACAGGTAAGTCTTAGCCGGATTCGGGCAGAAATCAGATGATTTTTTATCATATGTAAATTTTTTTCCGAAATGCATGCATTAATTTTGTGCCGCTAAATTTTTAAAAATGAATTGGATAATTTTAATTATTGCAGGGATCTGTGAAGTTGCATTTGCATCGTGTCTGGGAAAAGCAAAAGAAACAACCGGAGTTGAATCTTATTGGTGGTATGGCGGATTCTTCGTAACAGTAACCATTAGTATGCTTCTTCTGATGAAAGCAACACAAACTTTACCAATTGGTACCGCTTACGCAGTATGGACGGGAATAGGTGCTGTCGGAACAGTGATTGTAGGAATCTTTATTTTTAAAGAGCCTGCAAGCTTCTGGAGAATTTTCTTTCTGTTTACCTTAATAGGATCTCTTATCGGACTGAAAGCAGTTTCACACTAATTCTTTTACTAATCATAATAGGCTGTTTATAACAAAATACTTTCGTAAATTTGAAGAAGATTTTGTAAGCATGGAAAAGTACTGCGCATTTCTTCGTGGTGTAAATGTAAAAGGAACTAACATGAAGATGGCGGAAGTCTGTAAAGTCTTTCAGGATGCGGGAGTAAAAGATGTTTCTTCGGTTTTGGCATCAGGTAATATTATTTTTTCTTCTGCGGATTCTGTTGAGAGTCTGAAAACAAAACTGGAAAAAGAACTTTCAGATTATTTCGATTATGAAGCATTTCTTTTTATCAGAAATGAAGCTGAAATAAAAGCTATTTTTAGTGGTTCTCCTTTTAGTTCTTCGCCGGAGTACCATAACTACGTTTTCATAACAACAGAAGGAACTGAAGATGCTTTAATGCAGTTTTTTGATGGTGCGGCGTATAAAGAAAATGAGCAGGCTGAAATTGTACGTGCACATTTCTACTGGCAGACTCCTAAAGGAAATACACTGAATTCAGATTTTGGCAAAGTTCTTGGAAAGAAATCGCTTAAAGACAGACTTACAAGTCGTAATATTAATACGATAGAAAAAATATTGAAAAAGATGCTTTAAGACAAATACTTTTATGGGGTTTCATATTTAAAACTATGAATATGAAACCCCATAAAAGTTTATTAATCTGGTAATTTGATTCTAAAAAGGATTTAATATCCTTGCTCTATATTCTTTAAGATTTCGTTGTCTTTTCCCTTGAAATTAAAATTCTGAAAATCAGAATCTCTTGATGTTTCTAGCTCAAAACTTTTTAATTCCGCAATTTCAATTTTAAGATTTTCTCCAATAAAATTTAATACATGACCACCATGTTTTCTATCTGTAGAAAGAAAATGAAAATGAAAACCTTTTACATTTATTCCATTCAAATACTCAGGGATATAATAGCCTACTAATGTTCCCTCTTTTTCAGGGAAATCAAAAACCTTTTGAGTATCAAGTATAGAGGTTAAGGTAGGAAATGGCTTATTTTTTACAGGTGGAAATGCTCTTGTTTTTACATTATAAAACTTTCCTGAAATCTTAATAGCATACATTGCATTTTTATTTGAAAGGACTTGACTTATTTTATATAACAATAATTTCTCATCTGTTCTTTTTTTAATAATAAAATTAATGTTAGGTTTAAAAAACGTAACAAATGATAATGATGTCTTGAATTCATTATCGGGCTCTATAGTCTCACCAGTTGCTTTAGTTTGGTAAACTTTTCCATCTAATATAGTTAATTCTCCATCTAATAGATCAGGTGCTCCCAATCCAAAATTACCTTTCAGTTTTAAATCTTTCACAGAAAGAGAGCCTTTATATAACCCTCCTACAAAAGCGTCTGCTATTCCATATTGAAAGAGTTTGTTATACACAATAAATGCTTTTTTACTATCCAACATGTAATGTTTTGATTTAGAATTATAATCCACGAGTTGTTGCGCATGCTGTTGGCTTCCTAAAAGAAAGAAAATATAAAAACACAATTTTTTCATTTTGTTTTGTGATTTATCTTTGTCCTCCTATTGCAAGTCCTCCGTCTATTAAGATACTTTCACCTGTTATAAAGGAGGCTGATGGACTGCTTAACCATAATACAAGTTCCGCTACTTCTTCAGGTACAGCAAAACGTCCGATTGGAGCATGTTTTTTATAGGGCTCTATTGCTTCATCAGGGTTCTCTCCCGGGAAAAAGCGATCAAACATTGGTGTGCGGATATAGCCTGGCTGAATGTTATTTATACGAATGTCTTCAGCTGCAGTTTCTACAGCCAAAGCTCTGGTCATCCCATCCAAAGCAGCTTTGCTTGCAGAATATGCGCTAGACCCAGCAGATGCACCTTTTGCCAGCCATGAAGATGTATTAACAATAGTTCCGGCTGTTCCTTGCTTTTTAAATTGTTCGATTTCATATTTGCACGCAAGCCAAATACCTTTTGTATTAATACTCATTACCTGATCAAATTCTTCTTCAGAAGTCTGATCAATAGGAGAAAAATGACCTTCAATTCCGGCATTGTTAAAAGCGATATCTAATTTCCCAAAATGTTTTACAGTCTCATCAATAAGATGCTGAACTTCTTTTCTTTTTGAAACATCGGTTTGAATAAATCGAATGTCAGGACTTATTGGTTGCAATATCTCCAGTGCTTTGATACCTTGTTCAGTTCTTCGTCCTGCTATAATCACTTTTATACCATTTTCTAAAAAAAGCCTTGCCGTAGCTAATCCAATACCCGTTGTGCCACCTGTAATAAGTGCAATTTTTCCTTTTAAATTTTCTTGTATCATTGTTTTATAACTTTAATAAAACAAAGTTCAGAGTACCAGATAAAAATTACACTGTGTAAAACAAACAGAAGGTTATGAAATTGAAATAATATTTCTCCTGAATTGAGAGGGGGAGCTCCCGGTTTGCTTTCTAAAGAAAATAATGAAGTTTGAAGAGTTTTCAAAACCAAGGCAATATGAAATTTCACTAATATTCCAGTTACTGAATTGTAATAATGATTTTGCTTCTTTGGTTATACGTTCGGCTATCCACTGGGTAGTAGTTTTGCCCGTAATTTGTTTCAACGCCCGGTTTAGATGATTGGTATGTATACAAAGTTGTTTAGCAAATTCATGAGCCTTTTTTAATGATATTACCCGATCAGGTGAATCGATAAAGAATTGGTTATCTAATAATTCCAGAAATAATGTACTAATACGCTCAGAAGCATTTGAATGTTGTTGAAGAATTTTGGACGGCTGCATTTTTATAGCCTCATGCATTATAATCTGTACATAGCTCCTAAGCAAATCATATTTATGATGATAATCAGACTGAATTTCGCTCAGCATATTCTCATATAAAGGTTTAAGTAATTTTAAGCTATTGTTATCGGGGAAAAATACATGATTGCCTCCAGTTATAAATAAAGCTGATTGTGAAAGTCCTTCATTTTTTAATGTTGGATTTACAAAATCTTCTGTAAAAAGGCAGAAATAACCAGTCTGCTTTTGTGAAGTTGGTTCCCAGGAATAAGGAATCAAAGGGTTCATGAATGTAATAGAGGGTCTGTCAATATTTATTAATTTATCAGCATAATGAATAACTCCGGTACCCTCTGAAATTAACGAAATCTTATAAAAATCTCTTCGGTAAACAGGAGCGAGACGATGACTACACATAAAATCTTCTCTGCGATATACATTAAATTGTTCTGTCTTAGCATGTTCTTGTCCATGTAAAGCATAAAATTCATTTAATGTCTCTTTAGGTACCATAGGATAAAGTTAAATAAATTCTATTTAATATTTTCATAATTAGTGTTATTCAGTATGAATGCTATAGGAAGGCTCTATGAAACCTGCCGGAAATTAATTTCCGATTCTGTAATTTTATGAGTAATTTTACTGAAAATATAATTAAAATAAAGATGATTCAGGCATTAGATAAGATCAAACATAAAGATTCTAAGAACTTCTTTCTTATTGCAGGACCTTGTGCTATCGAAAGCGAAGATCTGGCTATGGAAGTAGCGGAAAAAGTAGTTCAGCTTACCAATCAGTTCAATATTCCATATATTTTCAAAGGTTCTTTTAAAAAAGCCAACCGTTCACGTGTTGACAGTTTTACCGGAATAGGAGATATTAAAGCACTTGAAATTCTGAAAAAAGTAGGGGAAAAGTACGATATTCCTACAACAACTGATATTCATGAAAATGAACATGCAGCATTAGCAGCTCAGTATGTAGATGTATTACAGATTCCCGCTTTCTTAGTACGTCAGACAGATTTATTGATAGCGGCTGCCGTAACAGGTAAAGCTGTAACACTGAAGAAAGGACAATTCCTTTCTGCAGAATCTATGAAGTTTGCTGTAGACAAAGTAAAAGATTCAGGAAATGATAAAATAGCACTGATTGAAAGAGGAAACTCTTTTGGTTATACCGATTTGGTTGTAGATTTCCGTGGGATTCCTACAATGCGTCAGTATGCACCTACAATATTAGATATTACCCACTCGTTACAGCAGCCTAACCAAAGTTCAGGTGTTACAGGTGGAAGACCAGAGTTAATTGAAACTATTGCTAAAGCTGGTATTGCAGTTGGTGCAGACGGTATCTTTATCGAAACCCATCCTAATCCTGCTGTGGCAAAATCGGATGGTGCGAACATGCTGAAATTAGATTATCTGGAAGCATTACTGGAAAAACTAACAAGAGTACGTGAAGCAATTTTGTAAAGTGTTTTGAAATAAAAAAACCGGAAGACAACTTCCGGTTTTTTTTTATAAAATAGTGCTAAATTTTTATTTTTTCTCCAGCTTTTTGTACTGGTCGTCTATAATGGTAGCAATAGCATCTTTTAGAACCTTAGCATCTTCTTCTTTATTAAAGTCAAGTCCACAAAAAGTTGAACCATTTACAGCAAAATGCAAGTTAAGATAATAAGCACCAGAGACCAGCATCGCCAATATAGCTCTGTATTCTTTTGATTTCTCTTTAAACAGAGGATCTATAACCTGATCTAACAAAGGGTTTCCTACGGCTTCTCTGTCATCTGCAAGCTTTCTCAGAGACGGTCTGGTTTCTGAGATACCCCATAAAATAATTTTTTGATACTCTTTGTTCCTGGCTAAAGTCTCATATTGCTGCAGAATCATATTGGTTGTTATTTCCTGTCCACCATCAGAGAAACCAGAAGTCATGATTTCCTGATCATCTACATTAGCCCAGAAGTCCTGTGATTTTATATACTCATCAATAAGCTTATCTGTACTTCCAAAATAAGAATAGATTAGTTTTTTATCCAGTCCTGCAACGGTTGCAATTTTGGAAACTTTTAACTCCGAATATCCCTTTGTTGCCAGAATTTTTCCAACAGCATTTAATAATTTTTGTTTAGTTTTTTCCTTATTTCTTATTGGGCCGTCTACTACTTTTCTTGCCATATTCTTATTATTCTAAATTATATTCCTGAGTGTAAAAATATAAAAAATAACTGTTTATAATGGGTAATATATAAAAAAACACTCCATATGGAGTGTTTTTTCTATTGTATAAGGGTATAATCAATGTAGTAATTTGCATCCCATTCTACCGGATTCTTATCCTTTAACTTTACTGTTTTCCACTCTTCAGAAGGCGTTATAACAATTTTAGAATTTTTTAAACGAACAGGTAATTTAAAATCTTTTACAGTGTTTACCCATCTGAAAGATAATTTTTTACCATCCTGTTTGTATTCCAGTTTCGGAATATTGGTAGTAGTAAGATACTGACTAAATACTGTTGAAAAATCTATACCGGATTTCTGGTTGATATAATCCTGTACCTGCTTACCGGTGACTGTTTGGTGATAAAACTCTTTTCCAAGACCTCTGAGTATCTGGCGGAATTTTTCATCATCATTAATCACCTGGCGGATTGTATGAAGCATACTTGCCCCTTTATAATACATATCTCCACTGCCATGTGCTCTCACACCGTAAGCCGGAATAATTGGTTCATCGTTCTGGATATTGTGTCTTTGGCCAATAAGATATTTGTTTCCGTCTTCCTTGCCAAAGATAAAATCTGAATAAAGAGTCTCCGAATAGCATGTGAAACTTTCGTGTACCCACATATCAGCTGTATCCTGTGCTGTAATATTATTTGCAAACCATTCGTGTCCGCTTTCATGGATAATAATAAAGTCAAACTTTAATCCGACTCCTGTACCAGAAAGATCCCTTCCCAAATATCCGTTTTGATATTTGTTTCCATAGGCTACCGCACTCTGGTGTTCCATTCCAAGGTGAGGCGTTTCAACAAGTTTATAGCCATCTTCATAGAAAGGATAGGGACCAAACCAGTGCTCAAAAGCTTTCAACATAGGTTTTACCTGCTCAAATTGCTTTTTAGCCTTATCCAGGTTCTCTTTGATTACATAATAATCTAAAGATAACTTTCCTTTTTCGCCATCAAAACTATCTCCAAAGTGTACATAATTTCCAACATAAGGAGTAATGCTGTAATCGTTAATTGGGTTCTTAACTTCCCAAACCGAAACATTTTTACCATTTTCAGTTCTTTGTTCTATAAGGCGTCCGTTAGATACACCTGTAAGATCCTTAGGGCTTATAACGGTGAAAGTTACACCATTGTCCGGTTCGTCTCCCCAATAGTCTTTTATAGGCAGCCATACGCTTGTACCAATACCTTCGGTAGCTGTGGTCATCCATGGTTTTCCGGAGGCATCCTTAGTGAAAACCCAGCCTCCATCCCATGGTGCTCTTTTGGCAACAACAGGATTTCCTTCGAAATCCATGCTGATAAAGTGATCGTCACCCTTTTTAAAGCTTCCTTTGGACTGAACGAATAGGAAATTTCCGTCTCTTTTCTGAGAGGTAATTTCAAAGTCACTCATCACATTAGAAACCTTCATAGGTTGCTGAATATCTATCTGAAATATAGGGTTATTTACATCTTTTGTAATGCTAAAGCTAATTCTGTTGCTACCTTTTACACTTTTTTGTGCAAAATTGGGTTCAGCTTCAATATCATATTTTTTTACATCCCAAAAATCTCTGTATTTTGTATTAGATCCGAACAGAGAATCTTGTTTTGTAAACACATGTTCTTTTTCTCCAAAAGCATTCTTATTTTGGGAATACCCGAGAACTCCTGATAACAGAAGCGCAGAGATTATAATTTTTTTCATAGTGATGTGAGATGTTTAGTTTTCTATCTTAGGGAGATTGGTTTCCGGAGTTTCTTTATTCTTTGCTCTTTTCTTCATTCTCTTCTCCATAAGTCTGGACATAAATATACTTATTTCATATAGAACAAGCAGAGGTAAAGCTGCTGCCATCATACTCAATACGTCGGCAGGTGTAATAATAGCTGCAACAACCATAATAACCACAATTGCATGTCTTCTGTATGTAGTTAAGAATTTAGGTGTAAGAATTCCGATGGATGTAAGCATATATACAACAATTGGGAAAAGGAAAATAACCGCCATTCCTAAAACTACCTGCAAGAAAATCGTAATATAACTGGAAAGGTCAATGTCTACCCGAATTGTATCTGAAATATGAAAGAAATAACCGAAGTTGATTACAAAAGGCATTACCAGAAAATATCCGCTAAGTGCCCCGAGCATGAACATTAACCATGTACTGTTGATTACAAAAATTGAGTTTTTTCTTTCGTTTTCATGTAAGCCAGGGCTGATGAATTTCCACAATTCCCATACGATATAAGGGAATGCAATCATAATACCTCCAACAATAGAAACGGCCATCATTACATTGAACTGTTCAAATAATCTTCTTACCTGAATTGGAAATTTTTCTGGTAGATCAATTGTATCATGTCCGAATATCATTTGTGAGAAATGGTTCACCACTTTAAAGGTTAAAAAATCTGGTTTTGTAGGACCAAATAAGATATGATCCATAACCCAATTAATATTGAACCCAATAGCAAAACCGCCAATAGCAATAGCCAGGATGGAACGTATTAAATGTCCTCTTAATTCGCCAATATGTCCCAAGAAGGACATCTCTTTTTCTTTAGTTTCGCTCATGGTTTAAATAATACCTTCGTCTAATAATTTATGAATGTCGATAATTCCGGAATAAGTTCCGTTTTCTGTTACGACAAGTTGACCAATATTGTTGGATTTTAAAATTTCCATGGCATTTTTTGCCAGAGAATTTTTGTCAATAGTTTTCGGATTTTTGCTCATAATTTGCTGAGCTGTAATACCAGAAACATCTTCGTTCTGCATCAGCATTCTGCGTAAATCTCCATCCGTAATTACACCAATTATATCATTCCCGCTGGTAACCACAGTAATTCCGTGTTTGGAAGCACTGATAGAAATAATGATCTCCCGGATATTGGCGTTCTCATGCACTTCTGGCTTGTTATCCGAAAGGAACTGAGCAACTGTAGCTGTAAGGTTCTTGCCCAATGATCCGCCAGGGTGGTATTTAGCAAAATCAGTATCCTTAAAGTCTCTTAGCTCCATCAGGCAGATTGCTAAAGCATCTCCCAGCGCCATCTGTACAGTAGTGCTGCTGGTAGGAGCCAGCTGATTAGGACAGGCTTCCTGCTCAACGGCAGAACTAATGATAATATCCGAAGATTCGGCTAGCTTACTGTTTAGATTTCCAGTCATACCAATAAGGCATGAAGAATAGTTTTTCAGGAAAGGAGCCAAAGATGCAATTTCGGGAGAATTTCCGGAATTTGATATGCATAAAACAACATCTTCTTTAGCTAATAAACCAAGGTCTCCATGTATTGCTTCGGCAGCGTGCAGAAACTGAGTGGGAGTGCCTGTGGAATTTAAAGTTGCCACTATCTTGTTGGCAACGTGAGCACTTTTGCCAATGCCTACAACGACAAGCTTGCCTTTGGTTTCATAAATTTTTTCAACAGCCTGAATAAAATTTTCATTTAGTGAATTTTTTGTCTTTTCCAGCTCCTGAATCTCTATGGAAAAGGTCTTTCGAGCAAGGCTTAGAATTTCTTCGGTTTTCAATGTAGATATTGCTTTGTTATATTAATTTCATTATCTTTGATAAGATGCAAATTTAGTAAACTTAAATCAAAGGATGAATACAAAATCTGCGAACATAGCGGAGTCATTGAAAAAGTATTTTGGCTTTACAACATTCAAAGGGTATCAGGAACAAATTATTTCCACACTATTAGAAGGAAATGATGTTTTTGTCTTGATGCCAACGGGTGGAGGTAAATCATTATGCTACCAGTTGCCGGCATTAATGAGCGAGGGAACAGCTATTGTGGTATCACCATTAATAGCATTAATGAAAAATCAGGTAGATGCGGTTAACGGGCTTTCTTCTGAAGAGGGAGTAGCACACGTTCTTAATTCTTCGTTGAACAAAACTCAGACGAAAACCGTGATGGATGATATCCGGAACGGAAGGACAAAGCTGCTTTATGTAGCTCCGGAATCGTTGATTAAAGAAGAATATATAGATTTCTTTAAAGAGGTTCCTATTTCGTTTTTTGCAATAGACGAGGCGCACTGTATTTCAGAATGGGGACATGATTTCCGTCCTGAATACAGAAATTTAAAAAGTATTATCGATAAAATTGCGGATGTTCCTGTTATTGCACTAACGGCTACAGCAACTCCGAAAGTTCAGGATGATATTCAGAAAACACTTGGTATGACGAATGCTCTTGTATATAAAGAGTCTTTCAACAGACCCAACTTATTTTATGAAGTACGCCCGAAAGTAAACATTGATAAAGAGATTGTTAAGTTTATCAAGGCCCAAAATGGTAAATCAGGGATTGTTTACTGTCTCAGCAGAAGAAAAGTAGAAGAATTTGCACAGCTGCTTCAGGTAAACGGCCTTAATGCATTACCGTATCATGCTGGTTTAGATGCAAAAACACGTGTCACCAATCAGGATAAATTCCTGATGGAAGAGGTAGATGTTATTGTAGCAACTATAGCATTCGGGATGGGAATTGACAAGCCGGATGTAAGATTTGTAATTCATTATGATATACCAAAAAGTTTAGAAAGTTATTATCAGGAAACTGGACGTGCCGGAAGAGACGGAGGAGAAGGACATTGTATTGCTTTCTACGATCCGAAGGACATTGAAAAACTTGAAAAGTTTTTGGCTCAGAAACCAGTTTCGGAAAGAGAGATTGGGTTACAGCTGCTTAATGAAGTAGTGGGATATGTTGAAACATCCATGAGCCGTCGCCAGTACCTGCTGTATTATTTTGGTGAAAAGTTTGATCCGGTAAATGGAGCTGGTGCCAAGATGTGTGATAATTCAGTAAATCCGCCTGTATTAAAAGATGCAAGTGAAGATTTGACGAAAATTCTGAGCCTTGTAAATGATCTTGGACAAAAATTCAGAGCAAAAGATTTGGTCGCTGTAATTGCAGGTAAAGAAAATGCCGTAACCAAGTCGTATAAACTTGAAAACAATCACCACTTTGGAAGCGGTAAAGATAAGGAGGATAATTACTGGAAATCTATTATCCGACAGGCTGTAGTTCAGGATTTTTTATTAAAAGATATTGAAACCTACGGTGTACTAAAGCTTACGAAAAAGGGATTAGATTGTATCGACGGTAAACTGAAATCGAAATTTGAAATAGCAGAAGACAGAGTATATAATCTGGCAGAAACTGCTAAAATATCTTCCGAAGTTACATTAGGAAATACAGCACGCGGACTGGACGATAAATTGTTTAGCTTACTAAAAGAGGTAAGGAAAAAAGTAGCCCAGAAAAATAATATTCCGCCATATACAGTATTCCAGGATCCAAGTTTGGAGGATATGACAGTACAATATCCTATTAGTATAGACGAGATTTCTAAGATATATGGAGTAGGAGAAGGTAAGGCTAAGAAATTCGGAAAGGAATTTGCGGATTTCATAAAAAAATATGTTGAGGAAAACGATATCGACCGTCCGGATGATATGGTACTAAAGCAGGTAGCAAATAAATCCAGCCATAAGGTTTTTATTATTCAGAATACGGATAAGAAAATTGATTTGGAGGATATTGCTAAAGCTAAAAATCTGACAATGGACGAATTGCTTTCCGAAATGGAGAGTATCGTTTATCAGGGAACGAAACTAAATATCGATTATTATATCGACGAGAATTTTGATGAGGATATCGTAGAAGGGTTTATGGAATTTATGATGGAGTCTGAGAGCGATAGTATGAAGACTTTATGCACTGAATTTTCTGACGAACTTTCCGACGAGGAAATCCGAATGCTGCGTATAAAATTTATTAGCGATGTAGCGAACTAAAAGCAGGAAAAATGAAACTTATTGAAATTATGTTTATTCTTCCTGATCTCAGACCAGATCAGGAGGAATATACTGTTTCAATGTTACTGAAGTATTTACCAAGAGATGTCTTTCGTCCCTCTGTTCTATTACTAAATAAAGGAAAACATTATTATAACCTGAATACACTTAGGGAGTATGTAGAGGTTATTGATTTGCAGGTAGGGAAAATCAGAAATTCTTTAACTGTTATTCTTAGGCAGATTAAAAAGCGAAATCCGGATATAGTTTTCTGTAATGCAAAAGAACTGAATGTTTATTTTGCCTACTTTTCTTACTTCTTCCCACATACAAAGTTTATCACAAAAATGACTGAAGGGTTCTCCAGGCAATTGTTCAGGAGGAGTCTGCGTTTTTTCTACAGATTTTATAATAATTATGATAAGATTATTATACCCTCAGAGGATACGCGTAACGATCTTATTCAGACCTTTAAAATTGAGCCCCGTAAGCTTGCAAAAATTCATAATTCTGTAGATTTTGATCAGATGGATCATAAATTCTCTGATGTCCGGAAACCTCATTTTTTTGACGATGAATACAAGAATATTGTTACAATGGGGGATTCTTCATCTACAGAAGGATTCGAGCATTTGTTACAGGTATTTAAACATCTCGAAAATGAAAAGGTGAGACTACATATATTAACAGATGAAATAAGTGAAGAAAAAATTCAGCAGGCAAAAAATAATCTGAATCTGGATAATGTGATTTTTCATAGCACAATGAGTAATTCTTATGCCTGTGTCAAATATTCAGATTTATTTATCCTTTCATCTAAATGTGATGATTCAGTAAATACATTATTGGAAGCCGGATGTTGTGGTACTTATGTTTTAGCAGATAGTAAATTAAACGGTCTTTCAGAAATTATTCAGTCAAAAGTAAGCGGTGAAATGTTAAATATTGAAAAACATGAAAGCTTTGCGAAACAAATTTTGGAATCACTGTATAGTGATAAATCTCCTGAATTAATAAGGTATTCCATGGAAAGTAGGTTTTCCAAAGAAAATATTTTAAAACAATATTTTGATATTTTGGAAGAAACGTATAATATTCGATAAAATTGTTGTACCTTGCCTGCATTATTTAACAGAAATCAATAGGATGTTCATTACGTTTTTTGATTACTTTAAATCATATTTTATCAACAATTTTAATTTTTTATAATGAACATTTTTATTTCAAACATTAACTATTCAGTTAAGGAATCTCAATTAGAAGAACTTTTTGCTTCATATGGTGCTATTCAGTCTGCTAAAATTATCATGGACAGAGAGACTGGTCGTTCTCGTGGTTTTGGTTTTGTTGAAATGCCAAACAATGACGAAGCTAACACAGCTATTGAATCTTTAAACGGAGCTTTATTTCAAGGTAAAAACCTTAACGTTTCTGAAGCTAGACCTAAAGAAGAAAAACCTAGAAGATCATTTAATAATAATAGATACTAGTAAAAGACGACAATTGTCGTGTCGTGACCGGAAGAGCAATCTTCCGGTTTTTTTATTTTAAAAACACTGTAACTTTTGTTTTGTAATAATAAAAAACACCCTGAATTTTAAAATTCAGGGTGTTTGTATATCCTTTTATAGAAAGTTATTCCACTGATTTCTTCTCAGCTTTTTTCTTTTTAGATTTCTCTTTCTTCTTTTTCTTTTCTTTCTCTGGTTTTGCTTTTTTAGTTTCTTCCTCTTTTACAGAAACAGGCTCAGCAATAACGCTTGTAGTATAAGGTTTTAGATGCTGATCAGTTAAAAGCTCTAGTCTGATCATTTCGGCTAGTAAAAGTTCAGGAGATGCATGGTAATATTCTTCTATAAACAATCTTAGCAGCTGCTGGTAGTATTGTTCCTTAGAAACTTTTACTTCATAACGGTGAAGCCTACCAAAAGGTTTTACTTTCAAAAATCCTTTTTCAACCAATATTTTCAATACTGTTGCTACTGTATTGTGATGTGGTCTAGGCTCCGGATATGCTTCCATAATATCCTTAAGAAACCCTCTTTCTATTGTCCATAACGCATGCATTAGCGTTTCCTCTGCCGGAGTAAGGCTCTTCATAAAAATTATTTTACCCAAAAGTAGGGATTAATTCCAATAAACAAAAGCTATGGAAAAGATTATTCCGATAACAGCACCTGAAAATACCTCGCTCAGCGTATGTCTTTTCAGGATAAGGCGCGTGATAGCAATGACTACAGTAAGTCCGCCCCAGATAAATCCTAAAGTTGGTGAAAGCTGGTAAAAAAGTGCCGCGACAAAGAAATTAAGAGCCGTATGCATAGAACTTTTAATCCAGAAGTTACTCAGCATCATTACACATAAGAGTCCTGTAAGGAAATAAAAAGCTGCAGGTATAGTTTTGCCTGTAATAAGGTTTACTATAATAAATAACAGTAATAAAGCGATGATATAGTAGTATAGACTATTTCTTTGTTTTCTGTTGGAAACATCCATATTCGTAAACTTTCCTTTCTTTACATTATAATAAATATATCCTAATATAGGAACTGCAAAGATGAGGACAGCTTTCCCTATAAATAACCATGCTTCTCCGTTTTCCATGGTATTGAATGCGTAATATAAAAGAAAGAATAAAAACGAAAATACAGGGTTAAACAAGTTGGAAATAAAAGAAGAAAGTTTTTCGACCATAGAGTTTTTCATAGACTGTATAAAAAGCAAATGTAATCTTTAATTACGAAATGATAATAATGAAGCATAAAAAGTGGTGAAAGCTTCTAGTGGGCTGGCGCTATAAACCTGATAAATATCACTAATTGTACTGTAAAAACGGGAATGCATAAGCTGAATTTTATGCATTGAATATCCTTTAAAAATTTGTAAATTTACACTCCAAAATTTCTGAAAAATCTAATAAAAGTTATATGAACACACAACAGTTTGTCAATCGCCATATTAGCATGAGCGAAAAAGACAAATCCGAAATGTTACAAAAAATTGGTGTAGGGAGTGTTGAAGAACTAATTTCACAAACAATTCCGCAACAGATTCGTTTAAACAAAGATCTGGATATTTCTCCGGCACTTTCAGAATACGAAATGTTGCAGCATTCCAAGGCTCTGGCGAGCCAGAATGCACAATTCGATAACTATATCGGTTATGGATACCATGATACTATTTTACCACCGGCTATTCAGAGAAATATTTTTGAAAATCCAGGCTGGTATACAGCATATACGCCTTACCAGGCTGAGATAGCGCAAGGACGTCTTGAGGCGCTTCTTAACTATCAGACTGTAATGGCTGAACTAACAGGACTGCCATTGTCCAATGCATCTTTGTTAGATGAAAGTACAGCTGCAGCAGAAGCAATGCACATGTTCTTTGCAAACAGAACAAAAGAACAGAAGAAAGGAGGTGTAAATAAATTCTTCGTTTCGGATCTTGTAATGCCACAAACTATTGCGGTTCTTACAACTAAAGCTTCAGGATTAGATATTGAAATCGTGATAGGAAATCACGAGACAATGCAATTAGATAATACATTCTATGGTGCATTACTTCAGTATCCTGGTAAAAATGGTGTAGTTGTAGATTATACAGATCTTATTTCTACATACAAAACTCTTGCTATACAGGTTGCTGTTGCTTGTGATCCGCTAGCTTTGGTTAAATTAAAATCCCCAGCTGAAATGGGTGCAGATTGTGCTGTTGGTACATCTCAGCGTTTCGGTGTTCCTATGGGATACGGAGGTCCTCATGCAGCTTTCTTTACTTGTAAAGAAGATTATAAGAGAGATATTCCGGGAAGAATTATTGGTGTTTCTCAGGATATGTATGGTAAGCCTGCATTAAGAATGGCTTTACAAACAAGGGAGCAGCATATTAAGCGTGAAAGAGCTACATCTAACATTTGTACAGCGCAGGTTTTACTAGCTGTAATGGCAGGTATGTATGCTGTTTACCACGGACCAAAAGGATTAGAGTTTATAGCTAATCAGGTACACTACAAAGCGAATACTTTACGTGGAGCTTTAGAGAAATTAGGATATGAGGTTGTAAAACATCCTATTTTTGATACGGTTAAATTCAAATTATCTGAAGAGGATAAACATAAATTAAAAACTCAGTTGGAAGAAGCAGGAATTAACCTGAACTACTTTACACCTGAGTTTGTAAGTGCTTCACTAAACGAAACATCTACTTTGGTTAAGTTACAATCATTAGTAGATGAATTAGCTAAATTCAAAGGTGTTGAGACATTTGTAATTGAAATCAAAGAAGAATGTTCTATTCCTGAGAACTTGGTAAGAAGACATGAAGTGCTTAAAGATGAGGTTTTCAACAGCTATCATACAGAAACAGCATTAATGCGTTATATCAAAAAATTAGAAAGAAAAGACCTTTCTTTAACGCATTCTATGATTTCTTTAGGATCTTGTACAATGAAGTTGAATGCAGCAGCAGAGATGCTTCCGCTTTCATGGAGCGAGTGGGGATCTGTCCATCCATTTGTACCAAAAGGACAAGCTTTAGGTTATCAGCAGCTAATTGAAGAGTTAGAAAGAGATCTTGCTGAGATTACAGGATTCGCAGCTACTTCACTTCAGCCAAATTCAGGAGCTCAGGGTGAGTATGCAGGATTAATGGTTATCCGCGAATACCATAGATCCAGAGGAGATTTCCACAGAAATGTAGTTGTGATTCCTCAGTCTGCTCATGGTACTAACCCTGCATCTGCAGCTATGGCAGGTATGAAGGTTGTAGTAGTGAAGAACCTTGAAAACGGAGAAATTGATTTCGAAGATCTAAAACTAAAAGTAGAGCAGAATAAAGAGAATTTATCTGCAATTATGATTACATATCCGTCTACTTATGGATTCTTTGATGTAAATGTAAAAGAGATTACACAACTTATCCATGATAATGGAGGTCAGGTATATATGGATGGTGCAAACATGAATGCTCAGGTAGGATTTACAAGTCCGGGAAACATTGGCGCAGACGTTTGTCACCTGAACTTACATAAAACTTTTGCTATTCCTCACGGGGGTGGAGGTCCTGGTGTTGGTCCAATCTGTGTGGCTGAACACTTAGTGCCGTTCCTTCCTTCTAATCCTAATATTAAAACAGGAGGAGAGAAAGCAATTGATGCGATTTCTGCAGCACCTTATGGTTCTTCTCTAATTTTGAATATATCTTATGCATATATCAAAATGTTAGGAGCTCATGGGCTAAGAAAAGCCACAGAACATGCAATTCTTAATGCAAACTACCTTAAAAATATTTTAAAGGAGCATTATCCAATCCTTTACAGCAATCAGAACGACAGAGTAGCTCACGAATGTATCGTAGATTTCAGACAATTCAAATCTTTAGGGATTGAAGTTGCTGATATTGCGAAACGTCTTATGGATTACGGATTCCATGCACCTACAGTTTCATTCCCGGTAGCAGGTACTCTAATGATAGAGCCTACTGAAAGTGAAAGTAAAGCTGAAATCGATCGTTTTGCAGAAGCATTAATCTCTATCAGAAAAGAGATCGATGAAATTGCTGAGGGAGTTGCAGATGCAGAAAATAATGTGCTGAAAAATGCACCACACACAATGGAGCTTGTTATTTCTGATGCATGGGACAAGCCATATGCAAGAGAAAAAGCGGCATATCCATTAGAATGGGTGAGAGATAATAAATTCTTTGCTACAGTTTCCAGAATTGATGAAGCTTATGGTGACAGAAATTTAATTTGTACTTGTACACCAATCGAAGCTTATATGTAATTTATACATAAAAATAATGAAGCCCCAAACTTAGTTTGGGGCTTTTTTATTTGTATTTATATCTTAAAGCAGTGAAAATATCTTTATCTTTATAATTTATAATCATTCTAAAAACTTTATATTTTTAATGTTTTACATATATTTTACTTATAAAAAATAAATAAAATTATTTACAGTACGTGAAAATAATTTTAAGACAAATTTGAATATATGCTTTGTAGTTGATTGTTTTGTAATTCTATTTTAAAGAAATTTTAAGCATTTTAAAATCTATATTTGCTGATTATCAGATGTTTATAGTTTTTATTGTATGACAATTAAATATTGAAATCATTATAATAAAATAGATTTATATTACATTTTTAATAAAATTGATTTAATTGAATAAAATCAATACTTATTAGGTGTTAAAATTATTCAATGTTCACGTAAAACTTATTTTATCAATATAATTCGTAATTTCGTGTCTGAAAACTGATGACTATGAAGAACTATGGATTGTACAGACCTGAATTTGAATTTGACTCTTGTGGTGTTGGCTTTGTAGCTAATATTAAAGGAGTTAAAAGCCATAAAGTTGTTGCAGATGCAATAACAATGCTGGAGAATATGGAGCACAGAGGGGCTACCGGTTACGAAAGTAATACCGGGGACGGAGCAGGTGTACAAATCCAGATTCCACATGAACTGCTGGAAGAAGAAGCTTCTACTTACGGAATAGATTTGCCCCGGCTGGGAGACTATGGAGTAGGAATGTTCTTCTTTCCTAAAAATGTGGCACTTATCGATGAATGTAAAAATATTATTCAGCATGCCGCAGACAGACTAGAACTAAATATTTTAGGGTATAGACCTGTCCCTGTAAACAATATTGAGCTTGGTGAACTTGCGAAGGAAGTGGAACCTGTAATGGAAATGATCTTCATCGAAAAGCCTTTTGGAATCGATTATGAAAATAGTTTTGAAAGAAAGCTCTTCGTTTTCCGTAATTATATTAGCAATCAGATAAATAATGTTCTGCAAAATGATCCTATTGGTTTTTATGTAGCTTCACTTTCATGTAGAAAGCTTGTTTACAAAGGTCAATTGAGAAGTATACAGATCAGACACTATTTCAGAGATTTAACCAACCCCAAACTTACTTCTGCTTTTGGTATGGTGCATTCCCGTTTTGCAACCAATACTTCGCCCACATGGAGCCTTGCACAGCCTTTTAGATATTTGGCACATAATGGAGAGATTAACACAGTACAGGGGAATCTTAACTGGTTAAAATCGTCCCAGAAAACATTTACAAGCCCTTATTTTACTGCTCAGGAAATAGATATGCTTTTGCCATTAGTTACTCCTGATCAGTCGGATTCAGCATATCTGGATAATATGGTAGAAATGTTGGTACATGCAGGCCGATCTTTACCACATGTTATGATGATGCTTATTCCTGAAGCATGGGATGGTAATGAGATCATGGAAGATTACAAAAAACATTTCTATGAATTCCATGCCTGCGTAATGGAGCCGTGGGATGGACCAGCTTCTATCTCATTTACGGATGGTAAAATTATCGGAGCTACTCTGGACAGAAATGGACTGCGCCCTTCAAGATTTTGTGTTACTTCCGATGATATGGTTGTTATGGCATCGGAGTCTGGCGCATTGCCTGTGGATCCTGCTAAAATTATAAAAAGTGGGCGTCTTCAGCCCGGAAAAATGTTTCTGGTAGATCTTGCCAAAGGTAAAATTATCAGTGACGAAGAACTTAAAAAAGAAATCTGCACTTCTCAGCCTTACAAAGAATGGCTGGATAGCCAGAAAATACGTTTAGAAGAACTGCCGGCGCCGAGAATACGTTTTACTATGCTACAGGCGGATGACATTTTTAAATATCAGCAAGCATTTGGTTATACACGTGAAGATGTAGATCAGGTTATTAAACCTATGGCACTTACCGGAAAAGAACCTATTGGCTCTATGGGATTCGATGCTCCACTGGCTGTGCTTAGCGAAAAACCACAACACTTAAGCTCATATTTCAAACAGTTATTTGCTCAGGTAACCAATCCGCCGATCGATCCTATCCGGGAGCGAATGGTGATGTCTCTTGCTACAATTATTGGAGGAAATGGAAATGTTCTTTCTGAAGATAAAAACTTTGCACATTCTATAACGCTTAAACAGCCTATTCTTAATAATGAGCAGTTGGAAAAGCTTAGGAGTATAGACACCGGGAATTTTCAGGCGAAAACAATTCATACTTATTTCAAAGCTGACGGAAACCCGGGTAGCTTGAAGCGAGGGATAGACCGCATCTGCAGATATGCTATGGATGCAGTGGAAGATGGTTTTGATGTTCTGATTCTTTCAGACAGAGCTATAGATTCCGACCATGTTGCAATCCCTACATTGCTGGCTTGTTCTGCCGTACATCATCATCTGGTAAGAAAAGGAGCCCGACGAAAAATAGGTATAGTAATAGAAGCCGGAGATATATGGGAAGTACATCATTTTGCAGCCTTATTAGGTTTCGGTGCTACGGCAATTAATCCATATCTGGCTTTAGCTTCCATCAGGCAGTTACATTTAGCCGGAGAGATTGATGGTGATCTGGAACAATTAAAAAAGAATTATTTAAAATCTGTCGGAGACGGGCTGTTAAAGATCTTTTCTAAAATGGGAATTTCAACTTTACAGTCATATCAGGGATCCCAGATATTTGAAATTGTCGGCATCAATAAAATGGTTGTGAATAGCTGTTTTACGGGAGCTATATCAAGAATTGAGGGGATTGGATTTGATGAGATTGCCAAAGAAGCACTCATTAAACATAACAATGCTTTCCGTCCGGTAATGAAGCAGGAAGTACTGCAGGAAGGTGGCGTTTACCAATGGAAAAAAACAGGAGAATACCACCAATATAATCCGAATACGGTTCATTTATTACAACAAGCTACATGGAAAAATGATTATGAAATTTTCAAAAAATATTCCAGAGCTGTCAATATAGGAAATGATGCGCCAGTAAGCTTAAGAGCATTATTGGAACTAAAAAATGACCGCGAAGCAATAGCTATTGAAGAAGTAGAGCCTATAGAAAACATACTAAAACGTTTTGCTACAGGAGCGATGTCCTTTGGTTCTATTTCCTGGGAAGCCCATACAACTTTGGCAATTGCAATGAATCGCATCGGAGCAAAAAGCAATACCGGAGAGGGAGGAGAAGATGAACAACGTTACGATTTGTTACAAAATGGTGATAGTATGCGTTCCGCTATTAAGCAGGTTGCTTCAGGGCGGTTCGGTGTAACGAGTAGATATCTTGCAGAAGCAGAAGAAATCCAGATAAAAATGGCACAGGGTGCTAAACCTGGAGAAGGAGGACAGTTACCTGGCGATAAAGTAGACAGCTGGATTGGAAAAACCCGTCATGCTACTCCGGGAGTAGGCTTAATTTCTCCGCCGCCACACCACGATATTTATTCAATAGAAGACTTGGCACAGCTGATCTTTGATCTGAAGAATGCAAACAGACATGCACGAATTAGTGTTAAACTTGTTTCAAAAGCAGGAGTCGGAACTATTGCGTCTGGTGTAGCGAAAGCGAAAGCAGACCATATTTTAATATCAGGTTATGATGGTGGTACCGGTGCATCTCCGGTGAGTTCTGTAAGGCATGCCGGATTACCATGGGAACTTGGACTGGCAGAGACACATCAAACTTTAATTAAAAATAAACTAAGACAACGCGTAACGATTCAAACAGATGGTCAGATAAAGACAGGTAGAGATATTGTTATTGCTACATTACTGGGAGCTGAAGAATGGGGAATAGCAACATCTGCACTTATTGTACAGGGATGTATTCTGATGCGTAAATGTCATCTAAACACGTGTCCTGTAGGTATTGCTACACAAAATCCTGATTTAAGAGCAAAATTCTCTGGTAGTGCGGATCATTTGGTTAACTATTTCAAATTTCTGGCTACGGAGGTAAGAGAGCTGATGGCAGCTTTAGGATTCAGAACAATAGATGAAATGGTAGGACAGTATCAGTGTCTTACCAAAAAAGAAAAATTAAAACACTGGAAGCATCAGAATATAAATCTTGATGATTTTCTGCAAAAAGTTGAAAATGATTTACCATTGGTGAAATCGGAAGATCAGGATAATGAATTGAATGATTCTATATCCTGGAAGATGCTTGAAGCAGCAGAGGAAGCGTTGCAGAATACATCTAATATCAGAGCCTTTTTTGAGGTTAAAAATACAGACAGGGCAATAGGTACTATATTGTCCCATGAAATTACCAAGAAGTATAAATCTGAAGGAATGAAGGAAGATTCGCTGGTATTCGACTTCAAGGGAACTGCAGGGCAAAGCTATGGGGCATTCTGTAATAAAGGACTTACGATGATTTTGGAAGGGGATGCCAATGACTATTTTGGTAAAGGTCTTTCTGGTGCCAAGCTGGCTATAAAATTACCTGAAGAATCTAAAATTAAAGCACATGAAAACAGTATTATTGGTAATGTAGCTTTATATGGAGCCACTAGCGGAAAAGCTTTTATTAACGGAATGGCTGGAGAACGTTTTTGTGTCCGCAATTCCGGAGCGACGGCTGTAGTAGAAGGAGTAGGCGATCACGGATGCGAATATATGACAGGAGGAACAGTTGTTATTTTAGGAGATGTCGGAAGGAATTTTGGAGCGGGGATGAGTGGAGGAATCGCGTATGTGTGGGATATTAATAAATCTCTGGATAAGAATTTTAACCCGGATATGGCAGATCTGGAGTCATTGGAGGAATCTGATGTTCAGTTAATCAGGCAATTAATAGAGGAACATGTTACCATTACAGGGAGTGAAATAGGTCAATATTTACTGAGTGATTTTGAACAAGCATTGGGGTACTTTGTAAAGGTATATCCGAGAGATTATAAAAAGGCTTTACTAAAGCAAAAAGAAAACAAAGAAACTAATTAGCAGCCATGGGAAAGACAGACGGATTTTTATTATATGAGAGAGAGCTACCGGTAAAAGAACTGGCGGAAAGCAGGGTGAAACACTATCAGGAATTCCAGCACTTACCATCGGCTGAATTATTAAATAACCAGGCAGCCCGTTGCATGAATTGTGGAATACCTTTTTGTCAGAGTGGTTGCCCGTTGGGGAATGTGATTCCGGAATTTAATGATGCCGTATACAATAATCAGTGGAAGAAGGCATATGATATACTTTCTACAACCAATAACTTTCCTGAATTTACCGGAAGAATTTGTCCGGCGCCTTGTGAAGGATCATGTGTACTTGGGATAAATGAATTACCGGTAACCATAGAAGAGATTGAAAAAAATATTATAGAAACAGCTTTCCGTGAAGGCTATGTAAAGCCTCAGATTGCAATTAGCAGAACAGGGAAAAAAGTAGCAGTAGTGGGATCAGGTCCCTCCGGGTTGGCTGCTGCAGATCAGTTAAATAAAATGGGGCATCTGGTAACTGTTTTCGAAAGAGATTCGGAAGCAGGAGGATTGTTGAGGTTTGGAATTCCGGATTTTAAACTGGATAAGAAGATTGTAGAAAGGCGGATTAGATTAATGGAGCAGGAAGGTATTGTTTTCAAAACCAATACTAATGTCGGGACAGATTATTCTGCAGAAGAACTTGACCGTAATTTTGATGCTGTTGTATTGGCATTAGGCAGTACAATTCCAAGAGATTTACCTATTCCGAACAGAGAAGCTAAGGGTATTTATTTTGCCATGGAATTCCTGAAGCAAAGTAATAAAAGAGTTAGTAATATAGGATTCCAGGAAGAGGAAATTAATGTTGAAGGAAAAAAGGTGTTGGTAATAGGTGGTGGAGATACAGGTTCGGACTGCATTGGTACCTCCAACAGACAAGGGGCGGAACAGATTCTGCAGATTGAGATTATGCCAATGCCACCGATGCAGAGAGATGAAACAATGCCATGGCCTATGTTCCCCATGGTTCTGAAAACAACAACTTCTCATGATGAAGGTTGTGAGAGGAAATGGATGATTAACTGTAAAGAGTTTCTGAAAGATGAACATGGGCATCTGAAAGGGGTCAGGGCTACAGAAGTAGAATGGGCGAAAGATCCGGTAACAAAACGTTATACATCTTTTGTAGAAAAGCCAGGGTCAGAGTTTATTATTGACTGTGATTATGCCTTTTTGGCAATGGGATTTTTACATGTACAGCATAAAGGATTGGTTGAGGCTCTAGATATTCAGTTAGATCCAAGGCTCAATCTGATTGGTAATGATACTGAATATAAAACGAATCAGGATAAAATTTTTACTTGTGGTGATGCCAGAAGAGGGCAATCTTTAGTGGTATGGGCAATTACCGAAGGACGAAAATGCGCAGAGAAGGTGAATATATATATGAAGGATGAATAAACTATTTTTCACACAAACGAGGCCGTATACCAGTGGTAATACGGCCTTTTTTATGCTTTTTCAGTCTTTTAATATTTGATTGTGATATATTTGCTATTTAGCTAGCAAGTCCTTTATACAGTCTCTGTTGAATATAGGAAACAAAAATTGGAATCCTGTATTGGTGAACTTAGCAGAATTTGTTGTAATACCTGTTAAAACTGTTCCTTCTGCCATTTCACCTTTCATAATCTTTAAAATAAATGCAGGGATTTTGAGAGGTATAAAAATGGTTCTGTATTTAGTTTTCGCAATCTTAATGATAGCCTGATGATATGAGATGGCGTGTGGTGCAGTAATGTTGTATATTCCTTCTACAGATTCGTTTTTTATGGAATGGAGATAAGCCCGTGTAATATCATCCAAATGCAACCAGCTCATTCTTTGTTTACCATTTCCGAGTATAGGAGCTATTCTAAAGCTTAAAGGCTTCAGAAACTCTTTTAATGCACCTTCTTGAGGAGACATGACAACACCGGTTCTCATAATCACTAACCTTTTCCCCATATCACCAACAGGTTTTATGCTTTCCTCCCATTTTTGGCAAACATCAGCAAGAAATCCCTTTCCTTTAGGAGTCGTTTCGTCAAAGGTCATACGGTTGTCATAATCGCCACCATAATAATTAATACCGGAAGCTGAAATTACAGCTTTAACTTTATTAGGGATTTCTCTAAGACTTTTACATAATAGCTCAGAACTCTTTATTCTGCTATTTTCTATTTCTTTCTTTCGGGAATTTGTCCATCTTTTCGCGCCAATATTTTCTCCAGCCAGATGTACAATATAATCAGCTTCTTCAATAGCTTTTTTATCAATTTCTCCTGTGGATGGGTTCCAGCCTGCAAATCGAATATGAGCACTCCCTTTGTTTTTGTCGGGGGTCCGGGAAAGAAGAATTACGTTATAATCTTCTTCCACGAGAAGCTTAGCGAGATGATTACCTATCAAACCGCTTCCGCCCGTAATTACTACAGTCTCCATTAAATTTCTTTTTTTATTCAGATTATATAACGGAATAAATCAAAAAATATTGAGTTATAACTCGTTACAGATAGTGAAGGTAATGAAAAAATAAATACATATTTGTTGCGAATATTAAATTTATTTAATGGTTTTTGTGAATGATTGTTAATGTTGTTTGGTATAATTTTTACTAAATATAATTAATGAAAGAATGCAAATTAGCTTTAGGGCCGTATTTTGTTTATTTTTTATTGAAATTAAGAGTTTATTAAATAAAAATATGGCGCCTATAAAAGATGATAAGAAGTAGAATTTTCCGGATTAAAAATTCTTTTTCTTTAAAATTAGATTTAATTTTGGTACCGCAATGAATTTGAATACGATTTTTACAACCAAGAGGGCAGGAGTACAGGAAAGCACAACGGCATCCAGAAGTGCTTATCAAAGAGATTTTGACAGAATTATTTTTTCATCGGCATTTAGAAGGCTTCAGAATAAGACGCAAGTTTTCCCGTTGCCTGGAAGTGTTTTTGTACATAACAGATTAACTCATTCTCTGGAAGTAGCTTCTGTAGGACGTTCTCTGGGGAGTATAATAGGAGAACATATTGCTGAAAATTTCGCAGCTGATCTGGAGGAAGAAAGTAGTCTGTTTTATCAATATAATCTTAATAATGTTATTGCCGCAGCTTGCCTTTGTCATGATATTGGCAATCCTGCATTTGGGCATTCAGGAGAGGATGCTATTGCAAGTTATTTTGAAAGAAATGAAAGTTCTCTGAAACCACATTTTTCTGAGAGAGAGTGGAATGACCTTATTAATTTTGAGGGAAATGCAAATGCGATAAGAGTTTTAACGCAACAGCAAATTGGAAAAAGTGAAGGCGGATTGATGCTGACAAATACAACATTAGCTTCTATCGCTAAATATCCATGTGAATCATCCGCCAAAGATTTCAGCAAAAAGGATCTTCAGCGCAAGAAATTTGGATTTTTCCAGAGTGAAGAAAAAACTTTTGAAGATATTGCTTCATCTGTTAATCTGATTCAGACTTCAGACTCTCCGGTTATCTATAAAAGACATCCGTTTGTATGGTTGGTAGAGGCTGCAGATGATATTTGCTATAATATCATCGATATGGAAGATGCGCACCGCTTAGGAATTGTGAAAACAGAACCTTGTGAAGAGCTTTTTACGACACTTATAGAATCTGTAAATGCAGATGACATACCAAGAGTCAGAAAAAACCTTGAACAGATCACCAATGAGAACGAAAGGATTTCTTATTTGCGAGCTAAAGTAATAAACTCTTTAATTTCAAAAACAAAAGAAATTTACATTAAGCATATCCCACAAATCCTGGATGGGAGTCTCAACAAATCGCTTTTAGGTATTTTTGGAGAGGAATGTGATGCTTTAGAAAAAATAGAGAAATATTCTATCGAAAATATCTACCGCCACCGGGCAGTTGTAGAAATTGAAAATGCGGGTTATAATGTAATGTACGAGTTACTCAATCACTTTATCCCCTCCATTCTTAAAGAAAAATCAGCCAGAAAGAATTATGATAAAATGGCCTTACAACTTCTACCGAAGCAATTTGTATATGAGGGCGTTTCCGATTATCAGAAAGTATTAGGTATTATAGACTATGTATCGGGTATGACAGACAATTACGCAACCGATATCTACAGAAAAATTAAAGGTATTGATATTGGAATGACAGTATAATTCTTAGATGAAATATTACAAAAAAGATCGGAGTACATTCTCTGATCTTTTTTGTCCGGTTATGTCTCCATTTCGTCATAACATAAATGCAACTAATCAAGTAATTTTTGTATCAGACTATCAAAGACCTCTCTTTGCAGAAAATTTAAGCTATGAGAAAAGGTCTTTTGATCACTTTTTATTGTATGACCCATTTTTTTTATTGGGCAAACGCACAATCCGGAATATCCGGAGAATTGAAAACGGAATACATACCTTATTCCAATTATATCCGTCCGGAGGACAGCACTAAAACTAATTCAAAAAGTAACTTTCGCCGAATACAAATGAATCTTAGTATTCCTTTGTCTGTAAAAAAAACAGAGGATGGAAAGGTAAAAGCATGGTCACTATTGGTAAGTGGCTCTTATGCTAAGCTGTCTCATAAAGACTATGCTACACAACTATTTCCGGATCAGATGCTGAACGCTCAGATTGGACTGCAGCATATAAGGCCATTAGGAGGGAAATGGAGCATGATGATTATGGGAACTGTTGGTGTCTATACTGATTTGGAAAACGTAGACAAGAGTGATATCCTAGGGCAGGGTGGCGTAGTATTTATAAAACAGTTTAACCCTAATTTGGCCTTTGGATTTGGACCGGGAATAACAACAGCTTTCGGTGTCCCGATGATTATGCCTTTTATTTATCTGGACTGGAAAACAGGTACTAAATTTAAGGTTAGTGTCAAATTCCCGGAAGAAGCTACTGTTGGCTATCAGTTCTCTGATATGTTTGCTTTAAAAGCTGTAGTGGGATTAGACGGTATGGTAGTAGAGAGAAAGAAGGAAGATAAATCAATACTATTAGGCTATCAACAGATAACAGCAGGATTAAGGCCCGAAGTAAAGATCGGAAAATCATTAAGCCTGCGTATTACCGGCGGGAGTGTGCTTGTAAGGTCTTTTAGTGAGAATGACCGTAGCCTGAAAAGTTTCTTTAAAGAGAAAAAGCAAAAAGATCCAAGTTTTACAAACTCGTTTTATGCAGCTGTAGCGTTGCGTTGGAATCTTCCATAGACAGTTTCTTATTTACTAATGAGCTTTTTATAGACAACCTGGTTAAGTAATTCTTCTTTACGGGTTCTGGATATAGGAAGCTCAATTTTATTAATATATAAGCGTCCTCCGGAAATCATTTCTATATGAGTAATATTAATTAAAAACGATTTATGAATTCTGAAAAAATGTTCTGCGGAAAGCGATTCTTCAATAGCTTTCATTGTCTGATGAATCACAATAGATTTCTCTTTAAAATGAAGCTTAGTATAGTTCTGCATACTCTCAATATATAGGATGTCTACCCAGGAAACTTTTATAAAAGTATCTCCTTGGCGTACATATAAAAAAGGATCTTCCAGCTGGACATTTTTTTTCATTTTCTCAGCCATAATAAATTGCTGTTGAGCTTTATTTACAGCCTGATAAAAACGATTAAAAGTTATAGGCTTCAGAAGATAATCGACTACTTGCAATCTATAGCCCTCCAGCGCATATTCTGAATACGCTGTTGTAAGAATACATAATGGTGGATTTTCCAATTGCTCTAAAAATTCAAGCCCCGTTAAATAAGGCATATTAATATCCAGAAAAATAAGGTCAATCTGGTTTTCCTGTATTTTAGTATTTGCTTCCAATGCTGTTGCACAGGTAGCAATAACTTCTAGAAAATCGATTTGATCTGCCATATCTTTAAGATGGAATCTCGCTAATGGTTCATCATCTATAATCAGGCATTTCATTTTGGGCAGAGTATAATTATTGGTCATTTTCGTTGGATAATTTTAGTTTTAAGGATACTTTATAGACGTTTCCTTCTGATTCAATTTTAAGGTCATGAGTACCCGGATACTGAAGTTTTAATCGCTTTTTTACATTTTGCAATCCAATTCCGTGAGCTCCGTCTTTCTTTCTGCTTACCACTAAATCCGAATAAGAATTTTCTACATAAAAGGAAAGCAAACCTTCTTTTTCTGTGCAGGAAATGTTTATATAGCCAGTCTGTCCCGGAAGTCGGCACACATACTTAAAAGCATTTTCTATAAACGGAACAAGAAGAAGTGGTACAATAAGTGCTTTTTTATTTTCAATCTGCCATTCTGCTTTTACATCCAATTCGTTTCCCCATCTTAGTTTCTCTACTTCCACTAAATCCTGTAGATACTGGATATCCCCGTCTAATACGACCAGATTTTGATTACAATGATAGAGTTGGTATCGAAGTATATCTGAAAATTTTAATAAAAGAAATGAGGCTAATTCAGTATTGCTTTTCATAAGAATATGAATATGGTTCAGAATGTTAAACATTACATGTGGATTGATCTGATCCTGTAATAACTTTAACTGATTTTCCAGATGTGCCTGTTGAAGAAGGATATGATCCCGTTCTATTTTTCCGTGTTCCTGATAAAATTTTATTCCACATGCTGTACCATTTATAAGAAAAGAGGCAGAAATAGACAAATAAAAACCTTTCCAGAGAAATGGAATTTGCTCTGAAAAATTTGGAGGTAAAGGAGTGCTTCTGTCAACACGAATGTAAGTGAAAATTAATGAAAACAGGATGCTGAGTGAAAAAATGATCAGGATGGACTGAATTAGAAACCATTTCATTCTTTTAGATCTTAAAGCTTTCGGTAGTAATTTGACGGTTAAAAGCTGAGTGAAAATAAAAGAACTGATTAAAATAGCACAGGTTTGAAAAAGAGCATTTAATTTTCCGTCGTCTGACTGGAAATTTAACCAGAGGAAAACACCAAAAGCAAGCCAGAATATTATGGTAAATATGTATTTTCTTACAGTAAAAATTTTTATCATAAATAATACAGAGTAGGTTTATAAAAAATTAGAAACTACAAATCCGTAGTTTCTAATTGGTAAAGATAATTTAAGTTTTTAGAATAAGAAGTAGCCAATGCCAAGTGAGAAACTATGAGGTTTGGATTTAAATTCTTTGCTAACATTGGAAAGACCGGTTTCGTATCTAAGATCTATTGTAAAGTTTTTATAATCCAGTCCGATACCCCCGGTAATTCCAATATTTGATCTATCAAATTTTTTAAAACTGTCCTGTAATGCTGCTGAAGCCGAAAGGTTATCACTAAATGCATAGCTATATACACCTCCTGCAAATACCCTTACATTATAGTCTTTATCATTAATAACTTTATAACCAATTACTACAGGAATATCAATTGAGTTCCATTTTAGCTTTTGAGAACCTTCACTACCAGTATCATAAGATGTTCTTTTTTGATTATATAAGGCTTCACCCTGTACATATAAACTTCCAAGATCAACCCGAGCCATAGCCCCCAAATGATATCCATAATCATATTTTCCGGTTAAACCTGATGATGTAGATACTTTAGTGAAGTTTCCTCCTCCTTTTGCTCCTAAATGAAAAATAGAAGGTTGTTGTTGTGCACTTACTTCTACAGAGCAGGTAATACATGCTAATAATACAGTGAGTCCTAAAATTCGTTGTTTCATTGTAAATGTTGTTTAAATCTGACTCAAAACAACGAAGAAAGCTATTGATACTAAACTTTATTTGATGAATGGTAAGAGAGAAAGGATAAATTGATGTTTTTGGCTGAAAATAAAAAAAAACCGGCTTAAGGTGCCGGTTCTATTTTTAATAATTCTTTTAATAAATTGATCTGATTTTTTGTCCTGTCCAGATTATGGTTAGGATATTTTGTTTTGTAGTAGGTATCTCCATTCAGGTAATCACCTAAAAAACGAATCACCTGTATAAATACAACCACCTGGCCCGCATAATCCAGATTATCTCTTTCTGCATTTGTCAGTGAACCTGATGTATGAGAAAGAAAACCTTCTTTTACAGCATCATAATATTCTCTGCTGAATACATTCTCAGGATTAGGATCATCCTCTTCTTTTAGGTTGGTATATGACCTTACCATATCACCAAAATCATAAAGAATAGTTGCTGGCATTAGTGTATCCAGATCTATTACACTGCGTCCCTTATGAGTATTACTATCGAAGAGTATATTACTGATTTTAGGATCTGCATGTACAATTCGCAATGGGAAACTTCCGTTTTTCTGATTCTGGATAAATAACTCCGGAAGATTCAGGTATTGATTGACAAAATTTATTTCTTCAGAAGCTTCATTCTTTCTTTCTTCAGAAGCTTTTTCCAAAGAAACTTTGTAATCATTAATTCTTTTTTCAAAGTCTATAAAACCCGGAATTGATGATTCAATCAAATTTGGATTGAGATCCAGAATTTTAGAATAAAAAACACTTAGTGTTTTCGCAGCTTCATAAGCTTGATCCCTGTCTTTTACTTTTGTAACACAATAAGTATTAGGAATAAACTTCGTCATTCTCCAGTAGTCCTCATTATCATCTATAGTCAGAAATTCGCCCTCCAGATTTGGAACAGTTTCAAGAATTTCATATTCATATCCGGCAGATTGAAGATGCTTGTTTACCACATCTATAGAATGCATAATTACTTCCGGTTTTCGAAAGATATGATGATTTATTTTCTGTAAAATATACTGTTGTGCATCGTTGTCATTAATATCTACACGCAATGTAGTATTAATATGTCCATCATTAATAGGAATGATGGACACTTTATTTTCATCTTTTATAGATATAAAAGACTGTAAAATCTTAATGTAGTTGTTCATAGTTTACCATAGCGAAGCCGGGTAGTAGCCGTTATCCACCATTTCCTGAACGGATTTGATAACGAAGTCTTTGTCTTCAGGATAGGTTACACCAAACCATTTGTCCTGTGAAGATTCAACAACAACTTTTAAACCTTCATTATGGATCATATCATCAATAACAAAAGGAATGAAAAGTTCTGCTTTCTCCGAGCTTAGGTTAGTTAAAAATTGATCGAATTCAGTTTCTAAAACCTGGAATACTGAAGTGTCCAGAATCCAGAAATTCATCGAAACCTGTGTGTCAGGAGCTAATTCTGTTTTGTTTCCGGCATCATCTGTATGGATGATTTTCCCGTTTTCTTCAGAAATATTGGTATGCTCTACTACTTTTTTCAGCAAACCACTTTCGATTGTACAAACACCACGAGACACACTTCCGTTATCACTTAGTGTTGCTGAAAGAGGGTAGGCTACCATTCCATACTGATGCTCATTAATTTGTCCTGAATTGATCAGCTGATAAGCTTTTTCAAAGGCTTTTCGGTTATAATAGTCATCAGCATTAATTACCACAAAAGGATTTTTAATAACATCCTTAGCAGTTAAAATAGCGTGACCTGTACCCCAAGGTTTAACTCTGTTTTCCAGTCTGTTTTTATGTTTTTCTGGTAAAAGAGAATCAAGAGCCTGTATCACAAAATCCAGCTTTATGCCAACCTTGTCAGCAATAGCTTGGAAATGATCTTTGGTTTCCTGATTAAAGTAATCGTTGATGATAAGCACAAGCTGATCAAAACCAGCATTCTTAGCGTCATAGATAGAATATTCCATCAGGCACTCACCTGAAGGCCCCATTGGATCTACTTGTTTTTTTCCTTTGTATCTGCTGCCCAGGCCACCTGCCAGAACAAGTAAAGTTGCATTAGTTTTAGTAGTCGTCATTTATTGCAAATGTATTTTTAGCATTCTTCCATTTACCGTTTGTAAAATCAGGAATTTCCTGAACGGCACCGTTTTCAGCGATAGACTTTTCACTAAGAGGAGTAATGGAATACCATGTAGCCAGATCATAGACATCTAACGGGAATGCTTCATTTCTTTTAATACATTCTACGAACGTATTATCTAAGAAGTAATCCATACCGCCATGACCCGCACCAACAGCTTTCTGCTCATGCTTCTTCCACATAGGGTGATCATATTCTTTAATCCATTTTTCAGAACTATCCCATCTGTGAGAATGGTTCATAATCTTCTCGAAGTAAATAAATCCTTGTGCTGCTTCTCCCCAGCCGAAATCTTCCCAAAGACCTTCTGTACCTTGAACTTTGAATCCTAAGTTATATGGTCTTTGTAAGCTGGTATCGTGTGTTAATACAATAGTTTCTCCGTTGTGACACTGGATCTGAGTGGTAACAATATCTCCTTGTTTCCATTCTACTTTTGCATTAGGATGGCTTTCTCCACCTTTATCCACGATGTATTTATGTAATCCTCTTGCTTTGGATGCAAAAGATGATAATCTTAGTAATCTGTTTCCACGGTTAATATCCATCATTGTATGCAATGGACCAACACCATGAGTAGGGTAAAGTTCCCCGTTTCTGTTTTTATAGTGGTTCGTTCTCCACTTGGCTTCACTAAATGCTTTTTCTCCGAATTCAACACCATCTCCGTTTTTACCATTGATGCCACTGTTGAATAAAACTGGTCTTAAATCGTGCTGGTAGCCTCCTGTTCCGTGAACAAGTTCTCCGAACATTCCTTTTCTTACCATATTCAGGATAGCCATTACATCGCGTCTGTAGCATACATTTTCTAATGCCATTAACGGAACTCCGGTTTGTTCAGATACTTTTACGTAATCCCAACATTCCTCCAGTGTTATAGCACCGGAAACTTCCATTCCGACAATTTTACCAGCTTTCATAGCTGCTACGCCATGTTCGTGGTGCCATTCCCATGGAGATGATACAAAAACAGCATCAATATTTTTATCTTTAAGCATGTTTTTGTAATCGTCATTACCATTTCCAAAAACTTTAGCAGGCTTCTTGCCATTCTTTTTCAGAATTTCCTGTGCACGTCCAACCATGTAAGGATCCGGATCTGCAAATGCTACAATCTCCACATCATCACGTCTTGCCATATTTTCTACGTGAGTTTGTCCACGTAAACCAACAGCGATAAAAGCTATTCTTACCTTTTTAGGGTTGAAATCGAAAATGTTGAATAAAGTGCTCGAGGGAATTAAGGCGCCCATTCCTGCCATAGAACTGGTCTTGATAAAATCTCTTCTGTTAAATGAGTTATTCATATTTATGAGTTATTAGTTCTTCTTAGTTTTTAAAGGCATAAATATATAAAAAAACTCCCAGAAAAACCGGGAGTTTCTATATTGATAACAGAAATTATTAATTATTTTACTTGATCTACAACAGCTTTGAAAGCTTCAGGGTGGTTCATTGCTAAGTCAGCAAGAACTTTTCTGTTAAGCTCGATGTTGTTTCTCTTAAGATCCCCCATAAATTTGGAGTAAGAAACACCGTGCTCTCTACATCCAGCGTTAATTCTGGTAATCCATAGGGAACGGAAATTTCTTTTCTTTTCTTTTCTACCACGGTAAGCATATTGCATTGCTTTTTCTACCGCGTTTTTAGCTACAGTCCAAACGTTCTTTCTTCTACCGAAAAAACCTTTAGCCTGCTTCATGATTTTTTTTCTGCGTGCTCTACTGGCAACCGCGTTTACTGATCTAGGCATAATTTTAATTGTTTTTTTGAAGAGGGCGGTAACATTATATTACTCTTAATGAGCTCCGCTTCAGGGTTAACTTGTTTTGAATTTGTTAGAATTCTTATAAACCGATATTAGATTTATAAAAACTACTTGATTGCTAATTGTCTAAGTACGCTTTTTGTATCCACTGCACTAACTAGACCTGTTTGCGTAAGATTTCTCTTTTGCTTAGTTTCTTTTTTAGTCAAGATGTGGCTTTTATAAGCGTGCTTTCTTTTGATCTTTCCAGAACCGGTAAGAACAAAACGCTTCTTAGCTCCTGATTTAGTTTTTAATTTAGGCATTGTTTTGCTTTTTTATATTTTGTTATCAATATCTTTTTATCAATGTAGCAATGTAATCATGATTATTAATACACTGTTATATTGCTATATTATTACATTGTACTTACTTTGCAGGTTTCTTTGGACTCATCATCATGATCATCCTTTTACCTTCAAGCTTAGGAAGCTGGTCTACCTTTCCAACATGCTCTAGTTCCTGAGCAAGTTTAAGAAGAAGGATTTCTCCTTGATCTTTGAAGATAATAGATCTCCCTTTGAAGAATACGTAAGTCTTAAGCTTAGCACCCTCTTCAAGGAATTTCTCAGCATGTTTCTTCTTGAATTCGTAATCGTGATCATCAGTTTGAGGGCCGAAACGAATCTCCTTTACAACAACTTTAACTTGCTTGGCCTTTAGTTCTTTTTGTTTTTTCTTTTGTTCATATAAGAATTTCTTATAGTCCAAAATACGACAAATATAAGGCTCTGCTTTATCAGAGATTGCCACAAGATCCAATTCCTGCTCTTCAGCCATTTTACGTGCAACAGCAGTTGGATATACTCCCGGCTCTACATTGTCACCCACCAAGCGGACTTCTCTCACTTTGATATTTTCGTTAATCATATGCGCATCTTCCTTTTTGCGCATCGGTGGTCTGTTGTTTGGTCTTCTTAGTGCTATGGTCTTATTTATTTAAATGGTTAGCTATTTCTTTCTTTACATGTAGTACGAAATCATCTACTGACATGACACCCAAATCTCCTTCGCCTCTTCTTCTTACAGAAACGCTTCCGTCTTGAGCCTCATTTTCGCCTACAACAAGCATATATGGGATTTTCTTAAGTTCTGCATCACGGATTTTCTTACCCGTTTTCTCATTCCTTTCGTCAATCAGACCGCAAATATCGTGAATTTCTAACAATTGCGAAACTTTTTTTGCATAATCTACATATTTTTCGCTGATTGGTAAAATGATAAATTGCTCAGGACTAAGCCATAACGGGAAATCTCCGGCTGTATTCTCTATAAGTATTGCAATGAATCTTTCCATAGACCCAAACGGAGCACGGTGAATCATTACCGGTCTGTGCTTATCATTATCAGAACCTGTATACCAAAGATCAAAACGCTCAGGTAAATTATAATCCACCTGAATGGTTCCAAGCTGCCAGCTTCTGCCTAATGCATCTTTCACCATAAAGTCTAGTTTTGGTCCATAGAATGCAGCTTCACCGTATTCTATAACTGTTTTTAATCCTTTCTGGTTTGCAGCATTGATGATGGCATGTTCTGCCTTTTCCCAGTTTTCTTCAGAACCAATATATTTCTCTCTGTTTTCTTTGTCTCTTAAAGAAATCTGAGCTGTAAAATCAGCAAATCCTAAAGAAGAGAAAACATAAAGTACTAAATCAATTACTTTTTCGAATTCTTCCAATAACTGATCCGGGGTACAGAATAGGTGAGCATCATCCTGAGTAAATCCTCTAACTCTGGTTAAGCCGTGAAGCTCTCCACTTTGCTCGTATCTGTAAACTGTACCAAACTCAGCATAACGCTTTGGAAGGTCTTTATAAGACCATTGCTGTGCTTTGTAGATCTCACAGTGGTGAGGGCAGTTCATTGGTTTTAATAAAAACTCTTCTCCTTCGTGTGGCGTTTTAATTGGCTGGAAACTATCTGCTCCGTATTTCTCCCAGTGACCAGAAGTTACATATAAATCTTTGTGACCAATATGCGGAGAGATAACGAATTCATATCCTTGCTTTTTCTGTGCAGCTGAAAGGAAGTTTTCTAGTTTCTTTCTAAGAGCAGCTCCTTTTGGTAACCATAATGGTAAACCTGCACCTACTTTTTCTGAGAAAGCGAAAATTCCTAATTCTTTACCTAATTTACGGTGGTCACGACGCTTCGCCTCCTCCAGACGCTCCAGATATTCTGTTAAATCTTTCTGCTTAGGGAAAGTAATTCCATATACACGAGTTAGCTGCTTGTTCTTTTCGTCACCACGCCAGTAAGCACCAGCAGCATTTAGAATTTTTGCTGCCTTTACAATTCCGGTTGCCGGGATGTGACCACCACGACATAAGTCGAAGAAATTGTCATGAGAGCAGAAAGTGATTTCGCCATCAGTTAAATTTTCGATTAGCTCGGTTTTGTAAGGGTTATCTTTATAAGTTTCTAATGCTTCAGCCTTGGAAACAGGATATAGATTGAAGGTTGAGTTCTTTTTTGCATTCTCCAGCATTTTCTTTTCGACTTTTTCGAAATCTTTCTCAGAGAATGTCTGGTCACCGAAATCTACATCGTAGTAGAAACCGTTTTCAATCGCAGGCCCAATAGTTAGCTTCGCATCCGGATAAAAATCCAGAATAGCCTGAGCTAAAAGGTGAGCAGAGGAATGCCAGAACGCTTTTTTACCCATATCATCGTTCCAGGTAAAAAGCTGAACCGTGGCATCTTCCGTTATTGGCGTGGTCACTTCTGTCTGTGTCCCGTTTACCAATGCCGAAATAGTGTTACGTGCCAATCCTTCACTAATGGATTGCGCGACCTGTAGCGGAGTTACCGCTGCCTCGAATTCTTTAATGCTTCCGTCCGGAAGTGTGATCTTTATCATAGTAAAAAAATGTACGCAAAATTACAAAAAAATGAGAAAAGATCAGCTACAGTTTTCTATTCTTTACTTTTTGTCTGATAATTTCTACAACATCTATGTGTGTAGCCTTAGCTTCAGCCCAGCTCTGAATGTCTATATATACTAAAGTTCGCTTATGGAAAGGGTTCTGGTTGTATATGTTAAGGGTGTTGTAAAACTCTGTGAAAATTTTCTCCTGTTCCGAAAAGAAAACCTCATTTAGCTTCTGGAAAAATTCACTTATACTAAAATGAATTTCACTTGCATTCTTCATTTTAGCAACAAAACGATGGGTTTGTTTCGCAAATTCATCGTAATCCTCATCCATTCCGGATTCGTATTTTGCCATCAGAATTAAAACTCTTGTATGAAATGCCAGGTCCTCCTGTATGCTGGAGCCTTTGGCCTGCAATATTCTTTGTCCGTATTCTATAGTCTCTTTATATTTTTTAGAACCAAAATATAGGGCTGCAATTTTCAGATATAGTATAAGAAGATGATGGTCATCTATTTTGTCCCGGAATTTCTCCATCTTCAGTTCGACTTCAGGAATAAGTTTGGTGCCAATGAAAAATTCCCCTTTTATAAAATGGATGTTCATCTGAGTATTATAAACATTCAGAAAAGTAAGAGACTGTAAATTTTCGTTAGTTGTAAAATGTCCTGAACTGGTTGTTTCTCGAAATCTTTCAAACCAGCCTTCCAATTTATTTACCTGGCCGTTTAGAAAGAGAATCTTCATTAGGTTAGTATTCCCTTTAATATACCATACCGGGTGATTACTAATCATTTCAGGATTTTCATAGAATAATTCTACCCATTTCTGAGAGTATTTGTAGGCATGTTTATAATCCTGAAGCAGAAGATGTTTCCATACATGGGCTTTATAAAACCACAGTTTTTCCCTGAAATTCAGTTTAGAAAAACTTATTTTCCGTATTTGCTCATTAAACTGATGAATAATACTTTCCTTATCTGTGTCATTCTGTGCATAACCGTTTTTAAGCATTTCACTGTACAGCTTCAGTGATAGATTGGAAAGTTCTGTGGAATAGGAATTCTGAATACTGAGTTCATGTGACTGGGTGATAAGCTCATCAGCGCGTCCTTCTATACTTCGGGTAATATATTGGGATTCTATAACTTTTTCCAGATCTATAATATCTATAGCCAATGTTTTTTCATCCAGATCAAAAGCTGTTTGTTTTGCTTTATCCAATATCTTCAATGCCTGGCGGTGAAGACCTTTCTGATACAGAATGGTGGCAAAGTCCAGTTGCTCCCGAAGTTGTATCCTGTTGTTCTGAAGACTCGGATTCATGCGCAGACTCACCAATATTTGTTTATACAAGTGTGCTTTAAGATTAGAAAGCTGCTGTTTGGTAGATATTTTTTTTGAAATGATAATGTCTTCATCATATTCTTTCATTCTCTCCATTTCAGAAAACAGGAGCAGAAATTTAGCATCTACATTTATTCCTAAACGGTTAACATAAAGCTTAAATTGTCTTTTTTCTGATGTAGAAAGTGACTTTATCAGTACGAAAAGAAAATCTTTTTGCAAATCTGCCATTGTAAAAAGTGAAAGTTTATTTAGTTGATAATCAGTTTTTTATAAAAAGTTTTCAATGAAATGGATATTGTAGTTTTTAGCGGATCTGAAAAACCGATAATAGTGAATTCATCTACTTTTGAGTCAAAATTAAATAAAACTTCATTATGAAAGCCGAGAAGATTGAAATTTTTGACACTACCTTACGTGATGGGGAACAAGTCCCGGGTTGTAAATTGAATGTAGAACAAAAGTTAGTTATCGCAGAAAAACTCGATGAGCTCGGTGTAGATATTATCGAAGCAGGTTTTCCTATTTCCAGTCCCGGTGATTTTCATTCTGTAACCGAGATTGCAAAGTTAGTAAGAAATGCTAAAGTATGTGCACTTTCCCGTGCTCATAAAAAAGATATAGAATCTGCTGCTCAGGCACTGAAATTTGCTAAAAGACCAAGAATTCATACAGGTATAGGAGTTTCTGAATCTCATCTTAAATATAAATTCAACATTACACTGGAGCAGGCTATCGAGCGTGCTGTAGGAGCTGTAAGTTTTGCTAAAAGCTTTGTAGAAGATGTGGAATTTTTTGCTGAAGATGCCGGAAGAACAGATAATGCCCACTTGGCGCGTGTGTGTGAAGCGGTAATTAAAGCAGGAGCTACGGTACTGAATATTCCGGATACTACCGGATATTGTCTGCCAGAAGAATATGGAGCTAAAATAAAATACCTGAAAGAAAATGTAAAGGGTATTGATAATGTAATTATCTCTTGCCACTGTCACAATGATCTTGGACTGGCTACTGCCAATTCGATCGCTGGAGCAATAAACGGAGCAAGACAAATTGAATGTACGATTAACGGAATAGGGGAAAGAGCAGGAAATACCGCTCTTGAAGAAGTGGTAATGATCTTGCAACAACACAGAGACCTTCATTTAGCTACAGATATTAATTCCAGAATGCTAACTGAACTTAGTCAACTGACTTCGGATATGATGGGAATGGTTGTACAGCCTAATAAAGCTATTGTAGGTGCTAATGCTTTTGCACACAGCTCCGGGATTCATCAGGATGGTGTGATCAAAAACCGTGAAACTTATGAGATTATTAATCCGGAAGATGTTGGGGTAACTGAATCTTCAATTGTTCTTACAGCCAGAAGCGGACGTTCTGCATTAGCTTACAGATATAAAAATATTGGCTTTGATATTACTAAAAATGAATTGGATGTTTTATACTCTGAATTCTTAAAAGTAGCTGACAGCAAGAAAGAAGTAAATGATGAAGATTTGAATGTTATAATGAATGTATATAGCCAAAGTGCCAATTATGAACGCAGATAAGAAGACATTATTCGATAAAGTCTGGGATGCCCATGTTGTAGATACGGTACCAGACGGACCTCAGATTATTTATATCGACAGACACCTGATCCATGAGGTAACAAGCCCACAGGCTTTTGCCGAACTGGAAGCTAAAGGAGTACAGGTATTTCGTCCTAAACAAATTACGGCGACAGCTGACCATAATGTACCCACATTAGATCAAGATCAGCCAATTAAAGATGACCTTTCCAGAACTCAGGTAGAACAGCTGACAGAGAATTGTAAAAAAAATAATGTAGAATTATACGGCTTAGGCCACCCATATCAAGGAATTGTACACATTATTGCTCCTGAACTGGGAATTACCCAGCCAGGGATGAGCATTGTATGTGGAGACAGTCATACGTCTACACATGGAGCCTTCGGAGCCATTGCTTTCGGTATTGGTACCAGTCAGGTAGCGCAAGTTTTTGCCAGCCAGTGTTTGTTACTGAATAAGCCTAAATCTATGCGTGTTACCGTGAATGGTAAACTGAATAAAGATGTACAGCCAAAAGATGTCATCCTTTATATTATTTCTAAAATCGGAACAGATGCTGGAACAGGTTATTTCTGTGAATATGCCGGAAATGTTTTTGAAGAAATGTCTATGGAAGGGCGTATGACAGTATGTAACATGAGTATAGAAATGGGAGCCCGTGGTGGAATGATTGCACCGGATGAAACAACCTTCGCTTATGTGAAAGGTCGCAAGTTTGCACCTGAAGGAGAAGAATGGGAAAAGAAAGTGGCCTATTGGGAAACTTTGAAATCCGATGAAGGTGCTGTTTTCGATGAAGAATTTCACTTCAATGCAGAAGATATTCATCCAATGATTACTTACGGAACAAATCCGGGAATGGGGATTTCAGTAAATGAAAGTGTTCCGACCCCCGTAACTGAATCTGAAGCGAAAGCTCTTAAATATATGGGGTTACATGCGGGGCAGTCTGCCAGTGATATTCCTGTGAATTATGTATTTATTGGTAGCTGTACCAATGCAAGGATCGAAGATTTTCGTTCAGTAGCAGAATACATTAAAGGAAAGAGAAAAGCCGAAAATATTAATGCGCTTATCGTTCCGGGATCACAACAGGTTGTAACACAGATTTATGATGAAGGACTGGATAAAGTATTTACAGAAGCCGGTTTCCAAATTCGTCAGCCTGGTTGTTCAGCATGTCTGGCAATGAACGATGATAAAATCCCTGAAGGTGAATATTGTGTTTCTACATCGAATAGAAATTTTGAAGGAAGACAGGGACAAGGTGCCAGAACTATCCTGGCAAGTCCGCTAACTGCAGCTAAGGTAGCAGTAGAAGGGAGAATTTTAATCTCTAAAAATTAAGAAAATGCAGAAGCTTACACATATTACTTCAACAGCAATTCCTTTACCAACGGAAAATATAGATACAGACCAGATTATTCCTGCAAGATTCCTAAAAAGTATTGACAAGAATGGTTTTGGACAAAATGTTTTCAGAGACTGGAGATTTGATAAAGAAAATAATCCGAATACAGATTTTGTCCTTAATAATCCAAAATATTCCGGAGAAATACTGGTAGCAGGTAACAATTTTGGTTGCGGAAGTAGCCGAGAGCATGCTGCATGGGCGTTAACAGGATACGGATTTAAAGTGGTTGTATCCAGCTATTTTGCCGATATCTTCAGAGGTAACGCACTGAATAACGGATTGCTGCCTGTAAAAGTATCCGAAGAATTTCTGAAAGAACTATTACAAACCATAACTAATAACCCTGAAACCGAAATTTCAGTGGACGTAGAGAAGCAAACTATAACCTTTAACCATAAATCCGAAAGCTTCGATCTAGACTCTTACAAAAAGATATGTTTGATGAATGGCTATGACGATATTGATTTCTTGATCAGTAAAAGAGATAAGATCGACGCTTTCGAAAAAAACTTACAAAACACATTCTAATGAGCGAAATGAAAATTGCTGTACTTGCTGGTGATGGAATAGGACCGGAAGTAGTAAATGAAAGTATTAAAGTATTAAATGCCGTTTCTGAAGTATACGGTTGCAAATTTCAGTTTCAGGAGGCTATAGTTGGTGCTGAAGCCATTTTCCAGACGGGAAATCCTTTACCAGATGAAACACTGGATATCTGCAAAAACTCAGATGCAGTATTGTTTGGTGCAATTGGTGATCCGTATTTTGATAACAATCCGGAAGCAAAAGTACGCCCGGAGCAGGGATTGTTAAAGCTAAGAAAAGAGTTGGGACTATTCGCTAACCTGAGACCTGTGAAAATCTTTGACAAGGTAGCAGAAAGCAGCCCGTTGAAAAAAGAGATTATCGACGGAACAGATATGGTAATTTACCGTGAGCTGATTAGTGGTATTTATTTCGGTGAGAAATTTACAGAAGAGAATGGTGAATATGCATATGATGTTTGCCAATATAACAGAGCGGATATTGAAAGAATTGCACACCTTGCATTTCAGGCCGCTCAGAAGCGTCGTAAGAAGCTTACATTAATCGATAAAGCAAATGTATTGGATACGTCCAGATTGTGGCGTAAAGTATGTCAGGAGATAGCTCCTCAGTATGAAGATGTTGTTTTAGATTACATTTTTGTGGACAATGCAGCAATGCAAATGATCCTGAATCCGAAACAGTTTGACGTTATTTTGACAGAAAACATGTTCGGAGATATTATCTCGGATGAAGCAAGTGTTATTGGTGGATCTATCGGCCTAATGCCATCCGCATCGGTAGGAGAGTCTAACTCGATGTTTGAACCAATTCATGGATCTTATCCGCAAGCTAAAGGGAAAGGAATTGCCAATCCGTTAGCATCTATTTTAAGTGCAGCAATGATGCTGGACCACCTTGGGTGGGATGTTGCTGCCAGAACGATTGAGAAAGCTGTAGAAAAAGCTATAGCAGAAGGTTTTGTAACCCAGGATCTCAATACGACAAAATCTTATTCTACCTCGGAGGTAGGGAGTTTTGTAGCGGAGTTTATCCGTAATACACAGCATGGTAGTTATTACAACTACGAAAACATTCAAATTGGAAAATCTACGATAGTTTAAATATTAAAGTTGATTTATTATTAGGGTTTATTTTTTGAAAGGCCTCCGACATGTTCGGGGGTCTTTCTACTTTTAATAGAATTTTGTATTAAGATAGCGTTCCTCCGGAACGCCCTGAATTTTCATAAATTATAATCTATATAGATAAAGCTCCTGACGGAGTTCTTCATTCATTATGATGAACTATATTTTCTGTATAAAGTTTCATAAGATAAGAAATCAACAGGAATTAGAACAAAGTTTCGGAGGAGCCTGATCTGTGTAAAAAACGGGTGTATAGAGAAGTAAGTATTCCGGAGGGATACTATCTGCCAATAGCAATATATTTCTCTGTATTTCCCGGGATTTGTATCTGATTTGTTATCGTTAATTTAAAAATAAAAAGTTCATAGGTCTTTGAGATCTATGAGCTTTTTTAAACCTTGCCAAAGATATATTTTAAAGAATAATTCCTTTTAATTCGCCGGTTTTATCCTCTATTTTATAATTCAAGGCTTTAGCCAAAACAAAAATATCATTTAGGTTATGAACCAACTGTTCATGCCCTTCCTGTTCCAGTTTCTTCTGGTCAACACTTTTTACCATGTTTTGTTTAGCCGATTCCATAATGCCATTAATGCTTTTCTGGTCGAATCTGTTCATGGCATAATCATCCATAAAGTGAATTTTCACATCCGGATAAATTTTAATCTCGGCTCTTGGAAGCTCTGTAATTACCAATTTTTTGTTAATGGTATCTACATCTATCTTCATTTGCTTCAGATCATAGGTTACCTGCGCTTTAGCAGTTGTATACAATACCATTTCCTTAGGAAGAATGTCATAGCCTCCAAATTTAAAAGCAGCGCTTTTATGCGTCTGAAAGCTTGAGAAATTCTGCTCTAAAACCACCATTTTATTCATTTTGCTGATCTGATTAGTAATCAGATAATAATCCTGATTAATGGCTTCAGCTTTTTTCTCTTTGCAGCCGCGCCATATGGAAACAACAAGAAGAGTAGAGAGTATACCGATTAAAATACCTATGTAAGTTGGAGTTCTTCTCAAAGAAAAATGTTTTAATGATTATTGATGAAATAGAGTTTAAGAAGAAGATTTTGCTTTATTAATAATATTCAGCAAATCTTTTTCCAAGAATCCTGTTTCCGGAGCTTCCGTAATTCGCCCAATTTCTTTACCGTCTTTTTTTATAATAAAAGTTGGAACATGGGTAACGTTATAAACTTTCTCGTCCTCATGAGGGCTTTTCTTCTGACGGTCTAAAGCGAAAATCTGTACTTTGTCTACAGGATATTTCAATTCCTGCAGTATTTTGATAAATCTTGGAAATTCACGGTGGCTATCCGGGCACCATGATCCAATAAAAATGGTGATTTCGTAAGAAGAAATATTTTCTTTTTCCAGTTTTTTTATAGAAGGCTGATCGACAACATAAGGAGTATATTCTTCATCATACCATGCTTTAAAGGGCTTTTTGTTGAATGGTTCCATATTTTGCTGCCCGATGAGTAAAACACCTCTTTCATTTTTAATGCGCTGATTTATTTCACTTGTCTGAGCGTTTACAGAATATGTAGATAAAGCCATAAAGGCCAAAGTCGCTATGAATACTTTTTTCATTGGTGAGATAGATTATTAAACAAATATAAGCAATGTCTTATTTTAAAATACGAAGTATGAATTACGAATTTTGAAATATATTGATGTACAATTCAAACCTCGAATACTTCCAATATATAGAATATTTCGTGCCAAACTTTCGGTCAATAAAAAAGCCTGAAAAAATCAGGCTTTATTTTTTATCTTGTAATGTCTCTTCCGATAACGAGTTTTTGTATCTCAGAAGTTCCTTCACCTATCGTACAAAGCTTGGAGTCTCTGTAGTATTTCTCTGCAGGGAAGTCTTTGGTGTAGCCGTAGCCTCCAAAGATCTGAACAGCTTCATTTGCTATTTTTACGCAGGCTTCAGAAGCATATAGCTTTGCTATGGCTCCTTCACGAGTCATTTTTTGTTTTGTATTTTTAAGATAAGCTGCACGTTGAATCAATAATTCTGAAGCATCTATTTCAGTTACCATATCTGCCAATTTGAAGTTGATAGCCTGGAAATCAGCAATAGCCTGACCAAACTGCTTTCTCTCTTTAGCGTATTTTAATGCAGCTTTATAAGCGCCTTTAGCAATCCCTAAACTTAGTGCAGCAATGGAAATTCTTCCGCCGTCCAATATCTTTAGTGCCTGCTTAAAGCCTTCACCAACTTCACCTAAACGGTGGCTGTCTGGTACTCTTACATTATCGAAGATTAATTCGGCTGTTTCAGATGCACGCATTCCTAGTTTGTTTTCCTTTTTACCAGAGGTAAAACCAGGCATTCCTTTTTCTAAAACAAAAGCAGTAGCATTATTAGGAGCGCCTTTTTCTCCGGTACGCGTCATTACAACAGCAATGTCACCCGAAATAGCATGGGTGATAAAGTTTTTGGCACCATTGATAATCCAGTCGTCACCATCTCTTACAGCTGTAGTGGACATTCCTCCGGCATCGGAGCCAGTATTGTGTTCAGTAAGTCCCCAGGCTCCGATTACTTTTCCGGAAGCTAGTTGTGGTAACCATTTCATTCTTTGTTCTTCGTTTGCAAATTCATAAATATGATTGGTGCAAAGTGAATTGTGAGCAGCAACAGAAAGTCCTATAGAAGGGTCTACTTGTGAAATTTCATCTACAATAGCTACATATTCATGGTAAGAAAGTCCGGAACCTCCGTATTTTTCCGGGATAACAATTCCCATAAAGCCCATTTCACCAAGCTGGTGAAATAAATCTTTTGGAAAATGTTGTGATTCATCCCAGTCCATGATATGTGGGCGAATATTTTTTTCTGCAAAATCACGCGCTGTTTCAGCGATCATTTTCAGGTTTTCTGAAATTTCGAAATTCATAGGTGTCTATTTTTCTCAAATATAATGAAAAACATAAGAAAATTGCATTTTTTTAATACGTCTGATATTCAGTGTTTTATTTTCTTTCACTAATAGTGGGAACACCTTTATTTAGTTCCAGTATATGTTTTACACAAGAAGGTACTTCGTTATCGTAATGGCTGATGAAGAGCATGCTGATGTTGCTACTCTGATGGATTTGTTCCAAAAGATGAGTAATTGTAGTAATCTGAGAATCATCCAATCCCTGGCAAGGTTCGTCTAAAGCAAGCATAACCGGATCTTTTATAAGTGCCCTGGCAATCAGTACCAGTCGTTGTTCTCCGCTGGATAAAAAAGACAGTAGTTTTGTTGCTTTACCTTCCAGTGAAAAGAAACTGAGCCATTCTTTTACTTTTAATATCTGTTGTTCATTTAGTTTTCTGAACAGACCGATAGTGTCAAAGAAACCAGATCCAATAGCTTGTTCAACAGTTGTATTACGGTCAAAAAAGTTATACAATTCCGGTGATACAAATCCAATTTTCTTTTTTATGTCCCAAATACTTTCTCCACTACCTCTTTTTTTTCCAAACAGATAAATCTGCTGAGAGTAGGCTTGTGGATTATCGCCATTAATAAGACTAAGGAGAGTGGATTTTCCGGCGCCGTTGTATCCTTTTATCTGCCAGCACTCGCCAGGATTTACCTGCCAATTGATATTGTTTAGGATAATATTGTTGTTGTACTGAATTGTCACATTTTCCATCCGAATCAGAGGTGTATCAACAGACGGATTTTGAATAATAGGTAGAGGTTTGTTGAATTCAGTCTGTTGTGTTTCAGTGAAACTAAGCCGGTTTATGCTGTTGTATTCTATGATGCCACCGTCGGACATTTCTGCGAAATGAGTAATGCAGTCCGGAATGTTATGGTGGTCTGTAATCAGAATAATTTTTACATTTTCAACGGCCAGTTGATTGATAATTGTATGTAGTTCTCTTCTGCTTAGAACATCAAGTCCTGTGAAAACTTTATCCAGAATCAGGATTTCGGGACTACTCAGCAAATAGCTAATCAGCTGCATTTTTTTTAGCTCTCCATTAGAGAGTTGTATAAGAGGAGCTTGTGCTCTATGTGTTAACTGGAATCTATCCAGCCACTTGTTTACAGATTCTGTATCGCCTTTTTTCAAAAGTTCATCTGTAAGAGTTGCTGAATCCTCAGCATCGCTGGTGTTGAATCGCTGCTGATAATAAAAATCAGAGAGATTGGACTTATTTTTTAACGCATATGTACTGGTGATATAAGCGATTTTGGGTTTTGTTAGTTCATTGTTTTTTCTGTATTCTATGGTTCCGGTATGTAAAATTTGCCCTTTTAAAGCCATTGCTAGGAGCGATTTTCCACTTCCGCTAGGCCCTAGTATGGCAAGGTGTTCTCCGGAATTTAAAGTAAAGTCAATGTCATTTAGTAAGCTATCGTTGCCCCTTTTAACGGACACATTTTTTAGTATAATACTGTTCATTGGTTGTCGGTTATTAGTTTGGTTGCTTAGTAGTATAAGCGAATGGTTACACGAATTTACGTATTTGTAATTGTATTATTTTAGATACCACAGTATTTTTTCAAGATCTTTTGGCTTCGCATTCAGTTTTTTCAGGATGTCATTTTTATCTGAAATCGAGGTACGGTAAAATATTATTTTATCTGCATAAAATCGGAAATAGGGATGTCCTTTTAGTGTAGATTCATCTGCTGTAAGAATATCAATTTTATTGACCTTATTGAGGTCTAATTTCGCTTCCCGAATAAGTTTTAAGGCTAAATCTTTATCGATGTTATAGGTTTCCAGTATTTGTTCTTTTTGGGCAAAGCCACCTAATTTTTTTCTAAATCCCAGAAGGCTGGCTGCTGCTCTTTCGTCAAAACCGTAATCACGAAGTTGCTGGAAAGATATAGTATTAATATCTGGTTCTGTAATTTGTGATGGAGTTAGTTTTGATGTAGGCAGATTAATTTGGATCCATGGCTTTAATTCTTCAAACTTTTCAGCAGAAATCATATAGCATCTTTCTAAGTCTGCGAGAGTTTTAAAACTTCCCTTTAAAATCTTTTCTTTATAATTCAGAATGCCCTGTACTTGCTTTTCTGAGAAGCCAAGGTTTTTCCATTCCTGTGCTGTAAGTACATTAGGATCGAATGTGTTTTTAGGCTTCAGTTCTTTTACCAAAAATCTACCAGTATTCTTTTGTTGAGGAAGTAGTAGGAAAGGTGCAAGTTGTTGGTACTGTTCTTCACTAATGATAAAGCATTCTTTAAATTTCTCTTTAGACTGAAAACTGCCTCCCAGATACTTTTTATATTTCAAAATAGATTCTGACTGGCGTTCCGAAAATCCTAAATTAATCCAGTCTTGTACATTGTAATTGTCAGGATTGAATTTCCCTCTGATTGTAAGTTTTTTATCTTTCTTCCGATATTCCGGATTCTTATTAATAGCAGTCTCGGGAAGTAGTATATAAGGACTGAGCTCTGTAAATTTTTGTTTGCTTATCGCAAAACACTCAGATAATTGTTCTTTGGAAGTAAAACTTCCGTTGCATATTTTTTCTTTATAATTAAGAATGGTTTTGGCCTGCTTTGGAGTGAATCCCAATTTTTCCCATTGTTGGGCATTGAGATCATTAGGGTTGAATGTAGTGAAAACGGGATTTGATTTGCCGGAAGAAATGAATTCTACAGTATCGGAAGGTTGCTGAGTTTTATACTCTTTATAAAAATGAAAAGATACCTCTAAAATAAGCACCAGAAATCCTAAAACAGCTAATCCGATAAACTGTTTCTTTCTCATATGAAATGAGAGTAGAGATTTCATATTTCATTATTTAATATTATGTCTCTTTAAATATAAATATTTTTTATATAATAAATTAATTAATGTTGAAAAATAAATCAACATAAGTGTTTTACCTGTAAATAATCCTATATTGTATGCACTGCTTTCTTCTGCATTAAACTGAAAACCATAAACAATAAGCTGAGCAGCTTTTGAGACAAATAGTAAAAGAAAAAGACCTGCCATGAAAAGCAGGATGTTTTTATTATTCAAAAAATATTTTTATAATTAATGCAAATAGTATCTTTTTACTTTATTCATTTTCAGTTAAAGATTCTTTTAGCTTTAGTAGCTCTGCTTTTACAAACTCCAATCGGTCTATGATTTCAACTGTTTTCTCAACTTTAGGAGAAGTGCTTAGCGCTGTTTTAGCCCCTTCCAGGGTATAGCCTTTTTCTTTTACAAGATGATAAATGACTTTCAGATTTTTAATATCCTCAGGGGTAAAGTAACGGTTTCCTTTCTTATTTTTTTTCGGTTTTATAATAGTAAACTCCTGTTCCCAGTAACGAATAAGAGAGGTGTTTACATTGAAGGCTTTGGCGACTTCACCAATTGAATAATATAGTTTTTCAGGCAGTTCTACTTTCATAATTTCTTGTTATAGCAAAGGTAAATATTTTTTTGTGACCGAATGCTTTTATAATAATTTGTAATTTATTTAACGGATTAAGTTTTTGAATATTAAAAGATTTAATTTTTATTGTTTTTGTTGGGGATGGAATATTTAATTATGTTAAATTGTTGTAATAGTAATATTTTGTATATTGCCCCAGTGTAATTAACCAAATCAAAAAAATCTATGAAAAAAAGTTTATGCAAGGCTTTATGTCTTTGCCTATTACCAGTAGGTGCAAGTCTGTTCGCACAGAACAAGTTTAAAATTGGCCTGGATGCCGGATACACGTACAGTGTATTAAATGGCAATGTTTCAAATCTAGTAGATACAAAATATTCTGGCCGTTATGGTTTCGGAGTAAATCTTTCCGGAGAATATATGATCTGGAAGTCTATTTTTATGTCTACCGGAGTTTCTTTCCTGCAAAAGAATTATAAATATGAAAGAACAGGAACCCGCTCCGGGCAGTATACCGATTATAAGAATAATTTCCTTTCTTTCCCTTTATTAGTTGGGGCCTATATTCTGAATAATCCGCACGAGAGTAAAGGAGTATGGATTAAAGTAGCGGGTGGTATGTATACAGAATACTGGCTCAATATGAAGAGAGAAGGCCAATACCCTGTTTTTGGAGGATTGCAGCCTGATGGTACCTTTCCTTATGTAAAAGTATCGGACACTTATGATTTTAAAAAGAATGAAAACCAATTGAATCGTTTTGGTTATGGGCTTCAAGGACAGGCTCAGTTAGGTTATTCTTTTGATAAGTTTGATGTATATGGTGCTTATAATTATCAATATGGTTTATCGGATATCAGTAAAACCAACACAGATAAAGATCAGAAGGCAACGACCCGTTCTTATATGATTTCAGTAGGTGTATCTTACAAATTCGACTAATCACTTATCAACCCAATAACTATTTAAATTATGAAAAGAAATTTTATAAAAATACCAGTTTTTGCTTTAGGATTAGCTCTGTCAGCAATGACACTAAACTCCTGTGTAAAAGATGAAGAAACCTCTATAACAGAGCCTACGAGATATACCAGTAATGATGTGAAATCTTATGCGGATCTTTTTAAAGTATTCTGGACAGTAATGGACCAGCGATATAACTACTTCTATGAGCAAAAAAGAGCTGATGGAATGGATTGGAATGCTATATACCGTGAATATTATCCAAAGTTTGCGGCTTTGAAAACATTTGGTAAGAGTACGGATAATGATAAAGACATTAACGATGACAAGTTAAAAGCTGTACAATATTTTACCGAAATTGTAGATCCTATTATAGACCGACATTTTAATGTAAAAGTCGCAATGCCTGCCTCTAATAATAGTGTCATTAGCTCCTATACATTTTGGGGAGGGATGAAAACTAAAGGTCATAATATTTATCCTTTTAGTGCGAAGTATGGCTATATGAAGAATAGGCTTACAGGAAACGTATTGCTCCAAGATAACTTCTTATTAGCTGGAAATTTAAAATCTAATCCGGATATTTATTATTTCAGTTTTGCTCAGTTTGCTTTAGCATCAAATTTTAAGATAGATCTTTTAGACAAGTATTTGACTCCGGATACGGGGAATGGATTATTATTAACCACTGCTGATATTGATGCTTCAAAAGAACTCAATGCAATTAAAGATGCAACTTTCAGAAAAAAAGTACGAGATTTTACAGTAAATGTTCTGAATCAGTGGAATTCCTTCCCTGCATCTGTAGAAGTGAAAACTTTTAATGATCAGATAGCTTCTTTTAAAAGTACTGAAATTATCTCAAGTGCTTTTCTGGACGCTACACAAAAGGCACTGGATAAATCTAAAAATTTGGTGGCATATACTAGTGGTGCAACTTATGCACCTGTTTTAACAGCTGAGAGTCTTCCTTATATTCAATGGTTTGTGTCCAAAATGGGTACACATGTGCAATGGGGGTATAGATTGCCTCAGTTTCAGACAGCTGCTCAGGATATTCTGGATAATGAACCGCTTTACACAGGATTTTTCAATCCATTACGTAAAGGAAGTATTAAAAAAATTATTATAGACCTTAGAGGCAATGGCGGTGGTGCTATTGTAGATGCTCGATTCTTTACAGATCGTTTTATTACAAAACCTGCTGTTTGGGGTTATCAAAGAACCAAAGAAGGAAACGGACAGTTTAACTATACACCTTGGGTTCCGATGCAGGCTAATCCTCATCAGTTTGGGCTCCCTTCTAATATTCCAATTGTAATCCTGACCGATAAAGGAAGCGCGAGTATGTCTGAAATGTCAACAATGATGATTAAAACCCAGGGAAGCCAGGTGATTTCTGTGGGTGATTATAGCGCCGGAGCTACTGCTGGTTTGGGCTCTCCGGATGACTTCAATGGTGGGACAAGAGATCAAATTGCGGGCTATCTTACTTTCTATATGCCGCTAATGGCTGCAAAAGATGCTAGTGGGCAAGTTATAGAAGGTGTTGGAGTAAAGCCTGATATTTTTGTAGAGCCCCCTACAGATGCTGAGGTAGCGGCTATGCAAAGTTCTCCAAATACTTTTGTAGACAGGGTGCTGAATGAGGCTGTGAAATATTTGTCAGGAAAGTAAACTTATATAAATACAACATTAGCTATTTTTAATATAGTTAGCCGGAATTTTTATATTCCGGCTTTTTTTATTTGCATTTATTTTTTAATTTATATTAAAAAATTATTTTCATTATGTTTATCTTTTTATGTTAAATTGTTTTTTTTTAATTTATTTTTTATATTTGGAAACACTAAGGAAATAAAATTATATGGAAAAAAATTATTTTATTATGGGAGCCTTGATTTTATTAGGTGTAAACCTTGGCTGTAGACAGGAAATGGTTGCTTCAGAACAATCAACTTCAAGTAATATTGAAATTACTGATGATTATGTGAAGAATGGATGGCTTTATTTTGCTAATAAAGAATCGATACAATATTATTATAATAAAGTAAAAAATGAAAGTGAAGAAGTTATTGCCAAACATATTGATAGTAAAAATATTATTTACTGCTTTTAGCCTTTCCATGTTTGTTTCCTGTGATCAGATTATTGATTTTTATAATGAAAGATCTAAGGATGAAGCAAGTGAAAAATACACATCTCCTTATATGGGAGTGTATGTAGGAAGTTTTTCAGGTGGTATATCTGGTGATTTAGTAATTAACGTGAGTAAAGATGGTTATGTCAGAGGAACCAGAACATCAATGAATATTACAGATGATTTTTTAGGAGGGATTGGAGATGCAGGGGCTCTGCAAAGTGTAATTTCTACCCAAACGGGCTTTACTTTATATGGGAATCTAAGTTCTATGTCAGGTACATGGAAACAAGGGTCTTGGAGTGGTAATTGGTCTGTTAGAAAAAAATAAATATAAAAACCGCCTCATTTGAGGCGGTTTTTATTATTCCTAATAAGCAATTTCCATTTTAACCTTTTTACCTTTTAGCTTTTCGGTAGCCAGCTTTTTTAATAACTCTGGTATTTTTTTTCTGGATATAGCAACATAAGAAGTGGTATCCTTTACTTCGATTAATCCAATATCATCTTTTCCTAATTCCCCTTTTTTGATGAGGTATCCGACAATGTCTACTTTGTTTACTTTATCTTTCTTACCAGCGCTGATATAAATGGTCTGGAAAGCTGTTTGCTGTGGGATTTTGTTTTCACCTTCTACATTTTCAACGGGAATATCTTTCTCCAGAAAAGGGAAGTTATCATCTTCTTTCATAATAAGATAAGCAAATCCTTTTGCATTCATTCTTGCAGTCCGTCCGTTTCTGTGAATGAAAGCATCTTCTTTTGGAGGAAGTTGGTAGTGTACAATAGATTCAACCTCTGGAATGTCAAGGCCACGTGCTGCTAAGTCAGTTGTAATCAGAATTTTTGCAGAATCATTACGGAATTTTAGTAATGCCCGCTCGCGTTCATCCTGCTCCATACCACCATGGAAAGTTTCTCTTTCAATTCCTTTGTCCTTTAATAGTTCTGATATCCTGTCTACAGCCTCTCTGTGGTTACAAAAGATAAGAGTTCTCTTATTTCCAATCTTACATATTAAGTGAAACAAGGCGTCCAGTTTTTCCTCAGCGGTCGTAATAACTTTTTTAAACTGGATATCAGGTTTTACATCACTCAGTTTCAGAAAATCAATTGTCTTTTCATCTTTCAATCCTGTAAAAGCAGGAATTTCCTCCATTGCTGTAGCAGATGTAAGAATCCTTTGCGACAGGTTTTCCATTGATTCTATAATGAAGCTCATTTCTTCCTGAAAACCAAATTCAAGAGACTTGTCAAATTCATCCAGAATCAAAGTGCTGATTGTTGAAGGATTAAAACTATTATTTCTAAGGTGATCCGCAATTCTTCCAGGCGTTCCGATTAATAAAGCGGGAGCTTCAGTCAAGCTGTTGATCTCAATTTTTTTATCATGACCACCATAACATACGGTGACTTTGTAATCGGTCTTCATCGCTTTGAAAACCTGTTCTATCTGCAACGCCAATTCTCTTGCAGGAACCAATACTAAAGCCTGAATCCCGGGTTTGTCTTTCTTCAGATTGCGAAGTACCGGGAACAGGAAAGCTAGTGTTTTTCCAGAACCTGTAGGGGAGAGCAAAACTACATCAGTTTTGTTTTCTGTAGCTTTATATGTAGATTTTTGCATCTGATTCATGTCCTGAATCTGCAATTTTTTATAAATTGATTCTAAATTCATGTTGCAAAGATAGGTTTTTGAATACTCAGATTTCAGATCATTTATAAAATGAATGTTTTCCGCACTATAGAAAGAGTTATTATATAATAAACAGAAGCTATAAGTATATCAAATAACACTATAATTATTTAATGCACTTATAAGTCTATGATTCAGTAAAATACACTAGTGTAAAAAAACTTTGAAATACAAGGTTATGTCATAAAAAAGTTGTATTTTTGCACCACTTTTTGTGAGTACATTTTTGGCGAAGTAAATATTTAATAATTAACATCTTCCGGAATTTCTGCCATCACATTAGGCCAAGAGCAGGAAAGGACGGAATACAAAATTTTTTAGAAAATGTCAAAAGAGACAAATTCAGCAGAGGTTCTATTGAACCAAAACGTAGCACCAGAACAATTTGACTGGGAATCTTTCGAAAGTGGATTAAATGCAGAGGACAGAAAAGAAAAGAACGAACTAGAAGAAATCTACAAAGGATCTCTTAACGATCTTGAAGATAACGACGTTCTTGTAGGTAAAGTAGTAAGATTAACAGACAAAGAAGCGATTGTTGACATCAACTTCAAATCTGAAGGTGTTATCTCTCTTAACGAATTCCGTTACAACCAAGGTTTACAAGTAGGTGACGAGGTTGAAGTAATGGTTGACAGAAGAGAAGACAAGTCTGGACAGTTACAACTTTCTCACAAGAAAGCTAGAACTCTTAGAGCTTGGGATAAAGTAAATGAATACCACGAGTCTGGTGAAATCGTTAACGGTTTCGTTAAATCTAGAACTAAAGGTGGTATGATTGTAGATGTATTCGGTATCGAAGCATTCTTACCAGGTTCTCAGATCGATGTTAAGCCTATTAAAGATTACGATCAGTTTGTAGGTAAAACAATGGAATTCAAAATTGTTAAGATCAACCACGAATTCAAAAACGTTGTTGTTTCTCATAAAGCACTTATCGAAGCTGATATCGAAGGTCAGAAAAAAGAGATCATCGCTCAACTTGAAAAAGGTCAGGTACTTGAAGGTACTGTTAAGAACATTACTTCTTACGGTGTATTCATCGACCTTGGTGGTGTTGACGGTCTTATCCACATTACAGACCTTTCTTGGTCTAGAGTTAACCATCCTTCAGAAATTCTTGAAGATGGACAGACTGTTAAAGTGGTTATCCTTGACTTCGATGATGAGAAAACAAGAATTCAGTTAGGTATGAAGCAACTTGAAGCACACCCTTGGGATGCTTTAGATGCTAACCTAAAAGTTGGAGATAAAGTAAAAGGTAAAGTAGTAGTTCTTGCTGACTACGGTGCTTTCGTTGAAATCGCTCCAGGTGTAGAAGGTCTTATCCACGTATCTGAAATGTCATGGTCTACTCACTTAAGAAGTGCGGGTGATTTCGTGAAAATCGGTGATGAGGTTGAAGCTGAAGTATTAACTATCGACAGAGAAGACAGAAAAATTTCTTTAGGTATCAAGCAATTAACTCAGGATCCATGGGCTAACATCCAGGAAAAATACCCTGTAGGTTCTCAGCACAAAGGTACTGTAAGAAACTTCACTAACTTTGGTGTATTCGTAGAGTTAGAAGAAGGTATCGACGGTCTAATCTATATCTCTGATCTTTCTTGGACTAAGAAAATCAAGCATCCATCTGAGTTCTGCAACGTAGGAGATACTCTAGATGTTGTAGTATTAGAACTTGACTTAGATAACAGAAGAATTTCTTTAGGTCACAAGCAATTACAAGAAAATCCTTGGGATAAATTCGAAACTAAATATGCTGAAGGAACTGTACACGCAGGTAAAGCAGTAGATGTATTCGATAAAGGAGCTAATGTACAGTTTGAAGATGCTGAAGTTGAAGCTTTCGCTCCAGCAAGACTTTTAGAGAAAGAAGATGGTTCTAAGATCAAAAAAGGTGAAGAAGCTGAATTCAAAGTAATCGAATTCAACAAAGAATTCAAGAGAGTTGTAGTTTCTCACACTGGTATCTTCAGAGAAGAGGAAAGAAAGAACGTAAAAGAGTCTAAGACTATTTCTTCAAACAATAACAACGAAGAAAAAGCAACTCTTGGTGACATCGATGCTCTTGCAGAATTGAAAAGAAAAATGGAAGAAGGTAAATAATCCTGAATTCATTTCTTAATTATAGCCCGCCTCTTAAAGAGGTGGGTTTTTTATTTTTGTAAAGTTTAAAGTAAATAAGTAGAAATATAAAAATATTATCTCAGAGGAATACTTACTTTTTGATACACCTTTTCTATACAGATTAGGCCTCTCCAGAGCATTTTCTAATCTTTCTTATTCCTCATATCATGAAATTTATGCAAGAAATAGAATGTATTATAATAAAGAAAAGTTTCTATAGAGACTTTATCTCTATAGAGAGTGTATAATCACGAAAACTCTGAGCGTTCCGGAGGAACGTTATCTTAATACCGGTATGGAAGAGAATATCATTCTAAAAATAAAAACCGCCTGAATTCAGGCAGTTTCGTTGTTGAAATAATAAATTTATTAATTATTGTGCTGGTCTCACGCATCTTATAGAGGCATTGTGTACCGAGTTTCTGTTCGTTTTAGTCCAGGAATCGCTGCCATTGGTTAGTACCTGATGGTACCATGTTCCTTCTGGCATATGGAAGCTGGCTTTGGCTCCCGGATTGTCATTAGCATCGTATTCCATAGTTCCGGAGTTGAGTACTCCTGCCGGCAAAGCATTAAATCCTACCTGATTGGCTTTAGGATTATCGATTTTTCCACGTCCCATAGCCCATAATCCATCGGCTTTATTATCCCTGTCTTCACCGCACTTCATCACGCTCCCGAGCAGAGCTGAGCTTACCTGATATTCAGAAGTTATCGCATTGAAAAGACTAGTCCAGTTGGCATCGCTTGCAGCGCTCCATCCTGCAGGGCACCATGCTTGTGCCTGAGTTGCTTTATTCGTTGGGTAGTATCTTCCATAAATAACACCTGTAGGATCGTTCGGATTGGCTATTCCTATAGTATTTCTTGTGTTTTCATTTACGCCATCGTATCCGTCCCAGTTAAGGTTTTCCATAAACCATTCACTGTTTCCGTATTTTTTATAAGCATAAGACTTTCCATCACGAGGATCGGTAAAGGTTCCTGTTTTTGTGCTATAATCACAATATTGATTTTTAGAAGCTAGCTGATTGGCAGGCATAAGATCCGGTTGCGGGGAAGAAGTGTTTATTCCTTTCAGTGACAGAGGTAAGGTAAGGTCCGGACATGGCTTGCTGAAAGGAGTTACAAGATAAAGATTGTCGTTGCAAGGTGGAGTTTGGTAGTTTCCGTTATTAATCATACTGTCTAATTTCTGCTGGTAATATGAATCTAAAACCAGTCCCCATTTCGAATATAAATTGCGCAGGTCGTAACCAGATATCTGCACTATTTTTTGTAAGAAATAGAACTTCCGGGCTTCGTTATCACCTCCGCTTTCTTTTTCCTCTCTTGTTATTCTGTGGAGTGTCTTAATGAGATCATCTCCAAAAAGAACTCTTAATTGCTCTAAAAAGAACAGGCGGCTTTCGTTTACATTTTGGTATACAGTTCCGATATCTGCACTCCAATAGTCTCTGCTGGAACGCTTAAACCAATCATTATGGAATTTGTCTACCCAGATGTTTTCTGTCCATTTCTGCCAGTTACTTCCCTGAAAATGGCGTACAGATGCGAAAGTATAAAAGTTAACAGTGGTTTCTGTGTATTCTGTTGGTTTGTATGCTCCCTGTTGGTTTTGGTGCCCAATTTCATGAGATATTCCCCAGCCGTTATTGATGAGGTTGTTTTCCATAAGCAAGCGATCCATAGCAGCTTCATCATTGCCATTGAAGCCTGTTCCCCAGTCGGTAGCATACATATATCCGGTGCCTACCTGTGTCATCAGGTATTTCACCCCATTGCTCATGGGTTGGTGAAGGGGATTTGGGTCGTTGGCGCTCAGTCCGCTGATCTGAATTTCGGCATCGAGTATCCCGTCGAAAGCTGTCAGCCAGTTAGGTATAGAAACAGGATAGCCTTTGTAAGCGTCCGGCATTAGATATTTCTCTACTTTATCCTTATTGACAACTACAATAATGTCTTTGGATTTGAACATGACATCCTGAATGGTTGATTGGGCAACCTGATTTTTGAAGTCGGTAATATTTGTTGCGCCCAGTTCATAATAAGGATGGTTGATGTAGCCACTGGCGGGATCTAATGTTATTTTGACCTTTCCTGTGGTATTACCCTTTTCAGATACATAACGAAGATAAATAATACCACCTTTGTGCTGTGTAGGGGCGATTATATTTTCTCCGGCTTTAAGAGGGATTTCAACAACGTTGCTTCCGTCTTTTACTCTGGTTCCTATAACAACACTAGGCATAGCACCGTCTGAAGCAGGAAGGGTATTTTCCAGCGTTAGTTTTAGGGTTTTGTCGGCGGGAAGATAATAGCCTGTTGTAGTGTGGTCAAATTTTAGCTGGACTTGCCTTAATCTTGTTCTTTCATAATTAGAGCTTCCAATTTGTAGTAGCTCGAAGACATTGGGAGGGTTGTTGTTCTGAAGTGTGGCTTCCGGATTTAGTTCATTGCTCATAAAATGGTCGGCAGACCTGCAGCTATAACAGAATGCTAAGAGCCATAGCATTGCTACTGCAGTAGAAATGTTTCTCATATTAATATAATTTGGTGGTTATTAGTTGTTTATGCTAATATAAATGTTTTTTATTTAACAACAATGGATTTTTTTTATGAAAATTGTTTTTTAATTGATGTATCTTTTTGTTTTCTGTATGATATTGCCATAAAAGTGAGTGATAATGCAAATTGATAAAAAATGATAATAAGCATATTGATATTTCTTTGGTACTAAATGCGTAAATTTGCGCCCGCGTAACGAAAAAATTATGGAGAAGAAAAATATACTGAAGGGTGTTTTATTTGTCGGAATAGGAGCGAGTATCTACGGAATGCTGGCAACTTTTGTTAAACTGGCATATAATGATGGTTATACAACAGCAGAAGTTACTACTTCACAGTTTATGTGGGGAATTATCGGGCTTCTGATTCTGAATGTTATTCAGACTGTAGCGTCAAAGAAAGAGCTTCCAGCACCTAAAAAGGGAGATATAAGAAAACTAATGCTTGCCGGAACTTCTCTGGGAGGGACGAGTCTTTTCTATTATCTTTCTGTACAATATATTAATGTTTCTATCGCAATTGTATTATTAATGCAATCGGTGTGGTTTAGTGTAGTTGTAGAGAGTTTTATAAATAAGAAATTACCGACAGCCCGTAAAGTATTGGCGACTATTATTGTGCTTGTAGGAACCGTCTTGGCAACCAATCTTATTAATATGGATGTAAAGCTGGATGTTAGAGGTGTTTTTTGGGGACTTATGGCAGCTGCGTCTTATACGCTTACCATGTTTACATCTAATACAATCGCAACATATCTGCCCGCATTTCGTAAGAGTTTTATACAGCTGTTAGGAGGTGCAGTTATTGTTTTTATTTTCCTGTTCTTCTCTCAGATAGGACCATTGCATTTTGATGCTTTAAAAGGGATTTATACTCACTTTAGCAGTAATATGGAAGGGATTCGTCCGTTCGATTATTCTATATTATGGACTTATGGACTGTTTTTAGCTGTTTTCGGAACCATTTTGCCGCCTATTTTATTTAATATAGGCTTCCCGAATTCAGGATTAGGATTGGGAAGTATCGTATCTTCTCTGGAGCTTCCTGTTTCTGTTACCATGGCTTTTGTTCTGTTGGGTGAAGAGGTATTGCTTATTCAATGGGCAGGTATTGCACTTATACTTTTTGCAATCGTGCTGATGAATTTACCTTCCCGTAAAAAAGAACAGGTATTGGCCTAGTTCAAGGATCAAAGAATCTAAATTATAAAAGACACCTAAGCATTACGCTTAGGTGTCTTTATTTTAATAGTGTTTTTGGGATTGCTAAAGAGAGATTTTTTTATGTTTTAAATTAGCAAAGTTGTTCGTCATGCTGTGAGAGATCCAGACCAATTTTTTCTGATTCCTCAGATACTCTTAGTGGTATTATAGCATTTGATATTTTATACAGGAGTAAAGAGCCAAAGAATGAAAATAGAGATACAAGAATCAGAGCTGTCATATGATGCAGGAAAACACTGATTCCGCCATGTAGCAGGCTTGCATTGTCGCCATGTGCGAAAATAGCGGTTAGTATCATTCCCATAATTCCGCCAATGCCATGACATGCAAATACATCGAGTGTATCGTCAATTTGTTTTAGCTTGCTCCAATTTACCATAGTATTGGAGATGATTGCTGTAATAAAACCTATAAATAAGCTTTCACGGATGCTTACAAAGCCTGCGGCAGGTGTTATGGCTACCAGTCCTACAACAGCTCCGATACAAGCTCCTAATACTGACACTTTTCTTCCGTTTATGCGGTCAAAGAATATCCAGGTCATCATTGCAGATGCGGAGGCAATAGTTGTTGTGCCAAAAGCTAAAGCTGCTGTGGCATTAGCAGCCAATGCGGATCCGGCATTGAAGCCAAACCAGCCAAACCATAACATACCTGTTCCAAGTAATACAAAAGCAGTATTGGAAGGCTCGTGATGTGGTCTTTTTCTTTTTCCTAAAACCATTGCACCTGCAAGGGCAGCGAAGCCTGCACTCATATGGACAACAGTGCCGCCCGCAAAGTCTTTTACACCAAAGTATTTGTTCAATAGTCCATCCGGATACCAGATCATGTGACATAATGGTGTGTAGATGAATAAGCTGAAGAGAACAATGAATAGTAGATATGAAATGAAACGAACTCTTTCAGCAAAGGACCCGGTAATCAATGCAGGAGTGATAACGGCAAATTTCATCTGGAATAACGCAAATAGCAGAAACGGAATTGTGGATGCAAGGCTTTTATGTGGCAAAGTGCTTACCCTATCAAAGAAAAAGTACTCAAAAGGGTTTCCTATAATACCATATTTTATACCATTAATTTCAAAACCTATAGAGCTGCCAAAAGATAATGAAAACCCCACAACGATCCAGATGAGCGAGACCACTCCAAGAGAAATAAAACTTTGCAGCATAGTGGAAAGTATATTTTTTCTGCCTACCATACCACCATAAAAGAAAGAAAGTCCGGGTGTCATTAACAGAACTAATCCCGATGCGGTTAGTATCCATGCGGTATCTGCACTGTTAATATTGCTCTCCGGTAAAAAGTTTTGCATATTAATTTGGTCTGTATTGCTTCCGACTAATGCGCCTAATGAAATAATACAGATAATAACAAAAGAAATGATCCAGCGTTTCTCGATTTTCATATTCATAAGTATTTGGTGTGTCAAATATAGGGGTAAAAATTAAAATATTGCATTTATTTTTAATTGTACCCTATGTTTTTAACGGTTAAAACTGTTTTGTATATATTTTTAATTTATGTCTGTGTGTTTTTTCGGGGGTATTTAGTTGTTTTGTCTGTTTTATAAAATAACCTAAGCTAATATGCTGTGTCGGATTTATTGAATATATGCAGAATTAGGTTATAGGTTATGTATTTGTGTTTTATTGCGGATTTTTTTTGTTATAATTATTTCACAAATCAATAGTTTTTATATTTTTATCAAAATTTAATCATGCAGCAACTTCCGCTATCTTCTAAGCTGAAATATATCTTTTCTATTCCGGTTATCATATCAGCATTAGGTTATTTTGTCGATATCTACGATTTATTGCTTTTTGGTATTGTAAGGATTCTCAGCTTAAAAGATCTGGGACTGAATCCGGATGCAGACGGAACGTTTATCCTGAATTGCCAGATGATAGGATTGTTAATTGGCGGTGTTTTCTGGGGAATTTTTGGAGATAAAAAAGGAAGGCTTTCCGTTTTGTTCGGTTCTATCCTGGTGTATTCACTGGCTAATATTGCCTGTGGTTTTCTTCCGTATTTTCCTAAGACAAATCTGGTATACACCTATGCATTATTGCGTTTTATTGCTGGTGTAGGCCTTGCAGGTGAATTGGGAGCCGGAATTACATTGGTATCAGAAAGTCTGCCTAAGGAATTACGTGCTATAGGAACTTCTGTAGTTGCAGGGTTTGGTTTAATGGGAGCTGTGGTTGCTCAGTTAACGGTTGAGCTGTCTGGGGGATGGAATATCTCTTATATTATTGGTGGTGGTTTAGGAATTCTGCTTTTGTTTTTAAGAATTAGTGTTTCTGAATCGGGGATTTATAAAAATATTAAACATCAGTCTGTATCAAAGGGGAATTTTCTATCCTTTTTCACAAGTAAAGACAGGCTTATAAGATATCTGAAATGTATAGCCGTAGGATTACCAACATGGTATTGTATAGGGATTTTAGCTGTATTGGCCAATCAGTTTGCTCCGGAGTTAGGGATTAAGGATATTAATCCGGGAAAAGCAATTATGTGGGGGTATGTAGGAATTTCGGTCGGAGATTTGATGAGCGGATTTATTTCACAAATGCTGAAGTCTCGTAAAAAAGCTATTTTCTATATGCTGCTTTTCACTATTGTAGGGGTTGGAATAATGTTATTCGGGAATACAAATACGGAAACAAAATATTATGCATTTTGTGTGTGGTTAGGACTTGGAACAGGTTATTGGGCAATGTTTGTTACACTGGCCGCGGAGCAGTTTGGTACCAATATCCGAAATACAGCAACGACTACAGTGCCTAATATGGTAAGAGGTTTGGTTCCGGTAATGATATTGGCTTTTGATTTTTTCAAAAAAGATTTCTCAGTCATTATAAGTGCCGCTATTGTAGGTATTATAGTCTTTGGTCTGGCATTTTACTCAACGCTTACTATATCGGAAACCCACAATAAAGATTTAGATTTTACAGAATAATTTATACTTATCTTTTTCATTTTTTATAATTTTATATCTATGAAAAAGATTAGAATTGGTTTTATGGCTATAGGTTTAATGCTATGCCTATCCGTTACTGCACAGGAGCTAAAACCCTTGGATGCTTATCTCACAACGGTAAACTATCCATATCCTGAGAATTATATAAAGTTTGAATCCCAGGGACAGAATCTGGAAATGGTGTACATGGATGTAAAGCCGGTAACAGCTAACGGTAAAACAATTGTGCTGTTGCATGGCAAAAACTTTAATGCTGCCTATTGGAAGAAAACTGCAGAAGTTTTACTGAAAGAAGGTTTCAGAGTAATAATGCCGGATCAGATAGGCTTTGGGAAATCCAGTAAACCTCACGATTATCAGTTTTCCTTTTCACAACTTGCTTATAATACCAGACTTATTTTAGATAAACTGAAGATAGATAAGGCGATTATCCTTGGCCACTCTATGGGGGGAATGATAGCAACAAGGTTTACTTTACAATATCCGGAACGTGTCGAAAAGCTGGTATTGGAAAATCCAATAGGATTGGAAGATTACAAGACCTTTGCCGGTTATGAAACCATAGATGAAGCATATCAGGGAGAGTTGAAGAATACCGTAGAGACTTACAGAAATTATCAGCTGAAATTCTATTATGACAATAAATGGAAAGAAGAATATCAGCCATGGCTGAATATGCTGGCAGGGTGGACATTGCATAAAGACTACCCTAAAGTAGCCTGGGATGCTGCATTAACAACGGATATGATCTATAATCAGCCGGTATGTTATGAGTTTCAGAATATCAAAAGACCTACGCTGCTTATTATTGGTACCAGAGACAGAACGGCAATAGGAAAAAACCGCGCACCAAAAGAATTGCAGGATAAAATGGGATTGTATAATGAACTGGGGAAGAAAACTCAGGAAAAAATTCCGGGTTCAAAACTGGTAGAATTAGATAATGTAGGACATCTCCCGCATATTGAGGTTTTTGATCAGTTTGTAGGAGCATTGTTACCTTTTATAAAAGAATAAACACAGCAGCCACTTTACAAAGTGGCTGTATTTTTTTTCAGAAGCAGGATCGCACCCAAGGCAATCCCGGAAAAAATGGTAAGTGAGAGTCCAAGATTTTGAATAGCGCCGGTAACCACAAGTCCAAGACCTATTAAAATATAATAGATAAGTCCGAAAACAGCACCTGCCGATCCTGTTTCGCTTTTATACCTGAATAGTGCTGTGCTTAATATATTCGGGATAGCTATTCCGTATGCCATGACAATAAAACAAAATGGAATCAGAAACCAGATCTTTTCTCCTGAAGCTCCAATAATAATAGCTGCAATAAAAGCGGTAATACCTCCGATTCTGATAAGTGCTTCAGATTTAAATCCTTTTTTAATCAGCTTTTTGTTTGCTAAAGCACCTATAAGTGTTCCTATAGCCAGAATAAAGCCGCTATAACCAAAATCGGTAGTACTAAACCTTCTTTTTTGAAGATAAAAGGTGCTAATGAATAATAGGAAAACAACATCACATTAAAGCCCATTACTAAAATGCTGTTTCTCCAGATGTAATGGTCGTTTAGCATCTCTTTTAGTAAGTGAAGAGATGATTTAATGTTTATATGCTTGTTTGGGGTAACAGTCTCTTTGAGGTTCCTTTGTGCCAAAAGGATGAGTATAATTGCCAGAATAAATAGTAATCCAAAAATACCCAGATATCCAAGGTTAGAAGAGATTACAGCACCTGTAAGCATCCCGATAACCGGACTGATAGAAAGTCCTATTCCTACAAAAGAGAAAGCTTTTCCGATTTGTTCTTTGTCATAAATATCACGCAATATCGTTTGGGTAACAACTGAACCAACAGCAATACCAAAGGCAGAAATAACTCTCGCCAGAAGCAGGATTTCAAAATTTCCAGCGATAAGGGCAGCGATAGTTCCTGCACTATAAGTAAGTAATCCAAATAGCATAGATTTTCTGCGACCGATGCGGTCACATTGTATGCCCCAGAATATAACCCCGGTAGCAAAGGCAATAAAATAAAAGCTGATGGTAAGTGTTGCTGTTTCTTCGCTTACTCCAAATTCTCTTGCGATTAATGGTAATGCAGGACTGTAAATGGTTTCTACAAACTGAGGAAACATGACCAGTAAAATCAATATCCAGAGAGCATTTGTCTTTTTCATTATTTTTTTTGCAAATTTCCTTCTATATTTTACTATCTTTATAATGATATAAAAACTAAAAATATTAAAATAAGGACATGGCTTTTTTGCACCAGAATGATGAATTTAATGCGGATGGCAGACCTGAAAATGTAACAGGTATTGCTTCGGATATGGTGATGCATGATTCAGGGTTTCATAGCCATCAGAAAAAAGTACAGCTGTTGTATGCTCCCTCGGGTTGCATGACGGTTGTTACTCCGGAAAAACAGCTTATTCTGCCACCATCCAAATTATTGTGGATACCAGCAGGAGAGGAACATAGGGTTACTTTTCGCAATGTAGTAGCCTACAGGTCTGTTTATTTTTCGTTGCAGTATGTGACGGAAAATCATCTTCCGGAAGGTATACAAGTGCTAAGTGTGAATCCGTTGCTAAGGGAAATTATAGAAAGAATTTGTTTCTGGCCATGGGCCATGGGAGAAAAGGAACAAAGAAATATTCTCTCTGTATTCAGGGAAGAGCTTAAAACAGCCCCAAAAGAGTCTTTAGTTTTTTCTATGCCTAAAGATGTGAGATTGCAGAAGAAAGTGGAAGAATGGATACTAAGAATCTCTCAGCCGCCATTTCTGAATGTTTTATCTGGTGAAGTAGGAGCTAGTGAAAAAACAATTAGCAGAATTTTTATAAAAGAAACCGGTTTATCTTATCAGGAATGGAGATTACAATGGCGCCTGCACAGAGCTATAGAGCTTCTTTCGGAGGGTAGAACTGTGGGAGAAACAGCTTTTGAACTTAGTTTTTCATCGGATAGTGCTTTTGTCGATTTTTTTAAAAAACAGACAGGAGCAACTCCATTACAATATATGCTACAGCAATAAGATACAAGACATTAGACACAAGACATAGGATACTAGATGTATTTATTAATCTTTGTCGTGGTTATTTAAAGGGAGTAGGTTATTAAATGAGCTGTTGTTTCTCAAGTTCTGCGAAGGCCATCAATACACCAATGACCTGAATATTTTCTTTTTTATATTCTTCCAGACTGAAATATTTAACAGCCTCGATTTCAGCGCTTGGATGTATCGTTTTGTTCAAATGAACCAGAAAACAATCCTGTTCCATTAATAAGTTGTTTTCACCGTAAGCCGGAGCTGAAATATGGGTAAAAAAGTTTAACTCTTCTGCGTTTAAAACCAGATTAAGTTCCTCATGTATTTCACGAATCAATGCTTCTTCCGGGCTTTCCCCTGCATCTATTTTTCCGCCAGGGAGATACCAGGCTTGTTTATTCTTACTAAAAGCCAACAACAGTTTCTTGTCTTTTAATGTAATTAATCCGGCAGTATGAAGTTGTTTCATATTTTAATTATTAATAATTATGGTTCCGTTTACAAAGAAAAAACCTTCCCAAAATTGAGAAGGTTTTATATTGTAGTAAGCAAAGATTATCTAGCGCCGTGAGCTCTATCTTTAATTCTTGCTTTCTTACCTCTAAGGTCACGGAAGTAGTAGATTCTAGCTCTTCTAACTTTACCTTTTCTGTTAACTTCAATTTTCTGAAGTGCAGGCATGTTAATAGGGAATACTCTTTCAACACCTACATCACCGCTCATTTTACGGATAGTAAAAGTTTTAGTAGCACCTGTTCCTCTTAACTGAATAACAACACCTTTAAAGAACTGAGTTCTGGTTTTGTTACCTTCCTTAATTTCGTAATACACAGTAATGGTATCACCAGCTTTGAATTCAGGGAATTCTTTTTTTGTAATGTACTTGTCTTGTACGTACTTAATTAAATCCATTGTTAATTAAAAATAAATAATTACATCAAACAACATTCACGTCTATCGTCAGAGGTTGATTAACAGGTTGCAAATTTAGAACAATTTTTCAAATTTGCAAAATTATTATTCTAATTCTATGGGATTGTATGGTCTTGATTTACTTTTAAATGTAACAGGATTTGCATTACTATCATATACAGGATCTAAAAAAAAGTTAGGATTATCATTGAATGATTTATGGATTTTTCTAAATTTATCTCTATCAATATGGAAAATTTCTTTTTCATTTCTTAAATATATTTCATTTTCCTTTTTATTCATAGCTACTACAGTAAAATGATATTGATTTTTACTGTCTTCCAGTTCCATAATTAGCCCTGGTAAGCCCTGAAACACGTATGGTCCATTATTAATGGGAATATCTGTAGTGTACCATGCAGTGTACTTTCTGCCACGATATTGAGTGGTTGCCTTTCTACAGCTATAACCCAATATATCTTTAGATTCATTCTCTAACTCCCAGTTAAATTTAGGAAAGTCCTCTTCATATTGATAAGTAGCAGTTATAGTTTCTTGGTATATATATTTCTCTTTCTTTATATCCTTAATTAAAGAATTATCCCATTGAACTTTTATGGCTAAAGCTTTATTAACATCCTTAGCGTCAGCTTCCCCTTTCTGGCTCAACACTTCCATAAGAGAATCCATTTTTAATTTATTAAAGTCACTAAATTTAGAAAAGTTTTTACTCATTTGTAACACGCATAGCGTTTCTAATTTATTATTACTTTTTTTAGAATCTTTTACAAAAAATAGTTTATAATAAATATTTTGAATACTCTGATCCAGTACTTTTTTCTTATACGGGGCTATATTTATTTTAAAATTTCCAGAAACAACTGGTGTTTGTGTTTTTATAAGAATAAAACATAAAAAAAATAGTAAATAATAAAACCTCATATTCATTAATGATAAAGATCCGCATAAATATGACTTATACGGCTTTTTAATAAGTTTAACATTTGATTTTGTCAAGTTCTTTAACTGTTTTGTTTAATTTTTCAAAATCATTTTTGTAATTATCGGCACATAAACCATAGCTAGCACCGCAAGAAGCAGTTACATTTATCCAACTACTACATACACCTCCTATAACTCCTTTTAATTCATTTCGAGATAATCGTTTTAATTTTTCCATAAAATTTATTTTAATTTATTTGTTTTAAAGTTAAAAATTTATTTATTAAATTAATTTAACATAATTATTTTTATAAAATTTTAACATTTATAATAAAAACACTATTATTTTATAATGTCGAAATTGTATAGTAAAAAAGTATAATTATAAAATACTGTTAGATAATGTTTTATGTATCCATTTTATAGATGTGATCATGATAGAATAGAATAACAATAATATAAATAGCACTGTTACATTTATGGTTTCGCCGCATATTTTGATTTAAAATTTATCAATTTGAAGAATTTCTCTGGCAAGAGGCATTATAGGTTTATATATTTGTTACTAAAGAACAATAACAACATGCATCATTTTTCTACTATATATATAAGAATACAAATTTTATTACTTTTCTGCTTTTTCAGTTCTCTTTTCGGTCAGAATTCGTGGGTTATTGAAGCTGGAAATATTGATCCGAAGCGTTACACCGGTATTAGCGTCTCCAACGGAATGATAGGTGTGGTTTCTTCTCCGGAACCTATGAAAGTGAGTCAGACAATCCTGGCCGGAGTTTATGATCAGTATGGACGTGGAAGAACCAGTAATTTTCTTTCCGGTTTCAATTTACTGGACCTTAACCTTACAATTGACGGAGCACTTGTAAATCTGAATAATATATCTAATTATAAACAAAAACTGGACATTAAAAAAGCGGCTTTTTCAGGCAGTTTTGATTATAAGGATATTGCAACAGTGGCATATAATTATATAGCCATCCGTAACCTTCCCAATAATGTGATGCTGAATGTAAGTATTAAAGCGAAAAAGAATATCACTTTTAGAGCCGAAAATCTATTAAAACAGCCTGCGGGATTTAAAGACAATCAGCAATTTTACACGGAAATTACACCACCACATGCTAAAATTCCGCTTCTGACATCTCTTGCTAAAAGTCCTACAGGAAGTATTATAATGGCAGCCAGTAATACATTTGTATTTCCCGAAAAACATGGTGAACAGCCTAAAATTATATATAATAAGAAAGATAATGAACAGCATACAATGGCTTTTTCCCAGGAATTACAAGCATCTCAGACTTATACTTTTTCGCTTATAGGGACACTTATTTCTTCTGCTCAGGTAAAAGATCCTTTAAATTATGCAGAGCGGCTCAGTATATATGCCGGATTACAGGGGATTGAAAAAATAAAAACAAAGCATGAAGCAGAATGGGAAAAGCTGTGGGAAGGGGATATCCAAATAGAAGGAGACCCGCAGGTACAACAGGATGTACATAATATGATGTACCATTTGTATTCTTTTTCACGTGAAAGGAGTGATACATCGTTATCGCCTGTGGGATTGAGTGGTGTTGGATATAACGGGCATATCTTTTGGGATACCGAATTATTTATGTTCAAACCCTTGTTATTTTTTAAACCGGAAATAGCTAAAAGTCTTGTCGATTATAGGTTTAACAGGCTGAAGGCTGCAGAAGAAAATGCCAGAATATATGGCTACAAAGGAGCCATGTATCCTTGGGAAAGTGCTGTTTCGGGAGAGGAAGAAACGCCTGTATGGGCACTTACAGGAACATATGAGCACCACATTACCGGAGATGTAGCTTTTGCAGCATGGCATTATTATATGTTTACAAAAGATGTAGAATGGCTGAAAGAAAAAGGATGGCCTATATTGGAGAAAACGGCAAAATTCTGGGAGAGCAGAATAGAAAAAAAAGGTGATAAGTACCATATTCTGAATGTCGTAGCAGCCGATGAGTGGGCGGAGAATGTAGACAATAATGCCTATACCAATGCTATTGCAAAACTTAACTTTGAATATGCTAATAAAGCAGCAAAAATACTGAACCTGCCAGTGAATAATACATGGAAAAATATAGCTGATAACCTGATATTTTTTAAAATGGAAAATGGGGTTACAAGGGAACACGATAGCTATACCGGGCAAAAAATAAAGCAGGCAGATGTTAATCTGCTGGCTTATCCTTTGGATATTATCAATTCTAAAGAGCAGATTCTTAAAGACTTGCTGTATTATCAGGAGAAGGTTCCGCAAGAAAAAACACCAGCCATGACGAAATCTATTTTTGCATTATTACACAGCAGATTAGGAAACGGGAAAGAAGCCTATAAATGGTTTAAAGAGTCCTATGAACCCAATCTTCAGCCTCCGTTCAGGGTACTGGCAGAAACAGCTGAAGGTGATAATCCTTATTTTATAACCGGTGCTGGCGGAACTTTACAAGCTGTGATTATGGGATTTGCAGGAGTTGATTTTGGTTCGGACGGAGCAATTATACAGACTAAAAATGCATTACCTCCACATTGGAAAAAAATTACAGTAAAAGGAATCGGAATGCAAAAACAAGCTTTTTCCAACGCCCCTTTAAGATAGGGAAATGGAGCCACCTTAAAAATGTCATGTTGAGCTTAGTCGAAACATTTTCATACACAAAGATCCTTCGACAGGCTCAGGATAACAGAATGTAATACTTTTGATTTTTAGACAGCCTCTGTATTGGGATTTTATCAATTCTCTCAGATAGAATTTTAAGGTGTAAAAACTTCAAATTTTCCGTCCTCAAAAAAGAAAACAATTCGTTTTATAGCTCTTTCCTGATTTCCAGTACTTTGCATTGGCGCGAAAATTTCTTCAATACCTAATCGCTGAGAATCGCCTGGAATACTTTGCTCCGTACCTTTTATCGGTATATCCGATTCTCCGGGAGATGGGATTTCCGGTACTTCAATTATTGGAGAAGAAAAATCGGGAGCCAAAGTAAATAAATCGAGTGGGGAAGAAGACTCTTCTTCCTCTTCCGGAATATTAATTTCCTCAACAGAATTATCAATTTCTTCAGGTTCCTGAACAGCCAGTTTTGTCATATCGCCCTGTCCGTCGATTAACCAGTCCCATTGTATCTCGGGAAATCTGTTTTTAATCTTGACAATGAAATCCAGAGAAGCTTTATTTCTTCCTGAAGTGATATGCGAAATGCTGGAACGAGGTACTTCGATCGTGTCGGCAAATTCTGATGGAGAATAGCCATAATGATCGATGATTTTTTTAATTCTGTCTGAAATTTCCATAATTACAAATGTAAAACAAATTTTAGAATTGTGAAATACAAATGTAAACAAATTTAAAATATTGAAATTTATAATTGTAAATAGAACTAAACTATCTGATTTACATATATTTATGGTTTAAAATTTACAATAATCAACAGTTTTAACCGCTAAACAACGGTTTTTCACTCAAATTTCTCGAAATATTAATTTTCAATATACTTTTATTGAATTCACGTTTTACTTTATTAAAATTCAATATCTTAACTTTAACTTTAGTGTATCAGTGTAAATGCATTGTAAATTAATTAGTTATGCGTTTTTAATAATGTAAATTTTAGATATGTATTTCTGTTAATTAGCCGTTTTACAATAGAAAATTGCCTTATTTTTCAGATAGTATCAATCTGATAAACAACATTCTTAAACTTTATTCTGCTAATCGCTGTTTTCGTTTCAAATGATGGACATACCAGATGACTATAATAATAGATCTCTTGTGTATGTTCTAATACTTTCGAGAAACATAACAGGGGGAGATACAAAGTGTTTAATAAGCTGTAATTGCGTTTATATTGAGCAGAATTATCTTAGTTACTCCAACTTCATAATCGGATATAGATGTGGATTTAAGGCTTTAAACGAGCTTATTTAGACACCTTTGTGTTCCTGTATCAATTTATATTGTTAAATACCAGATAAGCATAGTATAGCCAGCATCTCCCGTGATATAAGAGACAATCCGATATACACTAATATCTGCAGCAATACAGAGTAATTGCTGATGTTAGCATGAACGTTTAAATACGGTAGATAAATACCTTTAATGATTGATCTTTGCCTGTTTTCCGGCTGTTGAGGACGAGATTAAAGATGCCGCAATACTAACGCCTAAAATACCTAAGATAATCAACAGGGAATGGGTTGTTTTGAAGCCCCAGTCTTCCAGTTGATGATGAAAGATCATCTTTAACCCGATAAACGTCAATAAGAAAGCCAGACCGGTTTTTAAATACTTGAATTTGTCTACAATGTTAGCCAGTAGGAAGAACATAGATCTAAGTCCTATAATAGCAAATATGTTGGAAAAGAATACAATATAAGGGTCTTTAGTTACCGAAAAAATGGCCGGAATAGAATCCACTGCAAAAATAAGATCGGTGAACTCTATGATTAACAATACCAGAAACAAAGGTGTCATTTTTTTGATTCCGTCTACCACTACAAAGAACTTGTTTCCTTCGAATTTGTTATGGACTTTAAAGTATTTATTGGCAAACTTGACCACCGGATGCTTTTCGGTATCTATATGCTCCTCTTCTTTGCTAAAGAACATTCTGATACCGGTAAAGACAAGAAATGCTCCAAATACGTACATAATCCACTCGAATCGGCTGATAAGAGACGCTCCTACGAATATAAAGATGAAACGCATGATAATAGCACCCAATATTCCCCATATAAGCACCTTGTGATAATTCTTTTCGGCAACCTTAAAGGATCCGAATATAAGGAGTATAACAAAAATATTGTCGATAGATAAGGCATACTCTACAATATAGCCTGTAATATATTCCAGGGCCAGGTTTTTATCATAAAGCTCTATACTGGTCTCCAGATCACCGGGAATTATCTTGACAGGGTGGTGGTGCTTGGCTATAACTTGCTGTAACCTTTCCATACTGTCTATATTGTGCAGGAAGTGCCCGAATTGCATCAGGAAAAAATAGAATCCAAGAGCTACACAGATAACAAATATACTCATCAGTATTGCCTGTTTTAGCGATACAGACTTGTTGCTATTTTCTTTGTTCTTGCTCTTTTTACTGAATAATCCAAGATCGATAACCAGGATTAATAATACGATGGCCAAAAAGCCTATGATAAATAAAAGTTCTCCACTCATTTCTTTAGTACAATGTAATGCGCAAAGATAGTCTAAAAACCAATAATTTAGACTCTTTTACAAATGTAAACTTAAGTTTTTTTTAAGGAAATTAAAAACACTGTTTGTTTAACTAATATATCCACATTTATGGAGATTTGTCTTTAAAATAGGCTTAAAGTAAATATAAAAAAAGACTTTATATAAATATTTTTAAAAACTGATTGTTAGTAAGTTACATTTTTTTATTATTTTTTTGTTAACGAGAAAAGTTATCAACAGACATTTTGTCAAAACAAAGTGTTTAATAATTCTCAGATGTAAATTTTAATAAGAGATAAAAATAAGCTAAATTTGGGACGTAAAATAAAAATGTAAATGGCATCAGTTTTTGAATACTTCACAAATGTAAACTTCTCAAATCGCTATATTTTGCCTCAAAAATTATTTTCCTACCTGCAGGAGAATTACAGCGATTATATATCAGAGGTAGGCAAGTCGGTTTTAGGACAACCTGTCTATCAATTTTCAATAGGTAACGGACCTGTTAATATTCTTGCCTGGTCCCAAATGCACGGAAACGAATCTACTGCTACACTGGCAATGCTGGACTTGCTTTACTCAATGGATAAGAATACGGAACTAAAGGACAGGCTTTTTAGTAAAATAACATTAGACTTTATCTTTATGCTGAACCCGGATGGTTCGGAAAAATGGACCAGACGTAATGCATTGGATATCGATATGAATAGAGACTTTTTGAAAGAGTCGAGTCCGGAAATTAAGATTCTGAAAAATATAGCTAAAGAGAAAAAATACGATTATGCATTAAATCTGCATGATCAGAGAACCATCTTTACAACTGACGGAGTACATCCTGCAACTTTGTCGTTCCTGGCTCCTTCTTTTGATCAGGATCGAACGCTGAATGAAAATCGAAAAAAGAGTATGGCGATCATAGCACATATTTATTCGGATCTTAAAAACAAAATACCCAACCGTATCGGACGTTATACGGATGAATTTTATCCGACATCAACCGGAGACAATTTTATGCTGGCAGGTATTCCGACAGTATTGTTTGAAGGCGGACATTCGGAAGACGATTACCTGAGAAAAGAAACCCGTAAATATTATACTCTGGCATTGTATGATGCATTGGCAGCAATGTCGATTATTCCGGGACAGACACTGGGGTATGAAACTTACTTTGACATTCCGGAAAATCAGCAAACCCATTATGATGTTATTTACAGAAATGTAAAACTCAATACAGATTTCGATTGTGTACTGGACGTTGCAGTGCAGTATAAAGAAGTGATTAATGAAGGTGCTGATGAGATTTCCTTTGTTCCTATTGTTGCAGAAGTTGGAGATATAGGCAAAAAGAAAGCCTGGAAAGAAATCGATGCGACCGGGAAAAAATTTATATCAGATAAAAAATATCCAAAGCTGGATGAGGAAGTAAACTTCAGTCTGGGGTAATGATTATTCATATTTTTGGGGCTTCAGGTTCCGGAGTTACAACGCTTGGAAATTATATCAGCAAGAAACTAGGGTGGAAATATCTGGATTCAGATGACTTTTTCTGGGAAAAGACAGATACACCCTATACGGTAAAAAGAAATCCCAAAAGCAGAGATGCGGAAATTTTGAAATTGTTAAAAAGCGGGGAGTCCATAATTTTCGGTGGCAGTTGTATTAGCTGGTCACCGGAAATTCATTCCTGTTTCGATAAAATTGTTTTTTTATTTGTGCCGCCGGAAAGCAGAATGCTTAGGGTAAAAGAACGGGAAGCGGAGAGATATGGTGAAAAACTCTTCACAGATCCGGCAATCCAGAGGATGCATGATGACTTTATTGCATTCTGTAAAGATTATGATGAAATGAAAGGAATTGCAAACCGTACTATAAAAGCACACCGCAAATGGCTGGAAAATCAGACTGTTGAAATTATTGAAATTTCCGGAGACTTTCCGACCATAGAAATCACAGAAAAATTACTTTCCAAATGGCAGTTACTTCATTAAAAAGCCGTAATTTAGTGCCTTAAAATAATTTTGTCAATCTAAAAACTAAAATATGAATCAATTCGATGTAGCCGTTATTGGCTCAGGTCCCGGTGGATACGTTGCAGCAATCAGATGTGCGCAATTAGGTTTCAAAACCGTAATTATTGAAAAATATTCTACCCTGGGCGGGACTTGCCTAAACGTTGGATGTATTCCGTCTAAAGCATTACTAGATTCTTCTGAGCATTTTGAAAATGCAAAACACACTTTCGCTACTCACGGTATTCTTATCGATGAGCCTAAAGTAGACATTGCACAAATGATCAGTCGTAAAAATGATGTTGTAGACCAAACAACCAAAGGGATTAACTTCCTAATGGATAAAAATAAAATCACTGTTCTACAAGGTGTAGGGAGTTTTGAATCTGCAACTCAGATTAAAGTAACGAAAGCTGACGGATCTTCTGAAGTTATCGAAGCTAAAAATACAATCATTGCAACAGGTTCCAAGCCTTCTTCATTACCTTTCATTACATTGGATAAAGAAAGAGTGATTACTTCTACAGAAGCATTAAACCTTAAAGAAGTGCCTAAGCACCTTATTGTAATCGGTGGAGGAGTTATCGGTCTTGAATTAGGTTCTGTATACCTTCGTTTAGGGAGCGATGTTACCGTAGTAGAATACCTGGATAAAATTATCCCGGGAATGGATGGTACATTATCTAAAGAATTACAGAAAACTCTTAAAAAGCAAGGTATGAAGTTTATGCTTTCTACTGCCGTTTCAGGAGTTGAAAGAAATGGAGATACTGTAAAAGTTACCGCTAAAGATAAAAAAGGAGAAGACGTAGTTGTTGAAGGTGATTACTGCCTTGTATCTGTAGGACGTCGTCCATATACAGATGGTTTGGGTCTTGAGAAAGCTGGCGTTGAATTAGATGAAAGAGGAAGAGTAAAAACTAACGATCACTTACAGACTAATGTTCCGAACATATACGCTATCGGAGATGTGGTGAAAGGGGCAATGCTTGCTCACAAAGCTGAAGAAGAAGGTGTTTTTGTAGCTGAAACTTTAGCAGGAGAAAAACCTCACGTTAACTACAACCTTATTCCGGGTGTTGTTTATACATGGCCTGAGGTTGCTGGTGTTGGTAAAACTGAAGAACAGCTAAAAGAAGCTGGTGTAGCCTACAAAACAGGATCTTTCCCAATGCGTGCATTAGGCCGTTCCAGAGCGAGTATGGATACCGATGGTGTAATCAAGATCCTTGCTGATGAGAAGACTGATGAAATCCTTGGTGTACATATGATAGGAGCAAGAGCTGCAGATATGATTGCTGAAGCTGTAGTAGCAATGGAATTCCGTGCTTCAGCTGAAGATATCGCAAGAATCTCTCACGCACACCCTACTTATACTGAAGCGATTAAAGAAGCTGCTTTAGATGCTACAGGTAAGCGTGCAATCCACATGTAAGATTATAATCAATAATAAAATAAAAAAGCAATCCAATCGGATTGCTTTTTTTGTTTTTTTAAGGATGTTGCTGCTGTTTCGAAGGATCGTCATAATTAACCATCCATGAAATTCCGAACTTGTCCGTCCACATCCCAAAGTAGGCACCCCAAAAAGTATCTTGTAAAGGCATTGTTACTTCTCCGCCGGCAGAAAGTCCATTAAATAGCTTGTCAGCTTCTTCTCTGGAACCTGCATTTACGGAAAGTTGGATATTATTGCCTTTTGCAAATTTTCCTCCGGCGCAATTTCCTCCAATTACATCCGATCCCATTAAAACAGTTTCCTGTGAAATAGGAAGGGAAATATGCATTATTTTATTTTTATCTGCTTCACTAACGGGATATTCCTCACTTGGCGGCATATCCGAGAACTTCCCTACATAGGGAAACTCACCACCAAAAACAGATTTATAGAACTCAAAGGCCTCCAGACAATTTCCTTCAAAATTAAGATAAACGTTAATTTGTGCCATATCAATTATTTAATTATTCTCAAATTTAGATTTTTATAAAGGCAGAAATAATAATAATTTTCATAAATTTTTGTTAAAAATATCAGAATAAGAAGGTGACTATCAAAAAGTCCTGAATTTATCATAAAAGTCACTTGCCTTTACGGGAGCGATATTAAATTGTATCCCTACAGTGACTCCATGGAAGTATTTTTCCTTATTTAAAGGAAGAGCATAACCTCCGGTTAACCATATTGCATTGAAGAGACTAAGTCCGATATTGGGCTCTATAGCATATGGGGAGGCAGATACTCCGTACATGAAAATTGCAGTATTATAATAAGCGTGTATTTCGGGAAGAATTTTGTTGCTTCCATTTACAGGAGTATAGATGGCTCCTGCACCCAGATTAAAGTAGGGCTGATTGGAGGAAGTTGAAGTCCGGTATTCAAAGCTTAGCTTCAGACTGTTTCTACCTGTATATTTATATCCTACGCCGATAGCTGTCTGATCAAGAAACTGAGCTTTAGGAAGATAAATAGCTCCAAAGAGTAAAAAAACAGAGAATAAAGCAGAATATTTCATGACAGATGTTTACTCAAAATTAAATAAAGTTTTTCTTCCGTAAAAGAAAGCCTATTTTTGCATAAAAATAAAGTATGCAAATCGGGAAGAAACAATATTTATCAGTCTCCGGAAAATCTGAAGCCGGACTTCAATTAAAGGATGAATCAGGGAATGAAATTTTTCTTTCCAAACTATTTGCAGATCCTGCTTCGGAAATTGGAGATGAGGTATCGGTATTTGTTTATCAGGAAGAAGGAGAGCTAAAAGCTACAACCGAAATTCCTTACTGCGAGGTAGGTGAATATGCCGTACTTCGCGCTGTACAGAGTTTACCTAGTGGAGCCTTTATGGACTGGGGAATTATAAAAGATTTATTTGTCCCTTACAAACAGCAGAAAGGTAAGATTGTTGAAGAAAAAAGATATCTTGTTTATATTTATATAGATGAGGCTACAGGTCTTATTACCGGAACTACGAAGTTTAAAAGAAATCCTCAGTATGAGAATCTGGATCTTAAGAAAGGAGAAAAAGTTGACCTTATTCTGATTAATGAGACTGAATTGGGATGGAATGTAGTTGTTAACAAAAAATATATAGGACTTGTATATGCTTCGGATGTGTATAAAAAATTGTATCCGCTAAATGAAGAAACAGGCTATATTAAAGCAATAAGAGAGGACGGGAAGATAGATGTTACTTTACAGCCGGAAGGTTTTGAAAATATAGACAGCTTCCGTCAGGAAATTCTGGATGCTCTGGACGATCACGGTGGATTGCTTTACCTTTCTGATAAATCTTCTCCTGAAGAGATTAAGGACAAATTGCAGATGAGTAAAAAGAACTTTAAAAAAGCTATTGGTGGATTATACAAAGAAGGAGTTATTGAAATTCTGGAAGATAAAATCCGTTTGAAATAAGAATAAAACATATTACAAAAAAGCTGTCTTCAATACTCTTGAGACAGCTTTTTTGCATTCTAATTATTACCGGAGTTGCTACGGATAAACTCTGATGGCGTTTTGTTGGTATATTTCTTAAACATTCTATTGAAATAAGTAACATTATTAAAGCCGCAACTGTAGCTGCATTCAGATATCGTTTTATCCTGGGTTATCAGAAGACAGGCTTTATTAATACGGTAACGGTTGACAAATTCTGTAAAGGTGATCTGTGTTGCCTTTTTAAAAAAATTGCAAAATGCGGGAAGAGTAAGATTAGCCAGCTTTGCAACATCCTCTATATTTATTTCTTTATCATAATGATGTTCCACATAGGTAAAGATATTTTCCAGTCTTGTTTTATTTTTAGAGATTATGGTATAAGGCATAATTTCTTTGTTTAGCAATTCATATTCCTCACACAAAGAAAGTTCGAAGAGAATTTCCAGAAGTAGCAAGTATCTTTTATAACCCTCGGATTCCAGAAGCTTTTTTAGTTTTGGCATGAGCAGCTTTTTCGTGGCTGTGCTATACAGAATACCATATTTAGAACGTTCCAGCAAATCTTTAACAGCTCTTGTTTCAACTTCCTGCTGTGGAAAATGTAAAATCTCTTCCCTGAACTGAAGAACTATTTCTTCATGCGGATCAACAGAATTCAGTCCAAATCCGGAATGGGGAATGTTCGAGCCTATTAGTACAAGATCTCCGTTTGTATAATTGCTTTTATGGTAGCCAACATGCCTTGTGCCGCTTCCCGAAATTACACATACCAGTTCTATTTCCGGATGATAATGATACTCCCATTTAAATTCAGAAATAGGAGAGTTATTATGCAGTGTGCGGAAAGAGCTTTTTTCGCTTGGAACTATTCTTTCAAAACTAACTTTCATTCAATTAATCACATTTATTCACTAAAAATAATAATTATATTAATATAGTTCAAATATTTGTTTATTGTGTTAAATTAACGTTAACACAAATGCTTCTATCTTAGTCACCAGGAAATTATTTAATGAATAACAGGTGCAATCTATTTCTGGAAAATATTAATGTACTGGCGTTTCATTTTACGAAATATTAATCTTAGAAAACAGAATATTAAAAAACTGGTAAATGAAAAACTTGAATATAAAAGCCATTCTATTTCTTAACTACTTTGTTTTTGCAATTCTGCTGAATTCGGTAGGGACAGTTATTTTACAGGTGCAGCAAAACTTTGGAATTTCAAAATCTTCAGCGAGTGTTTTGGAAGGTTTCAAAGATCTTCCTATTGCTATATGTTCTTTTATTCTGGCTTCATTTCTTCCTAAAATAGGAATTAAAAATGCAATGCTTACGGCACTTTTTCTGGTGAGTTGTATGTGCTTTGTTATGCCTTTTTCCAATGAATTCTGGTTTTTCAAATTACTTTTTACAGTTGTCGGCGTTTCGTTTGCCCTTATCAAGATTTCAGTTTTTACTTCTATAGGTCTTGTAACCAATACCGATAAAGAACATTCCAGTTTCATGGGATTTTTAGAAGGCTTCTTTATGATCGGAGTATTGGCAGGCAATGTATTATTCAGTTTATTTATAGATGACCATAATCCGAAGTCTACAGACTGGCTAAAAGTGTATTGGGTATTGGGGGCACTTTCATCGTTGTCTTTTATATTTCTTTTCTTTTCAAAACTAAATGAGAAAGAAGCAAAGAGCGGTACAACGGATTTAATGGGAGATATAAAGAACAGTATCAGCTTGTTCAGCTATAAAAAGGTGTTATTCTTTCTTCTTTGTGCTTTCCTGTTTGTTTTGGTAGAGCAAAGTTTCCAGACATGGACACCAACTTTTTATAAAGAGATACTAAAGGTTCCTACTTCAATGAGTATACAGGCAGGAGCCGTATTGGCAGGAGCATTTGCACTAGGAAGATTCCTATCCGGATTTTTTTCTAAAAAATTCAGCTGGATTTACGTTGTTTCTTTCTGTGTAGTAGGTTTTGCAATCAGCTTGTTACTGGTGCTGCCTTTAACGCACAGCGCAGCGATAGATATCAATACTACATGGATGAATGCACCACTTGTAGTCTACTTATTTCCTTTAATGGGCGGACTCTTAGCACCTATATATCCGAGTATCAACTCTGTAATCCTGGCATCAATCCCCAAATATTTGCACAGTGCTATGTCCGGACTTATTGTTGTTTTTTCAGCAATAGGCGGCACAATAGGATCTGTAATAACAGGTTTTGTCTTCCAGGAGTTTAGTGGGCAAAGAGCCTTTTATCTCTCGCTGATACCGCTGACATTATTAATTATCTCGGCAATCTTTATGAACAGATTAAAAATACAAACAAATAAAAAATAAATACAGATATGAAAAGTCAATTGTATATCAATGAAATTCAGCCATTGTTTGACGATGCACAAAGATCCAGAATTTTTAACGATCAAAAGACAATGACCGATGCTGTTCCTTTATTTCCCATTTCTGAAATCAATAAAAGATATGAGAAAGAGAAAGGAGAGGAAGGATTTGATTTAAGATCATTTGTATTAACAAACTTTGATTTTATAGGCGAAAAAGCTGTCCGGAAGGATGATATGCTGCCTATAACTGAACATATAGAAAAATTATGGGACGAACTTACCCATACGGCATCTGAAGATGAGGGAACGCTTCTGAAGCTTCCAAAACCATATATTGTTCCCGGAGGACGCTTTAATGAATTTTTCTATTGGGATAGCTATTTTGTAATGTTGGGATTACAAGTTTCGGGAAGAGTGGAGATGATAAAAAATATTGTTGAGAATTGTTCTTACCTGATTCATGAATTCGGATTTGTGCCGAATGCCAGCAGAACGCATTTCCTTAGCCGCTCCCAACCACCATATTTTTCTCTGATGCTCGATTTACTGGCTGAAAGCACAAATGATGAAAATGTATACAGTAAGTATCACAGTACATTGGAGAAAGAATACAGATTCTGGATGGCTGGAGAAGAGGGGCTGGAGAATGATTCTGCGGTAAAAAGAGTGATTAAAACAAAGGAGGGAGATTTATTAAACCGTTATTACGATTCCGAAAACACACCTCGCCCCGAAAGCTATCTCATAGATATTGAAGATCAGCATGAAGCATTCGGAGAAGAATTTTTTAGAAATATCAGAAGTGCCTGCGAGTCTGGCTGGGATTTTTCCAGCAGATGGTTTGCAGATGGTGCTACGATACAGACTATAGAAACTCTCAATTTGGCTGAAGTCGATCTCAATTGTTTGATATGGCATTTGGAGAAAACATTAGCGAAGTCTTCAGCACTTATAGGATTAACAGATAAAACAGCTTATTATAGTCAAAGAGCTGACAACAGAAAGCAAAATATAGATCAATACTTCTGGGATGAAGAAGCAGGAATTTACAGAGATTATCATATTAAACAACATATAAAAACTTCCTCAGAGCACATTGCTACTTTGTATCCTTTATACTTAGGATTAGCAAGTGAAAAGCAGGCAAAAGCTGTATCTGAAGTTATAGCAGAAAAATTTCTTTATAAAGGTGGATTGGTAACAACAACCAAGGAATCCGGACAACAATGGGATTTGCCAAATGCATGGGCTCCTTATCAGTGGCTGGGCTTTTTAGGAATGAAAAATTATGGGTTTACACAATTGGCAGATGATATAAAAAATAACTGGTGTACAAATGTAGAAAGGGTTTATAATAATACAGGCAAGCTAATGGAAAAATATAACGCATTAGATACCAAGACGATTGCAGGAGGTGGTGAATATCCAAATCAGGATGGATTTGGTTGGACGAATGGAGTCTATTTAAAACTGAAACAATATTAAAAAATCATAATGATATGAAGAAAAGATCAATATTTCTGGTGGCTGGTGTCGCTATGCTTTATTTCAATAATGCATACGGACAGGAAACGGCTAAGGATTCCACAAAAGTATCGTCTATAGATCAGGTGGTTATTACAGGTAACTCGAACCCAAAGAAAAAAATAGAGTCCAGTACGGCAATCTCTACATTTAACGCAAAGGAAATTCAGAAGCAGAATCCTATAAGTGCTGCCGCTTTATTACAAAGAGTACCCGGCTTTGCTGTAGAAACTTCGGGTGGAGAAGTAGGAAATAACCTTTTTGCAAGAGGAATTCCTTCTGCCGGAGCTTATGAATTCGTTCAGGTGCAGGAAGATGGTTTACCAGTTTTTGAAGATGGGGCTTTGCAATTTGCTAATGCAGATAATTTTTTCAGAGTAGACAATACTGTAAGCAGGCTGGAAGCACTGAGAGGAGGCTCCGGATCTATTTATGCCAATAATTCTCCGGGTGGACTTATTAACTTTATCTCTAAAGAGGGGACAAATACTTTTAAAGGAACAGCTAAACTGGAAACTGGTTCTTACGGATTGATGAGGACTGATGTGAATGTTGGCGGAGCTTTGATACAGGATAAACTATTCTTTAATGTAGGTGGTTTTTACAGAGTAGATAACGGAATACGTAAAACAGGTTTCAAAGCAAATGATGGTGGCCAGATTAAAATGAATCTGAAATATGTTTTTGATAAAGGTTATGTGAAAGTATATTATAAAAAGCTTGATGACAGAAATACATTCTATCTGCCCATTCCTTTAATTCAGAATGGCAATGATCTGAAAGGTTTCCCTGGCTTTGATCCCAATTACGGAACTTATAGCTACAGATCTATTAGCCAGCTGAATATTCCTCAGGCCGGAGGTGGATTTTTCCAACGAAATCTGGAAGATGGTATCCATCCGAAAGTAGATGTAATAGGAGCGGAGTTTAAGTACGATCTGGGTAATAATTTTACGGTGCTTAATAAAACAAGGTATACTAATATTAATATGAACTATACCGGAATATTCCCTGCAGGGGGACCACAGCTTGCTGCTGATTTTGCTAAAAATAAAGGTGTTGGTGCAAACAATTATCAGTATTCTTTGGTGAGCAGCGGCCAGTCTGTTAGTCCGCAATATGTTCAGGAATTAGGTTTCTGGGCTATAGATAAGCAGATGAGAAATTTCGTCAACGATTTGCAGTTCAATTATAAGTTTGATAAAGGAAATATTACAGCCGGTTTTTATAAGTCCAGCTGGAAATCCCATCAATACTGGAACTGGAGTAATATACTGACAACAGCAACAGACAGACCGGAACTACTGAACCTTGTAGACAAATCACTAAATCCAACCGATAACGGATATTCTAAGACTTATAACGGGGTTTCCAGTATGTCTTTCTTGATTAGAGATTCGCAGATACAGGGAAGTCTGAATAATATCTATCTAAATGTGGATTACAATATTACAGATGATCTGAGTGTAAATGGAGGAATCCGCTACAGTCGTGATTTTTATAAAGGTTATGGTGTCAATACAACAACTGCAAATCTTAATAATTCGGGATTAACAACAGATGGCACCCATAGCTTTGCAACTACTACAGCAGACGATAATATGGCGGTTTTAGGGAATAAGTATACTTACTGGAATTATGACATCAGCAGAGTTTCTTATACACTGGCTGCAAATTATAAAATCAACAGAGAAAATGCGGTATATGCACGTTTTTCTAGTGGTTTCAGATCACCAAATGAAGAAGCCTATTATAATAACATGGCAGATTTAAGTAAAATAAAACCTGTATTAACCAATCAGCTGGAAGTAGGTTATAAATATTATTCCCGTACTTTCGATATAGCCTTAATTCCATTTTACTCAACGCTGAAGAACCTTTCATTTACAGATGTCTATTCTAACGGAACTTCTGAAAACAAATTTGCCAATACCTCTAACCTCGGAATAGAATTGGAAGGTTATGCAAGACTGTTTAGTAATGTATTAGAAGTTACATTTAACGGAACAATTCAAAATCCAAAATATAAGAACTTTACCGGAAGAAATGCAGATGGAACAACATTCGACTATGATGGAAATGTAGTAAGAAGAATTCCTAAGTTTTACTTCAATATCTCTCCGGCGGTTAATATTACTAAAGAATGGAGAACCTATATCAGCTATAACTATTACGGAAAACGTTTCCAGGATGAAAAGAATGTTCAGGTTTTACCTTCATTTAGTGAATTTGGAGCCGGAATGTCTTATCAGTTAGGCAAAATACGTTTTGCTATCGATGGTACTAATATCTTCAATACTATTGGTATTACCGAAGGAGACCCAAGAGCAGGATCTCCGACAGGGGACGGAATTATTATGGCAAGACCAATTATGGGAGCCGCAGTAAGAGGATCTATTACCTTGGACTTTTAGATCAGTTTTCACAAACAACTGTCTAAGCTGGGGATACCTATATTTAGACACAAGTAAATGATTTGGCCTGGTTTTTACCAGGCCATTTTTGTATAGCTTTTGTCCTGATTATGAATAGTTTTAGATGCTTTTGCATAAGGGAACTAGGATACAAACAATTTATATTTGCTGTTTTTCCGCTAGTTAAATACTTTTTCGAACCGGGAAAATATAATTCTATATAGAGATTAGTATGTACAGAAAGGGAAGAATTATTGCGATATTAGGTTTATTATGGTTCTCGGATGGATGCTTAAAAGCACAGATCAGTCCGCCAGGATTGGGAGAAGCCAATACTGCTTTTTGGGGAGCTTTCGGAATTCGCCGTAAGCTGGATTCTTTAGGAAAAAAACAAGCACTAACTTACGTTGCAATTGGGCGGAAGAGTAGTCCCGACAATGATAATCTGTTTTCAAAGCAAGCTATTTTTGTAGCCAATCACGAAGTTTTCAATTCATTTGCTCCTCATCAGCAATATAGCTATGCAATAAGCTATCGTAGACAAAATGAATATCAGAGCATAGAACCTTATGAAAAAGAAGGGGTGGAACAAGAATTCAGAATTTACGGAAGATATGCTTATACATTTAATGTCGGAAGCCAATGGAAGTGGAAGAATACCATCCGTCAGGAATTCAGAAAGTTTTTTGATGCCGATTTTCATAATGCTGAAGAGAACTTTCAGCTGAGAACAAGACTAAAAAGCCAGTTGACATATAATTTATCTGAGAAAAACAGCCAAAAGCTGGCATTAAGTGTAGAGACTTTATTTTCTACAAGTTATATGAACGAACCAGAAAGGCACTGGACTCCTTTTGCTTATAAAGAAATGCGTATAGCTCTTTATTATATGTTCAATATTCCGAATTCCCCTTTCTCAATGGACATAGGTTATATGGATGATTTAATCAGTGGAAGTCATAGCGCTTCTAAAGGTGGTGTGCATTATTTAGCAGCAGATTTAATCTGGAATCTTCCCTATAAAAAGAGAGGTGTAGAGTAAATTCTAAATTTTTAGAGTTTTATTTAAACAGATAATGGCCGAAGATGTATATGTATAAATTTATGTCGCAGATAATGGAAATTCTTGTGTTGAGAATAAAAGATAAAATAATATATTAAAGTTCAACCTATAGTCATATCAATAGTAGCAGTGATAGAATTACTATATTTGAAACATGACAGAACTGGAACTTAGTATAAAATCCTATTTCGGAATTATTGATCCCGAAGAGTTATCGTCTATTGCCTCCTTTTTTCAATTAGAATTATTGAAAAAAGGAGATTATTTCCTTAATACAAATAAAGAATGTGATCGGCTAAGTTTTGTACAATCCGGATTTTTGAGAATTTTTTTCGAAACAGAAGATAAGGAAGTTACACAATGGATTTCTACAAAAGGTTATTTTGTTACCGATTTATCTGGTTTTATTTTTGACCAGCCTGCCCGATGGACTATTCAGGCGTTGACAGATGTAGAGATTTACACCATCAGAAAGAATGAATACGAAAAGATAAAGACCATCATCCCTAGATGGCCTGAATTGGAGAGATTGTTTATTGTCCGTTGTTTTACAACACTGGAAGACAGAATTTTCAGTCATCTTTCTATGACAGCGGAAGAACGGTACCATTTTTTCTTTGAAAACAATAAAGAATTATTTAATCAGGTTCCTTTGCAATACATTGCATCCATGCTTGGAATGAGACCTGAAACGTTTAGCCGTATCAGAAAAAAGCAACTTTCTTGAATTCTTGATTTTTGTCAAGCCGAACCCGTTATATAAAACAGACCTTTGTGATATTCAATTAAATAAACTTCACAATAAAGCGTTTATTTTTATTATTAGCAACCTTTTTGATGAGTCTTACAGTTATGGCAAAAGAAATTAAAACAGAAATTGTTATTCAGGCAGCACCTGAAAAAATATGGAAAATACTTACCGATTTTGAGAGCTATCCGCAATGTAATCCTTTTATAGTATCCGTTACGGGTGACGTTGAAAAAGGAAATAAAATTGTGGTCAGTATCAAACCGTCCGATGGAAAAGGCATGATTTTTAAACCGACTATTTTGACCAAAATAGATAGCAAAGAATTAAGCTGGCAGGGGAGGTTATTGTTCAAAGGGCTTTTTGATGGAAAACACAAATTCGAATTGATAGATAACGGAAATGGTACAACAACGTTTATACAAAGTGAAAAATTCAGTGGTATTTTCGTCTGGTTATTTAACCCTGAAAATACTAAAAACGGGTTCAATAAAATGAATCAAAAGTTAAAAGAACTAGCAGAAAGCAAATAAAAAAGTGAAGTTTTTTGAATATCAACAAAAAAATTAAATGACATTAATACCCCAAAAAACCGCTTTATTTAAGTGGTTTTTTATTTTGAAAATCCTTCAGAACTTTTACTTCATCCGGAGTCTTTTGTTTTGTAATATCATTAGCAAGATCATTTGGAACCGTCATAGAAAGTACATATTGTACAATTTGCCATTTCCCATTGTCTTTAATCAGTACACCTGAACCTCTGCAAAGGCTCATGTTTTTAGTATCCAGAATTTCATCTACCCATGCTGTATTTCCGTCTTTAGAAAAAGAGATATGGCGGTCTACAGCTGTAAAATCCCAGGCTTTGCCACGATCGAAGTATGGCTTGGCAAAATTTATAAATTCTGATTTTGTCCAGCGTTCGGTAGCGTCGGTTCCCATATAAATGGATTTGTCATGCAGTAATCCAAAATAGCCATTAAAATCAGCTTTAGCCGCTGCCTGATGCCAGCTGGTCATTAATTTGTCAATTTGTTGTTCTGCTTTTTGTGCTTTAGCAATAAAGATACAAAGCATAAAAGCCAAAAGGAAAGTTAGTTTTTTCATAGTTAGAAGATTCAACTCAAATATATCAAATTTTATCCTAATTTTCTTAATAGTGTTCTGAGAATTAGCGGCTGACAATTAATTAAATAGTTTTTTAGCTTAACTTCTGTAGTTAAACTTTCATTTAGTGTAAATTGTGTGATGCTCATACTTTTTATATTTTAGGGGGATTGCTTGTTATAGCTAAAAGGATCAGTTTCTTTATTTTCAAATTCAATAAATATTTTACTTTGAGCAACGATAAAACTATAAAATTTAACAGATTAATACCCGAATTGCTGGTAAGCAATATTGAAAATTCTAAAATATTCTATGTAGAACAATTAGGTTTTACAATAGAATATGAGAGGATAGAAGATGATTTTGCTTTGATTTCATACGAAGGTTCCCAATTTATGTTAGAGCAGGATCATGCTACAGCATGGATTACTGGTGAGTTCGGTCCCATAAGAGGCAGGGGAATCAATTTTCAGATTGAGGTAGATTGTCTCGATACTATTATTGCTAAGATTGAAGCCAACGAGCTTCCTTATTTCAGAAAGCCGGAAGAACAATGGTATAGAATAAATACAATAGAAGAAGGTGTAAAAGAATTGCTTATTCAGGATCCGGATGGATACTTATTAAGATTCCAGCAATACCTTGGGGAGCGGGAAATTCTGAAATAAGGAGTAGGTTATATTGATATTATACTACAAAAAAACATCACAGATTTTAAAAACCTGTGATGTTTATATTTTCAGAAAGTATCTGACTTAGATCCTTTATATCAAATAACTACAAAATCATAGAAAGTTGAATGCGTTTTCTTTGGGCATCTATTTCTACAACTTTTACCTGTACATGCTGATGGAGTTTTACTACTTCATTAACATCTGAAACAAAGCCATCTTTTAGTTGGGAAATATGTACCAAACCGCTTTCTTTAATACCTATGTCTACGAAGCAACCGAAAGCCGTAATATTGTTAACAATACCCGGAAGAATCATTCCGGTTCTTACATCTTCCAGCTTGCGTATATTCTTGTCAAATTCAAATACTTTAGCTGCTTTTCTTGGATCCAATCCTGGTTTTTCCAGTTCTTTCAGAATATCCTGAATTCCTAAAATTCCGGTATGATCTGTAATGTAATTTTCTGGTTTTACCAGAGCAATTTTTTCTTTATTACCAATAAAATCACTTAGCAGAATCTTGAGATCTTTGGCCATTTTTTCTACAATAGAGTAAGCTTCCGGGTGAACAGAAGAGTTATCAAGCGGATTCTCTGCTTCCCTGATGCGTAAAAATCCGGCAGCCTGCTGAAAAGCTTTTTCTCCAAGTCGCGGGACTTTCTTTAAAGATTTTCTGTTGGTGAAAGGTCCGTTTTCACTACGGAAATTGACAATATTTTCAGCCATTTTTTCTCCAATCCCCGAAACATAGCTTAGCAACGATTTGCTGGCAGTATTCAGGTTGATTCCCACAGAGTTTACACAACGCATAACGGTAGAATCCAGTTCGTCTTTTAATAAAGTTTGGTCTACATCGTGCTGATACTGACCAACACCAATAGATTTTGGATCTATCTTTACTAATTCAGCTAATGGGTCGGAGAGTCTGCGTCCAATAGAAACAGCGCCTCTTACGGTAACATCGTAGCTTGGGAATTCTTCTCTTGCAATTTTAGAAGCTGAATAAACCGATGCTCCGGCTTCGGAGACTACAAAAACCTGTAAAGGTCTGTCGAATGCTATTTTTTTGATGAAAAACTCTGTTTCACGGGAAGCTGTTCCGTTTCCGATAGATATAGCTTCAATGTTGTAAGCATTTACCATTGACCGGATTTTCTTCATCGCAGTTCCGGTTTCATTTTGTGGTGCATGCGGATATATATTTTCATTATGGAGTAAATCACCTTTTTCATCAAGGCAGACAACTTTGCACCCTGTTCTGTAACCAGGATCTATAGCTAAAATTCTTTTTTCTCCCAAAGGTGAAGCGAGTAGTAGTTGACGTAGATTTTCTGCAAAAACTTCAATGGCTTTAGTATCAGCCTTTAGTTTAGCTTCCTGCAACACTTCATTAGAAATGGCTGGTTCCAGCAATCTTTTATAAGAATCTTTTGCTGCCAGCTTTATTTGATCAGTACATTCATTATTACCTCTGACCATGGCTTTTTCTATAATCTGAAGAGCCTCATCTTTATCAGCGTCTATACTAAATTTTATAAAACCTTCAGCCTCGGCACGCAGCATTGCCAGAAGTCTGTGCGAAGGTATTCTGGAAATACTTTCTTTCCAGTCAAAATACTGAGAGAATTTTTGTGCAGCTTCTTCATCTTTTTTAGCTTTAACAACTTTAGAGGAAATCTCCGCTTTGTATTGGAATAATTTTCTTAATTGCTTCCGGATGAAAAGATGTTCATTCATCCATTCTGCAATAATATCCCGGGCTCCCTGCAAAGCATCTTCCTCTGACGGAACATTATCGGAAATATAACGCGAAGCCGTTCCGGTAAGATCAGAAGCATTCTGAGCCATAATAATTTTTGCCAAAGGCTCTAATCCCAAAGCTCTTGCGGTGTCGGCTTTTGTTTTCTTTTTCTTTTTATAAGGGAGGTAAAGATCTTCCAGATGCTGGAGGTCAAAAGAAGATTCTATTTTGGAGCGTAGTTCTTCGGTTAAAGAATCCTGTTCTTCTATAGATTTTAGAATTGACTCTTTACGTTTAACGATTTCATCGTACTGTTTCGAAAGTTTAGCAATTTGCTCAATCTGTACTTCGTCCAGATTCCCGGTTCTGTCTTTTCTGTAACGGGCAATAAAAGGAATGGTACAATCTTCTGAAAGAAGTTGTAAAGTGGTTTCAATTCCCTTTGAAGGAACTGATATATGTTGCTGAATATATTCGGTTTTTGTCATAAAATTGATAAAAGAACACGAATATACGGAAGTTTTGAGAGAGGGTTGTTTTTATAATAAATGAACAGCGTCAAAATTATATGAAAACTTGAAAGTTTTCATATAATTTTGACGCTGTATAATGATGTGATATTTTTAATAATTGAATATATAGATTTGTATTTTATTTAATATTATACAATTACTGGAAATCAAGTTTACTTACAATTAAAAGATGTATTAAGAAAATATTGGTGTAGAAAGTAGAGCGGTTAATAAAGATGATTATTCTTTTGAAAATTTTTTAAAAAACAATTCTTATGAAAAAAAATAGCTTAAAAGAACTTCAATTTGGATCTAATGAAATGCTTACTAAAGAACAAATGAAAAATGTATTTGGTGGAATTATGGAAGAAGTAGTTGCTGATTTCAAGATGTTCTTATGATAGATATGGTCGTTAATAAATTGCGAAGGAATATATTCTTCCCTTTATTGATAATTTTTGTAGTAATAAATATTGCCTGCCAGAAAAATAATAAGGAAAAAACTTCTGTAGAAAATGCTCTGGTATTACAAAAAGAAAATGATTCAATTCATGCAACAATAAATGTCGAGTTTATTGATACTGGTGTATTTGCACTTAATACTTTAATCAATCAAAGAAATTTTAGTATTGATATTCCAAGTTCAAAAGCAAGCAAAAAGAAGAGTAAGCGGCTGAGCTTAGTAAAGCCAACTGTTTTTGAGTCATACCGATTGGTGAAAAATGAAACTGTGGTTAAACGATATTTTGTTTTTAAAGAAGATACTTTAAGTTTTAAATTTTGCAGAGACTGTATTAATTCATATTCAGGAAATACAAAGAATAATATTCTGAATACCTTGATAAATGATAATAATGTATTTGCAGTTCAAACTCCCAATAACCTCATTAATTATATAGATGATCTTAAAAAAAAATATGAAAATAACGTACGGGAAGTACAAGATAGAGCAAATACATATAACAAGACTGAACAGGGATTTATTATAGATTATCTGACATTATATTTTTATAATAAAATATTTAATATTGATTTTTCAAAAGTAAATGATCCTAAAACGATCGGACAACTGGATTTTTATTATAAAGAGATATTCGATAATATTAAATTGCTTGACAAGCTAAATACTATTCTGAATAAGAATATATTATATAATCTATTACGCTTTACATCATTTAAAAATAAAAATCCTGATTTGCTTGAAAATCTTCAATATCTTGATTCCAGATTGTGTCAAACAGAAGCGTTAGATGGTTTTTTACTGGATTATATGGAATCTTTTTATAATGATCTTAGCAATAAGGATATTATTACTATAAAAAAATATATCCGAAAGCGTAGTCTTAAAAATGTTTTTGATATAAAGACCAAGAAAATATCCGAAAATGTATTTAGCTCCAAACTTCAGGGTGTAGATTCAAATGAATCTTCGTTTAAAGAAGTTCTATCGGTAAAAACTGGAGAATCTTTAGTACTGATTGATCTCTGGGCGACATGGTGTGTCCCGTGTCTTAACGAAATGCCTGCATGGAATAAATCAGAACAAAAATACAAAGGGAAAATAAAGTTTGTGAAGATAAGTATTGATCATAATTTTGAGAAATGGCATAATTTTTTGTCTTCCAAAAATGATCATAATTTCAATTATATTATAACCAATTCTAATCATCCTTTTATAAAAGAATTTAAAATTAATACTATTCCACGTTATATGCTATTGGATAAAAATTATGAAATTATTTCTGATGACTTTATGAGACCTTCAGATCCTCGATTTTTAGAGCAAATTGAAAAATATTTGTAATAATATTTAAAAAATATAAAAACGAGAGGCATTTTTGCCTCTCGTTTTTATAAGTGAAATCTCTAAGCTAAATAAAATTGTGCCTAGAAAATATGCTTATAATTAGATTTTATAGTATCCAGTACTTCATTTACACGGCCGCCAAGCATTAGTTTAGTCATGGACTTTGCCATTCCTATAATCTGACCTGCATCTACTTTTGGCGGCATTGCCAGTGCATTTGGATTTGTGAAGACATTTAGCAGATAAGGGCCATTATAATCGAAAGCTCTTTTTACAGCTGCTTCAACATCTTCAACCTTATGAATATTTTCACCTGTAATTCCCATGGCATCTGCGACTTTTGCAAAATCAGGATTGATCATATCTGTCTGATTGTCCGGAAGGCCGGCAACCTGCATTTCCAGTCGAACCATTCCTAAAGCCCGATTGTTGAATACAATAATTTTAACGGGAAGATTGTATTGGTGAATAGTTGCTAAATCACCTAATAACATAGATATTCCGCCATCACCACACATTGCTACAACTTGTCTTTCAGGATGGGAGAGTGCAGCTCCTATTGCCATTGGCATTGCATTGGCCATGGAGCCATGATTAAATGAGCCCAGCATTTTTCTTTTACCGGTAGCTTTTATAAAACGTGCTCCCCATACACAGGTCATACCGGTATCTACAGTAAATATGGTATCATCATTTGCATGACTACAAATAGTAGAAGCCAGATATTCAGGTTGTATATTATCCTCTGATCCGGAATCTTTTACGTAGGTTTCCAGATTTTCTTTTACTTTTTCATAGTACTTCAGCTGTTCATCCAGAAACGCCGAATCTTCTTTTACCTTGATAAGAGGTAAAAGTGCTTTGATGGTTTCTTTAGCATCACCACATAGTCCCAGATCCACTTGCGCGCGTCTGCCTAAACGTTCCGGAGCTAAGTCAACCTGAGCGATTTTATTCTTTTCGGGCATGAATGCCTGATACGGAAAGTCTGTTCCGAATAATAATATCAAATCGGAATCACACATACTGTTGTAAGCGGAGGGTAACCCCAGTAGCCCGGTCATTCCGACTTCATTAGGATTGTCATGCTGCATGGACATTTTTCCACGGAAGGAATAGCCTACAGGAGCTTTTAACTGCTGCGAGAGCTGAATAACTTCTGCATGTGCATTTTCAGCGCCAATACCACAGAAGATGGTTATTTTTTTGTTTTCATTGATAAGATCAGCAAGCTGCTGTAGCTCCTGATCATTGGGTCTGATTAAAGGCCGGGTAAAGAAAAACCGATTGGAAGTTACGTTTTCCTTTGCTTTTAATTCGGAGACATCTCCCGGAAGTCCTACAACGGCAACTCCTTTTTTAGAAATAGCATGCTGAATCGCTGTCTGCAAAATTCTGGGCGCCTGTTCAGGAGTCATTATCATCTGATTGTAAACGCTGCAATCGTCGAATAACTTAATAGTATTGGTCTCCTGGAAATAATCCATACCCATTTCATTGGTATTAATTGTAGAAGCAATAACCAACATCGGAGCATGCCCCCGATGCGCATCGTAAACACCATTAATGAGATGTACATGCCCCGGACCACAACTGCCTGCACAGCAGGCCAGTCCGTCCAGTTCAGCTTCTGCAGCAGCGGCATAAGCACCAACTTCTTCATGGCGGACATGTATCCACTTTATTTTTCCGTTTTTGCGAACGGCATCGTTAAGGTGATTAAGGCTGTCTCCGGTTACGGCATAGATACGTTTTATACCGGCATCAACAAGCATGTCGACCATTTGCTCGGCGATATTTTTTTCCATAATGTTTTGTTTTGGTTGGTTTCTAACAAAGCTACAGCCTTTTTATTTAGTAATATTGATTGAAATTTTACATAAATATTTTATGTTTTTATAAATGAAATATCCTAAGAAAGCAGGTTTCAAAATGTTTGTTTTTAATTTTCGGATAATCTTAGATTTATTTTATAGATCGCCTATAAAAAGCACAATCCTCTAAATGTTTACACAAGTAGAGGATGGCTCACAGCTAGTTTTACACAAAATTAAAACCAATAATATATTTAATCTTCAAATATGAATTTTCGTTTTTCATTCCTTTTCGGTATCCCGTGGATTTTGTCATACAGGTATGCCAGCATGGTTGGTTTTCTATAAATCCTGCTATATCTGTATCTGGTATTGAAGTGTCTTAGATGTATCTTATAGGCATCATATCATATCCAATTACTACTAAAAGACATAGGCTGATGACATAAAATACTCTGAACTCCAGATAGTAATAGGTAAGTCCTGAGAATACAGCTCCTGCTACATAGGCAATCATAATGCTTAACAATACTTTTGCTCTGGCAATAAGCTCCGGATTCTTTCTGTACTTTTTATGAGTAAACATAGAAAACAAGATTCCAAGGTCAGTTGTTGTACCTGTAAGGTGGGTTGTTTTTATCGAGAAGTTGGAAATACTTGCGGTAAGACCGTTTTGTAAACCTGTTGCGAATAACATTAATGCAACCAGATATTCAGTCTCTTCCAGTGTTTTTTGATAGTAAAACTGCCCATAAATACCTACAAATAGTAGACACATAATTTCCAGAACAATTGGCATTGCATGTGCAAAATATTTGCTTTTTTTATTAAAATTTATGACAATCAGGTTGGATAAAAAGCTTCCGAAAAAGAATAAGAAGATCCATCCTCCAACAACTGCAGCTTTAGCCCAGCTTCCTTTACTTATTTCAGCTGCCAGAATAGCATAGTGTCCTGTTACGTTTGAGGTAAATGAGAGAAATATCAATAAAGAGGCTATATTTATAGTACCGGCCGTAAAAGCTGTCAGCGTCCCCAGCCTGATGTTGTCTCCCAGTGTCCTGCTGTTACTATAATTCCTTAACATTTGTGTGTGTTTTAATGGTTGTTATTTAGCTTCCTGTGCTTGCGAAAATTTCCGCAAGTCTTCCTCTTTCCGGTAAGCTCTGAGGAACTTCAACGGAAATCTCTGTGTATTGTAATTCTTTACACTTTCTGATGTAAGGGATAATGCTGAATTTTCCTTTTCCTTTGCTTCTTACAGAAGGAGAGTAGTAAGCTTCCTGAATATTTGTTGCTTTTACATAATTGTTGAATGTTCTTTGGAAAGTTCCTGTAAAAACATCGCATACAATTTTGTCGATCAGGTGTGAATATTTATTTCGAATGATTTCATAAGCATCACAGAATTCCTGTGGTCTTATTTTATTGAAAATTGTGTTTTTGTTTGTGAATAAGAGATCTCTTATAGAGTCTCCCATTTCGTATCCGGAAACAAAAAGTATGTTATATTGGGTATTATCTTATTTTGATGATACAAAACTATACCCGCCGTATTAGAACTTCTTTGGAAACAAATTAAAATGTGATTAACGAGATTAAAATGAGATTAGAATTTTAAATTTGGCAAATTCTGAAACCTAAACGAAAGAGAAGAATAAATATAAAACCTTACAATTTTGTAAGGTTTTTATGTATAAATAAAGAAGCTCACAGAGCTATATAAATGAGATTACTTAGACTTGTTTTTCCTCATTTTGTGTACTGTAAAAATTAGGAAAACGAAGTTGCACTGTTGTTCCCTGATTTTCGTGTGACGTTACAATAAGCTCCCCGTGGTGTATCCTTACAATGTTTCGTGCAAGAGGAAGTCCGATTCCATAGCCTTCATAATTTTTGGTATTAGATGCTCTGAAGAACGGATCATAAATTTTGTTCATCTCTTCTTCTGGAATACCAATTCCGGCATCTTTTACAATGATATAAACATCTGTATCTGTCGCTCCCAGAGAAACCCTTACTTGCTGAAAATTAGAGTATTTGCATCCATTACTGATAATATTGGCCAGCGCAAGATGCAATAACTGTTCATTCCCTTGTACTTTAAGCTTTTTAGGATTATCAGGAAGCATACTGATATCAAGGAATATATTATTTCGGGGATCGATTCTTTTCAGCGTTTCGATAACATCCCAAAGCAGCTGATCAGTTCTTACCTTATCGAACTTCTGAATTTTACCATCAAATCCAGTCTGGGCAATCATTAATAAAGCTTTAATTTTTTTGTCCAGTTTTTCTGCTTCATTCAGGATAATCTCTAGTGTATCTTTGTACTCACCAGCAGTCCGGTTAATAGAAAGCGCCACATCTGCTTCTCCCATAATAAAGGTAAGGGGAGTTCTTAGTTCATGTGAAACATTTCCGATAAGGTGATTCTGAGTTTCAAAAGAAGTTTCAATGCGATTCAGCATATCGTTGAAAGTTTCAACCAACTCGTTAAGCTCTTTATTATCCGGTTGAGGTTCCAGTCGGAGATGTAGATTTTCAGAGCTGATTTCTTTTACCTTACCTGTAATTTTTAATATAGGTTTGAATAAAGTTTTGGATAAATAAAAAGAAAAGATCATACTGAAGAATAAGGACAGTACAATACAGGTAATAAGGGTTCTTTTAAGATACTCCAGATAATAAGCCACATAGTGATTTTTTGCAGAGGCAATGGCTATATAGTCTTTATCATCAAACCTAAAAGTCTGCCCGATGTAATAAAACTCCTTATCATTAAAATTAGCTTCTCCGTTCTTTACAATATTTCTGAAAAAGGAAGAGGGAATATGAACTTCCTGAGATATTTTACTGAAATTGGAATCTCTTGGAACAGCAAAAACATAATCCTTTTCCATTGGGAGTTCCTCATCGTTCAGGCTATTGAGAATATAGTTTTCCGGAAGATCCAGATATTCTTTACCCTTTTCTATCTGTATAATAGTTGTTGTACGGATTTTAAGCAATTCATAAAACCGCTGATGCGAAAAGTTAACAATGGAAAAATAGACCAGACCGCTAAACAGGATAATAATACTGGTAAATACCAGCATTAAAAGTATCATGGTTTTGGTCTGATTAGTAATAACTCGGTTAAACATCTGCTACGGTCTTTTTAGTACATACCCCATCCCGATAACCGTATGGATTAGTTTGCTATTATCCTGATTGTCCAGTTTCTTCCTAAGATAGTTTACATAAACATCTACTACATTGGTTCCCAGTTCATAGTTTACACCCCATACCGCATCCAGAATCTCGACGCGGGAAATAACTTTTTCGGGATTATTAAGGAAATAAACCAGTAGTTTGTATTCTGTTGACGTAAGGTTTACTTCTTCTCCACCTCGTGTTACTTTCTTGGTATAGTCATTAACGATGAGATCCGAAAATTTATAAATATGTTCTTCATCGACTTCAGGCTCTGGAATTTCCGGAACAGGATTGTTACTGCTTCTTCTTAATAACGATTTTATACGGGCTACAAGCTCAATAAATTTGAAAGGCTTTACCAGATAATCATCACCACCACTTTCCAATCCGAGGACTATGTTCTCTGAAGTCCCGAGCGCTGTAAGGAAAAGAATTGGTACCTGCTTATTGGTTTTTCTGATCTCTTTACATACGTCAAGACCATTCATTTCAGGGAGCATAATATCCAGGATAACAAGATCAAAATCATTAGCTTCTACCAGCTGTACACCGGTACGGCCGTCAAAGGCTACAGAAATTTCATAACCTTTTTCCTGAAGTCCCTTCTTTATAAATGATACCACACTGGTCTCGTCTTCGATCAGAATAATTTTTTCCATAAGCAACGAATGTTACAAAAATATAAAAATTGAAACGCAAACAAAACCCGGGCGTAAATGATATTTAGTAATTGGCTCTAAAATATGATCCAAAAAGGGAAGCAGCAATTAGTTCTTTTTCACCAGCAAAATCCAGTCTTCTTCCAGAATTTTGTAACCCTGATCGTAAATAAACCGGTATTCAGAGCCGTTTTTATATGTAATAATCTGAGTAATAAAGCTGAAGTCAAAACCTAATGACAGAAGTTTTTGATGAGAAATTTTCGTTTTTCCTTCTTCATTGGCATTAAGCAGGATGCGATAATTTTTTCGCAAGCGGTTATTAATGTTCCGCATCAGGTTTGTATTGTCTTTATTTTGTCTGTTGTTATAGGCATTTCGGCATCCGTCCGAACAGAACTTTTTATCCGATCGGCCTGATATTTTTTCATCACATTCCAGACAGAATTGCATATTTTTTTATTTAATTGTCTCAAATATAGTATTTAATTGTTTTAATTTATCTTATTTGGTTTAAATAATTACATGCTTTAATGATAAAAAAGAATATAAAATAAAAATCGTAACTTTTTGATATATAATTTTTTAGTTTCAGTTAAACGATTACAAATGACTATAAATATTTTTTTACCGATTAAAACATTATATAACTTTCATCTTTGCTACAGAAAATCAATCGAGTTTAATCTTAAAATCATAAAGCCATGTCACTAAGAAACAAAGTTATTTTATTCGGACACACGGGTAAAGATGTAGAAGTAACCCAGTTCGAAAAAGGAATTAAAGCTTCCGTTAGTTTAGCAACCAATGATTATTATACCAATACACAGGGTGAAAAGATTGAAGAAACCCAATGGCACAATCTTATCGTCTACGGAAAGCTGGCAGAAGTTTTTGAAAAGTATGTTACCAAAGGCAAAGAGATTGCTATAGAAGGAAAATTAACGTACAGAAGCTATGAAGATAAAGACGGAAATATGCGTTATATTACTGAGATCAGAGTAGAGGAACTTCTGATGATGAAATAATCAATAATATTCAGCCTGTTGTATCTCTATTACATTTATTTGCCACATTATGCTTATTTTTGTGCTTTAGAGAAAAGATAAAGAATGAAGCCTAGTCTAGCAAAAGGAACACGCGACTTTACAGCACAGGAAGTTTCCCGCAGGAAATATATTATTAATACATTACAAAAGAATTTTGAGCTTTTTGGTTTTCAACCTCTGGAGACTCCAAGTTTTGAAAATCTGTCAACTCTTACTGGTAAATATGGAGAAGAGGGAGACCGCTTGATTTTCAAAATCTTAAATTCTGGTAATTATACCGATAAAGTGAACGAAAACGATTGGCAGAATAAAGATGCGAAGAAGTTGACGTCACAGATTTCTGATAAAGCATTGCGCTACGACCTTACAGTACCATTTGCAAGATTTGTTGCGATGAATCATGGGCAATTAACTTTTCCTTTTAAACGTTATCAGATTCAACCGGTATGGCGTGCAGACCGCCCGCAGAAAGGTAGATTCAGAGAATTTTACCAGTGTGATGCAGATGTGGTAGGTTCTGAAAGTCTTTGGCAGGAAGTAGAACTGGTACAGTTGTATTTCAAAGCTTTTAAGGAGCTTGGAGTGCCTGTTGCTATTCAGATGAATAACCGCAAAATTCTTTCTGGCCTTGCAGAATATGCGGGTATAACAGAGCAGTTGATAGATTTCACAGTTGCATTGGATAAATTAGACAAAATTGGGAAAGATGGTGTAATCAAAGAAATGCAGGAGAAAGGTATTTCTGATGAAGCTATAGAAAAACTGGATTTCCTTTTTCATCAGAAAAATAATGCTCTGGAAAACCTTCAGGAACTTAAAGTAAGATTTGAAGGAGTAGAAGTTGGTATTCAGGGAGTAACAGAACTGGAGTTTGTTCTATCCAAAGCAATGGAATTAGGAATAGACGATCAGGATTTGGTATTCAATATTACTCTGGCGAGAGGATTAGATTATTATACAGGTGCCATCTTTGAAGTAAAAGCAAAAGGAGTAGAAATGGGTTCTATTGGTGGTGGTGGCCGCTATAACAATCTGACGGAAGTTTTTGGAGTAAAGAATATACCAGGAATTGGAATTTCTTTCGGATTAGACAGGACTTATCTGGTAATGGAAGAGTTAGGTCTGTTCCCGGAGAATGCGACTGTAAAAGTAGAATATCTTTTTGCTAACTATGGGGAAGAAGAAGCAGTAGAAGCAATGAAGCTTATTGCAAAACTTAGAGAAAAAGGAATTTCAGCTGAATTATATCCGGAAGCGGCAAAGTTGAAAAAACAATTTACATATGCAGAGAAAAAGGAGATTCCAAATCTTGTTTTTTTGGGCAAAGACGAAATTGAAAAAACTAATGTCACAATAAAAAATCTGACAACCGGAGAACAGGAAACAATAGCACAATCCGAATTTTTGAAATAAATAAAACCACCGTAAGGTGGTTTTTTATTGTATAATATTAATGAAAAATTCATTTTAAATATTCTTATTGATATCTAAAATAGTTATATTTGGTTTAATTAATAATTCTAAACAATCTAAACTATGTTAACTATTTTGCAATCGTACGATTCTTCGTACTATGATAACTCAGGCTCCGCGGCTGCAGGGGCGATCTTCGGAATTGGATTTCTGATTTTTTATATTCTTATATATAGCAGTTTACTTTTGCTGGTATAAGACATTTAAAAAAGCCGGAAGAGAGGATGCATGGGCTGCATTTATACCTTTTTATAACCTTATTGTCCTTATGCATATTATTAAAAAACCAACCTGGTGGTTTATTTTATTCTTAATTCCGTTTGTCAATTTATATGCTTTCTTTGTTGCTGGAGATAAACTGGCAAAAGGCTTTGGAAAAGGAGAAAATAGCACTGTTTGGGGGATTATAGGTCTACTAACAGGGATGCTTGTTAATATGATTGTTTATGCTTTCGGTAGTGATCAGTTTGATTCTTCAGCAATTCCTGACGAAACCGCTTAACAATATAAAGTAAAAATAATGGAAACCGCTGACTCAGCGGTTTTTTTATTAACTTTAAGCATCAAACTTATTACAATTATGAAAAATACAATTTCGTCTTTATTTGTGATGGCTATATTAGTATTATCCTGTAAAAAGCAGGAGAATGCACAAGGAACAGAAATGCCAAAAGGGGATAGTATCGTCGCATTAAAGCAGGATTCTGTTGTTTACAGTGATTCTATAAAGGCTACAGATTCGCTTACCATTGCTTATTCAGATAAAATTTTAGTTTTTCCGGATATAAAAGAGAAAGCTATTTTAGATTCGTTATATCCATTCATAAAACCTGTAGGTTATTCAAAGCCAGATTTGGCGGCCGCCGCTAAAAAAGCTGCTGAAAGTCTTTTTACAAAGGTCAAAAAGGATTATCTGGCAGACGGGCAGATTATGGGAAATAAATGGTACGAAGATAATACAATGCGTTTGAGAAGCTTTACCAATAATTATCTTTCGGTAGAATATACATGGGCAAGTTATATGGGCGGAGCCCATGATAACTATGGCTTTATGGAGAAGGTTTTTGATTTAGAAAGTAAAAAACAATTGGTACTATCTGATATTACCTCCATGCCGAAAAAGAAACTGGAAAGTTTACTCATGAAAAACGTAGACAAAATACCTACAGGATCTCAGAATGGAGAGGGAGCTGTAAAAGTTTCGGATGGATTATTATTTGATAAAGTTACAGTAAACGATAACTTCTATTTTGATGATAAAAATTTGTATTTCCATTACAGTCCATATGAAATCGCTGCTTTTGCAGCCGGAGATATTACAATTCCTATTTCTTGGAAAGAACTGGAAGGAACTATAAATCCTGAATTCCAAAAGAGAATGAAAATTAATACGAAATAGACCTATTATGCAGAATTATCAGAATCACAGACGCTTTTATACGCCTCATCATTTTGTATTTTATCCTGTAGGACTTATCTTATTTGGGATATCTCTTTACCGTATGGGGTATTCATTAGGAAATAATAATGGTGAATTCTGGATATGGTTTGTACTTTCAGGAGCCATATTTTTGATTATATGGATTGCTTTTATGATGCGGCAGCATTATGCGCTGACTCTACAAAACCGGATTATTGTAGATGAGGTGAAGTTCAGGTATTTTCGTTTAACCGGGAAAAGCATAGATGAAATGTCTTATACTTTTAACGAGTCTCAGTTATTTGCATTAAGATTTGCTAATGATGATGAGTTTCTAAAGCTTGTAGAAGATACTATTTCGGAGAATCTGAATGCAGACCAGATTAAGAAACGTATAAAAAACTGGAAAGCAGATAACAGAAGAGTATAAAGAAACTAAAAGACTTCATAGAGATGGAGTCTTTTTTTGTACCTTTGGCCTTTCAAAATCATGGACGCAGTATTTATCATCAATCCTTTTTCGGCAAAAAAGAATTATAAAGAATTTTTAGAAAAGCTTCAGCAAAAATATCCTGAGGCTAATTTTATGATTTCTAAGTCGATAGAGGACACTCATCGGTTTATTGATGAAAACTTTGCTTCCACAGAAGTCTTTGTAGCTGTAGGTGGGGATGGTACTATTTCTACTGTTGCTCAAAAGCTAATCAATACAGACAAAATTCTGGCTGTTTTTCCGGCAGGTTCGGGTAATGGTTTTTCCAACGAAACCAATTTTACCAAAAATATAGATACTCTTCTGCAAAAGATTAAACAGAAAAAGTTTCATAAGATTGATACTTTTACTGTGAATGGTAATTTATCTATTAATGTTTCGGGAACTGGATTCGATGGTGAGGTAATCAAAAAATTCGAAAAAACCAGCCGCGGTTTTACCAATTATATTAAAGTTACTGTAAAAACCTTTTTTATTTTCAAATCTATAAAAGTACAATTTGAAGAGAAGTACAAACAATATAACGGAGATTACCTGATGCTGAATGTAGCCAACACACGTCAGTTTGGTAACAATGCTTATATTGCACCACATGCTGATTACAGTGATGGGCTTGTTGATATTGTATTGGTTAAAAAATTCCCGTTATGGCATTCTTTAGCATTCGCCTTCAGAATGTTTACAAAAAACCTGAAAGAAAATGAATACCTGACATACTTCCCGGTGTCGGAACTAAAATTCAGTGTGAAAAACTCCAAGGCATGGCACCTGGATGGTGAGGGAGTAGAAATAGGTTCTCCTATTGAAATAAAAGTTTTACCCCACAGCCTGAATATTCTGGTAGATTAAATAATCTAAACAGGCTGAAAGAGAATTACCTTAAATTTTCCAGTTGCTGAAATACAGGCAGCATCAGCTTACCTCTTTCCGATAGTGTATATTCTATATGCAGAGGTTTTAATTTTATAATATTTTTAACCAGCAGCCCTTCAGCTTCTAATTCTTTTAGTGCTGTAGCAATACTCTGTTTATTCGATCCTTCAATTTGTCTCAGTAAGCTGCTAAATCGTAAGGGACTTTCAGTGGCTAAGCGAAAAATTTGAGGTTTCCATTTTCCGGATAATAACTTTAAAAGCTCTTCCGCAGGACAAGATTCATTATTTTTATTACTAATATTAGTAGTCATCTTTTTTTGACTTATTGTTAATTTGAGTCAGCTGTTACAACTTTGTATTACAGAAATCAAAAATAAATAATTAAATTTTACAAAATGACTGAAAATAAAAATAACCCGCTTTTGTGTAATCCTGAAACAGGAGTATGTGAAATTCCTGAAACAGAGATGAATAATAATTATAAAACAGAATCTATTCGGGATAAGCCTCTTAAGCTTATTTATTTTACCGATCCAATTTGTTCTTCTTGTTGGGGAATTGAACCGCAGCTGAGGAAACTAAAATTAGAATACGAAAACATTCTGGATATAGAATACCATATGGGCGGGCTTTTACCAGACTGGAGTTACAACAGTGGGGGGATTAGCAAGCCTTCAGATGTTGCGCATCATTGGGATGAGGTTAGTGTGTATTATGATATGCCGATTGACGGTGATGTCTGGCTGGAAGATCCTCTGAATTCATCTTATCCGCCTTCTATTGCTTTTAAAGCGGCAGAAATGCAGGATAAAGATAAAGCAATAGATTTCTTAAGAATACTGAGAGAAATGGTTTTTCTGAAGAAGAAGAATATTACCAAATGGGAACATATAACCATGGCTGCCGAAGAAACGGGATTGGATGTTATAAAATTAAAAACAGATTTTGAAGGAGATGCAAAGAAGTTTTTTGAAGATGATCTGAAGTTAGCAAGAGATTATGGTGTTCGAGGATTTCCGACCATATTTATACATAATAAATCAGGGGAGAAGGATATGATCTATGGTACTAAACCCTATTCATTATTTGAAGCTGCAATTCTAATGCTTGATCCCAGTGCTGTTAAAAAAGAATATAGTAAAAACCAGGAAGTTCTTTTCTCAAAATACAATTCGTTAACTGCCAGAGAATTTTCTGAATTATCCGGAATATCCCATAATGAGAGTGAGAAATATCTGGATGAACTTACTGATAATGGGATTTTAGAAAAATTAATGACTAAAAATGGATCTCTGTGGATTAAAAGATCTTCTGACAAAATATAAATAAGAATAGATTTAATTATTTGTTTTTCAGTTGTTTGTTGTTTTCAGGTGTAGAATTTACTAAATGCAATATAGTTGCAGTCTACCATAAACGGCCTTAAAATCGAAAATTTCTATAAAATTATTGTAACAATTTGAACTAAATTTGGACTCTTTAGTCATATTGAGACTTTAATCAATTTAATTCTAATTTTATAATGAAGAAGAGAAACATGTTTTTGCTTACCATGCTTACGGCAGGAAGCATGGCTTTTGCTCAAGACAATTTGGTAAACAGCCTGAAAAACAATCAATCTGAAAATCCGGATTTTAAATTTACAGTAGTTAAGGAGTTAGGGAATACTTCTATTAAAAATCAAGGATCCTCAGGAACCTGTTGGAGCTACTCCGGAAACTCTTTCCTTGAGTCCGAAATGATAAGAATGGGAAAACCGGCTGTAGATTTAGCTGAAATCTTTACAGCTCGTAATGCTTATCATGACAAAGCTAAACAGTATGTATTATTCGGTGGTGCTATTTCCTGGGGAGATGGTGGTGAATTACACGATGTAATCAATATGTACAAAAAGTACGGTGCAGTTCCTCAGGAGGTTTATTCAGGACTTCAGGCAGGACAGACCAAAAATAATTTTGGTGAAATGCAAAGCGTTATCAAGTCTATGCTTGATGCTTATGTAAAAAATCCTCATGGTAAACTTTCTGCAAATTGGTTAACAAATGTAGATAATGTATTAGACAGCTACCTTGGAGAATATCCAAAAGAATTTACTTACAAAGGAAAGCGTTATACACCACAGACTTTTGCTAAAGATGTAGTAGGAATTAATCCTGACGATTATGTAGAGCTTACTTCTTACAAAGATTATCCTTATTATCAGCGTTTTGTTGCTCCGATTCCGGACAACTGGAGCCATGATAGTATGTGGAATGTTCCGATGGATGATCTGACTAAGATTGTTGACAATGCTGTAGATAAAGGTTATACAGTAGGATGGGCAACAGACGTTTCCGAACCTTATTTCTCTTATAAAAACGGGGTAGCTTACGTTCCGGATGTAGATTTGAATAATATCGACGGTCAGACAAAAGCTAATCTTTTCAAAGGACCAAGACCTGATAAAAAAATTACAGAAGATATGCGTCAGGAAGGGCTTAACAACCTTACAACAACTGATGATCACGGAATGCAGATTGTAGGATTGGCTAAAGACCAGACTGGTAAAGAATATTATATGGTAAAAAATTCATGGGGTGTAACCAATGATTACCAGGGATATTTATATGTAACAAGACCATATGTACAATATAAGTCTACAGGTATTCTTGTACACAAGAATGCAATACCAAAGGATATCCTGAATAAATTGAAACCTAATACAAATATTGGATTATAATCCTCAGATTGTTATAGAATAAATAAAATGCCGAAAGACAGGTCTTTCGGCATTTTTATAAAAGTAAAACCCCGCAAGATTTTATACCTGCGGGGTTTATCTAATTGATGTTGTATTTAGATTTACTTTTTCTTATCTATAAACGATAAATTTTCTATTTTGTTGTTTTGTACATTAAGAAAACATTACTTTTTCTAAAATACTGTTGCTGCCAGTTGTATACGGGCATATTTCAGAGCAGGATTCCACATAGCCATCATAGAGACCGGAAGCGTATAATGTTCAGTAATTTTCACATCTTTGCTCGCCTTTAGTCCTACATTTACAATCTGGAAACTGCTTTGGCCATTACCGTACAGGAAATTTCTGTCATTCAGTGCGAATCCTGCTCCAACAAAAGCATTCAGATTAACCTTTTTGCTTTGAATAACAGGGTAGCTTACCTGTACATAAGTAGAATACTTGTTTTTATCATATGTTCTGTCTGGTTTCAGGACAACTTCTCCGGCATTGGCACCGCCATATAGCATAATGTCGGCTTCTACGTTCAGCGGAAATTTAGGCCCGAAAGTATAATTAGTTCTCAGGTCAATAATATGAGCAGTTCTTCTTCTGGAATAGCTGAAAATATCATCTGCTGCAACTGCTGTATTAATATTCCTTGAATTATATAAATCCCAAAGACCTATATAAAAATTCTTATTCGAATACTGAACATAGTAATTGATCTCCTTATAATGGGTACCGTCACTGTCATTAGCCAGAGCAGACGCTCCCCAGATTCCAATTTTCCAGTTTCTATTTTTATCCAGAGCGTAGGAGAGGTTGCCCATTACTACAGGCTTATCAGTAATAATAAGTCCACGCCATAGGTGATTGTTCTGTATATTGGCTGTAAAATCCAGCCTGCCTGCCTTTTCTTCTGTTTTTAATGAGTCTGTGTTTTGAGCAGAAACTCCCACAATGCCTGAAAAAATCAGACAAAGTCTTAATAGGTTTTCTTTCATCTTATTTAGTGCGTGTTAATTAGTCAGATGCAAAATTTATTTTAAAATTCCGAATAGTAAAGCTGCCAGAGCGGCTCCTATAACTGGTCCTAAAATTGGAATCCATGCGTAGCTCCATTGGCTGCTGCCTTTTATTGGTAAAATAGCATGCATGATTCTTGGTCCCAGATCTCTTGCCGGATTTATAGCATAACCGGTTGTACCACCTAAAGATAAACCTATAGCCCATACTAAAAATGCAACAGGAATAGCACCGACAGTTCCAAGGCCTATTTTGACATCCGGAGTATTTGGGATCGAGATATTAGCATCACTGATATAGAAGACAACGAAAACAAGCACAAAAGTCCCAATGATCTCGCTGATTATATTTGAAACAGGTTTTGCAATTGCCGGACTTGTACTGAAGCAGGCTAATTTCGCTCCTTCGTCTTCGGTAATAGCAAAATGATCTTTGTGGAATAGCCATACCAGAAATGCTCCGGCCATAGCTCCGATCATCTGAGCTGCAATATATGAAGGAACAGATTCCCATGGAAATTTCCCTGCAATTGCCAGTCCGATTGTAACGGCCGGATTAAGATGAGCTCCGCTGACGGGGCCGGCAACAGTTACTCCCACAAAAACGGCTAATGCCCATGCTGTGGTAATAACAATCCATCCTGAATTATTGCCTTTGGTATCTTTTAGAAGAACATTTGCTACTACGCCGTTCCCAAGAAGAATAAGTAACATTGTACCTATAATTTCTGCTGTAAATGGTGTCATGTTGTGTACTTTTTCGGTTATTAATTATTCTTCTATCCAGGCCTGAGAACGTTTTACAGCTTTGTGCCAAAAGTTGACCATATTGTCGATTTTGCTTTTGTCTTCCTTAGGTGTAAACTCTTTTTCTATAATCCATTGAGACTGAATCTCATCTACGCTCTCCCAGAAGCCTACTGCTAGACCTGCCAGATAAGCAGCCCCAAGTGCTGTAGTTTCAAGAGTCTTTGGACGAATAATTTTGAACCCGAAAAGGTCTGATTGGATTTGCATTAACATGTCACTGGCAGATGCTCCTCCGTCCACACGAAGTTCTGTACTTTGGGTTCCGGCATCTGCCTCCATAGCTTTTACAATATCGTAAACCTGAAATGCAATACCTTCTAAAGTAGCTCTGGCAATGTGACCATCTGTTGTACCACGTGTTACGCCGATAATAGTCCCGCGTGCATACTGATCCCAGTAAGGGGCACCCAGTCCGGTAAGTGCAGGTACGAAGTATACGCCACCATTATCTTCTACGGTTTCTGCAAGTGTACTAACTTCAGATGAATCATGAATAATCTTTAATCCGTCTCTTAGCCACTGTATAGCAGCTCCTCCTACAAATACACTGCCTTCCAGCGCATAGCTGACTTCTCCGTTTATTTTCCATGCTACTGTAGTTAGCAAGTTATTTTTAGAATATACAGCTTCGTTACCTGTATTCATCAATAGAAAACACCCGGTGCCATATGTATTTTTTACCATTCCCGGCTTTGTACACATTTGTCCGAATAATGCAGCCTGCTGGTCTCCTGCAATACCTGCAATTGGAATTTTTGTCGAGAAAAGGGTAGTAGAGGTTTCTCCATACACTTCGCTGCTTTGTTTTACTTCAGGAAGTATTGCACGAGGAATGTTGAATAATTTTAATAAATCATCATCCCAGTCCATGGTACGGATATTAAACATCATGGTTCTGCTGGCATTGGAAACATCGGTAATAAACATTTTTCCTCTTGTCAGTTTCCATATTAGCCAGGTGTCAACAGTTCCGAAACAAAGATCTCCGGCTTCTGCTTTTTCTCTTGCTCCTTCTACATTATCCAAGATCCATTTTAGCTTTGTGGCAGAAAAGTAAGCATCCAGGACAAGCCCTGTTTTTTGTTTAATCTCATCAGTGTGTCCCTGGGATTTTAATTCGTCGCAATATCTGGATGTTCTTCTGTCCTGCCATACAATAGCATTATAAATCGGTTCACTGGTATGTCTGTCCCATACTACAGTTGTCTCTCTTTGATTGGTAATACCGATAGCAGCGACCTCCAGTCCTGATATTCCGGCTTTAGCTATAACTTCTGCAGCCACAGAAATCTGGGAAGACCAGATTTCGTTTGGGTCATGTTCTACCCATCCCGGTGTAGGGAATATCTGCTCAAAACTTTTCTGTGATACGAATTTTATTTCTCCGCTTTTGTTAAAAAGGATTGCCCGTGATGAGGTTGTTCCTTGGTCTAGTGCTAAAATTAGTTTTTCGTCCATCATAGTGTACTTATTTAGAGTTTTTCATTTCGTTGGTGGTATAGGGTACAAGAAGATATTCTTTAGCGAGTGAAATGAAACTTTCAGTTTCGTTTTCTACTTTTTCAGCATCCCATCCGAGTTCCTGAGCAAAGATCTCTGCTACTTTTCGTGCTGAATCTATGGCTGCTCTGGCATCTAAGAAAAGAAGACGGACTCTTCTGGCCAGTACATCCTCTATAGTTTCAGCCATTTCATTTCGGATTGCCCATACAACTTCAGCAACTGTAAATTCATTGTTTGGATGTATTCTTTCTGCGTATTCAGGCTTTTCCTGTTGTAGTGCTTTTATAGCCGGAATATCCGAACCATAGATATACAGGTGATTACTTCTGTCAACATCTTTTGCCGGGATATTTCCGTGGATAGAAAGCTCCTTAGTTTTAGAAGGAACTTTTTTCAGGTTATGAACTTCTATTGCTTTATCTATAGTATCTTCAGCCATTTGTCGGTAGGTAGTCCATTTTCCGCCGGTAATGGTTACAAGACCGGTTTCGGCTACAATAACTTTATGACTTCGGGATACTTCTTTTGTGCTTTTACCTCCGTCTTTTGGTGCTGCTAAAGGACGTAAGCCTGCAAATACAGAAAGTACATCTTCTTTAGTTGGCTTTTTAGACAGATATTGTCTTGCGGTTTTCAAAACGAAATCAATTTCGGATTCCAGAGCTTTCGGTTCGAAACTCGGTTCATCTACTAATGTGTCTGTAGTACCAATTAAGGCTCTCTCATGCCATGGAACAACGAAAAGAACACGTCCGTCAGAAGTTTTAGGGATCATGATAGCATCATTACTCTTTAGGAATGATTTATCTAATACGAAATGGATTCCCTGACTTGGAACAACAAATTTTCCATGTTTTGGATTACTCATGTTCAGGATGTCATTGGTGAAAACCCCTGTTGCATTAACTACAGCTTTCGCTTTTATTTCGTAGCGTTCTTTAGTAAACTGATCTTCAGCTATTACTCCTGTAATTTTATTACTTTCGTTTTTCAGAAGACCTACAACCTTCGTATAATTGATTACAGTACCGCCTTTTTCTACTATAGTCTGGGCAAGGTTAATGGCCAAACGGGAATCGTCAAACTGCCCATCCTGATACACAACACCGCTGGCAAGACCTTTTTGTTCTATAGTTGGAAGCTTTTCTACGGTTTGTGCTTTATTGATATATCTGGTTTTACCAAGGCTGAGTTTCCCCGCCAGAAAATCGTAAACAGATAATCCTATTTTATAATATATACCGCCCCACCAGTTATAATTCGGAATAATAAAAGACTGATTTTTAACAAGGTGAGCAGCATTTTTCGCCAGAAGTCCTCTTTCGTACAGGGCTTCCTTCACAAGGTCTATGTTTCCCTGTGCCAGGTATCTTACACCACCATGCACAAGTTTGGTACTCCGGCTTGAAGTAGCTTTAGCAAAATCATGGGATTCCAGTAACAAAGTTCTGAAACCTCTCGTTGTAGCATCCAGAGCAGACCCTAGTCCGCTGGCACCACCTCCGATAATTATAAAGTCCCATTCCTGATCTTGTGAAACTTTTGTAAGCTCTTCTTTTCGTTTCATTTTGTTTCGTTTTATTTGCTTTTTGTAAAAATATGAAATTTTTCGAAACCAAAAACATTTAGATGAAATTTTTTTTTATATTTTTGGTTAAATTTAAAATGCTGTAGTAATGATAGCCCGCCACAATAACATTCTTAAGGAACTGGAAAAGAAAGAATATGTACTGGTACAAGATCTTTGTGAGAAATATAATGTTTCGTCCGTAACAATCCGAAAAGACTTAAGCTATCTTGAAGGGTTGGGATTATTGCACAGAACCCACGGTGGAGCTAGTAAGCAGTCACGTTTTGCCTATGAGAAAAACGTAAATGAAAAAGAAAACATCAACGTAGAAATCAAACAGGCTATAGCCAGAAAAGCAGCAAATATTATTGATGAAAATGATTCTGTTATATTGGCTTCTGGAACAACTATACATTATCTGGCTCGCACAATGGGAAGTTTTCAGAAGCTTACAGTTCTTACTTCTTCTTTACGCGTAGCATTAGAGTTGTGTATGATGCCGAATATTAATATTATTCAGTTGGGTGGAGAAGTAAGAAAAAGCTCTACTTCTATTGTCGGAGCTATTTCGGAATCAGTACTAAAGCAATTTTCCTGTCACAAACTCTTTTTAGGTGTCGACGGAATTGATCTGGAATTTGGTATTAGCTGCTCCAGTGCAGCCGAAGCTCATCTGAATCAGGCTATGATAGAATGTGCGGAGAAAGTTATTGTCCTGGCAGATTCGTCTAAAATCAATAAAAAAGGTTTCGGCAAAATAGCAGATCTGGATAGGGTAGATACCATTATTACAGATAAAGGAATTGACCTTGAAACCAAAGAACGCCTTGAAGATATGGGTGTTACAGTAATTATTTCTGATTAAGATTAAATTTAAAATAAAATTAATCTTAATTATGCCCCGAATACAGGTGTAATGATTAATTTACTGCTATCTTCCTGATAAATAAATAATTAATATTTATACATTAACTTTTTCCATTGATAATAGTTAATGTTTCTTAATAAAAACATAAGAAAACCTTAATGTAACACGGGGTCGTACTGTTCTAATTTTGCATTCAGAATTAAAATGGATGCCATGAAAGTATTTAAAATCCCTGTCTCGGTGGCTTATTTTACAAGCCGGGGGCTATTAATTGGAGCAATATCGGCCTCACCAATATTGTTTGCCCAAAAGAAAGACAGTTTAAAAGAGAAGTCCATAGACGAGGTTGTCGTTGTGGGATACGGAACACAGAAAAAGAGTAAAGTATCGGGTGCTGTTTCAGAGGCGTCACTGGATAAACTTACTTCCAGATCTTTGTCTGGTGTAGGTGAAGTACTTCAGGGTAAAGCACCGGGGGTAACAGTGGTAAATGAAGGGGGAGATCCCAATGGTTCGCCAAAAGTAAATATCCGTGGTTTAGGCGGGATTAACGGAGAGACTCCTCTTTACGTTGTAGATGGTGTTGTTTTTAATGGTACACCAGCGATTAACCCTAACGATATTCAGGATATATCTGTACTTAAAGATGCCTCTGCAGCAATCTATGGAGCCAGATCCTCAGGCGGTGTTATTCTTATTACGACCAAGAAAGGTAAAAAAGGTAATATTACTGTAGATTTTGATGTTAAGTTTGGTGTGAATCAGGCATGGAGATTGAAGGAATCTTTAAATGCAGCAGAGTTTCAGGATGTAATGTATAAGGCTTATGAAAATGCCGGTAAACTTAGCAGTCTGCCTTTAGCTTTCAATGCAGAAAAATATCCGGACGGAAGAGTAACCAGAACAGACTGGATGAAAGAAATTTTCCGTACCGGAACAATCCAGGAATACAACGTTAATCTAAGTGGTGGAAATGATAAGTCCAGATTTTTTGTGGGAATGAACCACAGAAACCTGGAAGGTATCTTACTGAACACACAGGCAAAGAGATACAACTTCAGAGTAAATTCTGAACATAAAGTAAAAGACTGGTTAACTATCGGGGAGAACATGTACTATAATTACTCCGACGGAAATACAGCAGATACTAAGAATGGTTATACAGGTGCGGTAGTGGCAGCGATGTATTACCCGCCGAATGTTCCGGTATATACACCTACAGGAGCATTTTCCGGTTTACCGATTGATGTTGCCGGAGGTTACGGGGATATGATCAATCCGGTGGCTTATCTTAAAAGGATTAGTATAAAAAATCCTACACATGAAATTTTAATCAATCCTTATGCAGAAGTTACTTTAGCTAAAAATTTAAAGTTCAGATCTAACTTTTCTCAGACATTCAGAATCGGAACGATTAAAAACTTTACATCCAGAGTACTGGAAGTAGGGAAAATATTCGATACCAATAATTTAGAATATCAGTCTAATAACTCTTCTACCTCTCTTGCAGAGCAGCTTCTTACCTATAAATTCTCTGCAGGCAAACATAATTTCGATTTCTTAGCTGGTTTTACTTTCCAGAAGACAATTGATGAAGGTTTCATGGCCAGAGCTTATGATTTCAGAAGTGAAGCAGAAGTTTTCCGTTATCTTCAGAATACAGCGGATAACAACAAAGATCTGTCCAGTTATAGATATCAGCAGGCTTTAGTTTCTTATCTGGCAAGGATTAACTACGATTATGCTGGTAAATATATTATCAGTGTACTAGGAAGAAGAGATGGGTCTTCATTAGTAGCCAAACAAAACAGATTTGCCAATTATTATGCAGTTTCAGGTGCATGGGTAATGTCTAAGGAAAACTTTATGCAGGATATCGAATGGCTTTCTAATCTTAAACTTAGAGGAAGTTATGGTGTTCTGGGTAACCTTGGCGGGATTTCTTCACAGGCAGTAAATCCGTTAATGATAAGAGATAACAATATTATTTTCGGACGGGATCCTTCCCAGAATATTGCTTACTATGCTACAACACGTCCTAATCCAAACTTAAAATGGGGGAAATCTGAACAAACCAACTTTGGTTTAGATGCTTCATTCCTGAACAATAGTCTTTCTTTACAGTTCGATTATTTCATTAAAAACTCCAAAGATCAGATTTTTAATGTAAGCCTTCCGAGTACAGCAACTTATACGAATCAGTATATCAATGCCGGATTATTCCAGGATAAAGGTTACGAATTAGGAATTAATTACAACAGCAAAAATACAGGAGATTTCAGTTACTCAATAGGAGCAACTTTCAGTCAGCTAAAAAATACAGTTAAGCAGCTGGCAGATGTAAACGAAATCTTTATTAATGACAATGCTGTAAGAGGAGTACTGAAGCCTACGCGTATACGAGTAGGAGAGTCACTTTATTCTTATTACGGATATAAGACAGATGGTATTTTCCGTTCACAGGAAGAAATCAATAATTATAAAGATGCTAATGGTGCTCTTATCCAGCCTAATGCTAAGCCAGGTGATATTAAGTTCCTGAAAAAAGAAGGAAATACCGGTACACTTAATAACAATGATTTTGTAAACCTAGGAAATCCATATCCTAAATTCTCTTATGGATTGTCTTATAATATGACATGGAAAAATTTTGATCTGAATGTATTCTTCCAGGGAGTATATGGGAATAAAATATTCAACGGCCTGAAATTTATTTCATTAAACCCAGGCGGAACGGGGCAGAATTATAACATGGATAAAGATATTCTGAATGCATGGACTCCGGAAAATACCAATACCAATATTCCGAGACTTGTTCAGGGTGATCCTTCCGGAAACTACTCCAAAGTATCAGATTTTTATGTAGAAAACGGATCTTACCTGAGACTGAAGAACCTTACAATAGGTTATTCACTACCTAAAGAGATTTACAGCAAAATCAATATAAACAGATTAAGAATTTATATGACGGCTAATAATCTGTTTACTATCACTAAATACAAAGGTTTTGATCCTGAAGTGGGGATGAATACTTATGGTGTAGACACAGGGAGATATCCGCAGGCTCGTTCATTTATTTTCGGTGTAGAAATCGGGTTATAATTTTAAAAAGTAAAAAGATGAAATTTTTCAATAAAATAGTTTTAGTATCGGGAATATCTGCTGTATTGCTTTCATGTACAAGCGAGCTTGATGTTCAGCCGGAAGGAACTCCGACAGAAGCGAGTTTCTGGAAAACAGAAAACGACCTTGTAACGGGAGCAAATGCGATGTACAAACCTTTGTATGATAGCGAGTTTTATGGCAGAGGTTTTTTCTGGTTTATCAACGCCAGCGATGATATGGTAACAGGAAGGGCAAAAAGTGAGGCTGATAATGCAAAGAACTTTAGCAGCAATTATATTGCAGCAGGAGATTTGGAAACCCAGTGGAATAAGAGATATACAGTTATTGGTATTGCCAATCGTGTTATCCGTAATGTAGACAATATTCAGGCTGCAACAGCTGTGAAAAACAAATACCTGGGTGAAGCTTTATTCATGAGCAGCAGAATGTATTTTGAGTTGGCATACAGTTATGGTAATGAGAAAGCAGGAGTTCCTATTATTGATCGTACAAAAGAACCGGATCCAAATCCTATTCCGCGGGCAGCCAACGTAACGGAAAACTACAATTATATTATAAACGACCTGAAAAAGGCAGCAGAATTACTGCCAGCTCAGGAAGAGCTTGCTGCTAAGGATTTCGGAAGACCTCATAAAGCTGCTGCATGGGCTCTTATGGCTAAAGTATACCTTTTCATGAAAGACTGGAAAAATGCGGCATACTGGGCAAATGAGGTTATGACTAAAGGAAACAGAAACCTGTTGAATAACTATGCAGATGTTTTCAAAGCGGAGAATAATTACAGTTCCGAATATATCTGGTCAATACCAAGTACACCAAAATTCAATGCTATAGGAAGTATACTTCCGGGAGTAATGCTTGAAAATAAAGGCTGGGGCGAATACAATGGTTGGGGGTATTTCCAGCCAACCAAGGAGCTTTTTACTGAGTATGAAGCAGGAGACAAAAGAAGAGATGTAACCATTCTGAAAGCTGGAGATAAGTTTACATTCAATGGGAAAGAAAGGAGCTATGCTTCTTCTAATTCTCTTACAGGGTATCAGTTCAACAAGTATATGGATGCGTTCAAATATCCGTTGAACAGCGGCCACGTAAGTGCAAATGGTGATTATCCATGTACAGATCTTGCCGTACCGATTATGCGTTATGCAGAAGTAATTCTTATAAAAGCAGAAGCATTGTTAATGTCGGGACAAAATGCTGATCAGGAAATTAACATGATTAGAAAGCGTGCAGGTTTGGCACCGAAAAGTGGATGTACAATGGCTGACCTGAAGCATGAAAGACGTTGTGAGCTGGCAGGTGAGTGGGCAGACAGACACAGAGATTTGGTACGTTGGGGAGATGCAAAGGATACTTATGCTAAACCTTTGCATGGTGCAGATGATAAGGAAGTATGGGCTTCAAGAAACTTCAATCCGGCAGTGCACAATGTGTGGGCAGTTCCACAAGTGGAAATTGTAAACAGCCATGGAGTAATTAAGCAAAATGAAGGCTGGTAATTTTTTAATATAACAACATATACTATATCATTGCAGAAATTCCTGCAATGATATAGTTTTTTTAATATTACGATGAAACAAGCAAAAAAAATATGGGCAATACTGGCTTTGGCAGTATTTGCAAACACACAGGCACAGAATTATTTGAATTATAATGTAGGAAATGCCCATTCGCATAATGATTATATGCAGGAAATTCCTTTCTGGCAGGCATATTATGCTAATTTTGGTTCCATAGAGGCAGATGTTTTTCTGGTAAAAGGAAAGCTTTGGGTTGCCCATACTGAGAAAGAATTATCACCTGAGCGGACTTTGGAGAGCCTTTACCTTGATAATATAGCCAAACAGATTAAGCTGAATAACGGGCATATTTATCAGGATACAAATAAAAAGTTACAGCTATTAATTGATGTTAAACAAGATTATAAAACAACACTGGATGCTTTAGTAAGTACGCTGCAGAAATATCCTGAAATTACGAATAATCAGGATATTAAAATTGTTATTACAGGGGGCAGACCGCAGCCTAAGGATTTCAAAAATTATCCTGCTTATTTATTTTTCGATGGTGATCTGGATAAAACTTATACAGCAGATGAACTGAAAAGAGTAGGAATGTTCAGTGCAGATTTGCCAGCTTTAGTAAAATGGAACGGAAAAGGTATCCCAAGAGATGAAGAGACTGCAAGAATAAAAAATGCAGTCGAAAAAGCACATCAGCAGCAAAAGCCAATGCGTTTTTATGGAGCACCGGATTTTCCGAATGCATGGGTTAATCTTATGGATATAGGTGTAGATTATATCAATACAGATCATATTCCCGATCTGAAAAAGTTTATGAATACTATTCCGAAGAATTTTTATAAAAATCAGAAGGAATACAGCGTTTATAAGCCTACATATGAAACTGACGGGGTTAATAAAAAAGTGAAAAATGTAATTCTTCTTATTCCTGATGGTACATCATTGCCGCAGTATTATGCTGCATTCACAGCGAACAAAGGAAAATTAAATGTCTTTAATATGAAAGCGACGGGATTGTCTAAAACCAATTCTTCCAACGCTTATATTACTGATTCGGCACCGGGGTCAACAGCTTTTGCTACAGGTGTAAAAACCAAAAATACATTTGTAGGAGTTGATAATGAAGGAAAAGCTTTAGCGCAGATTCCGGATATCATTGCTGCAAAAGGAATGACTTCAGGTCTTATTTCTACCGGAGATGTTACCGATGCCACACCGGCAGATTTCTATGCACATTCCGATAACAGGAATAGTTCAGAACCTATTCTGAAAGACTTTGTAAGTTCTAAAACCAAAATACTTATAGGTGGCCCCACAAGCGGACTTACAGAAGATAATCTTAAAAAAATAAGAGAAGCTAAAATTGATTTATATAAAGATTTGAAATCTGTAAAGAATACCAATAACCGTACTTTAGTTATTGATCCTCTGGCTTCACAGAGAATAACTAACGGAAGAGGAAACTGGCTGGCCAATGCTTTTGATCTTACCTTAAACGATTTGAAAACCAACAAAAATGGTTTCTTTATGATGGTTGAAGCTTCCCAGACTGATGGTGGTGGCCACAGCAATAATATAGAGCAACTAGTGACCGAGTTATTGGATTTTGATTATGTTGTAGGAAAAGCAATGAAATTCGCTGATGAAAACAAGGAGACACTTGTTGTTGTTTTAGGGGATCATGAAACCGGAGGTTTAACTTTGTTGGATGGTAGCCTGAAAGAGGGCTGGATATTTGGCAATTTTAGTACAAACGATCATACTTCTATTCCTTCCAGTGTATTTGCTTATGGTCCTAATTCTAAAGAGTTTACAGGTTTGTTTGAGAATACAGAAATTTTCAACAAAATTTTAGCTGCTTACGGAATTCGGAAATAAGTAGTTTATTCATTAATTTTAGGCAATAAAACTAAATAAACATGGACAGAAGAGATTTTCTGAAAAAATCGGGAATGGTACTGGGAGGCCTTGGGGTTTCTACAGTTATACATCCTTCGATTTTAAAAGCAATGAATATTAAGCCTGCAAAGGGATCCACATTTTACGATGCAGAGCATGTGGTAATCCTTATGCAAGAGAACAGATCATTCGATCATTGCTTCGGAACATTACGGGGAGTAAGAGGATTTATGGACAAATATGCTTTCCGTAAACCTGACGGGAAAAGTGTTTTTTTCCAAAAAGACAAGGCCGGAAAGACCTACGCACCATTTAACTTAGATATTAAAAATACCAGAGCAACCTGGATGAGTTCTTTACCTCATTCATGGACAAATCAGCAAAATGCTCTTAATAAAGGTAAGTATGACCAGTGGTTACTGGCAAAAAGATCCGGGGTAAAAGAATATCAGGATTTGCCGCTTACTTTAGGCTTTTATAATCGGAACGACCTACCATTCTATTATCAGCTCGCTGATGCCTTCACCGTTTTCGATCAGTATTTTTGTTCTTCCCTTACCGGGACTACGCCCAACAGGCTTTTCCATTGGACAGGAACAATCAGAGCTGAAAAGAGTGGTGATGTGCAGGCTCATGTAGTTAATGATACTGTAGATTACAGCAGAAATGTACACTGGAAAACTTTCCCGGAAATGCTGGAAGAGAATGATATTTCGTGGAGAATATATCAAAATGAAATAAGTCTTTCTAAAGGAATGGGAGGGGAGCAGGAAGCTTACTTGTCCAATTTCACAGATAATCCAATAGAATGGTTCTCCCAGTTCAATGTGAAATTCTCACCTAAACACCATGAATTTGTACAGAAGAAAATTACTGAGCTTAAAGATAAACTGAGCAAGAATCCGGATAACAAAGAACGCCTAGAAAAAGAACTTCGTTATTACGAAGAAGATCTGAAAAATTTTGACCCTAAAAACTGGGAAAAGCTTTCTCAAAAAGAAAAGAATCTTCATAACAAAGCATTTACTATCAATTCAGGAGATCCTGATTTCTGGAGCCTTGAAGAGATAGATCCTGTAAACGGTGAAAAGATGTATCTGCCAAAAGGAGATGTTTTGTTTCAGTTCAGAAAAGATGTAAATGAGGGCAAGCTTCCGGCTGTGTCATGGCTGGTTGCACCGGAGCGATTCTCAGATCATCCGTCTTCTCAGTGGTACGGAGCATGGTTTATATCAGAAGTCATGAATATTCTGACTAAGAATCCTGAAGTATGGAAGAAGACTATTTTCATTCTGAACTATGATGAGAACGATGGATATTTCGATCATGTTGTTCCGTTTCTACCACCTAATAATCCACAACAGCAGCCCGATATTCATGGAGAAGGAGGTGCTGAATATGTAGATTTCAAACAAAAGTATTTTTCAACAGAAAAACTATATAGTTCAGAAAAAATGGAAGGTCCAGTAGGATTAGGGTACAGAGTTCCGATGGTTATGGCTTCTCCGTGGACAACGGGAGGCTATGTAAATTCTGAAGTATCAGATCATACATCTGTTTTGCAGTTTTTAGAACATTTCCTGAATAAAAAGAAAAATAAAAATCTCCATGTAGAGAATATCAGTGATTGGAGAAGGGAAGTCTGTGGAGACCTTACTTCGGCATTCAATCAGGAAAAAAGTAAAAACCTTAAACTGGACTTCTTACAGGAAAAGGTTTTTATAGAAAGTATAAATGCTGCAAAAGAAAAGCCCGTTCCTAATAATTTTGTGGCATTGAGCGATGCCGAGCAAAATGCACAATCTCAGTATTTCCCGAAACAGGAAAAAGGATTAAAACCTTCTAATCCGTTACCATATCACTTTGAGGTTAATTTTAGCAGCAAAGGAATTGATATGCAAAACCACACTGAGAAGGCAACGCCGGTGATGGTATACAACCGTAAAAAGCTAAATGAAGATAAGGACTTTTTATTCCCGTATACGATGTTTAAAAAACAAAGTTTCAATCATGCCGTATCTTCTGAAAATGGCTATGATTGGGAGGTCTTCGGACCAAATGGTTTTTACCGGAATTTTGAAGGTGATTCAGCTCCGAAAGTGGAAATAAAATTGACCCAAAAAAGTAATGGTGATGTTGAAATAATATTTATTTCAGCTGCAAAAACTATTACATTGGAAAATGCTTATACCAAACAGATCCAGAAAATTGATCCGGTAAAGACACCTAAAGTATTAATTCCGTCTTCTAAAATTGGAGGCTGGTATGATCTGAAAATCTCTACCGGAAATCATAACTGGATTTTTGCAGGCAGGGCAGAGACAGGTAGAGTTTCTTCTACAGATCCACACTGGGCTTAAGGAAAATATTTGGACTTATTGATTGTCCTTAAACCTCATAGGTCCCCTAGGCCTATGAGGTTTTCTTTTGTGGTTAATGAAAGATAAAAAAATGGTCAGATATTCTTTCTGACCATTTTTGTTCTTTTGGCATGTTTTTTATTTTAAACTTCAGGTTTCAAATTTGAAACTTGTTTATATTTGTTCGTACAATTTTTTTTATGATGAAGAAAATACTTTTATTCGTATTGGTGTCTGCATATAGCTTTGCACAGGATAGTGTTGAATATAACTTTCCAAAAATAAAGTCAGGGATTTCTATTCCGGTGGTTATTCCGATGGCAGAGATCAACAGATTAATTAACCAGTCTATTAACGGGGTTATTTATGAAGATAAATCCTATACGGATAACAACAATGACCAGTTTAAAACCAGAGTTGAGAAAAACGGAAATATAGTAATACAGGGGTTAACCAATAATCGGATTATGATCTCTGTACCTCTTAAAATATGGGCAGAAAAAGGTTATGGCACCTTAGGTTATTATGCTTACCAGTCGACAAACTTTAGTGTGGTGATGAATTTTATCTCCAATATTAGCTTTAATAATAACTGGACACTGAATACAGCGACTACAACAGCAGGTTTTGTATGGAAAGAAAAGCCTGTACTGGATTATGGTAAAGTAAAAATTCCTATATCCTCGCTTATAGAAAGCACACTTACCAAGCAGCAGCAAAAATTTACCGGAGTTATAGATCAGCAGGTAAAGCAAAAAATGAATATGCAGCCTTATCTGGTAATGGCGTGGAATCAGTTTGTAAATCCTATCAATATCTCCGAAGAATATCATACATGGTTGAAGATTAGTCCGCAAAGTCTTTCTGCAACACCACTAAAAGTATATGCTAATCAGATTTCCGCAACGTTAGGAGTAGATTTATATTCCGAAACATTCACAGGAAATCAGCCGGCAGCCGGTGCAAGTGTAACTACAGTGCCTGGTTTCGTCACCAAACCTACAATAGATAATGTTTTCAAGCTGCAGACTACTGCAAATATTCCATTTACTGAAGCTACAAAACTGGCAGAGCAACAGTTTCTCCACAAAGAATTTACCTTCAGAGAAGGGAAGTCTAAGATTGTGATTGAAAGTATAAAGGTATATGGAAAGGACGAGAAAGTAGTAATAGAAGCAGAGACAAGCGGAACCGTTAATGGTACTTCTATTATTACCGGTACACCAACTTATGATCCCATAAAAAAGAAAATTGTGTTCACCGATACCAAGTTCAATCTGAAAACAAGTAATGTTTTCCAGAAAACATTGGTATTCCTTTTCAAAGGAAAGATTATTAATATGATTGAAAAAGAATATGGTATTCCTACATTGGAGATGGAGAAGAGCTCTCGTAAGAGCATTGAAGAAAGTCTGAACAAAGAATATTACAAAGGACTATTTATAAAAGGTAAGGTAATAGATTTCAGACCATCTGATTTTGTGGTAGGGAATAGTAGTATAACCGCAATTATCGATACTAAAGCAAATGCTCAGTTAATGATTTCAGGACTTAGTTTTTAAGCTGAAAAACTATAAATATAAAAATGGCCGGATATTTTTTCCGGTCATTTTTATTTTTATACCCCTGTCAAAGTTAGCCTGACAATTAGTTACGTCAGTTAAAGTTATTATCAATGCATATTTGAATAAATATCGACATATCCATTATAAAAATGCCTATTTTAGCGCAACTAAAAAAACTCAATTTATACTATACAGGTCATTTATGAAGAAAGTCGTATTTTTGTGTACAGTATTATTAACCTTATTAAACTGTAAAACTTTGGATTTAAAAGAAATCAATTTAGACAAAGCTGCTTATGAGCAATTGCCGGAAGGGCTTTATGGAAATTTGAAGACAACAAAAGGAGATATCCTTGTTAAATTTAACGATAAAGAATCACCAGTAACAGTTGCTAACTTCGTAGGATTAGCAGAAGGGAAAATAGAAAACTCGGCGAAAAAGAAAGGAGAACCTTTCTACAACGGTACTATTTTCCACAGAGTAATCAAAGACTTTATGATTCAGGGTGGTGACCCTAAAGGAACAGGAATGGGTGATCCTGGTTATAAATTCGATGATGAGAAGAACGACCTAAAGCATACAGGAAAAGGTATTCTTTCTATGGCTAATTCTGGCCCTAATACCAATGGATCCCAGTTCTTTATTACTGAAGTGGCAACACCTTGGTTAGACGGAAGACACACGATCTTTGGTAAAGTGGTGAAAGGTGAGCAGGTTATAGATGATGTAGCTAATGTAGAGAAAGGCGCTCAGGACAAACCAAAAACTGACATTGTATTGGAAAAAGTAACCATCTTTACAAAAGGAGATGCTTATAAGCATTACGATGCGGCTAAACTTTTCAATGAAGGAAAATCTAAAATTGCTGAAAACAACAAAGTATTCGTTCAGAAGAAAGAAGAAGAGGCCAAAAAGAAACTGGAAGAGCTAAAAAGCGGAATGACAACCACTGCAAGTGGTTTAATGTATAAAATTACAAAAACTACAGATGGTGCTCAGCCGGTAGCTGGAAATACAGTTTCTGTTCATTATACAGGTAAATTAACAAGTGGACAGGTTTTCGATTCATCAATTTCAAGAAACGAGCCTATCGAATTCCCTGTAGGAACTGGTCGTGTAATTAAAGGTTGGGATGAAGGTATTCTTTTACTAAAAGAAGGAGAAGAAGCTACATTCCTTATTCCACCAGATTTAGGTTACGGAGCAAGAGGTGCCGGAGGTGTTATCCCGCCAAATGCATGGTTAATCTTCGAAGTTAAATTAGTGAAAGCTAAAGCATAACATTTAGATAAACAAAAAAAGGAAGCAATTTGCTTCCTTTTTTGTTTTTATATTTATCTTCTTCCATCGTTTCTGTAGTAGTACTGCGGAATTACATTAATCTGTATCAGATCATTTTCACCTTGTATAGATTTTAGCTGACCAACCATACGCTTGTTGTTGTCCCAGTCAGAAAAATAATCCAATGTAACATTGCCTACTTTTTTCAACTTTCCTTTTCTTCCCCAGATATCATTATCGAAGTATTCAAAGTTTATATTTCCAATCTGTTTAAAGAAAAGATCCCGGTTCCAGATATCGTTCTTGTGGAAGTATTCAAATCCAATTCTTCCGATATTTTTAACCATATTATTGCGTCCCCAGATATCGTTGTCACTATAATATTCTATAGGATATTTTCCGTATCTGTATCTTATGTTATCATTGGATGAGCGGTCAAAATCATCTCTTTGCTGAAAATTGTTTCTTCTGTTAGGCTGGTATCTTAGGAGCTGCCCATAGGAGTCGACTGTAATTACAGCATCGTCTGTATAAAGATCAACAGATAAGATTGTAGAATTTTGTTCGGAAATGTTCACATCCAGGCCTTTTAGCTGTTGCCCCCATACACTAACAGATGTATAGAGTAGTGCGGCTGTAAATAGTAATCTTAATTTCATGTGAGAAAGTGTTTGTTTAAGGTTTATTTTATATCTGAATAACTCCGTATCCAAGTCTTTTATCCCAACACATAAACTATGCCGCAAAATTCATTTTTGGAAAAAAATAATGATAAGTCTGAAAGTTTAAAACAGAATCTCTGTTTTAGGCTATTTAATCCAATACTTACAAAATTGTCAGTAACATACATTAAGCAATGTATTAGGAATAGCAGAGAGATCGCTATAATTTTGATATAAGAAAATAAGTGCTGTATAAAATGACTTGCAGTACATATAAAAATTATCAGAATGAAGTTAACAACACAAGTGAAAGCAGCTGCAGATCATATGCAGAATGTACAGGTATTTGATGCTAAAGATGCTTTGGATATGAGTCGGAAGAGCTATGAGAGTATGGCTGCTCAGTTCAGTGCCAAAAAAGGAATGGTAAGGATCATTGAAGAATTTAATATAGATAATGGAGGACATAATATTCCGGTCAGGGTATACCGCCCTGAAAATTCAGGAACAGAAAACTCTTCTGCTATTATTTATACCCATGGCGGTTGGTTTGTAGCAGGTAGTTTTGAAACACATGATGCAATAGTGAGAAAATTGGCCAATGCTACTAAATCAGTTGTTATTTTCCCGGAATACAGGCTTGCACCAGAGCATCCTTTTCCGGCTGGATTAGATGACTGTATTTATGTAACCAATTGGGTTTTTGACAATGCCGCTACATTAAAAATCGATCAGAGCAATATAGGTATCGTAGGAGATAGTGCAGGCGGAGCATTGTCTGTTGCTATTGCTAATGAGCTGGGAGACAGATTAAGATTTCAGGTTTTGATATACCCGGCAGGAGATAATAAACTGAGTACAGAATCATGGCAGACCTATGCGAACGGGCCGGTTCTTTCATTAGAAGGTGGAGTACAGGCATGGGAATGGTATTTACAAAAAGAAGAGGATAAACAGAATTCTTTAGCTGTTCCTGTTTTAATCAATGACTTTAAACATACACCGCCTACACAGGTCTTATTAGCAGGACACGATCCTTTGCATGATGATGGGAGAATGTTAGTGGAAAATCTAAGGACGTCCGGAGTAGAAACAGAAGTTGTTATTTATGAAGAAATGATACACGGTTTTATGCATATGGATTCTGTTTTTACTGAAGTTCAGGATGCAGTAGAAAAGATTTCTGTATTTATAAACAGTCATATATCTTAGCATTTGGAGCTATATCCGGTAAATAAAAGTGCAGAATAATTAGTAGTTGTGACCGGAAGAAATTCCGGTCATTTTTATAGGCCGTAGTTACGTTTGGAAAAGTATATTGCTTTTTACTGTTCAGCTTTATTTTTACATTCTTTGTTGTTACTTTTGTAGTGATACAGAAATATTACGGTAGGTTATACCATATAGAACGAGTATAGAACATGAAAAATTTGAAGCTAAAGACAGACCCTAAAGTCAACGATAAATTCAATAACTATCCGGAATTAATCCGTGAAAAGATGCAGTTTCTTAGGGAACTGGTGATTGAAACTGCCGGAGAAACTGAAGGAATAGACGCATTGGAAGAAACTCTAAAATGGGGAGAACCTAGCTTCGTTTCCAAAAACGGGAGTACACTTCGGATGGATTGGAAAGAAAAATCTCCGGAGCAATATGCAATGTACTTTCAGTGTAGCAGCAGATTGGTCGATACCTTTCGTCTGGTATTTGGTCACCAGTTCAGATACGAAGGGAAAAGGGCCATCATTTTCCAACTAAATGAAAAAATTCCTGTAGAAGAATTAAAAGAATGCATAAAAGCAACCCTGCTTTATCATGACGTAAAACACCTCCAAACATTAGGAATTTAAACTAAGGCAACCATTTACTTTGGTAAGTATAAGTCTAAATTATTAAGACAGACGTTCACCACATTTTTTACAATAGCGGGCATCCGAATCATTTTCTGTATTTCCGCATCGCTGGCAGGCCAGATCATTTTTTAGTGCTCTTTTTTGACGGAATTCTGAAGTAACAATTCCTGTAGGAACAGCAATAATGCTATAACCACAAAGCATAACCACAATAGAAAGAAACTTTCCGATAGGTGTTACAGGAGAGATGTCTCCATAGCCTACCGTTGTAACGGTTACCACAGCCCAGTAGATGCTGGTCGGTATACTGGTGAAGCCATTTACACCACCTTCTACTACATACATCAGGGAGCCGATAATAACGATGAAGATAGAAAGAAATAAAAGGAAGATGTATATCTTTCGGGAGCTATGCTTTAGAGCCGAGGTAATATAACGGCCATCCTTCATATAATCCAGAAGATTGAATATTCTGAAAACTCTTAGAAGTCTCAGTAACCTGATAACAATCAGATAATGTGTAGTAGGGAAGATCAGTCCAAGATAAAACGGAGCAATGGACAGAAAATCTATAATTCCGTTAAAACTGAAAATGTACTCTCTTTTATCTTTTATACATGCAATCCGGAGAATATATTCTATGGTAAAGAGTATGGTTACAAAAAATTCAATACTATACAGATTCCGAATCATTCTAAGACTTAGCGTAGGTACTGTTTCCAGCATCACGATAACCGTACTGAGCAGAATAACAGTCAGTAATATAATATCAAAAGTTTTTCCGGCTCTGGTATTTGATAGATATATGATTTTATAAACCTTTTCCAACCATCCTTCCTGTGGAGTCAAATCATATTCCGGCTTTAGTCTTATTTTTCTCATCTGTAGCAAAATTAATATCTTCGTGTCATTCTTAGCAGAAAGAAAAAGATGAAAGTCTGTTTCATTCTGTAGAAAACAAAAAAATATTATTAAATAACGGATGAAAGTTAAAGAAATAATTTCGATTACAGAAAAACAATGGCCTTTACAGCAGGCAGAAGATTTTGATAATGTAGGATTATTATGTGGAAACCCGGATCGGGAAGTTACAGGAATATTGTTGTGTCATGATGCTTTGGAAGAAGTTGTGGATGAAGCTGTAGAAACCAATTGCAATCTTATTATCTGTTTTCATCCGATTATCTTCTCGGGGTTGAAATCTTTAACCGGAAGAAATTATGTTGAAAGAAGTGTTATAAAGGCATTAGAAAATAAAATTGCCATCTATGCTATTCATACAGCTTTGGATAATGACCTTTTTGGAGTCAATTACAGGATATGTAAGGAATTAGGCTTGGAAAATATGAAAGTTCTGATGCCAAAGCAAAAACAGCTTTCATACCTTAGTGTTTATGTACCAAAAGACAATGCTGATGGGTTAGAGCAGGCTATTTTTGATGCCGGAGCCGGACACATAGGATTCTATGATCAATGTAGATTCAAGCTTAGCGGAGAAGGAAGTTTCCGCCCTTTAGACGGAGCTAACCCGAGAATAGGTAGCGTGGAGCAAAGAGAATATGTAGAAGAAGCTCAGTTATCATTTGTTTTTGAAACCTATAAAAAGAATAAGATTCTTGCAGCTATGAAAGCAGCACATCCATACGAAGAGGTAGCTTACCAGATTTACAGTCTGGAAAACGATAATCAGTATGAAGGCTTAGGACAATATGGAGAGCTGAAAGAAGAAACAGATGCTGTTACTTTTTTAACCTTTGTAAAAGAAAAATTCGGACTCGATGTAATACGCCATTCCAAAATTCCGAATAGAAAAATAAAAAGAGTAGGTGTATTGGGAGGAAGCGGAGCTTCGGGAATTAAAGCCGCAATAGGTGCCGGATGCGATATATATCTGTCCGGAGACTTTAAATATCACGATTTTTTTCTCGCTGAAAATAGGATTATACTGGCAGATATCGGCCATTTTGAATCCGAGCAATTCGTTGTTGAACAATTATATGAATTTTTCTCCGAAAAATTTACTAAATTTGCAATCTTAAAGACGAATATAAAAACGAATCCCGTAAATTATTTCTTATAGATATGGCTAAAAAAGCACAAGAAATTAGTGTAGAAGACAAACTTCGCGCATTATACGATCTGCAAATCATTGATTCCCGACTTGACGAAATCCGTAACACAAGAGGTGAATTACCAATTGAAGTAGAAGATTTGGAAATCGAAATCGAAGGTCTTAACAAAAGAGCAGCTAAATTTAGCAGTGAGATCAAAGATCTTCAGGATCAGATCAAAGCTAAGAAAGAAGCTGGAAGTCATGCTCAGAATTTAATTGAAAAATATAAATCTCAGCAAGATAACGTAAGAAACAATAAAGAATTCGAGGCCCTTGGTAAAGAGATTGAATTCCAGGAATTGGAAATTCAGCTTGCAGAGAAAAAGATCAAAGAATTCAATGCAAAAATCGATCATAAAAATGAAGTTTTAGCTGAAGTAAATGGTAAAATCGACGAATTAACGAATCACCTTAACTTCAAGAAAAATGAATTAGATGGTTTAGTATCTGAAACTCAGAAAGAAGAAGAATACCTTTTAGAGAAATCTAAAGAGTTTTCTGAAAAAATTGACGACAGACTTTTATCTTCTTATAGCAGAATCAGAACAAGTTCTTCAAACGGTTTGGCAGTAGTAGGTATCGAAAGAGGTGCTGCTAAAGGTTCTTACTTCACTATTCCGCCACAAAAGCAACTTGAAATCGCTCAGAGAAAGAGAATTATCATCGATGAGTACTCAGGTAAAATCCTTGTTGACGACGAGTTGGTAATGGAAGAGCAAGAGAAAATGAAAACTATTATCAACTTCTAAGAAGTTAGATATAAAATATTTACAAATCCATTCATTAAAAGTGAATGGATTTTTTTATTTTCGTAGGATTTATGGGAGGTGATATAATTTACAAGTAAAATTAAAACTTGTAATATATAGGTAACCAAACAACTTATCAACTAATTAAAATAAACCGTACATGAAATTAAAGCATACTGCAGTTGCTCTGGCTGCACCATTATTAATGAATGCGCAAAATGTGATGACTCCGGAAAAATTATGGACACTAGGCAAATTCTCTGTTCAGGCTGTTGCGCCGGATCAGTCTTCTCTGATTTATAAAGTAGGCATTACAGATCTGAAAACCGAGAAAACAAATGCAAAGTCTTATTTTCTGGATCTTCTGAATAATTCTGCCAAACAAATTGACTTCGGAAAAAAAGCAATTATTCAGTGGGATAAAAACGGTCTTTACGCTACGGAGGGTGGAGTAATCTATATTTCCAAAGATAAAGGAAACACATGGGCAGAATTCTACAAAATAGGAAATGATGCAGATAACATTGTAGTATCTCCAGATGGAAAAAAAGTAGCATTCAGCAAAGAAGTTCAGATTGAAACTATTCTTGGAAAAGATAAGTATAAAGATACTTCAAAGTCTACAGCTCAGATTTATACAGACCTTAACAACCGTCACTGGGATACTTGGTACGAAGGTAAAATGTCTCATGTCTTTGTAGTGAATACTTCTGAAGAAGCTGCAAAAGCAAAAGATCTGCTGGAAGGGAAGAAATTCATGTCTCCGCAACAACCTTTTGGTGGTGCTGAAGATTTTGTGTGGAGCCCGGATAGCAGCCAGTTGTTATACGTAACGAAAGAAAAGTACGGTGCAGAATACGCACAGAGTACAAATACAGATATCTTCGCCTATGATCTTGCCAGTGGTCAGACAGAAAACCTGACAAAAGGAATGATGGGTTACGATGTAAGTCCTAAATTCAGCCCGGATGGAAAATATCTTACATGGCAGAGCATGCGTGCTGACGGATATGAAGCAGATAAGAATGATATCGTAATCATGGACTGGAAAACCAAAAAGAAAACTAATCTTACCCAAAATTGGGATGATAGTGTAGACGGAGGTTTCTATTGGTCCAAAGATGCAAAGACGATTTACTTCAATGCAGCATACAGAGGAGTAAGACAATTATTCAGCGTTAATCCTCAGAATGCTAAAATTGCACAGGTAACAAAAGATAAATTCGATGTTAGCGGAATTTTTGCAGAGACTAAAAATGGATTGCTAGTAACCAGAACAGACTTTAACCATAGCCCTGATCTGTTTAATGTTTCTTTAAAGAATGGTGAGTTTACCCAGATTACAGACGTTAATAAAGATAACTACGCTGCAATTGCGCCAAGTAAGAGCGAGTTGAAAATGGTGAAAACTTCAGACGGTAAAGAAATGGGGGTATGGTTTATCTATCCGCCAAATTTTGATCCAAATAAAAAATATGCGACACTACTATATTGCCAGGGAGGTCCACAATCAGCACTTACCCAGACATTCAGCCAGCGTTGGAATATGGCTCTTATGGCAGCTAATGATTATATAATCGTTGCACCGAACAGACGTGGTATGCCAGGTTGGGGAGTGAAATGGAATGCTGATATCAGTAAAGATTGGGGTGGACAGCCAATGAGAGATTATCTGGCGGCAGCTGACTTTGCGAAAACACTTCCTTATGTAGACGGAGAGAGAATGGGAGCAGTAGGAGCAAGCTATGGTGGTTATTCCGTATTTATGCTGGCAGGTATTCACGAAAACAGATTCAAAACATTTATTGCCCACGATGGTCTTTTTGATATGAAATCATGGTATGGTACTACCGAAGAATTATGGTTTGCTAATCATGAAATTGGAGGTTCTTACTGGGAAAAGCCAGATGCACCTGCGTACACTACATATAACCCTAGTAATTATGTAGGAAAATGGAACAAGCCTATTATGATTGTACAGGGAGGTATAGACTTCAGAGTATCTTATGAGCAGGGACAGGAAGCTTTCCAGGCTGCTAAATTAAAAGGGCTGAAAGCCAAAATGGTTTATTTCCCTAATGAAAACCACTGGGTACTTCATCCGCATAATGCCCTTGTATGGCAGCGCGAGTTCTTCGGATGGTTGAAAGAAACATTATAATATGGATTTATTAGTTATCATTATTATTGCTGCAACAGCATTAGTAAGTTTTAAAGGTTTTAACGACAGAGGATTTTTTTCTCAGTATATGTTCCAGGTAGGAGCTATTCAGCGAAATAAAGAATATATACGCTTGTTGACGTCAGGATTTCTGCATGCCGATATTATGCACCTGTTGTTTAACATGCTTACCTTATATTTCTTTAGCGGAATTGTAATTGATTATTTCGGAAAAGTAGGTTTTGTACTGATTTATTTCGGGGCGATTATTGCCGGAAATCTTTTCAGTATGTTTATCTATAAGAATAATCCAATGTATTCGGCTATAGGAGCAAGTGGAGGTGTTTCAGGTATTTTGTTTGCGGCGATTGCCATGAACCCGTATCTGGGTATAGGCTTCTTCTTTATTCCAATTCCAATTCCCGGATATATCTTTGGAGCATTATATTTCGGTTATTCTGTTTATATGATGCTTAACCCGAAAGAATGGGACAATCTGGGACATGCTGCTCACTTAGGTGGTTCAGTTGTAGGTTTGGTTTATGCTTTTATAAGTTTCCCAATGAATACACTGGAGCATATCTTCCAGATCCTGATTATGTCTTTACCATTATTGTATCTGGCATTCAGAATATTATTTAATAAAGGCGGTATTCGATAGAATATCATATTATAAATTAAAATGCCCTGCTTAGCAGGGCATTTTTTGTTATTTGTAATATTTTCCTTGTAGGTTTCTAAAACCTATAAGGTTTATTTTTTTTAATTTTAATTGATTCTTCTTCTCTTTTTTGAAGTGAGTTTTAATACAGTGTATCCGCCAAACCCGGCAAGGGTAGAGGCTACAAGAATGGCAAACTTAGCTTCATCCTGGATATCCTGATGTCCTTTAAATGACAGAATTGCTATAAAAATAGACATTGTAAATCCTATGGCAGCAAGAAGGCCGACACCTACCATTTGTGACCATTTAGAATGTTGGGGTAGCTTACTGATTCCTAATTTAACTGCTATAAAGCTAAAGAATAAAATTCCGACTAATTTCCCAATAATTAGACCTCCAATAATACCGGCTCCAAAACTGGTAAATAATCCATCCACCATTCCTTTTTGAAAAACAATATTGGTATTGGCCAGTGCGAAAATTGGCATGATTAAATAATTAACCGGAGTATGTAACATACCTTCCAGTTTTTCCAGAGGAGAGGTCTCGGTTTCAGATGAATTTGTGGGGATTGTAAATGCTAATAAAACACCTGCAATAGTAGCATGAATACCGGAATGATGCATGCAGTACCATAAAGCGGCACCCGGAATCAGATAGAAAATATGTTTTTTAACACCGAGCTTATTGAATAGTACGAGAAGTACTAAAATACCTCCTGATATTAGTAAATAACTCCAGTGTAATTGTTCTGTATAGAATATTGCGATAACAAGAATAGCTCCTAAATCGTCAACAATAGCTAATGCAGCAAGAAATATCTTGATAGAAGCAGGGACGCGACTGGACAGCATAGAGATGATCGCTAAAGAAAAAGCAATATCTGTTGCCATTGGAATTCCCCATCCTTTTGCATATTCAGTTCCGTTGTTAAAAAATGCATAAATAAGTGCCGGAACAAGCATTCCGCCTATTGCAGCAAAAATAGGAAGGGAAGCATTTTTTATATTGGAAAGTTCTCCTTCCAGCATTTCCCGTTTAATTTCCAGACCTACCAACAGGAAAAATACAGACATAAGGCCGTCATTAATCCATTCTGCTACAGAATAAGGGCCGAGATGACTGTCCAGAATATTCTGAAATCCTGTCCCTAACGAGGAATTAGCGATAAATAAGGATACGAGTACACATAAAATAAGGATAATACCAGATGACTGGCTGCTTTCGAAAAATTTTTTAAAATATTGAGTTAACTTCATACATTGTTTTTACAGACGTCTGACTTTAGTAACATTCTTAATCGCTTTAAGATGTTTAAGTGTTTCGTCCAGTTGGGATTTATTTCTGACTTCAAGAACGATATTTCCTGTAAAGATACCATCATTGGATTCAATAGAGAAACTCTTCATATCCAGGTTCATGTTATTGGAAATAATTGTGGAGATATCATTGATCATACCTTGTCTGTCCAGACCTTCTATTTCTATTTTTGCACGGTTGGTAAAGCGCTCTGCATTTACCCATTTGGCGGTAAGAACACGGTAATCGTAGTTAGCACGCAGATTAATAGCATTCGGGCAGTTTTCATTGTGCACCTTTATGCCATCGTTAATTGTAATAAACCCGAAAATCTTATCACCAGGAAGTACACTACAGCATTTTGCAAAGCTATAATCCATTTTTTGTTCATCCTTACCAAAAACAATCATATCCAGATCAGAAGCTGGTTCAGGAGCAACAAATTCCTGTTTTGGTGTTTTACGGAATTTCTGTAAAAGATTACTAATCATTCCTTTTCCGTCGACATACTTTTTCAGATCCGAAGCATCCAGTACACCACTCTGGAAATTCAGGAATAACTCCTGTGAGGTTTTATAATTAAAGAACTTTTGTAGTTTGTTGATTTCATCGTCAGTATACGCAATTTTAGCATGGCGCATTTTACGCTGCAAAATTTCTTTTCCTTCTTCTACCATCTCACTTTTGTGAGAATTGAGAGCTGCTTTAATTTTTGCCTTAGCTTTGGACGTTACCACAAAGTCCAGCCAGTCAGCTTTAGGTTTCTGGTTGTTGCTGGTTAAAATATCAATCTGATCACCATTAGCCAGTACATAGGAAATAGGAACCAGCTTCCCGTTTACCTTTGCTCCGAGGCATTTCATCCCTAAATCGGTGTGAACCGAAAAAGCAAAATCCAGAGCCGTAGATCCTGACGGAAGAAGCTTGATCTCACCTTTTGGTGTGAAGACAAAAACCTCCTTGCTATAAAGGTTTAGTTTGATACTGTCCAAAAGTTCGTTGGTTGAAAGCGACTGTTGTCCTTCCAAAACTTCACGAATCTGCGTAACCCATTGTTCGAAATTACGGTCATCATTGTTCTTCTTATAGCCTTCCTTGTATTTATAATGCGCAGCAACACCTTTTTCTGCCACTTCATCCATTCGTTCGCTTCGGATCTGTACTTCAATCCATTTGCTGTCGGGACCTAATACTGTAAGGTGTAAACTTTCGTAACCGGTAGAACGGGGCTGAGATATCCAGTCTCGCATTCGGGCAGGGTTACTGTGGTAAAGATCAGTAACAATAGAGTAGATTTTCCAAGCGAGGAATTTCTCGTTTTTAGCATCCGATTTGTAAATAATCCTGATGGCATAGTTGTCATAAACTTCCTCAAAGCTTACATTTTGCTTCAGCATTTTACGGTAAATACTGCTGATTGCTTTAGCACGCCCTTTTATGGAGAAGTTAAGTCCCTCTTCTTTTAGTTTCTCAGAAACCTCTTTTGTAAATTCAGCAATATATTTTTCCCGGCTTTCCTTTGCCAGAATTAACTTCTCTGTAATTTCATTATAGATATCCGGATTATTGTATTTCAAAGAAAGATCCTCTAACTCCGATTTTATGTTATACAAACCCAGCCTGTGTGCCAACGGCGCATAGATATACACTGTTTCCGAAGCAATCTTTTTCTGTTTATCAGCACGCATACTATCCAGGGTACGCATATTGTGAAGACGGTCGGCAATTTTAATAAGGATTACCCGAAAGTCTTCGGATAAAGTCATAAGGAGCTTACGGTAATTTTCTGACTGAACCGAAATATTCTGGTGGTTCATAATCGAGATCTTAGTTAGCCCCTGGACAATATCCGCTATTTTTTTTCCGAACAGTTTTTCAAGATCTTCATAGGTATAATCAGAATCCTCAATAACATCGTGCAAAAGTGCCGATGCAATACTTGTTGCACCAAGACCTATTTCATTAGCTACAATTTTTGCTACTTCAATAGGATGGTATATATAAGGCTCGCCTGTTTTACGTCGCTGATCCTTATGGGCATCCAAAGCGATATCGAATGCTTTACGAATAAGTTTGTTCTGGTCCTCATCAAGTGTTCGGTATGTATTAGAAATCAGGTCCTTATATCGGGCTAAGATTTCTTTATTCTCTTGTTCTAGGTCGTAAACCATTTCCTTCATCAATTAAGTTACACTAAAATACTATTTTTTAGGGTAAAATCATAATATTTTTGAAGAATAGACAAGGTTGAAAATCGCTATCTTTGGGTAAATTAAATTTATGAGGAAGACATTCATAATCGGTTTAGTTATAAGTCAGACAGTTGCAGCTCAAAATATATCACAAAGACTTGAAGCTGAAACAAAAAAAATGACAGGGTCAGAAAATATGCTGGCAGCTAACTTATCGTTTTATGTAGCCGATGAAAATGGAAATGTAGTTTACGAATATCAAGGAAATAAAGGCTTGTCTACTGCCAGTACACAGAAGATTTTTACCGCTATTGCTGCTTTAGACAAGTTAGGGCCGTCTTTTACTTTTAAGACACAGGCATCTTATAGCGGACAGCTGCAGGGCGGTACACTGCAAGGAAACCTTTATCTCACTTCTAATGGGGATCCTACACTGGGAAGCTGGCGTTATGAGGGGTATAAGCCTGAGAATTTTAAAGCAAAGCTATTGGCAGCTGTACAGGATAAAGGGGTAAAAGCGATTGAAGGAGATCTTATACTGGATGATTCTTATTTCGATTTGCAGACAACCCCCGGAGGCTGGCCATGGAATGATATGGGAAATTATTACGGTGCAGGTGTGTGGGGAATAAGCTGGAACGAGAATCAGTTTGATATGAGCGTAGCCGGAGGTAAGGATATCAAGAGCTTTAACTATACTCCGGTAAATGTAAACTGGGTTAGTGAAGTAAAAGCTGAGGGAAGCGGAGATAATAGTATTATTTATACGGCACCTTTCTCGGATTTTGGACTAATAAACGGTAAGCTTCCGGCAGGCAAAACCACAGTAGTTTCCGGAGCTTTACCCAATCCGCCTTTAGTATTGGGAATTGAGATCAAAAAATGGTTTTCGGAGAAAGGAATTACAATCAAAGGAAAGGTTCTAACCTATAATACTGAAAAAATTAAGGGTAATGAAATCTCCCAAACTCCTGTAAATAATGTATTCTTTACCTATCAGTCACCAACGCTGGACAAGATTATTTACTGGTTTCTTCAGAAAAGCGTAAACTTGTATGGTGAAACACTGGTGAAAACTTTCTCGAGACAAAAAACAAAGAATGCATCTTTTGATTCCGGAATTAGCGAACTGAAGCAATACTGGCGTGATAAAGGTATAGCTTCAGCGATGATTAATTTTGCAGATGGAAGTGGGCTTTCGCCACAGAATTATGTATCGGCAAAAGCTGAAGTTCAGGCTCTTTTATATGCACAGAAACAACCGTGGTTTGATGCTTTTTATAAAGCACTTCCAACTTATAACGGGATGAAAATGAAGAGTGGTACTATAAAGGCCAGCAAAGCATATACAGGCTATCACCAGAGTAAATCGGGCAAGAAATATGTGTTCTCTATGATTATTAATAATTTTTCAGGAGGAAATATAAACAGTCTGATGTATAAAGTTTTAGATGAATTAAAATAACAATTTGAAGAAAAAGAAATTCTTTTCGCAGTTTGCTAACTGGGCGGTCTATGTACTCCTCAGTTTTATTGTATTAGGATCTATTCTGGCATCTGCGATACTTATCAATTATCTGCGTAAAGAGGAAATACACAGGATTAAGCTCTTTGCACAGGCACAAAAATTACTAAATGAAGACTCCGTACAGGATCCGCAGGTGCAACTTTTACTGCTGAATATACTGGATGATAATAAAAGTATTCCGGTGATTGTTGCAGACAGGTTTAATAATCCGGTAAATATGCTGAATTTGCCCCAGGATGTAACAGATAATCCGGGTAAAGTGAAAAACCTGCTTTCCGAAATGGAGCAGTCTTATAAACCTTTGGAAATAGAAATGCCGGATGGTAATGTCCAGTATATTTATTATACCAACTCCAGACTCATGAATAACCTTCGATATTATCCTTTAGCTTTAGGTGGAGTGATCATAGCTTATGTATTATTCTCTTTTTGGTTTTTGAGAACGGTACAACGAAGTGATGAAGGTTTCCTTTGGGTAGGATTGGCTAAAGAAACAGCCCATCAGATCGGGACTCCGCTATCGTCAATGATAGGCTGGCTAGAAATTTTGCGTTTGGAAAATGAAGCTAGTGTAGGTGTAAAGGAAATCGAAAAGGATATACAACGGCTTACAACAATTTCCGAACGTTTTTCCAAGATAGGTTCCGTTCCGGAGCTTAACGATCTTAATCTGAAAGAAACGATTGAACAAAATCATGAATATCTAAAAACCAGAATCTCCAATAAAATTAATTTTTCGCTCCAGCTGCCTGGTGGTGAAATTCTTATTCCACACAGCAGAATCTTAATAAACTGGGTTATAGAAAATATTGTGAAGAATGCGGTTGATGCGATGAAAGGAATAGGAGACCTTAATATGCAGATTTCGGAGAAAGGGGATAGTATTTTTATTGATATTAAAGACAATGGTTCCGGGATGACAAAGACACAGATTAGGAATGCTTTTAAGCCTGGATATTCAACAAAGAAAAGAGGCTGGGGGCTTGGGCTTTCTCTCGCAAAAAGAGTAATTAAAGATTATCATAATGGTGACATTAAGATATTACAAACGGAGGTCGGGAAGGGTTCAACTTTCAGAATTATACTATCCAGAAGTAAAGATGCATAGGATTATTTAATTACGAATTACGAATTAACTTTGCTAATTGCTAACTATAAAAGTTTACAAAATCTTAATGATAGTCGCAGTTTTCAATTAAAACTAAATTCGTAATTATGTATAGAATTTAATTTTAGTAAAAATGAAGAAGTATTTCATAGGTGCATTATCAATTTTTAGTTTTATGGCTATGGCACAAACTCAGATTATTGCGCATCGCGGTTTCTGGAAGACAGAAGGATCTGCCCAGAACTCAATACATGCATTAAAAGGAGCACAAAAGCTTAAGGTTTACGGATCAGAGTTTGATGTTCGTCTTTCAAAAGATGGTGTTGTAGTCGTTAATCACGATGAGGATATTAATAAAGTAGTTATTGCAGTAACAGATTTTAAAGAACTTAGAAAGCAAAAGCTAGCAGATGGAGAAGTGATTCCTACTTTGGATGAATACCTTAAACAGGGGAAGAAGGATCCGGCTGTACAGATGATTCTTGAAATAAAACCATTAGCATCTGAAGCATTTGAAAAAGAAGCTGTAGAAAAGAGCCTGGCACTGGTGAAAAAAAATAAAATGGAGAACCAGACCCAGTATATTTCTTTCAGTTTATTTATCTGTAAAGAACTGAAGCGTTTGGATCCAAAAGCAAAAGTGCAGTATCTGAAAGGAGATCTTTCACCGAAAGAAATCAAAGACCTGGGAATAGACGGAATAGACTATCACTACAGTGTATTCGACAAGAATCCAACCTGGTTAAAAGAAGCAAAAGATTTAAAACTGATAACAAATGCGTGGACTGTAGACAATCCGGATATTTTCCTGAAATTAAAAGCTCAGGGAATAGACTTTGTAACGACCAATACACCAGATGTTTTTCAGAAACTATAAAAAAGAGGTAAAACAACATAACAAACAACACCAGAAGTTTTACTTCTGGTGTTGTTTGTTTATTTATCAGAGATATTTTTAGAAATAAGCTGTTAGCTTAAGTCCTAGTGTCATATAAGAGATTTGCTCGTGAGAAGACACATCGAAATCATGATTCAGATTGTCATCATTCTCTACAACATCAGAGAAGTGGTAATTTATTTTTGAGTTGGTAAAACGGAAATCGTTGTATGCTGTAATACCCAATTGTGGTGTTATTTTGTAGGTTAAAGATATTCCGGATCCCATCATAAGGCTTTTAGAAGGGCGATAAGTTGCTATTCTGTAATACTGCTGTGTTGCTGTAGGATCATCGTCTTTTAAGAATACTTTTCCGTTGGCAGCCTTGGAATATCCTGCCGTAGCCTTTAGCATTACCTGCCATTTATCTGTAAGGTCATAGGCAAAATATGGTCCTATCATTGCATTTAGAAAGCCCAGAGATTCAGTTTTTACATCTAGTGTTTCCAAATCCGGATCTTCAGTTTTCAGGTGTAATGCACGTACAGGGAATGTACTGATATTCAAGTCTGCGCCAACACCCCAATTTTTGCTGAAAAAATATGCTCCTTCCAGACCTGCTTCAAAACCTACTGTTTTTCTGTCGCTCAGACCAGATTCTCTCAGGAAGTTGGACATAGAAATGGTAGCTCCTGATTTCAGGGCTAAGAAAGAAGGATTCTCATTGCCTTCAATTTTTGAAAGCAATCCCATGTTATCTCCTTTATTTTTGAATATTTTATCGATAAAGAAATAACCCAATTCTGTAGAAAGAATACCAATACCAGCACCCGCAAGAATATCAGGTAACCAGTGTCTGTTATTTAGAGCACGACCCAATCCTGTAAATGTTGCGGCACTATATCCTGCAATACTATAAGCTGGGTTTACCAGTCCATATTCTTTATCCAGAAAGGCTGCATTGGTGAAAGCCATTGCAGCATGCCCTGATGGGAAAGAATTTCTTTTTGAACCATCCGGACGCTCTACTTTTGCTGTATATTTTATAGAGTTAACCAAAATTGCCATAATCGCAAGGCTGGTTGCATAAGAAAGGGTGGCTCTTCCTATATTATTACGTCCCTTTACACCTGCCAGCTTTAGCCCATATACTGCCAATGCTGGTGTATATTGAAGATAATCGTCGTAAGGAACCTTAAAATTGGGAAGATATCTGTTTCTGTTTTCACGTATTTGTTCCTTTTGTCCCCATGTAGCCGCGGAAGCTACAAATAAAATGCTCGGAGCTATTGATTTCTTTACCCATTCCTTCTGGAAGAATTTAGGTTTAGATTCCAGAGTAGTCGGTGTGTAAGAAATAAGTGATTTTGCAGGAATAACAGTATCTTTCTTTATTGTATCCGTTTGCGCTTTGGATACAGTAAATAATGCAATACCTGCAAGTAAATAAAGTTTTCTCATATAATAATAGTAGTAGATATCCAATATATAATTGGGAGCCAAAATTAGTGAAAACTTCTGAATTTAGAGATAAAAGAAAAGGACTATACCTTTATGATATAGTCCCTTAGATTATATATGAATGAATTTTACAATTTTGCAGAGTTCAGTCTCAATGAGTTTACAATTACTGAAACGGAACTAAAGCTCATCGCAGCAGCTGCAATCATAGGGGAGAGCAGAATACCCAAGGAAGGGTATAATACACCTGCCGCAATTGGAATACCTAATACATTATACAGGAACGCAAAGAGTAAGTTTTGTTTGATATTTCTAACCAGCTTATGGCTAAGTATCTTTGCCTTTACAATACCCTTAAGATCACCTTTTAATAAGGTTATTTGTGCACTTTCTATTGCAACATCGGTACCTGTACCCATGGCTATACCAATATCGGACTGAGCTAGTGCTGGTGCATCATTAATTCCGTCACCTGCCATTGCAACAATTTTACCTATTTCCTGTAATTTTTTTATCTCATTCAGCTTATCTTCAGGCAGTGCCTGTGCGATATAATGTTTTATTCCAAGACTATCAGCTACAGCTTTAGCTGTTTTACGATTATCACCCGTTATCATGACTACATCTACACCCATTTGCATTAGCTGATGTATTGCTTCTTTAGAGGTTGCTTTTATAGGATCGGTAATAGCTACATAACCGGCAATTTTATGATCTATAGTGACAAAAGAAACTGTTTTCCCTTGTTCCTGCTCAGCAGTAATTTGTGCTGCAATTGCTTGGTCTATAGTTATGTTATATTGTTTCAGAAGACTTTCGTTTCCTACAAGAACTTCTTTACCACCTGTTTGCCCGTATACTCCTTTTCCGGAAATGTTCTCAAAATTGCTGGCTTGTTCAAGGCTAAGGCCTTTTTCTTTAGCTTTCTTTATAATGGCTTCTGCCAGTGGGTGAGTACTATTTTGATTAAGACTGGCAGCCAATTGTAATACTTCCGTTTCTGTATACTGATTGAATATTCCAATTTTCTGTACAACGGGTTTTCCTTCTGTAAGTGTTCCGGTTTTATCCGTTACCAGTACATTTACTTTATTAAGATTTTCTAAAGCTTCTGCATTTTTAATCAAAATACCATTCTTGGCACCTTTTCCTACGCCTACCATTACCGACATAGGCGTTGCCAATCCAAGCGCACAAGGACATGCTACAATAAGAACAGCCAGAAGGCTGGCAAACGCATACACAAACTTCGGATCTGGTCCCCAAATGCTCCATATTATAAATGAAAGAATTGCAATAAGTACAACAACCGGAACAAAGATGGCTGATACTTTATCAGTAAGCTTCTGAATAGGAGCTTTACTTCTGCTGGCTTCATTTACCATATGAATGATTTGTGAAAGCAGTGTTTCATCACCTACGCGTTCAGCTTCCATAAGGAAGGTTCTGTTACCATTGATAGTACCCGATGTTACGCTGTCTCCTTCTTTTTTATCTACAGGAACAGGCTCACCGGTAATCATAGATTCATCTATTGTAGAATAACCCTCAGTAATTTTTCCGTCTACCGGAATTTTATCACCAGGTTTCACTTTTAGAATATTTCCCAGCTGAATGTCATCTACAGAAATCTTTTTATCCTGACCATTTTCTACCAGTGTGGCTTCAGTCGGAGAGAGTTTAATAAGTTCCTTTATCGCAGAGTTTGTTCTGGAATGTGCTTTTGCCTCCATCAGCTGCCCAAGAAGAACAAGCGTAAGAATAACACCTACTGATTCAAAATATAAGTTGGCACCACCGTGATGTTCTTTTAATTCATGTGGAACAATATCCGGGAAGATTAAAGCCACCACACTGTATATAAAAGCAGCTCCGGCACCCAGACCTATAAGACTGAACATATTGAGTCTCCACGTCTTGAAAGAAGTCCAGGCTCTTTCAAAAAACATCCATGCAGTATAGAAAACCACCGGAACGGTTAGTCCTAATTGTATCCAGCCGTTAGCTTCTGGTGATAATATTTTCGAAATTGGATTACCGGGAATCATTCCGCCCATAGCCAATATAAATACAGGAACAGTGAAACCCACGGAAATCCAGAATTTTTTCAGAAGATCTTTGTAGGTTGCATCTTCTTCTTCTGTCGGTTCCATAGGGACGAGGTCCATACCACAAATAGGGCAGTTACCAGGACCATCCTGAATAATCTCCGGGTGCATAGGGCAGGTATACTGAACTTTTTTCTTCAACTCCGGTATTTTTTCCAGATTCATACCACAGACAGGACAGCTTCCGGGGTTATCGTATAATTTATCACCTTCGCAATGCATTGGACAGTAGTATTTACCAGCCGATGATGATGTTACTTTAGGTTTTTCTGTATGATGATGGTGCCCGCCACTACAGCATGAAGCTTTTTCTCCCTTTTCAGGAGTATTTACTTCTTCAACAGGAGCGAGGAACATTCCACATACCGGGCATCTTCCGGGTTCATTGTATATTTTCTCACCTTCACATTTCATAGGGCATATATACTGCCCGCTAGGTGATATTTTATCAGCGAGAGCTATATTATGTTGATGCTGATGATTTGTTGTAGAACAACATGAAGTTTTTTCTTCCTTTTCAAGGGGATTCACTTCTTCAACAGGAGCGAGGAACATCCCACATACCGGACATCTTCCGGGTTCGTTGTATATTTTCTCACCCTCACACTTCATAGGGCATATATACTGCCCGCTAGGTGATATTTTATCAACGGGTACTGAATGTTCATGTTTATGAGAAGAGCAGCATGAAGCTTTCTCTTCAGTATGTTTTGCTGCTTCTTTTTTCAGACTTCCGATTGTAGGTAACGAATTACCGGCAGGAGCAGAACAGCATCCGGATTTTGGAGTTTCATGTTCGATGCTGTAATTCCCGGCTTCTTCTAACTTCTCCTGGAGCTCTTCTTCTGAAAAGTCTCTTTCTGAATGTATTGTAGCTACAGGAGGATCTAGTTGTACAGTAGCAGAGATACCTTCTATTTCATTTAGTTTTTTCTCTATTTTACTGCGACAGCCATCACATGACATTCCTTTTATGCTGAATACTTTTTCCATGTTTAATATTTTATACTACAAATTTCGGAAAGTGAAATCAGGTATGTATTATAAATATATGGAAGATGTTTATATAATTCAGATTCTTAATTTCTGTAGAAATAAAATAAAGTGGGACTAGCACAAAGGCACAAAGAGTTTTATCCTACGATAAAAATTAATTGTGCTAACAAAAAATCTTTGATTTTCCTTTGTGCCTTAAGAATTTTTCTGAGATTCTTTTATAGCTCAATTGTGCCGTTGTGTTGGTTTTTGTATAAAATGTTATAATAATTCTTTGGCTGAATTAAAATTTATATTTTATCCAGAGCCTGTCTGTGCTTGTCTTTTGCTTTCTGGAATTGCGAAGGCGAAAAACCCGTAACCTTTTTAAACTGAGAAGAAAGATGCTGTACTGTTTTGTATCCAAGCATGTCTGCTATCTGTGTAAGAGAGTACTCGTTGTACACCAGTAGTTCTTTTACCTTTTCTATTTTATGCAGGATATAATATTGCTCCAACGTAACATTTTCAGTCTGAGAAAATAGCTTGGATAGAGAACTGTACTCTTTGTGCAGATGTTCACTAAGGTATGCTGATATTTTAAAGTCTTCCTCAATGTCCATATTTTGTACTTTCTGCAGAATAAGAGTCTTCATTTTCTCAATCTGCTTTACCGAAAGATCCTGAAGTATTTCAAAGCCTTGTCCATTCAAAGCTTTTTCAAGCACAGAAATCTGCTCTTTATCAAGAGTATCTTTTGTTTCTGCAACACCCAGTTCTAATTTAGTCAGGGAAATATCCAGATTATTAAAGATATTCTGAACAGAAGACAGACATCTGCCACATACCATATTTTTAATGTGTAATTCCATTATCCTTCAGGGAATCTGTCGTGTGGATATTCTATTTTGGTTTTTCCGTGCGCTGATGGTTTACCATGTTCATCTAGGCTTACCATGATAATTTTATCAATCTTTATAATGGTTTGTCTTGTCATTTTATTTCTTACCTCACATGAAAGGGTAATAGAGGTGTGTCCGAAAGATGTTGCCAGAATTCCGATTTCTACGATATCACCTTGTGTAGCAGAATGTATAAAGTTGATTTCTGATATAAACTTGGTAACGCAACGTGGGTTTTCTAACTGTATAATAGCATATAATGCTGCTTCTTCATCTATCCATTGTAAAAGTCTACCCCCGAACAAAGACTGATTAGGGTTTAGATCTTCAGGTTTTACCCATTTACGGGTATGGAAATTCATTGCCATAAACTTATTTGTTTTGATAGAGTAAAAATACCAAAACTTCTACAATAAAATGCAGAAGTTTTGGTAGAGAGATTTAGGATTAAGGATATTTAGGAATAAATCACCCGTTTTTTTGTATTTCGCCTTGGATTATCGAAAAACAGGAGATATTATTTCCTCTGTATAAGCAAAGTTTGTGCTGAAAAAAGTAAATAAATGATAACGAATGTTAATTTTTTTATAAAAGATTCTCCAGGGTTATCGTTTAATGATAAAGCTTGGTTTTACTGTTTTTATTTAGGTATATTTGAGGTTAATTTTAAACAAAAAGTATTGTAATGAGAAATCAGTTTCTTACCTGGGGTATCGTCATTGTATTGGCCTCCTGGGGAATAACTTTCCTTATTAACGCCGACCTGTGGATACCAATTTTGCTATCCCTTATTTATCTCTGGGGCCTATATGACGCTTTCCAGACAAAACACGCTATTTTGCGAAACTTTCCTGTATTGGGAAACTTCCGTTATTTCTTCGAGGAAATATCGCCGGAAATGCAGCAGTATTTCATCGAGAGAAATACCGATGGTAAACCTTTCCCGAGGAATGAAAGGTCTGCGGCTTACCGAAGAGCAAAAAATATATCTGCGAATGTACCATTTGGGACACAGTTAGACATTAATACAAGGAAATATGAAGGAATTAAGCACTCTATTTATGCAAAAGTTCCTTCTGAAGAATTACCAAGAGTAACCGTTGGAGGACCTTTGTGTAAGAAGCCTTACAATGCATCTTTATTTAATATCTCAGCGATGAGCTACGGAGCATTGAGTAACAGAGCTGTGGTATCTTTAAATTCTGGTGCTAAAAAAGGAAACTTCTTCCATAATACAGGGGAAGGGGGGATATCTCATTACCATTTAGAAGGTGGAGGAGATCTTTGCTGGCAGATTGGTACGGGGTATTTCGGATGTCGTGATGATCACGGACATTTTAATCCTGAACTTTTTGCAGAGAAGTCTGCCCATCCAAATGTAAAGCTAATTGAAATAAAACTTTCTCAAGGTGCAAAACCAGGACATGGTGGTGTATTACCAGGAGTAAAGAATACACCTGAAATTGCAAAGATTCGTCACGTAGAACCAGGGAAAACTATTTTATCTCCTCCGGGACACACAGCATTCAACAGTGCAGAAGGTTTATTGAAATTTGTACAGCAGCTGAGAGACCTTAGTGAAGGTAAGCCAGTCGGGTTTAAACTTTGTATTGGTGACACACGTGAATTTGAAGAGATTTGCGAGAAAATGAATATACTGAATATCTGGCCGGACTTTATTACGGTAGATGGAGCTGAGGGTGGTACAGGAGCTGCACCATTGGAGTTTTCAGACGGAGTTGGTATGCCTTTGGAGCCAGCACTTATCTTTGTAAACAGAACGCTTCAGAAATATGACGTTCGTGATAAAATCAGAATTATTGCCAGCGGAAAAGTATTGACTTCATTGGATATCCTTAGAGCTGTAGCAATGGGAGCCGATATGTGTAATAATGCAAGAGGCTTTATGTTCTCTTTAGGTTGTATTCAGGCTCTAAGATGCCATTCTAACGCTTGTCCTACAGGTGTAGCAACTCAGGATAAAATGCTGATTAAAGGTCTGGATGTGGCAGATAAGAGCGAGAGAGTATATTATTTCCACAGAAATACATTGCATACATGTAATGAGCTTATCGCTGCTGCCGGAAGAACATCTTATGCGGAAGTAGATGCTTCTATGTTTATGAGAGGTGATGAGTTTGAACATTTATCAGATTCTTACTTCCCGGATATCTTAACAAACGTAAAACACAAAACCCAGATCTAATTAAGAACTGAGTTTATCTGTAAAATAAAAAATCCGGTGAAGCAATTCACCGGATTCTTTTTTGTAAAAGATTTCTCTTATTTCTTAGATTCCTCCACAGAAACTTTTCTGAAGTCTTTCAATAATTTGCTTAACTCTAAAGCTGCTTTTCTAGCTCTTGTACCTGCAGCTTTGTTACCTTTTTCTAATTGAAGGTTAGAGTCAGTTGTGAAAGTTCCAAACTCCTGTGCGATTTTTTCTAATAGTTCTTGCATATGATTAATTTTTGGACTGCAAATATAAAATAATCCTTCATTTATAAAGAATTTTATCGCTGTAAATATCGATAAAATCTACATTTTTATTCATTTTCTAAATTGAAGCTTCTGAAAATATAAAAGCCCTAAAAGAATATTTTGCCACTTATTATTTTTATCATGTCTTTTTTTGTTTTCCGGAGGCAAAGAAAAAAAAGAGTAACTTTATTTAAATCATCTGTTTATGAGAAAACTATATATTTTAATGTTCATAATTCTGGGTTTTTGGGGAACAGCTCAAGATCTGGAAGCGATTGCTAAAGAAATTAAAAACGAGGGAATAAAATTATACAGGAGTGAAATGGCAAGCTGGTACGGAACGGATGTATTTTTGGCCAATTATAAAAATAATGAGAATATCGGCGGATACTTTTCCTATATCAACAGCAATGTGCCCACATGTATATTTTTTTCAAAAGAAAATAAAGTGATTGGTTCGGTAGCTTTTCCTGCCAATTACAATCCTAAAGATTCCAGATTAGATTTAACGGTGAGAGATTTTACTAATGTTGAGAGAGAATATTTTGACATCCGGCAGAAAGCATTACAAAGGATTAAGACCGATACTATTTTCAGAGCTTACCAGAATACAAATCTAAATCTTATACCAATTGTTGATGATAGCAAGAACGGACAAAATAAAGTTTATATTTTAACCGGAACTACACAGAGCAATCTTGTATTATTTGGCAACGACTATCTGATTACTTTTAATAAAAATAATGAAATAGAGAAGACGGAACGCCTGCACAATAGTTTAATCGCGATGAACACAAAAGATGAAAAAGGAGAGAACCTGTTAAGTGGAGTTCATTCACATATTCTTCCTGACTGGTTGTATATAACACCAACAGATATCTGTACACTTATGCTATACCAGCATATTCATAACCTGGAAAGTTATATCACAATATCAAAAAAATATACGAGTATCTGGGATTGTAAAAACAATAATTTAGCGATTATGAAAACTGAGGATTTTGAAAAAATGAACAAGAGTAAATAAGAGCACAAAAAAATCCTCCCCGAAGGAAGGATTTATATCATTAAGAAATTGCTTTTAATTAAGCCTCTTCTTTAGTTTCAGTTTTTTCAGCAGCTTTAGGAGCTTCTACAGGAGCATCAGAAACTACGTCAAATTCGTAATCGTGCTCTACGTTTCTGTGAAGTCTTACTTTTGCAGCAAACTTACCAGTTCTCTTGATAGTGTTACCAGGAATCTTGATGAATTTTTTCTCAATGTCTACACCAGCTTTAGCTAAAGCTTCTGCAAGATCTGCATTGTTGATAGATCCGAAAAGTTTGTCACCAGCACCTACTTTAGCAGGGATAGTTAATACAACTTTTTTCAGTTGATCGATCTTAGCTGTAGCAGCAGCAACTAATTTAGCTTCTTCTTCTTTTCTAGCCTCTAAAGTAGCTTCTAAAGCTGCTTTGTTTTTAGGAGTTGCTAATAAAGCATATCCTTGAGGAATAAGGAAGTTACGAGCGTAACCAGGTTTTACATCGATAGTATCGAATTCAAGTCCTAAATTCTCTACGTCTTTTTTTAGAATAATTTGCATTGTTGTTGTCCGTTTTTAATTTTAGATTCAGTTAAATTTTGAATCTAAAAATCGTTAGAATTAATATTGATTCAGCAACAAAAGAAGCAAGACAAGCCTGCTTCTTTTATTAATTTGTCTTATTTTAAAAGGTCTGCTACGTATGGCATTAAAGCTAAGTGTCTAGCTCTTTTGATAGCTGCAGAAACTTTTCTCTGGTATTTTAGAGAAGTACCAGTATATCTTCTTGGAAGGATTTTACCTTGCTCATTTACGAATTGTAATAAGAAATCAGCATCTTTATAATCTACATGCTTAATTCCGTATTTTTTGAAACGACAGAATTTCTTCTGTGTTTTTGTGTTGATATCTAGTGGAGTAAGGAACTTTACTTCAGATTCACCACCTTGTGCGGCTTGTTGTGCCATTTCATCTATTGCCATTGTCTTAAGATTTTAGGGGTTAATTAATTAAGCTTTTTGAGATTTCACTTTTGTTCTTCTCGTTACTGCATAGTCTACAGCATGCTTATCCATTTTAGTTGTTAAATAACGGATAACTCTTTCGTCACGCTTGTAAGCTAGCTCTAAGTTAGCTACAACATCACCTTCACCTTTGAATTCGATCAAAGTGTAGAATCCGTTCTTTTTCAATTGAATTGGGTAAGCCAATTTCTTAAGTCCCCAGTTTTCTTTAGCAACGATCTCACAACCATTGTCCTTAATAAGGTCTTCGAATTTTTTAACTGCTTCCTCCACCTGAGCATCAGATAGAACGGGAGTCAAAATGAAAACAGTTTCGTAATTGTTCATAATGATAAAATATTTATTTTTATTTCGAGGTGCAAAGATATTGATATTTTCTGAATTTGCAAACAAAACAAAAGAAAAAGCTCCATTACATAAGTAACAGAGCCTTTTTTGATTCTTATTGGAATGATTCGTCACATATTCCGTATGGCATATCGCAGTATCTGCTCATTTCTGGATTACACAGGTCTGCAGTAAAAGGAACTTTCATACAACAAATGATGTATCCTTTAAATTCAGCTTCATAATGCCCATCTGCACAATTGTTTCCCTGTCCGAGAATACTTTTTTGTTTTTTTCTGTCAAGTTTTTTCATAATTGATAATATTTATTATTTATTTGATCTTACTGTTAGATTTTACCTTTCGTCTCCACACATTCCCATTGGCATAAGACAAAAGTTAACAACTAGCTCGCATGGGTTACTGACAGGTTTTAGGCAACATGCAGTGTAACCATTATGTTGTACTGCATAATGCTTTGGCGGGCAGTCTGTGGAACCTCCTAAAATAGCTTTTTGACTTTCCCTGTTTAGCTTTTTAGCATTGTTCAATTGTAGAAATGTTTTTCTCATAGTTTCTATATTTAAAAATTTGGTGATATACTATTATTTGATAATAATGCTAAATATAGGTTTTTTTTACTAATTCTATGAGAATAAATTGTTAGTAATGAAATATTTATCTTCTTTTTACCAAATCTTTGAGATGTAATTTGTCTTTAGGAGCACGCACTTCTTTATTAAGCTTTTCGAGAAAACCTATTTTTAAGGAATCATATAATGAGTGTCTGCTGATAATCATAGAAGCAATAGAGGATATCATACCTGCCAGCATTAGATGGAATATAAGGCTGTGCCGATCCGTCATTTCCAATACCAGAATTGCAGAAGTAAATGGGGCGCGGGTAATTCCTGTTAAAAAGGCAACCATTCCGGCTAGTATAATAACATTAGTTTCTTCAGGAGTTAGGTTAATTAATCCTGAAAAAACAGATCCTATACTTGCCCCGATGCTGAGAGCCGGAGCAAAAATACCGCCAGCACCACCACTTGTAAAAGAAAGGGTAGAACCGATCATTTTCAGAATCGGCATATACCATTTTTGATGCTTATCACTAGTGAACAAGGAGTGTTCCATAAGCTCTTTACCAGAACCTAATATATTTTTATCTACAAAGTAAGCGAGTGAAGATATAATAAGAGCTGTACCTATTAAAAAGAGAATATGTTGCTTTTTATGAGTGAATTTTGCCCTGAATTTATTAATTTTTAGCATTAAACCGGAAATATAGCTGCTGGCGATTCCGGAGATAGCTGCGATAAGAATTACAGGAAACATTAACCATAGAGTAGTCCCGCCTGTTTTAGGATAGCCCAGATAAAGATAGGGCCCGGCAAGTGTTTCGGCAGTAAGTCCGGCAATAATTACAGCAGTGAAAAGCGCTGTTTTAAAATAACTGATATGTGTTTTTGCTAATTCTTCAATAGCAAATACAACACCACCCAAAGGGGTGTTGAATGCCGCTGAAAGTCCGGCTGCAGCACCCGTAAGAATCATATTTTTTTGTGAAATCTTTGGCCACCATCTGGGTAAAAGTTCGTTGACTTTCCGGAACACAGATCCGGCAATTTGTATTGTTGGTCCTTCTCTACCGATAATACCGCCACCTGTAATAAGGACAAAGCTTGATATAATTTTTATAATAATAATTTTAAAACTCAACAGGTATTTTATCATATAGCGGTCTCTGGGATTTGCCAGATCCACAGATGCCATTACCTGGGGAATACCACTTCCTTTTGCATAGGGGGCAAAACGATCCACGAGCCACCAGGATAAAACAAAAGCGAAAGGAGTGATAATAAAGATAAGCCACGATTTCCAGTGAATAATTTTAAATAGCAACAGCTCGCCCCAACCGAAAATTTTAGCATATAATACAGCTATAAGTCCCGTGATAATAGAAGCTATCCAAAAAGGAATAGCCTGGAGCAAGTTGTCTTTCAGCCGCTCATTTGTGATATTATCAAAAGTTTGCTTTAGCCGGTTGCGGATATAAGTAAGTAGTTTTTTCACCAGTGTTTTTGTGTTTTATGAATTTGCCAGAATATTGATTTTATCCTGAGTCAGTCTGTATACGGTCCATTCATCCATAGGAACAGCTTCCAGAGATTCATAAAACTCGATAGAAGGCTTATTCCAGTTTAGTACAGACCATTCCATTCTTCCGCAGTTTTTCTCTTTGGCTATTTGTGCTAAAGCAACTAAAAGTTTTTTGCCATAACCTTTTCCTCTGTGCGTAGGTTCTACAAAAAGATCTTCCAGATATAATCCGGCTTTTCCCACGAAAGTGGAAAAATTATAAAAATATAGTGCGAAACCTATCGGAATATTGTTCTCTTCAGCAATAAGTACCTTAGACAAACCTTCATGGAAGATATTATGTCTTAGCTCCTCCTCAGAAGTAATAACAGCATCAGAAAGCTTTTCGTATTCTGCAAGTTGTTTGATTAGAGAGAAAATTACAGGTGTATCCTCTTCTGTAGCCTTTCGGATTAAAAAATTGTTGGTCATGTAGTTTTTTTATTGAAAAATTAATTAGAATCTCAAATTTATAAAAAGCACAAGGGATTATCAATTAAAAATTAAAATAAAATGCCGGATATTATTATATACTAAATGTTCCTGTACATATGAATAAAAGGATTTCAATATTATTTATGATATTTGTTGTTCTTTAAAAACAATAACCTCAAAATGAAAACAAATAAAGTTCTGATATCTTTATTAATATATGCTGTACCATTTTTAGTGTCAGCGCAAAATAATTTCGATATCATTCCCAAACCTTCTTCCGTATCTTTAAAGAATGGAGAATATATTTTTCCTCAAACCATTAAAATCAGAATTTCCCCAGAGTTTGCTGATGTTAAGCCCCTTTTATCTGAGTATTCTGCTTTGACGGGTGGAAAGAATATAGTCAGTACTAAAAATATAAACTCCGGTGATATCCGTATTGTAAAAGATCAACAAAATAAATTTGCCCCCGGAGCTTATAGATTATCTGTAAATAATAAAGGTATACAAATTGAATCGTCAGATATTACTGGTGCTATTAATGGTGTTCATACTTTTGTACAGTTAGGTTTGCTTCAGAAAGATCCGTCAAGGTTAAGTTATGCTTCTATTGAAGATCAGCCACGCTTTTCATACAGAGGATTGCATTTAGATGTATCCAGACATTTTTATCCTTTTTCTTTCCTGAAAAAATACATAGACCTTATGGCTCTGTATAAATTCAATAATTTTCACTGGCATTTGACTGACGGAGCAGGATGGAGATTGGAAATAAAGAAATACCCGGAATTAACAGATAAGGCTGCCTGGCGTACTCATGCGAACTGGAAGGACTGGTGGCAAAACGGGCGACAGTATACAGAACAAGGGAATCCTAATGCAAGTGGAGGCTTTTATACACAGAAAGAAGCAAAAGAGTTGGTAGAATATGCTGCTGAGCGAGGTATAAATATAATACCAGAAATAGAAATGCCGGGACATAGTGAAGAAGTGTTGGCTGTTTATCCGGAATTATCATGCTCCGGAAAACCATATACTCAAAGCGAATTTTGTATAGGAAATCCTAAGACATTTGAGTTTCTTCAGAATGTAATAGATGAAGTGCTGGAAATTTTCCCTTCCAAATATATACATATAGGCGGAGATGAAGCCGATAAAAAACACTGGGCATCCTGTCCGAAAGATCAAGCTTTAATGAAAAAGGAAGGATTGAAGTCGGTTGATGAGCTTCAAAGCTATGCTATTCGTAAAATGGATCAATATTTACAGTCAAGAGGGCGAAAGCTTATTGGTTGGGATGAAATTCTAGATGGAGGATTAACGCCAGGAGCAACTGTGATGAGCTGGAGAGGAGAGTCGGGAGGTATAGCTGCTGCCGATGCCGGACATGATGTAATTATGACTCCCGGAGAGTTTTTGTATTTTGATAGTTACCAGACTGATCCCAGAACTCAACCCGAGGCAATAGGAGGATATTTACCTTTGGACAAAGTATATTCGTATAATCCGATCCCTGCAGTACTGAAAAAAGAAAAAGCAAAACATGTATTAGGCGCTCAGGCAAATCTTTGGGCTGAATATGTTCCGACAACAGAACATGTAGAATATATGGTTTTTCCCAGAGCTCTTGCATTAGCAGAAGTAAACTGGACAGCTTTAGAGAATAAAAACATTCAGGATTTTACCAAAAGGCTACAATCACACTATAGAATTTTGCAAAAGCTTCAGGTCAATTATTACAGACCTTCCTATAATATATATAGTATAGTGAAATTTGATTCCTCATCCGGAACTAATACGGTGAGTTTGGTTACAGAGCAAATGAACTCTGAGAATATAAGGTATACATTAGATGGTAAAGAACCAACAAATGAGTCCTTAATATATAAGGAACCTTTTATTATAAATAAGCCTGCAAAAGTTAAAGCTGCATATTTTATGAATGCTATAAAAACAGGTCCGGTTTTAGATCTGGATATAGATATTCATAAAGCAATTGGTAAAAAAGTAATTTATAATAATAAATGGGATGGTTATGAAGCCCAGAAGGAACAAACATTAACGAATGGAGTTTTCGGAGGATTGACTTATCATGATAAGCAATGGCAGGGTTTTACTAAAGATGTAGATGTTGTTGTTGATTTTGAAAAAAAGGAAACGCTTAATACGATTGCTATGCGCTTTATGCAAATTATTGGTCCGGGAGTTTATATGCCCGGAGAAATGAAAGTCTTGGTTTCAGATGATGGAGTAGCATATAAAGAAATTGGAATTGTAAAAAATGATATCCCGGAGACAGAGTCGAAATTAACTTTTAAACGATTTGAACTAAAGTTAAAAACTCCGGTACAGACAAGGTATCTGAAAATTATTGCTCCTAATATAAAGAAAGGGTATTTGTTTACAGATGAAATTATTGTTTATTAGTACATATATATATAGTATATAAAATCCGGCATGAAGCCGGATTTTTGTTTTTCTTATATATATATAAAGGAGGTGCTAAAGCTAAAAAAATGGCTTCTGAGCTATTAGAAAGAGCTTATTCCAGTAAATGCTGACAACAAGAATCTGGTTTTTAAAGCGTGTGCAGCGATATATGGAGTATATATAAAGAAGGGAAGTCTTTTCAATATGAACATAATATTAAATTTTTCTCACCCGTAGTCAGATAGTTACGAATATTATGTTAAAAAATGAGTAATAAAGTTTGGTGTGTAGTAGAAGTTTTTCTACTTTTGCAGTCCTAAACAATGAGAGTTGTGAGGGGAGCAGGAGATAATTGAGACTATAAAATCGGTTAAAATTTTTTAGAAAAAAAGATTTGGTCATGTTAATAAAATTTATTAGTTTTGCCCACGCAAAAATGGTTAATAAAAGGACTGTTAGAGCAGAGTAGAGTTAATAAAGATGACTGAAAAAAAAACTTCAAAAAAAGTTTTGTAAATCGGGAAAAAGTTTTTATCTTTGCACTCGCAAATCTGAAACAACTGACAGAAGAGATTTCGGAGAAAGCGAAAAGAATAAAAGATCATTGAAAATAAAATAACAACCAAGTAAGAAAAACCAAAGCGTCAATTTTAAATTGAGTTGAGTTTAAGGAACACAAACATACAATGGAGAGTTTGATCCTGGCTCAGGATGAACGCTAGCGGGAGGCCTAACACATGCAAGCCGAGCGGTAGAGATTCTTCGGAATCTTGAGAGCGGCGTACGGGTGCGGAACACGTGTGCAACCTGCCTTTATCAAGGGGATAGCCTTTCGAAAGGAAGATTAATACCCTATAATATATGATTCGGCATCGGATTATATTGAAAACTACGGTGGATAAAGATGGGCACGCGCAAGATTAGCTAGTTGGTGAGGTAACGGCTCACCAAGGCGACGATCTTTAGGGGGCCTGAGAGGGTGATCCCCCACACTGGTACTGAGACACGGACCAGACTCCTACGGGAGGCAGCAGTGAGGAATATTGGACAATGGGTGCAAGCCTGATCCAGCCATCCCGCGTGTAGGAAGACGGCCCTATGGGTTGTAAACTACTTTTATCTGGGGATAAACCTACTTACGTGTAAGTAGCTGAAGGTACCAGATGAATAAGCACCGGCTAACTCCGTGCCAGCAGCCGCGGTAATACGGAGGGTGCAAGCGTTATCCGGATTTATTGGGTTTAAAGGGTCCGTAGGCGGACTGATAAGTCAGTGGTGAAATCCGACAGCTTAACTGTCGAACTGCCATTGATACTGTTAGTCTTGAGTAAGGTTGAAGTGGCTGGAATAAGTAGTGTAGCGGTGAAATGCATAGATATTACTTAGAACACCAATTGCGAAGGCAGGTCACTAAGTCTTAACTGACGCTGATGGACGAAAGCGTGGGGAGCGAACAGGATTAGATACCCTGGTAGTCCACGCCGTAAACGATGATTACTCGTTTTTGGATTTTAGGATTCAGAGACTAAGCGAAAGTGATAAGTAATCCACCTGGGGAGTACGTTCGCAAGAATGAAACTCAAAGGAATTGACGGGGGCCCGCACAAGCGGTGGAGCATGTGGTTTAATTCGATGATACGCGAGGAACCTTACCAAGACTTAAATGGGAAATGACAGATTTAGAAATAGATCCTTCTTCGGACATTTTTCAAGGTGCTGCATGGTTGTCGTCAGCTCGTGCCGTGAGGTGTTAGGTTAAGTCCTGCAACGAGCGCAACCCCTGTCACTAGTTGCTAACATTAAGTTGAGGACTCTAGTGAGACTGCCTACGCAAGTAGAGAGGAAGGTGGGGATGACGTCAAATCATCACGGCCCTTACGTCTTGGGCCACACACGTGCTACAATGGCCGGTACAGAGGGCAGCTACCTAGTGATAGGATGCAAATCTCGAAAGCCGGTCTCAGTTCGGATTGGAGTCTGCAACTCGACTCTATGAAGCTGGAATCGCTAGTAATCGCGCATCAGCCATGGCGCGGTGAATACGTTCCCGGGCCTTGTACACACCGCCCGTCAAGCCATGGAAGCTGGGGGTACCTGAAGTCGGTGACCGTAAAAGGAGCTGCCTAGGGTAAAACTAGTAACTAGGGCTAAGTCGTAACAAGGTAGCCGTACCGGAAGGTGCGGCTGGAACATCTCATTTTAGAGCGTCCAAAGGACGATAAACAAAATTAAGGTACTTAAATGTACTGCTTACTTAAACAAAGCACAGCTTTGGTTTTACTTTGGTTGCTATAAAAAAGATAACCCCTTAGATTAGTAACAGGGATAGAGAGATTTTAGATTATAAATAATAGGTTTTAGATTGAATTTAAAATTAAGGATTTAAAATTTAAAATTAAAATTGAAGTCTCGTAGCTCAGCTGGTTAGAGCGCTACACTGATAATGTAGAGGTCGGCAGTTCGAGCCTGCCCGAGACTACTAATTAAATTAGAGGTTAGAAATAAGAAATTAGAATTTAGTTTAATACTAGAATCTAAGGACTAAAGACTAACATCTTAACTAAGAGGGGGAATTAGCTCAGCTGGCTAGAGCGCCTGCCTTGCACGCAGGAGGTCAAGGGTTCGACTCCCTTATTCTCCACAGTTTTGTTGGACTGATACAAGTATACGAATAGAGCCAAAACAAATATTCGTTTATCAGGAAGACAGAAAGAATTAAAGATCATTGACATTAACGGTAAAATTGACATCACAAAGAGATAACCGAGCACTCCTTGAGTGCAGAGTAAAATAAAATTAGGAAAGAAATCGTTAAGGGCGTATGGCGGATGCCTAGGCTTTCAGAGGCGAAGAAGGACGTGGTAAGCTGCGAAAAGCTGCGGGGATTGGCACACACGAGTTGATCCGCAGATGTCCGAATGGGGCAACCCGGCATATTGAAGATATGTCATCTCGTCTTCGGACGAGAAGCAAACCCGGAGAACTGAAACATCTAAGTACCCGGAGGAAAAGAAATCGAAGAGATTCCGTAAGTAGTGGCGAGCGAAAGCGGATTAGCCCAAAAGTCTTTATATGTTTAATAGAACACACTGGAAAGTGTGGCCATAGAGGGTGATAGCCCCGTATATGAAAGGCATACATAGATGATAAATGAGTAGGGCGGGACACGTGAAATCCTGTCTGAATATGGGGGGACCATCCTCCAAGGCTAAATACTCCTGAAAGACCGATAGTGAACAAGTACTGTGAAGGAAAGGTGAAAAGCACTTCGAATAGAAGGGTGAAATAGAACCTGAAACCGTACGCCTACAAGCGGTCGGAGCAGCTATATGCTGTGACGGCGTGCCTTTTGCATAATGAGCCTACGAGTTAATCTTACTAGCGAGGTTAAGGACTTAAGGTCCGGAGCCGTAGCGAAAGCGAGTCTGAATAGGGCGCTTAGTTAGTGGGATTAGACGCGAAACCTTGTGATCTACCCATGGGCAGGTTGAAGCTTTGGTAACACAAAGTGGAGGACCGAACCGGTTGACGTTGAAAAGTCTTCGGATGACCTGTGGGTAGGGGTGAAAGGCCAATCAAACTGGGAGATAGCTCGTACTCCCCGAAATGCATTTAGGTGCAGCGTCGATATAGTTTATTAGAGGTAGAGCTACTGATTGGATGCGGGGGTTTCATCGCCTACCAATTCCTGACAAACTCCGAATGCTAATAAATGATTGTCGGCAGTGAGGGCATGGGTGCTAAGGTCCATGTCCGAGAGGGAAAGAACCCAGACCAACAGCTAAGGTCCCTAAATATATGCTAAGTTGAAAGAACGCGGTTGGACTGCATTGACAGCTAGGATGTTGGCTTGGAAGCAGCCATTCATTTAAAGAGTGCGTAACAGCTCACTAGTCGAGCGGTCCGGCATGGATAATAATCGGGCATAAGCATATTACCGAAGCTATGGCAGTATTTAATACTGGGTAGGGGAGCATTCTATTTGCGCCGAAGCAGTACTGTGAGGTATTGTGGAGCGGATAGAAAAGAAAATGTAGGCATAAGTAACGATAAAGGGGGCGAGAAACCCCCTCACCGAAAGACTAAGGTTTCCTCAGCCATGCTAATCAGCTGAGGGTTAGTCGGGGCCTAACGCGAAGCCGACAGGCGTAGTGGATGGACAACGGGTTAATATTCCCGTACCAGTATATTAATAAAAGTGACGGAGTTGGAAACTAGGTGCGTACTGACGGAATAGTACGTTGAAGTAACTGCGAGGTTACGATAGTACAGCAAATCTTCGGATGCGCTGATAATCCTGGGGACCCGCTTCCAAGAAAAGCGAAATATACTGCCCGTACCAAAACCGACACAGGTAGTCGAGGAGAGAATCCTAAGGTGCTCGAGTGAGTCGTGGCTAAGGAACTAGGCAAAATAGTCTCGTAACTTCGGAAGAAGAGACGCCTCCCTCCGGGGAGGCCGCAGTGAAGAGGCCCAGGCGACTGTTTATCAAAAACACAGGACTCTGCTAAATCGAAAGATGCTGTATAGGGTCTGACACCTGCCCGGTGCTGGAAGGTTAAGGAAGGTGCTTAGAGGTAACTCGAAGGCATTGACTGAAGCCCCAGTAAACGGCGGCCGTAACTATAACGGTCCTAAGGTAGCGAAATTCCTTGTCGGGTAAGTTCCGACCTGCACGAATGGTGTAACGATCTGGGCACTGTCTCAGCCACGAGCTCGGTGAAATTGTAGTATCGGTGAAGATGCCGATTACCCGCAATGGGACGAAAAGACCCTGTGAACCTTTACTATAACTTCGTATTGACTTCGAGTAAACAATGTGTAGGATAGGTGGGAGGCTGTGAAGCAGGCACGCTAGTGTTTGTGGAGCCAACGTTGAAATACCACCCTTTGTTTACTTGGAGCCTAACTTCTACGGAAGGACATTGCGTGGTGGGTAGTTTGACTGGGGTGGTCGCCTCCAAAAGAGTAACGGAGGCTTTCAAAGGTACCCTCAGCACGCTTGGTAACCGTGCGTAGAGTGTAATGGCATAAGGGTGCTTGACTGTGAGACCTACAAGTCGATCAGGTGCGAAAGCAGGACATAGTGATCCGGTGGTTCCGTATGGAAGGGCCATCGCTCATAGGATAAAAGGTACTCCGGGGATAACAGGCTAGTCTCCCCCAAGAGCTCACATCGACGGGGAGGTTCGGCACCTCGATGTCGGCTCGTCACATCCTGGGGCTGGAGAAGGTCCCAAGGGTTGGGCTGTTCGCCCATTAAAGTGGCACGCGAGCTGGGTTCAGAACGTCGTGAGACAGTTCGGTCTCTATCTATTGCGGGCGTTAGATGTTTGAGAGGGCTTGATTCTAGTACGAGAGGACCGAATTGAACAAACCTCTGGTGTATCAGTTGTACCGCCAGGTGCACCGCTGAGTAGCTATGTTTGGAAGAGATAAGCACTGAAAGCATATAAGTGCGAAACTCGCCTCAAGATGAGACATCTTTTAAGGGTCGTTGTAGATGACGACGTTGATAGGCTATAGGTGTAAAGGCAGTAATGTCATAGCCGAGTAGTACTAATTACCCGTAGATTTATAGCCTAATAAGGCTTAAAGCTAAAAGCAATAAGTAAGCTTTGCAAAAATACTTAAGGAGTGCGCTAAAGGTTATGCCTTTGTGATGTTGAAACTACCGAAAATGGTTTGTAGTTATTGGATAAGAGTTGTAGGTGTAAGACCGATAACCAGAAACCGATAACGAACAGCCAAAAATATATAACAAACTTTAGGGTGGTTATAGCGGTGGGGCTCACCTGTTCCCATTCCGAACACAGAAGTTAAGCCCACCAGCGCCGATGGTACTGCTAACGCGGGAGAGTAGGTCGCCGCCAGTTTTTATTTTTGAAAAGCCTTTGCATATTCATGCAGAGGCTTTTTCGTTTTTAGGATATTCCTAAAACATTCTATCAAACCAATCCTATCCAAAATAACACAACTCAATATACCTAACCACTAACTAACCAGAAAGGTTATACTGGTTATGTAAGTTATACAGGTTATAATAGTTAAGGATGTGATAGAGTTATAATGGCTACAGAGGTTATAAGGATTATACTGGTTATAAGAGCTATGAATGTTATAGAGGTAATAAAGGATAAGGAGAAATTTATTTTCCTAATTGAGATAACGTTCCTCCGGAACGCTCTGAATTTTCTATCATTATGATCTATAGAGATAAAGCTCCTGACGGAGCTCCTTATTCATTATGATGAACTATATTTTCTGTATAAGATTTGATAGAAATCGGAAGGAATTGGAATGAAGCTCCGGAGGAGCTTGATCTGCGTAAAGAATATATGTCAGAAAGTAAGTATTCTGGAGGAATACTATTTCACAACAGAAATATTTCTCTTTTATACCCGGTCTGTTATAATTCATCAATAATCAGCTACCATCTTTTACTAATACTAACTATCTGATTTTTAACTATATATTATTTAATAAGGTTCTGATAGCTCTAATTCGTGAGATTTGGGTATACTGATTATGATAAAGAAGCATAGTTTTTATTGGATTCTCAGCGCTTTTATTATTTTAAGCTTATAATTCTGCATAAAATATTAAATTGATAAACTCAGATTAAAATAGAACCCCCGGATAATATGACGTAGAAGAAAACTGAAAAGATTGCGGACATAAAAATTGATCATCCGAGTTTAGAATAACATAAACATAAAAAATCCCCGATAATCTTATCGGGGATTTTTTATAATGTATTGTGTTGATTTTAAACTTCTGTATTCAGATCCCAATTTTGAAGATAGTCATGAACATGCTTTAGGAACATTCCTCCTAAAGAACCATCTACTACACGGTGATCGTAAGAGTGACTCATGAACATAAGGTTTCTGATTGCAATAACATCTCCATCCGGAGTTTCTAATACTGCAGGTTTTTTAACGATAGCACCTACAGCTAAAATTGCAACCTGTGGCTGAGGAATAATAGGAGTACCCATTAAGTTTCCAAAGCTTCCTACATTAGAGATAGTATAAGTTGCGCCTTGTGTATCTTCAGGTCTTAATTTTTTATTTCTTGCTCTGTAAGCCAGGTCATTAATAGCTTTTGCTAAACCTGAAAGAGAAAGCTGATCTGCATTTTTGATTACCGGAACAATAAGATTACCATCCGGAAGGGCAGTAGCCATACCAATATTGATGTTTTTCTTTTTAATGATTTTGTCACCATCAACAGAAACGTTGATTAATGGGAAATCCTGAATAGCTTTAACAACTGCTTTTATGAAAATCGGCATGAAAGTTAGTTTTTCACCTTCACGTTTTTCGAAAGCAGATTTGTGTTTGTTTCTCCATTTTACAACATTGGTAACGTCAGTTTCGATAAACGAAGTTACGTGTGGAGCGATCTGCTTAGCTTTCACCATGTTTTCAGCGATAATTTTTCGCATTCTGTCCATTGGAACAATCTCATCACCTGCAGCAACAGGGATTGTAGATGTCGGAGCAGATGCTGGTGCACTTTTAGCAACTACTGGTGTAGTTGTTGGTGTTGCAGTGTTACCTCTGTTTGGAAGGTATGCTAAGATATCTTCTTTTGTAATTCTACCTTCAAGGCCAGATCCTTTAATAGATTTTAGCTCAGCTTCAGTAATATTCTCCTGTTGTGCGATAGACTTAACTAATGGAGAAAGATATAAATCTGTACCTGATAAGGAATCCGTTGCTACAGTCTGTGCAGCAATAGGCTGCATTAATTCTTTTTCTACTTCAGGTTCAATAGAAGTTGTTTGTGCAGCTGCGGGAGCTTCTGTAGTAATATCAGCATTTCCCTCACCGGCAACTTCTAAAATAGCAATAGCTTCACCAACTTTTGCTACTTCATCTTTTTGTTTTAAAATCTTTACAATTTTACCGGAAACAGGAGTCGGAACATCAGAATCAACTTTATCGGTTGCAATTTCTACAACGGAGTCGTCTTCACTTACAGTGTCGCCTTCGTTATACAACCATGTGATAATTGTCGCTTCCATCACGCCTTCTCCCATTGAAGGAAGTAATAATTTATATTCTGCCATAATTACTTTTTCTATATTTTACAAATATAATCAAAAAAACAGTTGTTGCAAATAATTTAATTTAGAGAGCTTTTTTTTGAAAAAAATATAATTAAAAATTCTAAATAAATAGTTCAAGTATTTGCAAAATAATTATTAATCGGGGGAGTATAAAACCATAATCTAAAAAGAATAAAAGGATTAGAAACAAAATAAATAATAGTATTTAGTATTATTATATCTTGATTAAATAGTAAATCTATAGCTTTCAGACTTACAATTTATAACATATATTCTTTTTTGTATTTACTGTATTATGGGGTTTAATCTCTTTATTGGTAATATGAAAGCATAAAGATAAATGTTATTTTCTGATGATTCTGGAAACTGAATATTTTTGGATCAATACATTCCCCAAAAATTACGCTTGCATTTACAATTAGTCCTAAAATTCCAAAAATCAGAATCTTCAGAGACAGAAATTCTTACATTTATATATAGAGATTATATCCATTCAGTTTGGAAGACTTCCTGAAAATGTTTTTTGATTTTTAATTTTACTTCTTCCATATCAACCTCCCTTTCCAGTTCTCTTTTAAGAGATGTTACCTGTTTGTCTTTTATACCGCAAGGAATAATATATTCGAAATAACGAAGATCTGTATTTACATTTAATGCAAAGCCATGGATCGTAACCCAGCGACTGGCTTTCACCCCCATTGCACAAATCTTTCGGGCATATGGTTTGCCAACATCCAGCCAAACACCTGTTTCCCCAGGAGAACGTTCCCCTTTTAATCCATATTCAGCAATAGTCCGGATAATGATTTCTTCCAGTTCCCTCATATAACGGTGGATATCTGTATAGAAATTTTCAAGATCCAGAACAGGGTAGCCTACAATTTGGCCATAACCATGGTAGGTGATGTCTCCGCCGCGATTTGTTTTTACATAAGTTGCATCAATTTCTTTCAGCATATCATTATTAGCAAGCATATTTTCTTCATGCCCGCTTTTCCCCAATGTATAAACGTGCGGATGTTCTACAAAAAGCAGATGATTTTCTGTTTCCGTAGTGTCTTCCGGTTGAAGCTGTCTGTTATTTATTTTTATATCTATATTACTTTTCAGAAGCTTTTCCTGGTAGTCCCATGCAGACTGATAATCCAATACACCAAGTTCCTGAAAAATAACATTATGATTAATTTTAGAATTCATTTTTCGTAAAAATTTCTATACAAATTTAAAGGTTTTGTAAAGGGAATGCAAGTATATTCATTCGGAAAAACTATCTCTGTATTTGATAGCTTATTTTGTATAATTTTACAAAATAGAAATAGTAACAATGTTATTTTATAAATTTGTAAAAAAGACTTTCAATGCGAGTATTACTTTTGGAGGATGATTTAGTTTTATCATCAGAGATTTCGACTTTCTTAGCGTCTAATGATATTTTGTGTGAGACATCATCTGATGGAGAAGAATTTCTGACGAAAACTACTGGGGCAGCTTATGATATCTATCTTCTGGATATTAATGTACCTAAGATAAACGGATTGGAAGCTACACAAATTGTAAGAGATACAGACCCCAATACTCCGATTATTATTATTTCTGCTTACGATGATATTGCAGATAAAAAAGAAGCATTTTTACGTAAAGCAGATGATTATCTTGTAAAACCATTTTTACTTGAAGAACTTCTGCTAAGAATAAATTCTTTACTCAGAAGAAGAGAAGCACCTAAAAAAGAGGAAGAAAAAATTGTAATTGATGATCTTGAAATTCTTCCTGCAGATGGCAAAGTATACAGAGACGGAACAGAAATAAACCTTACGGTAAGAGAATTCCAGCTTTTGATGCTTTTGGCTAATGCCAACGGAAGAACCCTTTCCAAGCAACATATCTCTGATCAGGTATGGCAGAATCATTTCCAGACCACCAATAATACTATTGAGGTTTATATTAACTTTCTCCGAAAAAAAATAGATAAAGATTTTAAGCATAAACTAATCCATACCCGTCCAGGCTTCGGATATTATCTTGCCAGTCTGAAATGACTTTAAAACGTAAAATAGCATTTAACTTTAGTATAGCATATTCTCTGATTTTTGCAGTAGTAATGGCTATTATTTACTATACCAGTTATGACTTCAGGAAAGAAAAATTTCTGGAAAGGATGCATAATAAGCTGGAATTTACAATACAGCTTATTTTAAAAAATGAAAATGTTGACGTTAGGGGTGCTAATTTTGAAGTTGATGAAATTGAAGATGAACTATTCCATGATGAAACATTAATTTTCAATAGTAATAAGAAACTTATATACAGTACTGTTAAAGATGAGAATATCACATGGGATGAAGGCTTGCTGTATGAGCTTGATCAGACAAGTGAAGTCCATGTTCAAGATAAGGATCAGGAGTTACTTGGAGCTCATGTAAAAATTAGAGACAAAGTCTACTATATTCTGGTAACTGCACGTGATCGTACGGGGCAGCTTAAATTAGACTTTTTAAAATATGTATTGATCATAACGTACCTTATTACTACTGTTTTTGTCTGGATATTTAGCTATAATTTTGTTAAAAAGCTGCTGACTCCTTTAGATAAATTTACCAGGCAGATTACGGAAATTACGGCTCATAAACTGACTACTAAATTAGAAGAAAATAAGTCTGAAGACGAGATTAGCGTTCTTGCAAGAGCTTTTAATACGATGATGATTCGTATTAATGATGTTTTTCAGGCGCAGAAGGAGTTTACAGCAAGTGCATCACACGAAATCCGTACTCCATTAACCAGGATTACATTTCAATTAGAAAATCTGAGCCATAAAAGTGATATCCAACCGGATACCAGAACCACATTACAAAATGTTACAAAAGATATTCATCAGCTATCTGATTTAACAAGCTCACTAATGTTACTTACAAAATTTGACAGAGAAAATATTCAGCAAATTTTTAAAGAAGAGCGCATTGATGAGATTATTTTTGATGCTTATGAAGTCGTTTTAAAGACTTATCCTCAGCTATATCTAGATTTTAAGATTAATGAAAATGAGGAACTGACATTGGCAGTCAGAGGAATAAGATCATTACTTGAGATTGTCTTTATCAACCTGTTCAAAAATGCTGTTTTGTATAGTGATAATGCAGAAGTCTCTGTTTCTATATATGAGAAAGATAATGAACTCAGCGTTATTATGGAAAATAACGGACCTGTTATTTCTGATGAAGACCGCAACAAATTGTTTGAAGCTTTTATAAGAGGCAAAAATTCACAGAATATCAATGGTTCCGGTCTGGGACTAAAAATTGTTCAACGTATCTTAGAATATCACCAGGCAAATATTTATTATTCTGCGGATTCAAATAAGAATATTTTTACTTTAATATTTCCTACACATTCGATAAATAAGTAATTTTAAGCATATTTTAAGGTGAAATTAAGATTGTTTTAAAATTGTAATGACACTTTTGTAATGTTTAAAAAGTATAGCATGAAAAAATGTATTCCGTTTTTTCTAATGACATCCGTTTTTGTATACAGTCAGCAGCGGATGACATTGGAAGAATGCGAAGAGTCCTTTCAGAAGAATAACCTGCAACTACTTGCCGCTCAATATAATATTAGCGAAGCAGAAGCAGATATTATTCAGGCAAAAATATGGGATCTCCCTAATTTGTCTATCGAACTTAACGCAATAGATCCTGAAAATAAAAAGATTTTCCATATCGGCAGCACCGGAGCTAAGGAAGTGGGAATAGAACAGCTTTTTGTATTAGGAAGAAAAAGAAAAAATGAAGTCGCTTTTGCCAGATCGAATAAAGAAATTGCAGAAATGCAGTTTCAGGGACTGCTTGTAGACCTTCGTTCCCAGCTTCGAAGTACCTTTTATAATATTCTTTTTGAACAGAAAAAAGAAGAAAGCCTGGATGTTCAGTTGAAGTATTTTACAGATTTGTTGAATGCTTATAAAGTCCAGACGCAAAAAGGAAATGTATCTCTAAAAGATATGGTAAGGCTTCAGGCATTGGTTATCAATGTACAGAATGATAAAATAGAGGTTAGTAATAATATTATTCAGCAAAAGCAAACACTGAAATTATTAACAGGTAGCGATACAGAAGTTCTCCCGGAACTTTCTGATGATAATATGACCCAGCAACTGGAGAAACAGCCGCTGATAAGCATTTCCGAATTGCAGCAAAAAGCATTGGAAAATAACGCCGATTATCTGACAGCTAAAAAAATTACACAGAGTAGCGAACTCAATTTAAAATGGCAGAAATCACTTAGTGTACCGGACCTTACTATAGGTACCCGTTGGACACAAAGAGGTGCCGCATTCGACAATCAGCTGGCACTTAGTTTTGGTATTCCGATTCCGCTTTGGAATAAAAATAAAGGAAATCAGATGAAAGCAGAATACCAAATTCAGGAAAACAAAAAAACTGAAGAAAGGCTGAAACAGGAACTTATATCACAAGTAGATACTGCATATCAGACATGGAAGAATCAATATCAGCAATATTTTTCCCTGAAACCTCAGGACCTGCAAGATATGGAAACTGTATATAACGGTATTCTGAAGAATTTCAGAAAAGGAAATATCAGTCTTATCGAGTTCACCGATTTTATGGAAAGTTACAAGCAAAGCATTTTGCAGATCTATGAAATTCAGAAACATATTATAACATCCGCTGAAGAAATTAATCGTTTAACACAATCCAAAATCTTTTACTAGTATATGAAGCAGATAATTACAGGCTTATTGGCAATCTCAATACTCGCTGCATGCAGCAAGGAAGAGCCTCAGAAAAAAGAGAGTATTGTAAAAGGCTTTGAAATAAGCAAGGAGATGATGCAGTCTACAACCCTTGCTGAAGCCCAAAAAGAACAGATTAAAGAACAAATGAGCTTCTTTGGTAAAATCTCCGCCGACAGAAACAGTTATATTGATATTTATCCTTTGGTAGGAGGTAATGTACTGACGGTAAATGCTGAATTGGGAGATTATGTACATAAAGGCCAGGTACTGGCTACAATACGAAGTACAGAAGTGGCAGGTTTTCAGAAAGACCTTAGTGATGCTAAAACAGATTTGGCAGAGGCAAAAAATAAACTGAGAGTGGCTCAGGAACTTTATGAAGGAAAATTGAATACCAAAAATGAAGTTCTGACAGCCAAAAGCGAACTTACAAAGGCACAGGATCAGTTAAAGCGGGCAGAAGCTGTTAGTACAATCTATAACGTAAAGAATGGTAATATTTATTCTGTAGTATCTCCAATCAATGGTTATATCGTACAAAAGAACATCAATAAAGATATGCAGCTTAGAAGTGACCGTTCGGACAATATTTTCGACGTGGCTAATACAAAAGATGTTTGGGCATTAGTTAACATCAATGAAACTGATATTGACCGAATAGATCTTGGTATGAAGGCAGAGATCACGACGCTAAGTTATCCTGATAAAGTCTTCCATGGTAGAATTGATAAGATATTTAAAATTATAGATCCGCAAACCAATGCTATGCAGGCAAGAGTGGTTTTGGACAATTCGGAAGGACTTCTGGTACCAGATAGTAAAGCAACTATTAAAGTAAATAATACGCTGAATGAAACTGCGGTAGCAATACCTACTTCTGCAGTAATCTTTGACGATAACAGATACTTTGTTGTATTATTTGCCTCCCAGAGTAATATAAAAGTTCGTGAAATAAAAATACTGAGACAGACAGGAGACACTACTTATGTGGCCGAAGGAGTAAATGAAGGAGATAAAGTTGTAACCAATAATCAGTTACTTATTTACAGATCATTAAAAGAGTAAATAAGAAATATTAAATCTGAATTGAATGAATAAGTTCATTAAAAATATAATAGCATTCTCTATCAAGAACAAGGTTTTCACCTTTGTCTGGGTAGGGATTTTAGCTATCGCAGGTATTGTAAGTTTCAGGAATATGCCAATTGAGGCCTTTCCTGATGTTACCAATACACAGATAACGATCATCACACAATGGAACGGCAGAAGTGCCGAAGAAGTTGAACGTTTTGTAACAACACCTATAGAGCTTGCAATGAGCCCGGTGCAGAAGAAAACCAGTGTACGGAGCACCACGATGTTTGGATTGTCCATTGTCAAAATTATTTTTGATGACGGAGTAGATGACACCTTCGCCAGAAATCAGGTCAACAATCAGTTGAGGACATTAAGTTTTCCGGATGATGTTGCTCCCGAAGTACAACCACCTTATGGGCCAACAGGGGAAATCTTCCGTTATACACTGGAAAGCCCAAAGCGGGATTCGAGAGAACTGCTTACTTTACAAACCTGGGTTGTGGACCGTGCATTACGCGGCGTTCCGGGGGTAGCAGATATTAATGTATTCGGGGGACAGGATAAAGTTTATGAATTGAGTATTGATCCTGTAAAATTAGAAAAATACAGTCTTACTCCTTTACAGGTTTATGATGCGGTAACCAAAAGTAATCTGAATGTAGGAGGTGATGTTATAGAAAAAAGCGGCCAATCTTATGTAGTACGGGGAATTGGTCTCGTAAAAACAATAGAAGATATCGGCAATATTACGATTGAAACTAATAACGGAAATCCTGTATTGGTAAAGAACATTGCTGAAGTAAAAGAAAGCTCTATGCCACGTGTAGGCCAGGCCGGACTAAACGGAAAAGATGATGTAGTTGCCGGTACTGTTGTAATGAGAAAAGGGGAGAATCCACGTGAAGTTCTGGTTGCACTTAAAGCAAAAATTGCTGAACTGAATAGTAAAACACTACCTAAAGATGTAAAGTTGGTCACCTTTTATGATCGTGATAATCTGATGGATTTCACTACCCGTACAGTAATGCACAACCTGATTGAAGGGATCATACTGGTAACGGTAATGGTATTGATTTTTATGGCCGACTGGCGTACAACTGTTATCGTATCTATTATTATTCCGCTATCATTACTATTTGCATTCCTATGTCTTAAAATAGCCGGGATGAGCGCAAACCTTCTTTCATTGGGAGCTGTAGACTTTGGTATTATTATCGATGGGGCCGTCGTCATGGTGGAAGGTGTTTTTGTAATGCTGGACCATAAAGCCAAGAGGTACGGAATGGAGCGTTTTAATAAACTGGCAAAAGGAGGCTGGATTAAGCAAACCGGAACAGGTCTGGGGAAAGCCATCTTCTTCTCAAAGCTTATTATTATCACTTCACTAATACCAATTTTCTCTTTCCAGAAAGTAGAAGGAAAAATGTTCTCTCCATTGGCTTATACCCTTGGATTTGCATTAATGGGAGCTTTGCTGTTTACATTGACTCTGGTTCCGGTTCTTATGCATATTTTACTAAATAAGAATGTACGTGAAAAACACAATCCATTTGTATCTTTCTGGGATAGGATTGTAGAAAAAGGTTTTACGTTTGCTTTCAGGAATAAAAAAATAAGCCTTATTGCAGCAATTTCTTTAATGGCTATTACCATTTTCTCCGGAAAATTCCTTGGAACGGAATTCTTACCAACTCTTAACGAAGGCTCATTATGGGTAACAGCAGAATTACCAATGAGTACATCACTGAAAGAGTCGATGAAGAAAACCAACGAGCTAAAAAAAGTTATTGCCTCATTCCCCGAAGTTACAGGAGTTCTTTCTCAAACAGGACGAAGTAATGATGGTACAGATCCTAATGGTTTTGGTTTTGTACAGTTTGCAGTTGCATTACAGCCTCGTGAAGAATGGAAGCGTAAGATTACCTATGATGAGCTTATCAATGAAATGAATATTAAGCTAAAGAAATTCCAGGGAATTACCTATAATTATTCACAACCTATTTCAGACAACGTTGCTGAAGCGGTAGCAGGTTTTAAAGCCGAAAACGGAATCAAGATCTATGGTGATAATCTGGAAACTTTGGATCGCCTTGCTAAAGAGGTTTATAAAGAGGTTCGTAAAGTGAAAGGTGTAAGGGAACCGGGAATTATCAAAAATATAGGACAACCGGAAGTAAGTGTTGTATTGGACAGACATAAGATGGCTGAGTATGGTGTAATGCCGGCTGATGCACAATCTGTTTTAGAAATGGCTTTTGGAGGTAAAACAGCTTCGCAAATCTATGAGGGAGAACGTAAATTTGATATAAGACTTCGTTATGCTCCGGAATACCGTAAGTCGGAAGAAGACATTGCCAAGCTAATGGTACCTTGTCAGGATGGTACGCTTATTCCTATGAAAGCGATTAGTGATATTACTAAAGACAACGGGGCTGCCTTTATTTATCGGGATAATATCAAACGTTATATTGGGATCAAATTTTCGATCAGAGATCGTGATTTGGGAAGCACAATAGCCGATGCACAGAAAAAAGTTGCTTCTATAAAACTTCCAGATGGTTATTCTATTGGCTGGACTGGGCAATTTGAAAACCAGCAGCGTGCATCTAAACGTTTAGGCCAAGTAGTACCGATTAGTATTATAATGATTTTCTTCCTGTTATTTATCCTTTTTGGAAATATGAAAGATTCATTACTTGTATTGGCTAATGTACCATTTGCACTTATTGGTGGTATTATTGCACTTCATGTAACAGGTATGAACTTCGGAATATCTGCAGGGGTTGGGATGATTGCTCTTTTCGGGATTTGTATTCAGAATGGTGTAATTCTGATTTCTGAATTCCATAGTAACGTGAAAAAAGGTTTCCATATAGATAAAGCTATTTTGGAAGGAGTGAAAGTAAGAACCCGTCCGGTTGTTATGACAGCCTTAATGGCTTCTATAGGATTAATGCCTGCAGCGATGTCTACGGGGATTGGTTCAGAATCTCAAAAACCACTGGCAATTGTAATTATCGGCGGTTTGGTTTCTGCCACTATTCTTACACTGCTTATTTTCCCTATAATCTTCTGGATTTTCAACAGAACTAAAAAAAGAGAACCTAATTAGTCTCTTTAAATAATAAATAAAAGCCCTGTCAGTAATTACTGACAGGGCTTTTTATATAATATAGCTAGTATAAATATACTTTGAACTATAAGCTTTCTTTTTCTTTTATAGTAACATCATAGAGATCCGATCTTCTGTCTTTAAGTATTTGGACAGCTCCGTTGTGGTGAAGCTCTTTTAGCAGATTAAGATCTACATCTACGATTAACGTCATTTCAGTATTCGGAGTGGCTTCTCCTTTTACAGCATTGGAAGGGAAGGCAAAATCTGAAGGTGTGAATACTGCAGCTTGTCCGAATTGTATATCCATATTGCTTACACCAGGAAGGTTTCCTACACAACCTGCGATGGCAACATAACATTCATTCTCTATTGCTCTGGCTGCAGCACAGGCTCTTACACGAGTATAAGCATTTTGAGTATCGGTAAGATAAGGTACAAATAATAGCTTCATTCCCTGATCCGCAAGGATTCTGGAAAGTTCCGGAAATTCAACATCATAACATATCATAATACCTATTTTACCACAATCAGTATCAAAAGCTTTTACTTCATTTCCGCCCAACATTCCGTAGTACTTTCGCTCATTTGGCGTGATGTGTATTTTTCTGTATTCATCACGCTTACCATCACGATGGAGAAGATAGCTGGCGTTGTAGAGATTACCATTTTCAAGTATTGGCATACTACCCGATATAATATTGACGTTATAGCTTACTGCAAGCTCTGCAATTTTGTCTACAATTTCTGCTGTCAATTTAGAAAGCTCTTCCATAGACTCTCTTTCATTCAAATGGTTAAATGCTGCGAGGAGAGGAGTATTGAATAGTTCGGGGAAAACACAGAAATCGGATTCGTAATTACTAATGACATCCACAAAAAACTCGACCTGCTGATAAAAAGCTTCGATATCCCGGAACTGACGCATTTGCCATTGCACCAAGCCAATACGGATAACACTATCCTGCATTGTGTTTTTCTTCTGAGTATAATAGATGTTGTTCCATTGTAAAAGAACAGCATACTCTTCGGATTCAGTATCTCCTTTCAGGTAACCTTTTAATATCTTAATAGGAGAGAAGTTGTTGGAAAGCTGAAAAGATAAAACCGGATCGTATATTTCTTTCTTACGAACTTTATTAATGTATTGGCGTGGTGTCAGCTCATTACTATATGTGTGGTAGTTAGGTATTCTTCCACCGATAATAATAGACTTTAGATTTTTAATTTCACACAGTTCTTTTCTGGCATCATACAACCTTCGTCCTAAACGAAGAGATCTGAATTCAGGATGGACAAAAACTTCTATACCATACAATACACTTCCGTTGTTAGTATGGGTGTTGAATGTTCCACTACCTGTAATTTCATCGTAAGTATGCTGATCTCCGAATAATTCATACTGTACTATTATAGAGAGAGCAGCTGCCGCCAGTTTACCGTCTACAGTAATGCACAATTGTCCCTCGGGGAATATGGAGGTTAATTTCTGAATATTTCTTTTAGCCCAGGTATTATCCTCTATATCGGGATAAGCTTCCTGCATGGACTCTACAAGCTCATCATAATCGTCTAAGCTTAATTTTCGGATGTCTACTTGCATAATGCTGTATTTTTTGAATCTAACTATCCGAAAAACCTTTGTATGCTTTATACTAAAGCTTCGGACAGTGTACTAACGAAGTTAACCAATTTACCTTTATTACACTCATAAATAAAATCTTTCAGGCTCTTGCTTTCATAACTGAAACTGCCAACAATGGTAAGTTTCATTTTATAATTGGAAAACTTTTGTAAAATTTCTCCGGCCATTTTATTTTTCAGGTCGAAAAAATCAGGAGTAATGTTCTGTTCACTAATAATGATTTTATCGAATCCCAGGTAATAAAGATCTGCTAACAGGTCCAATCCATCCTGTATCTGTTGGATTAGTACCTTGTCGGAATTCAGTTCTGCAACTTTTATTCCATTAACCGTATGTTCTATTATTGTATACATCTCAATTTATTTAGTAACCGGCTCTGCGTAAATTTTATAATTAACATTTGACGAAAATGCTGTGTACTCTATTAATGATATTTTAGAAGTAGGGGTTATCCATATTGCTAATGGTTTCTCTCCATTTAGCTTTGCCGAAAAATTATTGCTGTAAATTTGTTCTAAAGATCCGTTTGATTCAATAGTATATGTAGGTTTTGAATATAGTTTGGTAATATAGTTCTTTAAAATGTCTTTATTTTGCTTTGTATAAAACGGATTATCTGAACTATTCGGAATATCCCAGTGATTGTACAGTATGATGGACGGAGTATTATCCGTTTTTTGTTTACGTATAGAAAAGGAACGGGGTTTAGTTATATTGGGATATCCTGTATTTATAGCTTCCGGATTAAAGTCTTTCCAGTTTGTATTCAGGAAATTTTTGCTGTTCTTTATATCTACTTTTACAGAATCTTTTAAAACAACTTTATTACCTTTATAGCCATACAGATATGTAGTACTGGTTTCCGGAAGGTAATAATAATTGGACCATGTTTGCGTCAGTTTCAAAGAGTTCTCCTTCGCATTCAGAACAACAACTCCTTTATCTTCACCTTTTGTTTTTACAACTATCGAATCATAAGACATTCTAAGGTCGTATATAGAAACATCCTTATCTTTTGCAGTTGGTTCGAGATAGAAGTTAACAACGTCAAAAATATTAGCCTCCGACTGTTTTGTTTTTAAACTAAGTTTAGCAAAAGGAGGTTTAGATTCTTCTTTATTTTCAGATACTCCTTCCGTTCTGTCAGAACATGCACTAAGAGAAATTAAAAAAGAAAGAGGTAGTATATATTTCTTCATTTTAATGTGTATAAGGTTAGTTACAAATATACTGCATTCATCGTGGTTACAAACAATTTTTCTATTTAATTCCCCAGCTATAGACATTTTTATAAAATTGTTTAATCAGATTTATAAAGATCAGGTATATGCCTTTTAAAATAAATAAGGCTGCCTAAACAGGCAACCTTATGAAAATCTATATATTGTAGCAATATTTATTTTGCAGCTAATATTTTTCTGTTCGTAAGTCTAAGGAATCTTGAAACAAGGAATAAGGCAGATATGGTAAGCCCTAAGCCTAATGCAATCCACATTCCGAATGCTCCCATTTTAAGAGTATAACACAGAAAATATCCTAACGGAATTGTAATGATCCAGTAAGCAACGAAAGTAATAGCACTTGGTACTTTTACATCCTGAATACCTCTAAGACACCCTAAACATGTCACCTGAATACCATCTGAAAGCTGGAACAGAGCCGCAATAATAAGTAGCTTGGAAGCCAGCATCATTACATTGATATCATCGTTCTGTACAAAGAAATGTGGAAGTATATTTCTGCCTAAGATGAAGGCTAATCCACAAACGATCATAAACAAGAATGAAATTTTTATATTATTAATTCCTACATTTCGAAGACCTACAAAGTCTCTTTCTCCCAATTTCCTTCCGACCATTACTGTAGAAGCTACACTAAATCCAACACAAAGGTTGAAGGTAAAAGATGCCATCGATAATGCAATCTGGTGAGCAGCAATATCAGTAGAGCTTACCAGTCCGCAAACAAAAGCAGCACCCGCAAAAGCACTTACTTCAAAGAATAACTGTAAAGCAGTTGGGAAACCGATTTTCAGCATTGTATTGAATATACTTTTGGAGAATCCTGCAATTTTCAGATGGAAAGCTTTGATGTACTGAGAAGTTCTTGGATCTCTGTATAACACGATGTATAAGAATACCACCATGAATATTCTGGCAATAAGCGTCGCCAGAGCAGATCCTCTTACGCCCATAGCCGGTAAACCAAGTTTCCCTTCAATCAGAATATAGTTCAGTACAATATTCAGGATGTTGGCAATAATTGTTGCTTTGGTTACTCCTAAAGTAAAAGATAAACCTTCTGAAACCTCTCTAAAGGTCTGGAATACCATGAATGGAATCATACTGAACGCCATAATCGTTAAGAAATGTATGGTATCCGGAATGATTTCTGCCGGTTGGTCCATATGATAGAGCAGTGGCATACCAAACAGAATAACAAGCATCATAAGAAGTCCTACAGCCAGGTTAATGACAAAGCCATGACGAAATACACTATTGATTTTGTCGTGATCCAATCTGGAGTGCGCTTCAGATACCAGCGGAGGTATTGCATAGGAGAATCCCATCGCAAATACGAAGAACGAAAAGAAGGTGGCATTCCCTAAAGATACAGATGCCAAGGCCTGTGCGCCAAGGAGTTTACCTACGATCATATTGTCGAACAAGTTCACCGAAACTTGTCCGAGCTGTGTGATCATAACAGGTAACGCGAGCTTCAGAGAATCCCGCGTATATTTTTGATTTAAAAATCTCATAAATTATTTTTTTACAAATTTGGAGACGTCGTCTGCCGTAACGGGGCTTTGGCCTAAGATTATTAATCTTTCAACAACGTTCCTTAACTCACGGATATTTCCGGTCCAGCTAAAATTCTGTAATGCTTCAATAGACTCATCGCTGAAATTCTTTTTAGCAGTTCCTTGCTCGTCAGCAATGATCTTGGAAAAATGCTCCACCAAAAGAGGAATATCATCTTTACGGTCATCAAGCTTAGGAACACGAATTTCAATTACAGAAAGTCTGTGATAAAGGTCCTCACGGAATTTTCCTTTTTCTATTTCCTCCTGAAGATTTTTATTGGTAGCTGCAATTACACGTACATCTACTTTTATTTCTTTATCGCTTCCGACAGGGGAGATTTTGCTTTCCTGTAATGCACGAAGTACTTTAGCTTGTGCAACAAGGCTCATATCACCAATTTCGTCAAGAAATATAGTCCCGGTATTAGCCAGTTCGAATTTACCTTGCTTGTCTTTTATAGCTCCTGTAAAAGAACCCTTTACGTGTCCAAAAAGTTCAGACTCAATAAGTTCGGATGGAATAGCAGCACAGTTAACTTCAATCATAGGACCTTTTGCACGTTCAGAAAGATCGTGGACAGCATGTGCTACCAATTCTTTTCCGGCTCCATTTGGCCCGGTAATCAGAACACGCGCATCGGAAGGCGCTACTTTTTCAATCATTTCCTGAATGTGCTTCAAAGCTTCAGAGTCACCAATCATCTGATATTTCTTGGTGATTCTTCTTTTAAGCTGTTTGTTTTCAGTAAGCAAAACATTCTTCTGGTGTTGAAGTACTTTTCTGTCCAGAGCATTTCTTACACTGGTAATCAATCTGTTGATATCAATAGGCTTGGAGATAAAATCATAAGCACCATCTTTCAAACATTTTACAGCAGTATCGATGTCTGCGTGGCCTGATATCATAACAAATGTAGTATCTGGCTTTATTTCCAAAGCTTTTACTAATAGTTCATTACCCGCCATTTTCGGCATTTTAATGTCCGAAATAACTAAGGCAAAATCGTCCTTTTCGATTAATTTGAATCCCTCCAAACCATCTTCAGCAACTACGATATCATAACCTTTGCATTCATCTTCAAGAATGCTGGACAAAACGCCTGAAATAGCCTTTTCATCCTCAACAATAAGAATTTTTTGCATAGTAGCAAAGATACGGAATGCTTTTGAGTTGGGAAAGTAGGGTTGTTAAATAATTTTGTATCTGATTATTAGATTTTACCCTCCTAATTTTAGGTATTTTTAGTCTCATATGTTTTTGAGAAATTTGAATAACGACAATTTTTATGAAAATCATAAAATATAAAAGGAATAGTGCAGTACAAAGGATCATAATTTTTATCCTTTTCACTTTCTTGCAGACAAATATCTCCGGACAATATTATAAAAATACAGATAGTTTACTGCGGATTCTGAAAGTTGCTAAAAGTGACACCTCCAGAATTGTTGTTATGGGCAAACTATCTAAAGCATATTTTTCGCAAAATGATTCTGCCAGGGCTTTTACATATGCTTATAGAGCGCATGCATTAGCCCGCCAGAACTCTTTTATACTTTATAAAGCCTATGCAGACCAAACTATTAATTATTTGCATACGGGGCTTATGCATAAGGACAGTACATTTTTTTACAGCAATAAAGTACTTGCACAACTAAAGGGTAATAATTCTCCACAGGCCATAAAGCTTATTGTTCCGGCAACCAATAGTTTGGCAGTTATGTATTCTGCCAGTGGGGCTATAAGAAAGTCCACAGAACTTCTCATCTCTAATCTTCCCAGATTAGAAAAAATAAAAGATTATAAGCTACTAAGTACTACACAACATAATATTGCCCATAGTTTTCTCGATATGGGAGAATATGAAAAAGCATATTCTTATTTACAGAGAAGTTTCAATTTATTGGAAAAATATAACGGAGAACCTGGCTTAAAAGCACATTTTTATTTAACAGGAGCTACTGTGCTGTATAATATGGATAGCATTAGCAGAATGGGAGAGTATCTTGATAAAGCAAAAATAAATATAGATAAGATAGATACTCCAATGATTAGTTTTGGAAGATATTATGCCTACAGAGCTAAATATTATGCTAAAAAAAATCGAATTAAAGAGGCAGAAGCGATGTTGAATAAAGCCTTTGTAGAATATCATAAATTCAACACAAAGTATCATTATTATGACGTATACTGGGCAAAGGAGGAGATAGTAGTGGCAAAAGGAGATTATGTACAGGCTAGAGAAATTTCAAAAGATATTTATCAAAAAGCTATTGCGGATAAATATGATGAATCGGCTTTAGCTGCTTCTAAAAAGATATCAGAATATTCAAGGCGTCTGGGAGATTATAAAACAGCCTATCAGTATCTGAAAAAGTATACTGCATATGAAGACAGCATCAAACGTGAGAAGACTATAGTAGAAGTGCATGATTTGGAAACTAAATACAAAACTTCTGAAAAAGAAAAACAGATTGCAATGCTTCAGTCAGAAAGAAAACAAGCTCTTTTACAGAATAAGAATCAACAATTATTGAATTGGCTCTTAAGTGTAGGATCTGTTATATTTCTTCTCATTATTGTATTCTTAATTTATTTAGTCAAAAATAATAAAAAGCATAATGCACAGAAGCTGAAGGAAGTGGAAAACCAACAGCAGCTTAAAATGGCTCAGGCTATGCTGGAAGGTGAAGAACGTGAACGTGAACGAGTGGCTCGTGATCTGCATGATGGATTAGGGGGAGCTTTATCCGGAATTAAACTAAAGTTATCCGGACAGCAGAAAAAGGAAAGTATCCCCGTAATAGACCATGTTATCCTACAGTTGGAAGACTCTATAAACGAGCTTAGAAATATCTCGCGAAATCTGATGCCGGAAGCATTGCTAAGATCAGGACTTGAAGTGGCGTTACATGACCTATGTATTTCTATGACAAGAGAGGATATGTTGATAGAGTTTCAGTCGGCCGGGATTCATAAAGAAAATCCGCTTAGCAGCCAGGTTAACATTTATCGTATTATTCAGGAGCTCTTATCCAACGCTATCCAACATAGTGGAGCAGATAAGATTCTTTTACAATGCATCCAGGAAGAAAAACGCTTTTATATAACAATAGAGGATAATGGTTGCGGATTCGATTCCGGTAATATCCAGAATGCAAAAGGGCTGGGATGGAGCAATATCCAAAATCGCGTAAACTACATGAAAGGAAAGATGGATGTAGATTCTATTATTCATCAGGGAACCACAATTAACATAGAACTTAATATTTGATATGAAAAGTATTATAGCAGTTGTAGACGATCATCCTATTGTTACAGAAGGAGTAAGATCGCTTTTGGAGGAAAATAAAGCTGGTAAACATATTATAAGTTTTACAAAAGGCAAAGATCTGCTTGTTTATCTACAGCAAAATACTATAGATATTATATTACTGGACATAATATTACCCGATCTGGATGGCATGGATCTTTGTAAAGCAATAAAAGAAATCGCTCCACAGACAATTATTGTAGGATTCAGTAATCAGGCAGAAAGAAGTATTATTTTACAACTCTTACAAAACGGAGCTTCGGGTTATTTGTTGAAAAGTGCTTCTGCTGATGAGTTGCTTAATGGAATAAAGCAGGTGCTGCAAGGTGAAATTGTACTGTGTAGTGAAGCAAAAAAAGTTATGGCAGCGGCGCAATTTCCGGAACATAAAAGAAAGGTATTGCCTTCTATCACCCGTCGGGAGAAACAACTTCTTCAGTTGTTGGCAGAAGGAAAGACTACTGTAACTATAGCTGATGAATTGTTTCTTAGTCGTTTTACAGTAGATACCTATCGTAAAAATCTCTTGCAAAAATTTGAAGTGAAAAATACCACAGAACTTTTAATGCTGCTGGTTCAGGAAAAGCTCATTTAATTTTTCAGCAACCTCCTAATGATAGGAGGTATAAAAAGCCGATAAATAGGTATTGTATCCCCACTTACGGGGATATAATTTTGTTATGACCAATCGTAAGAACCCAGAAACTAAATAACAAAATTATCGAGATGAAAAAGACACTTTTTTTGAGTATTGCTCTTACTCTAATGGGCATCTCTCTAACACAGGCACAAAGTCTGTTTGATAAAATAGACAATATAGCCAATCAGGTGAACCGGGCTGCGAATACTACTGAAGGTGCTGCCAAAACCGGAGGAGGAATTCTCTCCTTATTTGGTAAAAAAGGGAAAGCTAAAACAACAGGCAATCAAACTAATATTCTGATTACAGGCGGAAATCTTGCTTATGTAAAAAAACTAAATACGCTTATACAAAGTATAGATGGCGTTACTGAAAGCCAAATGAAATTTAATGCTGAACAATCTGCTATAACGTTATTGTATAGTGGATCTACAGAAGATCTGCTGTCTAAAATTCAAGAAAAAAGCAAGGATATAGTGAAAGATGAATATGTAACAGGAATAGAGCAGGGCACATTGAATATTAAACTAAAATAAAAATTTAAAATTTACAATTATGAAAAAAAATGGAATGAAGAAATTAATGCTTGGGGCAGCATTAGTATTAAGTACTGGTATATTTTTTATCGGCTGTAAAAGCAGTAATGATTCAGATAATAATCCTTCCGGTAGTATAGATCCTGTTGTAGGAACTTTTAAAGGAACTATTGAAGATGGTGAAAATGCTGATATAAAATATTATAACGCTGTTGTTATAGTTAGCAAGGTAGATGATTCCCGTGTAAAGGTAACACCAAAATCAGGTGAAGCTTATTCCGGTTATACCGCAAAAACCATAAAAGTTGCTAACCCTGTAGGGGCAAGTGTTGTAGGTGTAGACGAGCAAGGGAGTGTATCATATCTTATTGATACAAAATCTCTTAATGTAGGTACTGAGAAAAACTCAGCACAGGATAAAATTTACATTTTTAATGGTTCGAAGCAATAAAATTAGGATCATGTCATAGATTGGATTACACAGCAAAACAAACGATTGATCAGATTTTTGTATGATGAAAAAAATTGGTCATCAGGAGACTTTTGAAAAGTTTCTAAAAAGATCCCCGGCTTAGTACCGGGGATTTTTATCGACAATATCATTAATGACTTTTGCAATCCGTTCTGCTTTGGTTTGCTCTGATTTTGCAGAATATATCCATTCCGTGATTGTTTTCTTTTCACCATCAGTATAAGCCTTAAATATATTGAATACATAAGGCTCTTCCAAAAGGCAGAGCTCTAGTTCCTCAGGTATTTCATAAGGATTACGATCCTCATATAGTATGATATGAACATAATCTCCTTCCTGTTTTTTTATTTTTTTTCTGATTTCAGCTTTTATTGGTAAAAATAAACGACCGTTTCCCATAGGCTGCAGATTATAATTTTTAATCTCATAACCGTCAATTGTTCCGCATACTTTTACCCATCCAAATGGTGTATTTTGGCCTGGTGGTATTTCAGGGAGCCTTACAAAAGTCCATCCGCCTTTTCCGCTGAATTTTTCCAGAAGATATATTTTATCTGTTAAAAGAATCATACTATGTATATATCTGCAAAAATAATGTGGTGGAAAGACAACAGTATGTCAGGAATTACCGGATTAACTGTGATCCTGCAAAAATATATTCTGATGCACCCACAGAGCTTCGTCCTCCGGAGTTACTTTGTCTGTTGTACTGTCAGTTCTGCTAAAAGTTGCAGCAGGATAATCGTATGGTAGACTTTCGTTGTAATAAGGTCCCACCACACCAAGCATCCACCCATTTTCGGCAGCCCAGTGAGGTTCGTTTATTCTGTATCTGAAAACTTCATAATGGAAAGCATCATCATCTTCGTCTGAATTGATGCTTACCCGTTGCAGGTATTCCAATTCGTCGGGAAAAGCATTAAGTTCGGTAGGATAGACCAGCCAATTAACCAGATTAGATTCGGCTGCTTTCTCAATGGTGTAAAATTCCTTTGGAAACAGATCTGTTTTATTGTATTCATCCAAAAGCTGGTAAGTAAGCTCACGGGTAGAAGGTTTAACTGCAAAAGGGTAGACGTCCTGTTCGGTAATCGTTTTATCACTATCCAAAAGATTCTGAAGCTCCTGTATAGGCTTGTAGGTTCCCCAGGACTTCATCCATTGATAAAACTCTGCTTTATAACTATTATCGTTTAATCGGGAAATCAGATTTCTGATGTACTTGCTGTTAATCTCATAATCAGAAATTGTAAATGTTAGAAATACTTCTTTTCCGGTAATCTGAGTGAAGAAGTTTTCCTGTTTTAATTTTTCCAGGACTTCAACACAGGTTTCATAAAGTTTGTCTTGAAAATCCAAAAACCAGTCGTCATTATCGCCATGTTTGTCCAGCTCTTCTCTTAGTAAGGTACTGATTTCGTTAAATTCCTGATCTGCACCCTGCATTTCATATTTCCATTCTGCTGGTTCAAATTTATAATAAGTGATATCGTTTGTAGGAGTTTTTTCCAGATGCTTTAGGGAATTGGCAGAAGGACAAACAGTCATAGCGCCTTCATCACTGTATAGCGCAAAAGCATAAAGACCTTCCGATCCTGCTTTATCATAAATTTCTAAAAATGCTTTTTTAGTAGCAATTTCTATTTTGTGTTTTAGTGTTTCAAAATTCATATTGACTTTTTGGAGGTAACTAAAATACGAAAAATTCAATGTGATAAATGCAGGCAGAGAATTAATAAATAAAAGCCTCACCAAAGTTTCAAAAACACTGATAAGGCTATATACCAATACCAAAGTATTGGTGCAACATAAATTGAACTTCAGATTACTTTTCCGAATGGAGGCCAATTCTGTTTCCTTCAGAATCCAGTATAAATGCAATAAGTCCGGCTTTAATATTTATGACTGGTGATAAAAGCTCCCCGCCTGCAGCCTGAACCTTATCTAAAACAGATTGAAGATCGGGACTTGCATTGATGTATACGATTGTTCCACTACGGGACGGAGAATTATTTTCAGACTCCGTGAGTACACCAGTTACTCTGCCGGATGTAGCCTGTATTACTTCCGGATTGTAAGGAAAGAAAGTAAGTGTTTCATTGGTTTCTGCAATAAATTGAGTGGTCATCTCAATATTCAGAATTGTTTCATAGAAATTTTTAGCACGCTGAGTATTGTTTACAGGGATTTCGAACCATGTAATAATATTCGTTTCTGAACTGATCTTTTGTAATTTTTGCATAATGTCTTTTTTATGAAGACAAATGTCAAAAATACCGAGGAGTATTATCTGTGACAATCGTCACAAAATTAACCGGAAATTCTCCGTTTGCGAATCCTGCTAAGGGTTTCCCTTGCAACTCCCAGAAAAGATGCCAGTTGTGAGAGTGATATTCTCCGCGTCATTTCAGGATACTTTTGTTCTATATATTCCAGACGTTCCTGTGCAGAATACAGCTTGAATAAAGTGGCAAATTTTTCCTGTTTTGTAGCGATTAAACGGACACAGTGCCTGCCAAGATTTTCAATCTCCCTGCATTCCTGTGCTGCCTGAAACAGTTTTGCTTTATCAAAAATAATAACTGTTAGCGGTTCACATGCAATAATGTTGTAGGCGGATACTTGTCCATTACCAAAGCTGTCTACATTTGTGGCGATTTCGTTTTCAAAGAAAAACTCCGTGTTCTTATCTGTTCCGTTAACATCATAAAAGCTTCTGCAATAGCCCTTTTCAATATAAAAAAGAGAATTGCAAACCTGTCCTTCCTGTAGCAATAGCTCGTTTTTTTTATATGTTTTTACAGTAAGCGCAGGCTGCAGCATTTTCCAGCTTTCGTCTGAAAACTCAGTAAGGGAGCGGATGAATTGTAAAAGAAGATTCATCTCTGGTAAATAGTTTAAATACTGTAATCTCTTGCTCCGAAAATAGAAGAACCTATTCTTACAGAAGTGGAACCGCATTCAATAGCCAGCTGATAGTCGCCGCTCATCCCCATAGACAGTGTTTCCAGTTTTTTCTGTACAGAAAGCTGATCAAAAAGCCTTTTCAAAAATAAAAACTCTCTTTTAGTTTGCTCTGTATCATCAGTAAAAGTACCAATACCCATAAGACCGGTAATTTCTATATTTTCAAAATGTCCTTGAAGATACTTCAGAAAAAGCTCTTTTGTTTCCGAAACCTCCATTCCGGTTTTGGAATCTTCTTCAGCTATTTTTACCTGAAGCAAAACTTTAATTTTACGGTTGTGTTTCGCAGCCTGTTTATTAATTTCTTCCAGTAATTTTTCAGAATCTACACTTTCAATTGTATCTACAAATTCAGCAACATATTTTACCTTGTTACTTTGCAAATGTCCTATCAGATGCCATTGGATATCATTTGGCAGTACAGGCTGTTTGGCAACCATTTCCTGAACTTTATTTTCCCCAAAAACCCGTTGACCAAGATTGTAAACTTCCTGAATAGCTTCGGCAGGATGGGTTTTGGATACTGCAACCAGTTTTACATTTGCAGGCAAGGATTGTATGATTTCTTCGTAGTTTTTCTGTATAGACATCTTTAATATTTATAATGAAAGTTCTTCTCTTTTTTTCTTTGGTAAACCTTTTACGACCTGGTCATAGGAATGCTGAATGAGTTCTTTTAAAAATTTTTCAGGAAGTTTTCCTTCAAAATTTACAGTATTCCAGTGATTTTTATTCATGTGATAACCGGGCTGTATATCGTCATACTCTTCCCGCAGATCGATAATCCGTTCCGGATCGCACTTTAGATTAACAGTGAATGCAGGACTGTCTAACCCACACAATGCAAACATCTTATCTGCTACCTTAAAGACTAATGTATCCGGACCGAAAGGAAAATCCTCGGTAACGGCTGTCATTTGCAGGCAGTATTCTCTAAAAGTTTCTATATCCATAGGAAAGAGATTTGATAATCAAAATTACCGAAATATAAAGGTATAAAGCAAATTGAATCTAAATACTCTTAAATTTTTAATGGTAAAAATTAAACCATTAAGAGATTTAGTTTCTTAAGAAGAAATATAAAAGCTTTCTGGGTTTTTGAGTAAACAGGTTTGTTAGAAAATAGACCTGTTTAAATCCATAGAGCCACAAATGCATAGCAATGAGGAGGCTTTGCTAAATGTTAGTGGCTCTGCGAACCTTTAGAATATAACATGTTAATGCTTTTTCCTCTGCGTTCAATAAAAAATATTTTGCTTATCTTTTGTAGATAGCTTCCCGGAATAATTTCATGCCCTCCGTAGCTGAAGTTTTAAAGAAATTTTTCTCGTTTGTAACGTTCTGGCTGAGGTGTGGATCAATTACAAAAATTTCACAGCCCGCCGGAACATAATGGAGCAGTGATGCTGCAGGATATACTTGTAAACTTGTACCGATTACCAGCAGGATATCTGCAGTAGAAGCTATAGTAGCTGCATTTTCCATTTCCGGAACCATTTCGCCAAACCAAACAATGTGTGGACGAAGCTGAATTCCGTTTTCATCCAGATCACCCAGATTCAGATCACCTTCCCATGGAATAATGCTTTCCTCATCATTTACAGGTCTTGCTTTTTTTAATTCTCCATGTAAATGTATAATGTTTTCGGAGCCAGCCCTCTCATGCAGATCATCTACATTCTGAGTAATAATATGTACATCAAAATCTTTCTGAAGCTCGGCCAGAATATTGTGTGCTTCATTTGGTTGAACCTCACTGAGCTGACGCCGGCGTAGATTGTAAAACTCCAATACAAGTTCCGGATTTCTGGCAAAACCTTCAGGACTTGCTACATCTTCTATTTTATGATTTTCCCAGAGCCCGTTTGAGTCTCTGAATGTTTTGATACCGCTTTCAGCACTGATGCCGGCACCGGAGAGAACAACTATTTTTTTCATAGGAAATTTTTAGGTCTGTGAGATTTAGTTATAATTATTTATTTTTTTTAATTGTAATGTCATCCAGTAATACCGCTGAATTACCCGTGTTTTTTACAGAAATACGTATTGTTTTCATATTGTAGGCCTGGTCTTTTCCTGTCATGAAATCAATTTGTTGTTTAGAGTAATTACTATTTCCTGTAAATTCTGATTTTTTAATTGAAGACAATGCCCCTGAAACAGGTGTTACATCATCAATATCAACATTTATATTACCTTTATTTTTAACGAATAATTCCAGCTGGTAAGAAGTACTGTGATTTAAATAAACATACTGTTCAATGCTTTGTTCTGGACCCAGGAGAACAGCTGTACTATTTTTAATACCTTTTTGTGGTGCTAAAGTTCCATTTCCTTCCCAAGGTATCAGACTTCCGCTGTCCTCAAAGCCGGGATCAGGAAGCTCATTTCCTTTTTCCAATGGCCAGTTATAAGCACGAATATAGTCAACATCCATATTTACCTGTCCTTTGGCACCGTAGCTTCCCAGAAATACATTCATAAAATGATTGGGAGAGTAGATCTGATGCTTGTCGGTATAAGCTTTAATCAATTTTCCGTTAATATAGTGCTTGATACTGGTAGGTGTCCACAAAATACCATGTGTTACCCATTTATTGATATGATCAATTCCCTCGGCGATATGAGTTGCAAGATTGCGCTGAAAAACACCTTTTTGGTCTACATGGCCATGAAGTACAAACTGAGCATTAAGATATTCGAATACATCGATCTCAAAAAGTTGTCCTTTAGGTCTTATTCCTTCAGTACCGTTCAGATTTGTGCCCTGTTCCAGATAATAACGTAAGTCAGGGCCTGGCGAATCGAACCAGAATGCAGTATTAGTGCCTTCTGGATTCCCGCTGCTGTTTCGTCTTACCTTCACTTCAAAATAACCACCGCGACTATTGTCTAAAAGATTTTCGTTGCTTTTCCAATCGTAGGTTTGTATTGAAGATATCTTTTGTCCTCCTTTTGGATTATAAGATCGTTTGGGAAGAGTATCGCTGACATATAGATTGATAAATTTACCATTAAGGGTGTATGCAGGTTGTGGCAGCTGGCCGGCTAACATTTCTTTTTTAGATTCTTCTGAAGTATAATTGAGAGAAGAGAAGTAATTGGTGGTCCATTTATTTTTATTCAGAAGTTTATCATTGAATTCATCCTGCCAGAAAATTTTCATGCCTTGGGGAACGGCTTCGGAGCTTGGATTGGTATTTAATTCTCTTAATTCCGAAGTATCTAAAGTCCATTTTTTAGTAGTTCTTACGGTTTGCTTTTGTAATCCCTGTGGTGTTTCTGCCCATACATAATACAAGGTTTCTGGTTTTACATTCTGTATGTAGAAAGCTTCACTGTTATTGATTGTTGCATTGGGTGAGGCTGGTTTTGTATTTTCTGTAGACCAATACAGTTTGGAGCTGGTATCTTTTTGAACAGGTAAATTTACTCGTATCCAGCTTCTTGTTCCCAGTAGCTGCAATGTATTTCCCGATTTTGCAGACTGAGCAAATATGCTTCCGGTTGGGAAGCATAATAATAGTAAGATCGTTTTTTTCATGGTATAGTTTTGATAAAATAAAAGCCGAAAAATTTTTCGGCTTTTATTTTGTTTATTTAATGCTCATAGATTTTGTTGTATAAATCTATGAACTTTTCTTTAATTATTTTTCGTTTCAGCTTTAGGGTAGGCGTTAGCAGGCCTTCATCTATACTCCAGACAATAGGAGTGAGTTCAAATTTTTTGATCTGCTCCCATTTTCCAAGATGTTTGTTCAGAGCTTCTATTTCCTGAGCGATACGCTGTTTTACATCTTCATTAGCAGCAATCTCTTCGTTGGTAGAACCAATGTTCAGTCCTTTTCTTTCGGCCCAAGCTTTTACGAACAGAAAATCTGGTTGAATAAAGGCTGCCGGCATTTTTTCGCCATCGCCAATAACCATAATCTGTTCAATAAATTTAGAAGCTTTAGCGCTGTTCTCTATAACCTGAGGTGCAATATATTTACCACCCGAAGTTTTGAACATTTCTTTCTTACGGTCGGTAATTTTTAGGAATCCTTCATCGTCAATAAATCCAATATCACCAGTTTTAAAGTATCCGTCCTCGGTAAAAGCTTCCTTAGTTTTTTCTTCATCCATGTAATAACCTTTGAATACAGAAGTTCCTTTTACCAGAATTTCTCCATCCTCAGCAATTTTTACCTCGGCATTTTCAATAGGCCAGCCTACAGTACCAAATTTTCTGTGTTTGAAACTGTTTACCGCAATTACAGGTGAAGTTTCTGTTAATCCGTAACCTTCCAGAATTGGAATGCCTGCACCGTGGAAAATTCTGTTTAATCTCGGTGACAAAGCTGCAGAACCAGAAACCAGGGCTACGATGTTACCACCTAAACCTTCTCTCCATTTTGTAAAGACTAGTTTGTCTGCGATCCATCCTTTTATACCAAGGTTTTTTCCAAGATCATAATCTTCAACGAGTGATAAGGCCCAAAGGAAGATTTTAGTTTTCATACCACCGGCAGAAGTTCCGGTATTGTAGATTTTGTCATATACTTTTTCTACCAGACGAGGTACTACAGTCATAAACTGAGGCTTTACCTCTTTAAGGTTATCACCAACTTTATCTATGCTTTCCGCAAAATAAATAGAGTAGCCGTTATGCTGATAAAGATATAGAAGCATTCTTTCGAATACGTGGCACAAAGGCAGGAAGCTAAGGCACTTCATTTCTTTGTAATCGATTTTAACTTCAGGAATGCGTGGATTAGAGTTTAGTACATTGGATACAATATTTTCATGAGTAAGCGCAACGCCTTTAGGCCGTCCCGTTGTTCCGGAAGTATAGATCAATGTGGCAATATCATCTGTTTTAATGGTATTGGCAATATCTTCAATCTCGGTTTGTGTGCTGTCATCTTCACCCAGGTCCAGAATTTCCTTCCAGTTAGGAGCCCCTTTTACATCATCAAATGCAAATACTCCCATCAGACTGGATATCTTTGGCTGTACTGAAATCAGTTTATTGTATAACTCTTTGTCGGAGACAAAACAGTATTTTATTTCAGCATTGTTAAAGATATATTCATAATCCTCTTCACTGATAGTAGGGTATACAGGTACACTTATGACCCCTATCTGGGACATTCCAATGTCCATTATAGCCCATTCAGTACGGTTGTTGTGAGAGATAAGTCCAATTTTATCTCCGGGTTTAATTCCCAGTTTAATTAGACCTCTTGATATTTTGTTTGCCTGAGTGATATATTGTAAAGTAGAGGTTTTTATCCATTCGCCATTTTTTTTAGTGGCAAAGGCATCCTCTTTTGGATATTTTTCTAATGCTTTATGGGCAAAATCGAAAATTCTTTTTGCGGACATATTGAAATTACTTTAAGGTGAGTTTCGTAAAGATAAAATATTTATTCTTTCTATCAAAAATAAAAATCTTTTTCGGATTTTTAAAAAATTGTATTTTTACGAAAAATAACTTAATAATAATATGGACTTTAATTTATCAGAAGAGCAACTGATGATTCAGCAGGCAGCAAGAGATTTTGCACAGAACGAACTTTTACCTGGAGTAATTGAAAGAGATGATCAGCAAAAGTTTCCAGCCGAGCAGGTAAAGAAAATGGGTGAAATGGGTTTCCTGGGTATGATGGTAGATCCTAAATATGGAGGAGCCGGAATGGACAGCGTTTCTTATGTATTGGCAATGGAGGAGATCTCTAAGATCGATGCTTCTGCAGCTGTTGTAATGTCGGTAAATAACTCTTTGGTATGCGCAGGACTGGAGCGTTTCGCAAGCGAAGAACAAAAAGTAAAATACCTTACACCTTTAGCAAAAGGAGAGGTAATTGGTGCTTTTGCTTTGTCTGAGCCAGAAGCGGGATCTGACGCTACATCACAAAGTACTACTGCAGAAGATAAAGGAGATTACTATTTACTGAATGGTACTAAAAACTGGATTACAAATGGTAATAATGCTACTTACTACATTGTAATTGCACAAACTCACCCGGAAAAAGGGCATAAAGGTATCAATGCTTTTATTGTAGAAAAAGGATGGGAAGGTTTTATAGTAGGAAAAAAAGAAGATAAACTAGGAATCAGAGGAAGTGATACACATTCTTTGATGTTTACTGATGTAAAGGTACCTAAAGAAAACAGAATTGGTGAAGACGGATTCGGTTTCAAATTTGCGATGGCTGTATTAAACGGTGGTAGAATAGGTATTGCTTCTCAGGCTTTAGGTATTGCTTCTGGTGCTTATGAACTGGCTTTGAAGTATGCTAAAGAAAGAAAAGCTTTCGGAACTGAAATTATCAATCACCAGGCTGTGGCTTTCAAATTAGCAGATATGCATGTGAATATTACTGCTGCAAGAATGTTATGCTTTAAAGCTGCAGCTGAAAAAGATGCTGGAAAAGATATCTCTGAAAGTGGCGCAATGGCAAAATTATTTGCTTCTAAAACGGCCATGGATACTACGATTGAAGCAGTACAGATTCACGGTGGATACGGATATGTAAAAGAGTACCATGTTGAGCGTATGATGCGTGATGCTAAGATTACTCAGATCTATGAAGGAACTTCTGAAATTCAGAAAATCGTAATTTCCAGAGCGATTGCTAAATAATTAAATAAAACACTAAATTCTGCTATTATGTCTGAAACAATCTATGAAAAAAAGAAAAGCGGCTTCGGAAAAGTAATTTTCTGGGTTATCTTGGTTTTACTTTTGGTTTTCGGGGGCTGGTTTTACTATAAATACTACTTCGTTTTTGGTGAAGGTGTAAAATCCGGAACTCTTAATTATGTAGTAAAAAAAGGAAACATTTTCAAAACCTATGAAGGGAAAATAATTCAGGATGGTTTCGGCAAGGTTAAAACCGGAAGCGGAATTAGTAGTTATGAATTTGAGTTTTCGGTAGAGGATGAAGCTGTTTTTAAACAGCTTGAAGCCAATAGCGGAAAATATTTTGATCTGCATTACAAAGAATATCACGGTGTTCTTCCTTGGAGAGGAAATACAGTATATATTGTAGACAAAGTAATTAATTCAAAATAAAATTAAAGCTCCCGAAATTTCGGGAGCTTTTTGTTTTCTTTATCTTCTTCAGGTATTAGAGCTTTTTCCATTACAAATGACCTCCATGATTGCCTAATTATTGTATTAATGTAGGAAGTACAGGAGACTTATAATTTTTTTCAAAGTTTTTATTTTATTTAATATCTTTGATTCGATAATAACTCAGTTCTAACAAAATAATCATCTAACTTTTAAAATATTAACACTATGAAAAGAGTAATACTTGCGTCCTGTTTTTTATTGTCTCAATTTGGGACATCTCAATTACTGAAATCTGAAGGCCAGAAAATCGTAAATGATAAAGGAGAGAATGTTTTGTTAAGAGGTTTAGGTTTGGGAGGATGGATGTTACAAGAAGGTTATATGCTGAAAACAGCGGATTTTGCAGGTCCACAGTATCAGATAAAGAATAAAATAGCAGAACTTGCCGGTGAGGATGGTATGCAGGCATTTTATAAAAAGTATCTGGAAAACGGAATTACTAAAAAAGATATAGATGCACTAAAGTCTTGGGGATTCAATTCTGTGAGATTACCAATGCATTATAACCTTTATACCTTACCTATAGAGAAAGAGAAGGTAAAAGGAAAGGATACCTGGCTGGAAGAAGGTTTCCGTATGACGGATAATCTTCTGAAATGGTGTGCAGAAAATAAAATGTACTTGTTTCTGGATATGCATGCTCTGCCTGGGGGGCAAGGGAATGACGTCAATATTTCGGATAATGATAAATCGAAACCGTCTTTGTGGGAGAGTGAAGAAAATCAGAGAAAATCTGTTGCACTATGGAAAAAGCTTGCTGAACGTTACAAAGATAGTCCATGGATTGGCGGGTATGATATTATCAATGAACCCAATTATGGATTTACAGGAAAAAACCTTAATGGATGCGACGAAGAATCTAATGCTCCGCTAAGAAAATTTATGGTAGATGTAACCAAAGCTATCCGCGAAGTGGATCAAAAGCACTTGATTATAATTGAAGGAAATTGCTGGGGAAATAATTATAAAGGAATATTCCCGCTATGGGATAATAATCTTGTACTAAGTTTCCATAAATATTGGAATAAAAATGACCAAAACTCTATTAAGCAAATGCTGGATTACCGCAACCAGTACAATGTGCCTATCTGGTTAGGAGAGAGTGGTGAGAATTCCAATGTATGGTTTACTGAAGCTATAAGTCTTATGGAAAATAATAATATCGGATGGGCTTTCTGGCCAATGAAAAAAATAGACAATATTGCCGGAGTAGCCAATGTTAAGATAACACCAGAATACGAGAAGCTGCTGGATTACTGGAAAAATGGCGGTGAAAAACCTTCCAAAGAATTTACCTATAAAACAATGATGCAGATAGCAGACAATTACAAATTCGAAAATACAGAAGTTAAAAAAGATGTAATCGATGCAATGTTTCGTCAGATAAAAAGCAATGAAGTATTGCCATATACCAGTCATACAATTCCGGGAAGAATATTTGCTACGGAATACGATTTGGGAAGGATTGGAGCGGCTTATTATGACAAAGATGCAATTAACTATCGTATAGATACTGGTGAACAGGTCAACTGGAATTCCGGAGATAAGATGAGAAACGATGGTGTGGATATTTACAGCAATAAGGATAAAGTTTCCAATGGCTATTATGTAGGAAAAATTGAAGATGGAGAGTGGTTAAACTTCACTTTGAAAAGTGTAAAGCCGGGAAAATATAGTCTGGAAATTCGCTATGCAAATGCAAGCGGTACAGGAAGGTTATCCGTAACAGATGGTAAAGGACAACAAATAGCACAAACAGAGCTTCCTTCTACAGGCGGAGATCAGATATGGAAAACTATAACCGTAAAAAATGTAAACATAACTAAAGGAACAGATAAAATAAAACTTCAGTTTGATAAAGGCGGTTTCAATCTGAATTATATAGACTTTAAATAAAAATACAGACCACTATCTATAATCCATTTATACCGACCACAAGAGAATTATTTCTTTTGTGGTTATTTTTTATTTGTAAAAGATAGCGAACCATAATTGCTTACTTTTGTCGAAAACAATCTAATGGAGTTTCATGCCTTAAAAATCTTTACTGAACAAAACCTTCAGGATAGTCTTACAATGGGGCATCCATACCATCCCAATAATCCGTTGTTTTTATTTATAAAAAAAGGAAAGATGGTAATCAAAGAACAGATTAACATCTTTGAGCTCGGAGAAAACTCCATTATCCTAATAGATTCCCGTTCAGTATATGAGATTATGGAAGTAAGCAAAGAGCTGAAAGTGAAAGTGCTTACCTACCATCGTTCATTTATTAGTAAAATCGGACTGAAATTCAACAGACTCAATATTTACCATAACATAAGAATGGAACTTAGAAGAGGCTATACATTTACCGACAGAGAATTTGAAGTATTCTGGGATATACTGAAGGGTATAGATTATTTTCTGGACGAAATAGGTGATCTTGAATATGCTGTTGAAAGTATTGAGAGTCTTTTTAGTGCATTTATTTATAATGTTTCCAGTTTTGTTATGCGTAACCGGAAAAATACCAAAGGTATGATGACGCGTAATCAGGAAATTGTTCTGGACTTTATAGGTTTGGTAGGAGAGAATTATCTTAGCCAGAAAAGCGTAGAGTTCTATGCACAGACTATGATGCTGTCTACACGCCACTTATCTTCAGTTATTAAAGCCGAAACAGGTAAAACAGCAGGACAAATGATTAATGAATTCATAATAAATGAAGCAAAAGCTTTGTTGGCTTCTACTTTAAAGCCTGTTAATGAGATTTCTAACCGGCTAAACTTTAGTGATCAATATTCTTTCAGTCACTTCTTTAAAAAGCATCAGGGGGTAAGTCCTACAGAGTATCGAAACCAGTTTTAGACAGGTAATCTTACTTTTGAACATCTTTATCTTTTCTTTAAGCATTACCTTGGCCTCATTTTCAGTGTAAATTTGCACTGTAAATCTGATTTCTGAGATTTACGAAAAGCAAGGAAAATGAAAAACAAAGTTATAAACTATGCAATGGCAGTAATGCTTTTGTACGGAAGCCTTATTGCCGCACAAGAAGTGAAAAGCATGACTGCAGATGAGGTGATGACTCTGGCACTACAGAATCACCAGCAACTTAAGCTATCCGAAAAGAACATCTATATTTCCAAACAACAGACAGAGGTAACCAAATTGCAGAAGTTACCCACTATTACAGCATCTACAAGTCAGTTTTATTTAGGAAATGCCCTTATCATAGATAAGGATTTTTCTAATTCCACCAATGTTTCCATGCCACATTATGGAAGTTCTTATGGTGTACAGGCGAGCCAGCTGATCTTCAAGGGTGGGTTGGTAAAGAAATCCATTGAAATGGCAGGTTTGCGTGAGCAACTTGCAGCGTTGGATTTGGAAAAGAACCAACAGGATGTAAAGTTCTTGGTACTTTCCAATTATTTAGATGTTTACAAATTAAAGAATCAGGAACAGATTTTTCAGAACAATAAGAAGCTGGCACAAGAAAGATTGAAAAACATTCAGAAATTCAACCAGCAGGGAATGGTAACCCGAAATGAAGTAATCAGAGGAGAGTTAGCCATCAAAAATCTGGATCAGGGACTTCTTACATTAAGCAATAACAAAAAAATCCTTAACTATAATCTGGATGTTGCCTTAGGACTTCCTCAGAATACCGAGATTAACCCGACAGAAAGCCTTGAAGGAAAAGAATTGGTAAAAGGAACTGATTATTATATAGAGCAAGCATATCAAAACAACCCACAGCTAAAATCGGCAAATACCAATATTGCTGTGGCACAGAAAAATATTGAGATTATCAATACAGATAAAATGCCTACACTGTCCGGATTTGGCGGTTACAATATGCAGAGACCTATTATGACAAGAACACCAGTTCTGGACATGTATTCGAATAGTTGGCAGGCGGGAATTTCGTTAAGTTATAACATCGATAATCTGTATAAAACCAAAGAGCGACTGAAAGTAGGAGAGTTGCAGAAATCACAGGCACAGGATGCATTAACGCTTACCAGACAGAATATAGACATGACGGTAAACGCAGCTTATGTAAAGTACCAGGAATCTATAGACCAGGCAAAGTTAATGGATGATGCACAGAAACTAGCAGAAGAAAACTATAAAATTACTGAAGCTAAATACCTTAACCAATTGGCAGTACAGGCAGAAATGATAGACGCACAGAACCAGAAACTACAGGCGGAGCTAGACTTTGTAACCGCTGAAATCAATGTATTGTATCAGTATTACAATCTTCTGAAATCTACAGGAAGCTTATAACTGAAGCTATTTTCAATTAATAACTAATAAAGAATAACACAAGGATACATATATGGAAAGCAAGGATAATGTACAACAAGAACAATCAACTCAAGGGACAGGAGCAAAAGTGCAAATGTCAACAAGAGTTGAGGAAAAAAAGAAAGCCAACAAAAAAAATAAAATAAGAAGCACTATTGCAAACTCAATTGTATTTATTATTCTTATTGCAGGTTTTTATTGGTTAGTCAGAGAATATTTTCATATCGGAGACAAAGACTATACAGAAGCTGCTCAGGTTGAAGAATTCATTAATCCGGTAAATACGAGGGTGGCCGGATATATTAAAGAAATTAAATTCATAGAACATCAACAGGTAAAAAAAGGCGATACATTACTCATTCTGGATGACCGGGAAATACAAACTCAGCTGGGACAGGCAGAAGCAGCTTATCAGAATGCTTTGGCACAAAGAAGCGCTACAAGTTCCTCAGTGAATACGGTTTCCAATAATGTAAATGTAATGGAGTCTAATATTGCTGGTGCTAAAGCAAGATTATGGAATGCAGAGCAAAATCTGAACAGATATAAAAACCTTTTGGTTGCAGAAGCGGTAACAAAACAGCAATATGACCAGATAAAAACGGAATATGATGCACAGAAAGCGGCTTATGAAACCTTGGTGAATCAAAAGCAATCTGCAAATCTTTCTACTACAGAAGTTAAATCTAAACTAGGAATTAACGATGCAGAAATTAAGAGAACAAAAGCAGCATTGGATATGGCAAAACTTAACCTGAGCTATACAGTAATTACAGCACCTTATGACGGTGTTATGGGGAGAAGAGCAATCTCCGACGGGCAGTTGGTACAGGCAGGTCAGCAGATTGCAACAATTGTACTTAATGGTCAGAAATGGGTAACCGCAAACTTTCTGGAAGGCCAAATGCCTAAAATTGCTGTAGGGAAGAAAATAATGATGTCGGCAGATGCATTGGGTGGACAGCAATTTGAAGGAGAGGTTACAGCAATCTCAGCAGCTACAGGTTCCAGATATTCCAGTGTACCTACAGATAACTCTACCGGTAACTTTATCAAAGTTCAGCAGAGAATTCCGGTGAGAATAGAGTTCACTTCAGGCAATGATAAGCAAAAGCTTAATCAGCTTCGTGCCGGAATGAATATGATCATTAAACTGAAAGATTAATCTTATTACAAAAGTGAAATGCGGGAATAGATTCTGATAAAAGAATTAGTTATTTCCCAAGCTCACAACTTATATAAAATGTATAACAAAGGACTATTTGCTAATTGGGTTCCCAAACCGCTACAGTTACTTCTTATAGCAATATTTTCTGCATTCACGATGTCGTTGTCGGGAGTGAATACAGGGAATATTACCTATATGTACAGCAGCATGGGGAGTATGTCGGAATACTTTTCTATGGCCAATTATGCAACAACAATCGGAATGGGAGCAGTAATGCCTCTCGTCATGCGGTTTAAATTTCGTTTTAAAGTCAGAGATAAATTAACATTTGCATTTGTTTTTATTGCTGCGCTAAGCCTGTTCAGTGCTACAACCAATCAGCCGGAACTTATTGTATTTACAGCATTTCTCGTAGGATTTATGAAAATGTTTGTTATGATAGAATTCTTTCTGCCTCTCATGATGATTCTGAGTCCGGACGGTAACAGAGGGAAATTCTATTCTGTTTTCTATCCGTTTGCTATTATTGTTAGTCAGATTATCAACTATATTTCTGTAGATATTTCTGTGCGTTACAATTGGGAACATTTCTATGTACTGACAGCTATAGGAGCCTTGCTTATGGCATTATTATGCTGGATATTCATGCACAACCAATATTTTTCTGTAAAGATGCCATTGTACTATATCGACTGGCTGAGTGTATTATTGTTTGCAGCAACTTTTCTGTTCTCTGCTTATGTGTTTACATTCGGAAAACAACAGGACTGGCTGAATTCACCGAAAATAATAGATGCCAGCATTGCTGCATTTGCATGTTTTGTAATGCTGGCCTTCAGACAGACAAGATTGAAAAGACCCTACATATCTTTTAAAATTTTTAAAAGAAAAAATGTCTACAGCGGATTATTGATGTTACTAATGCTCGGTATGTTTCTGGCCACAGGAACAGTACAGAATATATTTGCTGTAAGTATACTGGGATATGATCTTGTAACCAATGCAGAACTGAATCTGTGGATGATTCCGGGAATGGTAGCTTCAGGCGTTATGGGCATGATGTGGTTCAAACAAAACATAAATATTAAATTCTTTGTATTATCAGGCTTTGCAGCATTAATAGCTTATTGTATTATCATGTATTTTTCAATGGTTCCGGAGATGAACTTTGAAAGATGGTACCTGCCAATGATCTTAAAAGGCTATGGTATGTGCAGTCTGTATATTACGGTCTGGTTTTACATGATGGATAAGCTGGATATTAATGATATGATGGCAGCTATCGGATTGGCACTTGTATGGCGGTCTTTTATTGCAGTAGCCGTTTTTAGTGCTTTGTTTTATTGGTTCCAGTACGATTTTCAGGTAACAAGTCTTGGAGATATGGCAGTATATCTGGATGGTATTAATCTGAGCCAGCCTGCAGCCATACAAAACCTAAAAGTGTTTCAGATCAATGCTATTTTAGCCGCTAATAAAAAGCTTTTCGGATATATTATTATCGCTGGAATAGGAATTATGATCTATGTGTTGCAACATGGTTTTGGTAAAGAAAGATTTACTTCATACAACCGCTATGTACGTCTGATTAAAGGAAGAGGGCTCATAGCACAACGAAGAAGAAGAGAGCAGCTTATTCTGGAAAGAAGTGCTGAAGGTATAAAAGATGCAGCAGGGTCTGCATTTTAGGAAAAAATTCCTTGTTTTTCATGCGAATCCCCAATGCTTCATTGCTGCGGGGATTCTTTTTTTGTAGTTTTGAAGTCTGAACTGATATTAGCTTAAAAGCATGAAAGATTTGATGGGAAAGGCAATCTGGGATTATTTTCATAATCAGAATCCTGAAGATTTGCAGACAGAAACTTCTATTTCGGAATTAGATGACTTACCGGTTGCTTATTTGTTTCGTGATTTTGATGAAATGAATGATTTGGAGCAAGCGGCTCTTGAACTGACAACAGGAAAAATACTGGATGTAGGAGCTGGAGCAGGTTCACATAGTTTATATCTTCAGGACGAAAGGAGAATGAATGTAACAGCACTGGATATTTCCCCAAAATCTGTTGAGGTTTGCAAAGAAAGAGGTATTAGCAAGGCTGTATGCAAATCTGTTCTGGACTTCTCGGATGAAAAATTTGATACCATCTTATTGCTGATGAATGGTACCGGAATTTTTGAAAGTCTGGCAAAGATTGATGTATATCTCCAAAAGCTGAGAACTTTGCTTAATGGTGGTGGACAGGTCTTAATTGACAGTACAGACATTTTGTATATGTTCGATAGAGATGAAGACGGCGGTGTTTATATTCCGGCAGGTGGTTATTATGGCGAACTAGGTTATACCGTTCATTATAAAGGGGAATCCGAAGAGCCTATTACCTGGCTGTATCTGGATTTCAATACTCTGAAAAATGCAGCGGAACACAATGGTTTTTCTATCGAAAAAGTACTGCAGGATGAAGATTCTTTCCTGGCGAGATTAACATTATAAGAGTTGTTTAAATATTATAGTTAATACTCTTCGATAGTTCGTCAGGCTCACTACAAACTTTACTCAAAGTGACATTGCTCGTTCGAAATATATTACTCTTAGAGGTGGCAGACTGAGCTTGTCGAAGTCTAATATTTTTTGAATTGAAATTTAGACAGGCTCTGAATTATGTGGTAATATTGTTTAAAATGCCATTATTTTGTTTAATAAATAATGCGAAAATAAGTTCTGTGGATTGATATAGATTAGAAATGCCATTATACAAGCTAATATGACTGGTAATAGCAATGATTCGGCTCTGTAAGGAAGTTTTTTAGGCATTACTAACACAGAAGTTGCATATAGAATTAAGCTTCCTGTTATAATGGAAAATGTTTCAGGACTATAGCGTGAATGCGTCTTATTATCATTAAGTGTTGAAATTGCATCCAGTAAATAATATTGAACAAAGGGATAGATAAACCCAAATAACAGAACAAAGATTACCGAAGTATATTTCTTTACCTTAATAAAATTTAAAGCTAATAATATAGCTCCGGGTATGGTTCCGAATAATGTACTTAATACAACAATAGAACCTAGCGAATAAAGTTTAATAGCATTGGGATCATCTGTGATATGGTCTTCCCAAATTTCATTTTCTTCAGTAGCTTCAGCTATTTCAGCTTCTTTTTTGTCCTGAATCATTTTTTGAATCAAAGCACTTTCCTGATCTGAAAATTGATGCCCTCTTTCGTTCAGAATTTCAAAAGCCATTTGTACAGCCTCCGGAGTGAAGCGGCTTTCTGATGATATATATTTTTTCAGGTCAGTATCTGAAAGTTTTTCTAAAGTACTTTTCTTTACCATAATGCTCATAAAAAATGGGCACCTGGTGCCCATTTATATAATTGTAATCAGAAATTATTTAATCTCAATTCCGTTTTCTACTGTTTCATCCGGAGTTACGAAAGACAATTTTCCGTCTGGTTTAGTGGTCAGAAGGAACATTCCCTGAGACTCAATTCCACGGATTTTTCTTGGAGCAAGATTCAAAAGAATCATAACCTGCTTACCAATTAATTCTTCAGGATTGAAGCTTTCAGCTACACCCGAAACTACAGTTCTGATGTCTACACCTGTATCTACTTTGAATTTTAAAAGCTTATCTGCTTTTTCTACTTTCTCAGCTTCAAGGATAGTTGCTGTTCTTAAATCGATTTTTCCAAAGTCATCAAAAGTGATTTCTTCTTTCATAGGATTAGCGTTAGGGTTGGTCTTTTTATTATCTTGTTTTGTCTGTTCCAGCTTTTGGATTTGTGCTTCAATTACATCATCTTCAATTTTTGAGAAAAGAAGAAATGCTTCATTGATCTGATGCCCGCTAGGAACAAGAACTTTATTGTTTTCTAAATTTGTCCAGTCTGTTTTAGTAGCGTTGAACATATTCAACAACTTCTCAGAGCTAAATGGCATAAATGGTTCAGATAGCTGAGCTAAAGCAACGGCTAATTGAGCACCTACGAAAAGAGAATGTGCTGCTTTTTCAGGATTATCTTTAATGGTCTTCCAAGGCTCTTCTGTTTGCAGGTATTGGTTACCAAAACGTGCAAGATTCATCAATGCAGATAAAGCATTTCTGAACTCAAACTTGTCTAAGAATTCAGCAATCTCTTTTGCAGCCTTGTTTATTTCAGCTAATTCTGGTGTATTAACATCTCCCTGAGGAACAACACCATCATAATATTTATGAATTAATACCGCAACTCTGTTGATGAAGTTACCAAAAATACCTACAAGTTCTGAATTGTTCTTGGTTTGGAAATCCTTCCATGTAAAGTTATTATCCTTGGTTTCAGGTGCAGAAGATAGCAGAGCATAACGCAATACATCTTGTTGTCCCGGGAATTCTTCTACATATTCATGTGCCCATACTGCCCAGTTTCTGGAAGTAGAAATTTTATCATTTTCCAGATTCAGGAATTCAAATGCAGGTACATTTTTAGGCATAATATAATCACCGTGAGCCTTCATCATAGCTGGGAAAATAATACAGTGGAATACAATATTATCTTTTCCGATGAAATGGATCAGGTCGCTGTCTTCATTTTGCCAGTAATCTTTCCAGTCCTTACCATTTTTCTCAGCCCATTCTTTGGTAAAAGAAATATAACCGATAGGAGCGTCGAACCATACATATAATACTTTTCCTTCAGCATTTGGTAACGGAACCGGAACTCCCCAGTTAAGGTCTCTCGTCATAGCACGAGGCTTCAACCCGTCATTTAACCAAGATTTTACTTGTCCGTATACATTAGGCTTCCAGTCATCCTTATGACCTTCAATAATCCATTCATTCAGGAAGTTTTCATAATCGTTTAATGGAAGATACCAGTTCTTTGTTTCTTTCAGAACCGGAACATTTCCGCTTAACATCGATTTAGGATTGATCAGCTCAGACGGAGAAAGGGTAGAACCACATTTCTCACACTGATCACCGTAAGCATTTTCGTTGCCACAGTTAGGGCATGTTCCAACGATATAACGGTCAGCAAGAAATTCTCCTGCCTGCTCGTCAAAGTATTGTTCAGAAACCTCTTCAGTAAACTTTTCTTTATCGTAAAGCGTTTTAAAGAAGTCTTGTGAAGTTTCATAATGTTTTTTAGAAGTCGTTCTGGAATACTCGTCAAATGAAATTCCGAGGTCTGCAAAAGACTTCTTAATAATCTCGTGATATTTGTCTACTATATCCTGAGGTGTAACACCTTCTTTTTTAGCACGTATAGTAATTGGGATTCCGTGTTCGTCGGAACCACAGATAAAAGCAACATCTTTTCCTAATCTTCTCTGAAATCTCGCATAGACATCTGCAGGAATATAAACACCTGCTAAATGCCCAATATGAACCGGTCCGTTTGCATAAGGCAAAGCTGCCGTAATCATCTTTCTTGTAGACATTATTTTCTAGTTTTTTGCAAATATACGGATAATGCTAAAGAAAAAGGCCAAGCATCATGTCTGACCTTTACTGTATTTAAATAATAAGTGATTAGAATGCTAAACCTAAGCCTACCTGGAATACATTATTCTTCGATTTGCTATAGCTATATCCGATAGGATTGTCTGTTTTACCGATATTCGTTAAACCTGCTACATAACGGGCATTTATCCCTAGATTTGGTGTAATATTGAAACCAAGACCTACTCCTAAACCAAAGTTGAATGTATTCAAATTATCTGTAGCTGTTTTTGTCCAGTCATCTACAGAAACATTACCATTACCATCTTTTAATTTGTTTTTAGCGCTTATCAGAAAACTGAATTCCGGACCTGCTTCTAAATAAAACTGTTGAGTGGCGTTGAACTGAAACATTACCGGTACAGAGATGTAACCTAAGTTGGTGCTGTAAGAATTCTGATTGTCTCTTCCGAAAGTTACTTTAGAGCCTAAATCGTTGTAAATAACCTCTGGCTGAATACTGAAATTGGAAGAAAGGGGTGCGTTCAAGAAAACACCAGCGTTGAAGCCTATCTTAGACTTTGTGTCGCTAAGACCTCCGTTTTCAGAAATTGAAGAAACGTTCATACCCGCTTTAATACCGAATTTCGGACCTACTTGTGAAAAGGCAAAAGTTCCTGCCAGTAATCCCAGTCCTAAAAATAGTTTTTTCATAAATCAAATTTTACTTCCCAAAAACCTACAAACCAAATGCCAAAAAATAAGTCCAGGTTTCAGGAAATAAAGAAAGCCCGATTTAATCGGGCTTCTTTATTGAAATCAATAATTGATGTTTTTTCTTTTCTGATTAGAAAGTGTAGCTTAATCCTAACTGGATGTTTTCATTTCTAGAATCGTTGAAGTATTGACCTCTAGGAGTATCATTCTTACCGATTTTAGTGAATCCTGTTATGTATCTAGCATTAATACCCCAGTTGTCAGTAATTCTGTAACCTAAACCGATAGCACCTGCAGCATTGAATCTCTTAAGATCATCCAGAGCTTTGCTATCCCAGCTATTAGTTACGGTTTGACTGCCTTCTTTTAATTTGTTGTTAGCGTTTACTAAGTAACTGAATTCAGGACCAGCTTCAACATAGAATTTAGGAGTTACATTGAACTGTACCATTAATGGAACAGAGATATACCCTAAGTTAGTTTCGTTTTTTATTTTTTCACCATTTACATCAGCAGTAGATTTTGAACCCATGTAGTTGTAAATAACTTCTGGTTGGAAGTTGAACTTGTCAGAGATTGGCATGTTCATGAATACACCTCCGTTAAAACCAAATTTGTGTTGAGTATCGCTGAAGTTCCCTTCTGTAATTCTAGAAAGGTTACCACCACCTTTGATACCAAATCTGATTCCACTATTATTCGTAGTTTGGGCAAAAGCCATTGTACCTAGAACAATCCCTAGGCCTAAAAATACCTTTTTCATAATTTTAAATTTTACTTTACTTTGAGGTCATAACAATTACAAACAAAGTGCCAAAGAGGGTTTTTCTGGTATATAAAAGACGCTAAACATGACGAAAGTCATGTTTTTACGTATTTTAAATTATAGATTCAATATCTTTTTAAGAGAAATTATAATATTATGATAAATAGCCTTAGCAAATTGATTCAGAGGTATAAAAATCAGTTGAGGAGACAAAAATCTTAATAAAGTAAAGGAAAAGAAACCTCTTTTTAGAAGGAGTAAAGAATAAGAGGCTGGAGCTTGTAAAATTAGACTTGGTATAGACAAGGCTCCTCAGAAATCTTTTTTGCGAAGGTTTGGAGAGCTTACATATTAGTTGACTACAATGTGCCTTTTATATTGTATTGTAACAAGCTGTACGACGAGGATTCTTAATAGTTTGTTCGAGGTTCGTTCGACTATTGTTCGGGAATCCTTCGGAAAACTGCACTTTTTCCGAAGGATTCCCGAAGAGTCCTCGAAGAAGAGCCGAAGAAAGCATGCGAAAACTTAGTTAAAATAAATAATTCGTAAGGTTTCGTATGTAATTCTATATACCATGTCGCTGTATTTTATTCTAAAATTGAGGTCTATTTTTGAAAACAAGAATTAAAAACAGGGAAGTGAGAAAATAAAAAAAGGACTGTCAACTGACAGTCCTCTTATAATAATTGATGTTGTTTTTCTTAGAAAGTATAACCTAATCCTAATTGGAAGTTATTGTTCTTAACAGAATCTCCGTCATTATTTTTGATTGTATTAGTGAATCCTGCTGTGTAACGAGCATTGATGCTAATGTTTGGTGTAAATCTGTAACCAGCTCCAAGTCCTACACCGAAGTTGAAAGTATTAAATCCATCAGTACCACTAGTGTTCATACTTACTCCGCTCACTGTTCTTTTATTTTGTGCATCCACTAAGAACCCAAATTCAGGACCAGCTTCAAGATAGAAATCCGGAGTTGCATTATACTGAACCATTACTGGTACATTAATATATCCTAGATTTAATTTTCTGTCCGTTACATTGCCCATATCTTTGAATTTAGCACCTTGTTGGCTGTATACAACCTCTGGTTGAATGCTGAATTCAGATGAAATAGGAGCATTCATAAATACACCTGCGTAGAATCCAATTTTAGATTTTTCACCTATTGAATTCAAGTTAGTTAAGTCTGAAAGGTTACCACCAGCTTTAATACCGAATCTTGGACCAGCTGTAGATTGAGCGAATGCCATTGTACCTAATACAATACCTAATCCTAAAAATACCTTTTTCATAATTTTAAATTTTACTTTTTTTAATAATTTTAAACTTAATCTCTTTTTTGATGCTAGCATTATTTCAAATGGAATGCCAAACTTTATTTATTTTGACAAAAATGTCAAATTACTTTTATAGTTAACATTTAAAACATTGGTAATTACAATGTTTATGTTTTAATTTGGAATAAGTTTAAATAATTATATAAAGCTTAAATTATGCCTTATAGGCTTCTTTGTAGTATTGAATAGCAGTTTCTGTCTGACTTTTTGTTACCTCATAATCATACAGGCAATGACCTATTTTATCTATAATTGAGAATTTTATAATACCATTACTATTCTTCTTGTCATTCAGCATCAGATTGTAAATATCTTCATGGCTGAAACTATCAATAGAAAGGTATGGGTATATTGCCGTAATAGCATTGGTGATTTCTGCTAGAGTAGATTCATCTATCAATTGGTTAGAGTAGGAAAGGTGAGCCTCCATAATCATTCCTGCGGCTACAGCTTCACCATGTGGAACAGGAGTTTCCTGCTGAAGGAAAAGACTTTCTATAGCATGCCCTATTGTATGGCCAAAGTTAAGCGTTTTACGGACATTCTGTTCTTTGAAGTCTTGCTCTACTACATATTGCTTAATGTTCATAGAGTCCACTACAAATGGCTCTATGTTTTCTGGTGTTAATTCCAGTTGCTTTAGATTGTTCCAGTGTTGGTCAGAAGCGATAAGTCCATGTTTCAGCATCTCGGCAAAACCACTTCTTAGCTCAGTAAATGGTAATGTCTGTAAAAATTTTGGGTAAGCAAATATTTTTTCAGGTAAGGCGAATGTGCCGATAATGTTTTTGTAAAACTGATGGTCTATTCCTGTTTTTCCCCCTATAGAAGCATCTACCATAGACAATAAAGTTGTAGGTATATTAATGAATTTAATACCTCTTTTATATGTAGAAGCAACAAAACCACCCATATCAGTAATAACACCACCTCCAATATTAATCATCAAAGCATTTCTGTCAGTACCGAATTCCGAAAGAATCTCCCATAGCTGAGCAGCGGTCCCGATATTTTTTCCTTCTTCTCCGGCCTCAATCTCAATGATTTCGAACGGAATAGTAGTTTCCAAGTTTGCCAATACAGCAGGAAGGCAATATTCATGAGTATTTTCATCTACCAATAATAGAAGCAGGCTTGGTTTGATTTTACTAATATATTCGTTAAGCTGGCTGAAGTTGTCGTCTAAAAAGCTGATCATTCTGATTACTAATTTTTATATCATGCAAAAATACCGTTTTTGAATTGAAAAAAGTACTTAAAAGATAGTGTATTGTCCAGCATACTTTTACTAAATTTGCGAATCATAAATTTAATAGAAACAGAGATGAGTATTTTTGATAATACACAGATTGCATTTGCAGATAAAACAACAGACCAGTTGAGAAAAGCATACTGGATGTTCAAAGGTATTGAAAACCCTACACTAACGAATATGGGTGTTTCTATGCTTAACTTTACCGTAAAGAACAACTTTCCTTTTGTAGACGGAATTGTAAAGAAAACTTTATTCGAACAATTCTGTGGTGGTGAAACCCGTGAAGAAAGTATACAGGCGGTAAACAAGCTATGGAAAAGAGGGGTAGGAAGTATCTTCGATTACTCTGTAGAGGGTAAAGAAGATGAAGAAAGCTTTGACAAAATCTGCAATGAGATTAAAGATATTATCAAATTCTCTAAAGGTAATCCGGCGATACCGTTTGTGGTATTCAAGCCAACGGCTTTCGGAAGAATAGATCTTTATGAAGAAGTAGGTAAGGGAAGAGAACTTACAACAAGTGAAAAGGAAGAATGGGAGCGTGTAAGAACCCGTTTTGATGAAGTTTGTAAGTTGTGCCATGAAAACAATATTAAAGTAATGGTAGATGCTGAAGAATCCTGGATGCAGGATGCAGCAGATCACCTTACTGAAGAAATGATGGAAAAATACAATAAGGAAACTCCAATTGTATGGAATACCATCCAGATGTACAGAACTTTCAGACTGGAATATATGGAAGGACACTTGCAAAGAGCTCGTGAAAAAGGTTATTTCATTGGTTATAAAATTGTACGTGGTGCCTATATGGAAAAAGAGCGCGACAGAGCTATAAGAATGGGCTATCCTTCACCAATACAGCCTACTAAGCAAGCTACAGACGATAACTATAATGCAGGTATCGATTTTATTATGGGGCATCAGGATATTGTTTCAGCATTCTTCGGGACTCATAACGAGAAAAGTACCGAGCTGATAATGGATAAGATGAAAGCTGCAGGATTGTCAAACGATTCATCTCATGTATATTTCGGTCAGTTATACGGAATGTCTGATAATATTACGTTCTACCTTTCCAGCTTACACTATAATGTAGCTAAATATTTACCTTATGGTCCGGTGAAAGACGTAGTGCCATATTTAACACGTCGTGCGCAGGAAAATACTTCTGTGGCAGGACAGACAGGAAGAGAACTTTCTTTGATTCAGAAAGAAATAGAAAGAAGAAAGAAAAAATAAATAATCTTAAAATCTGAGATTGAGAAAATTTCCTGCTATAGAACTATAGAAGAAATACTCACTCTCAGATTTTTTATATTTTAGATAAAAATGATGTTTGCTCAGCTCATTTTGCCATTAAATATTAAAGGAACTTATACCTATAAAGTTCCTATTTTTTTATATGGTAAACTGGCGATCGGAATGCGTGTTGTAGTTCCTTTTGGCGGAAAAAAACTTTATACGGGGATTGTTGCTGAAATTCATGACAGAGAACCGGAAGCATTTTTACCAAAAGAAATTATTTCCGCTTTGGATAATGAAGCTATCCTGCCGGAGGAGCAACTGAAATTCTGGCAATGGGTTTCGGATTACTATTTGTGTAATGTAGGTGAAGTATACCGTTTTGCATTTCCTTCTTCTTTAAAACTGGAAAGCGAAACTTATGTAAAGAGGAATCCGGATGTAGAAGTTGACTATGAAGTACTGGATGTTCACGAGATACATCTGATGCAGGCATTGGAGGTAAAATCCGTGATTAATCTCCAGGAACTTGAAGCATTTATTCCCAGAAAAGAGGTTATGAAGACGCTTAACAGTCTGATCGACGAGCGTCTGATTGTTATTGATGAGAAAATTAGCGAAAAGTATAAAGCTAAAGAGGTTTCATATATCAGATTGAAAGAAGGGTTGCTGGAAAGTGTAGCGCTTCACGAAATCCTTTCGATACTGAATAAAGCGCCTAAACAAAAAGATCTTTTTCTGGCCATTCTGGATAAAGCAACCTCCGAAAATCCGTTTGTAAAAAAATCAGAACTCTTTGAAGATAAATTTTTCAGCAGCCAGCAGCTAAAAGCACTTGTTGATAAAGGTTATGTGGAAGAGTTTTATTTGCAAAAAGATCGTATAGACTCGTATGACGGGGATTTGGAGCAAATAGAACAGCTTACAGATCTTCAGCAAAAAGCTTTGTGGGAAATTGTAAAGCAGTATGAAGAGAAAGATGTTGTATTGCTACATGGTGTTACGGGATCTGGTAAAACCCACCTGTATATTTCCAAAATAGAAGAAACAGTAGCTTCCGGAAAGAATGTATTAATGCTTTTCCCGGAAGTCGCATTGACCAAGCAGATCACCCAAAGATTAGAGAAAAAATACGGACAATTACTCGGTTTTTATCATTCCAAATTAACCGACTTTGAAAAGGTTGAAATTTGGAGAAAAGTAAAAAATAACCAGTTGAAAATTGTTCTGGGAACTCGGAATGCACTCTTTTTACCATTTCAGAATCTTGGGATGGTAATTGTAGATGAAGAACACGATTCCCAATATAAAACAACAACTGTTCAGCCTTTTTTTAATGCAAAAGATGCGGCAATTGTTTTAGGAAAGTTTTACGAAGCAAAAGTTCTGCTGGGCAGTGCAACACCTTCTGTCGAATCTTATTATTCGGCCTTAACCAATAAAATTGGATTGGTGAAATTAGATGAACGTTTTGGCGAAAGCAAAGTTCCTAAGATAAACCTGATTGACTTTAAAGAAGCTCAGAATCTGAAAACTACTAATGGCAGCTTTACAATCCAAATGATTATGGAGATCAGGGAGCAATTGGAGCAGAAGAAGCAGGTTATCATCCTTCACAATCGCCGTGGATATGCCAATGTGATAGAATGTGAAAGTTGTGGTTATACACAATATTGTAGTAATTGCGATGTTGTGATGACTTATCATAAAGTATCTAACGAACTGAAGTGTCATTATTGTGGTCAGAGATCGGCAGTGCCTAAGCAATGTCCGTCTTGTCATTCCGAAAATCTTACAACAAAAGGTTTGGGAATCCAGCAATTGGAAGAAGAAGTTCAGCGTCTATTTCCTGAAGCAGAAGTTGGTCGAATGGATCTGGATGCTATGCGGACTAAATTTGCCTACGAAAAGTTCTTTGAAAGAGTAGAAAATCAGGAACTGGATATTATTATTGGTACCCAGATGATTTCTAAAGGACTGGATTTTGATCATGTAGATCTTGTTGTGGTTCCGAAATCTGATGCAATGCTGCATATTCAGGACTTCCGGGCAGAAGAAAGAGCTTATCAGCTATTCACTCAGATGGCCGGACGCGCCGGAAGAACTTCGCAACACGGAAGAATGCTGCTTCAGACTTATAATCCTTATCAGACCATTTTTGAGAAATTGTCAAAGGATCCGGATCACATATACGAATACTTTATTCAGGAAAGAAACAGATTCTTATATCCGCCTTTTGTGAAATTAATTTTCATAGAATTAAAGCACCGCCGGGAAGATAAAGTAGAAAGAGCATCCCAGTTTCTGGGCTCTGTCCTAAGAAAGTATTTGCCGGAAGAATGCATACTGGGACCTGAAAAATCACAGATTTTCAGGATTAATAATTTATACCAGTATCAGATTTTACTAAAACTTCCTAAAGGAAAAAAATACAATCTGTTCAAACAATTTGTCTCTACTTCAATAGATGAATTCAATGAAATTTCGGGTTACAAAAGTGTAAAATTGAATCTCTATGTCGATTTTTAACTTTTTTTAACAAAAGTTATGAAGCTTTAGTACAGCTCACTCATTGATTAGGCATAATAATTAGTATTTTTATTTCGTTATAAGATGTGGAATATTTATATTTTTTAAATATTCAGCATTTTACATGTTTTTATAAATATTTAATAAATGAATCTAGAGAAACTTATCTCGGGGAACCTAATCCTCTTCACTTCATTTCTTTTAGCACAAACCTCTGCTCAACCATCTGTACAAACATATTATCCGCAGGTATATGCGGAGCAGCAGCTTGTGGGAAAAGAAATGACGGCTGAGAAATCCCTGTTGAGCCCTAAAATTCAGTTAGACACTGAATTGAACAGAGTTCAGAGTGATCCCGTTCTGCGTTATGCAACATGGGGCTTCGCGGTTTATGATCCGCAAACGAATAAAATGATTACCTGCTACAACGAGAATGTACCATTGGTGCCAGCTTCCACAACGAAACTGTTGACAACCGATACAGCATATTCTCTTTTTGGAAAAAAATTCCAGTGGGTAACTCAGTTGGAATATTCCGGAGAAATAACCCCGGAAGGAGCTTTGAATGGAAACCTGTATATTATTGGTAGTGGAGACCCCAGCCTTGGAACCAATCAGGCTGGAGCAGACTCTTACTGGACAATTATTGCTAATTTTAAAGATGCTTTAAACAGGGCAGGAATCAAAAGAATTAATGGTGGAATTGTAATAGAATCTGGGATTTTTAAAACATCCGAAACAATTCTTCCTCCTAATATCGTATGGTTAGAACACAATAACTATTATTTGCCTGTAGGGAATACCCAGAACATAAATCCTCAGAACGAAAAAATGGTGGTTAAAGCCAAAAGACCATCATCCGGAGAGAAAAGCTACTTCTATATTTCACCATATAGTAAGCAGCTGGTTTATGCAGATAAGTTTGAAGGAAATACATATTTACAAGGGAAATTACCGGATGCTCCGGCTTATCTGGCTAATAATCTGAAATCTTCTTTAATAAAAAGCGGAACGCCTGTAACGGGTGCAGTAACTACACGTACTGTAGATACTAACCCTGAAGAAAGAGTTTTTTTGGCAGAACAAAAATCTCCAACACTGGAAGATATAATATACTTTACCAACCAGAACAGTAATAACAGATATGCAGAAGCATTGATGCGTATTTCCGGATTTTATACCAATGGAGATCTTTCGCTGGAGTCTGGCAAAAGCGCTGTTGTAAGTCATTTGGGAGCTGTAGGTTTTGACTTTGCAGGACTGAATTATGCAGATGGAAGTGGCCTTTCTAAAAGTAATACTGTAACCCCTTTGGCACATGTGAAATTCCTGGCACAGCTAATGAAACAACCATATTTCAAAACTTATTTTGATTCATTGCCAATTGCCGGAAATTCAGGAACACTGAAAAAAATGTTCTTGTATAATGAAGCGAATGGACAAATTTTCGCCAAAACGGGAACGCTGAACAGAGTGAAAACACTTGCAGGCTATATTAAAACGAGAACAGGGAAGACACTTACATTCTCATTACTCATTAATAATTATAGTGGTTCAGTCGATCAGGTAAAACGAAAAATGGAACAATTGCTGGAACCGACATTACAATTATAAAATTTTCTTAAATACATACGAAAGCCTTCTTTACTGGAGGCTTTTTTTATAAATTAGCGTCTCAAATTTAATAATATGATTAGCCCAAAATTTTTAGAGAATCTTCAAAACGAATTGGCACAGATTGATGCTGACGGACTATACAAAAGAGAAAGAATTATTACCTCTTCGCAGGATGCGGAAATAGTAGTAAATAATAAGACCTTATTAAATTTCTGCGCAAACAACTATTTAGGATTAGCGAATAATCCGGAAGTTGTAAAGGCTTCTCAGGCTGCAATGGATACTCATGGATACGGAATGGCTTCAGTAAGATTTATTTGCGGTACACAGGATATTCATAAGAATCTGGAAAAGAAGATTTCTGAATTTTTAGGAACAGAAGATACAATACTTTATGCAGCATGTTTTGATGCTAACGGAGGGGTTTTCGAACCTTTGTTTACGGAACAGGATGCGATTATTTCGGATGAATTAAACCATGCTTCAATTATTGACGGGGTTAGATTATGTAAAGCTGCCCGTTACAGATATAAAAACAATAACATGGAAGATCTGGAAGCACAATTAATAGCTGCTTCTGAAAAAAATCACAGATTCAAAATTATTGTAACTGACGGTGTTTTCTCTATGGATGGTATTGTTGCTGACCTGAAAGGGGTTTGTGATCTTGCTGACAAGTATGATGCATTGGTAATGGTGGATGATTCTCACGCAACAGGTTTCATTGGCAAAACAGGCCGTGGAACTCATGAAGCTAATGATGTAATCGGAAGAGTAGACATTATTACATCTACATTAGGTAAAGCTTTAGGTGGTGCTCTTGGAGGTTTCACATCCGGTAAAAAAGAAGTTATCGATATGCTGCGTCAGCGTTCAAGACCATATTTATTCTCTAACTCATTAGCGCCTGGTATCGTAGGAGCTGCAACTAAGGTATTGGAATTAATTTCTGATGATACTTCCAGAAGAGACAGAGTAATGGAAAATGCACAGTATTTCCGTACTAAAATGCAGGAAGCTGGTTTCGATATTCCTGAAGGAGATGCTGCTATTGTTCCGGTTATGTTGTACGATGCTAAGCTTTCTCAGCAAATGGCTGATAAATTATTGGATGAAGGTATTTATGTAATTGGTTTCTTCTATCCGGTAGTACCAAAAGGCAAAGCTAGAATCAGAGTACAATTATCTGCTGCACATACACCAGAACATTTGGATAAAGCAATTGCTGCATTCACTAAAATTGGTAAAGAATTAAGAGTTATTTAATCTCCCTTAGTTTTTAAATATATTAATCTCCGCAGAAATGTTGGGGATTTTTTTTATTCTATTGTTGTAGAATAAAATTATTTTACTATTTTTATTCTATTCAAGTAGAATATGAATAAGCTTTTTTCTTCATTGATTGTGTTAACTTTATTGTTCTCCTGTGGGATCAACAAAAGAGATCGTGCAAAGCAAAGGCATGGGTATTGGAATGAAACAAAACCTGTGGCCGGCGGAATGTTAACGAGTAAAGGACGATACCGGCATGGTGAACAAAAAGGGAAGTGGCTTTATTCCTTTGGAGATACTTTATATCAAAAGGACAAGATCAGGAAGAATATTATTACCACAACTTATTACTATCCGGATAAATTACTGATGGCTAAAGGGCAGTCCAGACTGGATATAACAAAAGATGGGAAAAGGCATTGGTATAAATTTGGACCATGGCATGAATATGATTCAAAAGGCAATCTACTTTGGATTAAATATTACAAAGAAGGCCATTTATACCAGTACCAGGAAGGAGGTATAATGAAATACGATGTGAAGAAATTTTACGGACACTAAATTTATTAATATGAATATTAAAGCTCTACTATTATTGACTGTTTTAACTGTGGTAAGTTGTTCTACCAAATACAATCAATATGATGCCAGACACCAACGACATGGAAAGTGGAAAGAAACATTGCATACAGGTGATGGAGATATGCTGGCGACAGGTAAATATAGAAACGGAGAAAAAATTGGAAAATGGACTTATAAATATGGTGATAGATTATATGAAACGGAGAAATTTAAAAAAGAAACATCAGTAACCAAATCCTATCATTCAAATGGTAGATTATCTGCTATAGGAATGTCCAGGACTAATATTACTGATCAATACCGGAATTGGTATAAATATGGGGTATGGAAATATTATGATGAAAATGGTAAATTAGCTAAAGAAATTGACTTTAGTCAGGCTGCCAAAGAAACAACGAAGGAAGTTGATCAGGCAGGGAACAAAGAACTGCAGGACAACATGAAAAAGATAAATAAAGCATTGAATGGAGGATCGAATTAATTCATTTCCACCTTTTATAGATAAAGACTCAAAAATTCTGATCTTGGGATCCGTACCCGGAGTAAAATCTCTGGAGATGCAGCAATATTATGCACATCCGCAAAATCATTTCTGGAAGATTATGTTTCATCTGCTGGCTGAACCCGTAACTTCGGATTATGAAGAAAAGGTAGTGATGCTTCAGCGAAATGGAATTGCAGTATGGGATACGATAGAAAGCTGTGAACGAAAAGGAAGTAAAGATACCGATATAAAAAATGAAGAAGCAAATGACATTGCAAAACTTTTAAAAGAGTTTCCAAATATAAAGGTTGTTTTCTGCAACGGACAGAAAGCATTCAAAAATCTTAGTAAACAGCTAAAAAATAAAGAAGTGGGGATTAATTTTTATGGATTACCCAGCACAAGTCCGCTTCATACTGTCGGATTCGAAAAGAAACTTCCGGAATGGGAACAGATTCTTCATTATCTGTAAATTTTGGTGTTTTAGAATATATAAAGCTAACCACCAACCTTATAGATCTCAAAAGT